>NZ_JAMTDX010000011.1:0-29737 GCF_023806625.1 Accumulibacter sp.
GCACCCGCACGCTCCGTAGGCGGCTCGGGGGAACGCCGCAGGCTTACCGGTTACAGCGAACCGTCACTGGCGGCGGACAGGCCAGCGTCAAGCTGGAGCAATTCAAGGCGGTCAATACCTTTCTCGGCAACTTGAAAACGGCCTACTCCGGCACCTACCATGCGTTCGACTTCGCCAAGTACGCTGATCGCTACCTGGCTGAAGTGCAATACCGGTTCAATCGCCGCTTCGATCTGAAGGCAATTCTCGATCGTCTGTTGCATGCCGCTGTCGGCATCGGACCTCGGCCAGAGCGCGTGATCAGGTTTGCTGAACATTGTGGCTAATCATGTGCACTCTTGACATGGTGACGAAGCGCGACGCCCGACGATCGCTGATCAAGCGGACCGGATGTCGTCTGCACTCGTGGCGCACGGCTGGGAACGGCCATACTCTGTGCGTGAGCAGACGCCGGGGCGCGCGACTACGGGCAGTGTAGTGTCGTGCCACGGCTCGTACCCCACGAAGCTGACCAGCCGCCTGCTCGCCGTTCAGCCATAGGCGACCGTCGATCACTCTGCGCGCGGCGTCGATGGTCCCCGAGTCGTCGGCGGTGTCGAGGGGTCCCCTGTCAGGTCCGTCGGCGATCGCCACGGCGACGCCGATCCGGGTTCTCGAACTCCGAGCGGTACACAGCTTGCCCGTGCTACGCCAGACAATGGTGTCGGGCTTGCCCGTCGTCCCTTGGCAACAATCAGGACCCCGGCTTTGCTGCCGGTTCTGGAGGCAAAAGTCAAGACCTGACCCCGAAGAGGCGCGGCATCGTGCTTGGATTTCCTATCCTTGTTGGGGGTAACCTCGTTCTTCACTGTGTCATCTGGAACGAACCTCGAACGGGAAACGCGGAGCGTCCCCATTTTCTCATCAAGGAGAAGCCGAGGAATTCGCTGTGATCGAGCTGTCATGGTGAGCGAGTTGCCTGAGCCCTGGCGCTCGAAGCTCGCCACTGCGGACGACGCGCGGGTGACGGTGCGCATAGAGGAGGAGGTCGGGGAGGAAACGGCATCGGCCTTCGGGATGTGGAGTGACCGGCAGGACCTGGCCGACGTGGCGGGCTGTGTGCGTCAGCTTCGCGCACTGCGCTTCGCCCGCGAATGAGAAGAAGGATCCTGGTCGATACCGATGTGCTGATCTGGTATCTGCGTGGCCATGAAGGGACCGCCCGGTTTCTGGACGGGTTGCCGGCCATCGAGCTTTCGGCGGTAACCTACAAGGAACTACATGGAACTGGTGCAGGGTTGCCGAAACCGGCAGGAGCTGACCCGACTGAAGAAGGATCTGGACCGCCGAAAGGCGCGCATTTTGCCCTTGTCGGAGGCAATCTCGAAGCGAGCGGCGGAATTGGTGGAGTCCCACGCCGCAAGCGACGGCCTGATGCTCGCTGACGCGCTCATCGCCGCCACCGCCATCGAGCAGGGGCTCTCTCTGGCGTCGGGCAATGTGAAACATTTCGGGGTCGTGCAGGGACTGGAATTGGTGGTCTTTGAGGTGTGAAGTGTGAAGCCAAGAAGGCTGAATCCCTCCCCTATTGGCCGCTGCTTGCGGTGCCCCCCGGAACGCGGGGTTCGACAGCCATTTAACAAGGAGAATCGGGATCTGACCCAGAGGTGTCCCAAACATTCATCTATATATCCGCAACCTACAGACGATTTTTGATGCAGAGTCGAGAATTTGCGGGGGGTGTGGTCCTCTGCGGGCGACGCAAGCTTCCGAGAACCGCCGCGATGCAGGTGCTGACGATTCCATCCGCTTACCTGGCGCCGTTGCGCGCCGGTATCCACCGTCGGCGTCTCGCGATGCTGCTGGATGCGGTGACGACGATGGTGAGTCGCCCGCGGCTGACGCTGACCGACATCGACCGGCGTTCCCAGGGTAGCGCAAGCCTTCGGCACGAGATCAAGCGTTCCATCGGCTTCTGGGCAACCGCCGCTGGCCGCAGGATGCGCGGTCGAACGATGATGCGGCGCTCTCCGCGAAGCCCATCGCCTCGCTGGCCGCCATCCTGCTCTGGCTGATCGGAATCGGGGGCGAGCGCACAGACTCGCACGAGCAGCCGCGCCCGGCGTGCTGCAGACGTCGCCCGCAGTCTCGCCTTCTTCTCGGTCGGGTCTGCTCCCGCTGGAGCGCTGCCACGCGCACCGCGAACCCGGCCGATGCCATCGGACCACTGGACGAGTGGATCGCGGGTGATCACCTCGCTCTACTCGCCGAGTGACCCGGATGGCCGAATTCGTGGGGCTACCGGAGGGTCTGTCCCCGCTTCTTGCGGCCAGGGACACAGCCGTGGTGGCCACGGCCGGACGATCGTCTCGATCCTGATGGGAGAACTGGTACGGACTGGTCCCGACACCGCCGGAACGGAGAGGTTGTGAAGAAATCGTCGCGAGCAGGCCGAGATGCAAGGCGCCAAGGGAGGGGAGGGTCCCTTCCTTTCCCTCCTGGAGCGAATGACGAGACATATCAGATGGATAGGCGAGGGCGAAGGCGGGGTTTCGCGCAGCATGCTGCGCGCCGCCGTAGCCGGCCGGCTGTGCAAAGCCGGCCGTGGACGGAGCGAGTGAGCAACGCCGCAGATCGGTCGCGCAGTAGATTTATTCACAACCTCGGAGACCGCGGCGCGAGCGCGGGGCTCATGCCAGGAGCGGACTCACTCACCAACGCATCGCCGCTGCATCGCGAGAGATCTTCCTGACCCATTGACACGAGAGCCGGCCAATGGGTGACCCCGCGATCTCGCGGATCAAGGCCAGGATCCGCGACTGAAGTGAAATCCCCAGGAAATCCGTCGTGACGGTGAACCATCGGCGCTACATCACCCGCGCCCCGGCGATCTGCGGTGGCGAACCGATTGTCGCCGGAACGCGGGTCACCCTACGCACCGTTCTCTCCAGTCTCGCAGAAGGAATGGCCCCAGAGGCCATCGTTGCGGACTTCCCGAGCCTGACCGAAGCTTCCGTGCGGGCCGTGAATTGCCTTCGCTGCCGCGTCTGCCGAGGAAGACCTGCCGTTGCCCGCCATCGACAGATTCCCGACCTCGCATGAAGATCAAGCTGGACGAGAACCTGCCGGAGCGTCTGGTCGGCATCCTCGCGCTCAGCGGTCACGACGTCGAGACCGTACGAGAGGAAGGACTGACAGGCGGTTCCGTTGCTGCAGTCTGGTAGGCTGGCAGGATGGAAGTCCGACGCTTGGTCACGCAGGATCGCGACCTTTCTGACCTGCGAGAGTTCCAGCCGGGCACTCACGCGGGACTGCTGCTCGTCCGCCTGTGCGAACCGGGAGCGAACGAACTGGCACGCAGGCTCGCAGCCACAGCCGCTGAGATCTCGAACCGGGCTGGATGCTTCGTCGTCCTTACCGACCACAAGATACGCGTCAAACGGTCTTACGCGAGGGGCTTGGGTCCCTGCGACAGGCTTTGCGGCGGTCGAGAAGCGGGCGGCGCGTCGCCTTCCGCCCTCCCCTCGCGGTCGGCCGTCGAGGGCGGCGCAACCTTGCGTCGGACAACGCTTGCGAAAGGATTCGCGCCGGGGGCGGCCAAGGGCCCGGCCCGGAGTGCTGCAGTCGGACTATCGCCTTGATCCTGAGGGATGACTTGGTACAGACTGGTTCCGACACCAGATGGCCGAGAGCCAGGGTGCGGACGTTGAACTGGAACTACAGATGCGAGAAACGACAGCCAGTCGGGCCTACCGCGCGAAAAAGAAAAGCTTCGACCTATTGAATGGAGCCGACCAATCGCCGACGCCCCGGCACGCTCGAGGCAAAAGTCAAGACTTGACCCCGAGCTGTGACTCGTGACCCCGAGCTGTGACCGTCGGCTGACTTGCTCCCGCCCGATCGCCCACCGTATAAGCGACTGCCTCCGTTCTCGAGTCACGTGCGAAACTGTGGGAGCTTTCGCAGGTTCTTCCACGCCAGCGCCCCCAATCCACCGAGCGCTCCTACGCCAGTCTTGCGCAGAGCATCCCAATCCTCCCAAGACTTTCGTATCACATTTCTTACGGACCGGTTGCTCGCTCCACCCATGCGCATTCTAACCAGTACTTCTGGCAGGTACACCGCCTTGAAATCAGGCTGAGAGAAGAGCTTCAGAATGCTGTGATAATCTGCCGCGATCCGGTAACTCGTGTCAAAGCCGCCGATGCGCATGTACCACTCGCGCCGGACATACAAAGTCGGGTGCGGCGGCATCCAGCCCCACTCGAGTTGTCGCCGAGTGAAAGGAGAAGACACCCACTGCCGCACGACCTGCTCGACGTCGTCACGCCGCACGTACTGCAGGTCGCCATACACTGCGCACACCGAAGGGTCTTGGAAGCCCGCCGCCAAATGGGCGAGGACGTTCGGACTAGCATACATGTCGTCCGAGTGCAGAAAACCAACGACGTCACCAGTGGCGTGCGCGATGCCCTTATTCAGTGCGTCATAGATGCCGGTATCGGGTTCGCTCACCAGTACGCCAACGTGCTTGCAGTGGCGTTGGATAACTTCCAAGGTACTGTCCTGGCTTCCACCGTCGATCACAATGTGCTCCGTGTTAAGCCAAGTCTGTCGCACCACCGAAAGCAAGCAGTCCTCGATGGTCGGGCCACAATTCCACGTCGCGGTGACAACGGAAATCCGTACGCCAGCGTCGATGCCCATACACCGATTCCGAGCCAAAGGGGTCCTCAGACCTTCACCTCTAACACCTGTTCTATTGCCTCAACTACCCCAACCCGGCGGTCCCGCATATGACGCTTCACCTCGGCAATCTTGGCGTCCACGAGATACCGATACCAGAAGCCCTGCAGGAAGTGAAAAGCGGTCCCTTCCCTACCATCCAGAAAGCCAAGACGCAACACATACCGGTAAACAAAATACACAAATGCCCGAACGCCCCCGGGAAGGCGGGAATAGACGCGTTCCTTAATCCATCGCTTTACTCCGGCCTGCTGGCCACCGCGCAACTTAGCCACCGAATCGTGCGGCATGAATTTGTATTCCAGGTTGAGCAAGTCCACTGCCTCCCTGCTGGCGTATCTGTTGTGCTTTTCCGTCCACCAGGTCAGTGAGTTGAGGTTGTCGTCGATCATTTCCCCGGAAAAGTCAGCCGTCGCACCATCTACCTTGATGTGCTCATCCATCCACCTGTTCTCGCACTGCCCCTTCCCATAGCGAAAGAGCCGTAGCACACGAATTGGAAATACGCCACCGTGGCGGATGAGCCGTCCTTGAAAGGTCATGCGTCGCCCCCAGTAAACACCTTCGACTTCGGGGCCGAGCTCCGGCAACTTCACGCGAATTTGCGAAGCCAGTTCGGGAGTCAGCACCTCATCTGCGTCGATACGCAGCACCCAGTCGGTATCTGGATCAAGTTGAGTCAATGCCCAATTGAACTGGCTCGCATGATTGATCCAAGCGCGCTGAACGACCCGGGCACCGTGCCGTCGGGCAATTTCCAGGGTTGAATCGGTAGAATGGCAGTCCGCAACGACCACCTGAGAGACAATCCCGTCAAGGCTCGCAATGCACCGGGGAAGATGCTGAGCCTCGTTGAAAGTCAGTATGACAGCGGTCAATTTCATGCTGGTTTTGGGGGGGGGCCGATCAAGTAGTGATTCAGTGAAACCGCGCAACCTCGGCAACGCGACAACGTGGCGATCGCGCCGCCTTTATTCTGGGCGCGGAAGTCTTGCCGACCGCGATCATCATAATCAAACGCTGATTGGCCGAAATGTCCCCAACCGTCTTTATTTTTCGCTCCACCGCATTCGTCACGGCGAGATTCAACGGGCAAGATGCGATGCCCTGCGAATGGCATGCGAGCATTAGCATCATCGCGTAAAGGCCACCATCCACATACATCTGGTTGCGCTGTTGCGGGCCGCCCCACGCAGTTATTTCTGAAGTCACTACAAAGAGGTTACCCACGTTTTCGCTGAAACCGGCGGCACCAGCCTGCAGCCTTAACAAACTTGCAATGCGAGCGCGTTCTTGATAGAAATGGACGCGAACGGACTGCCGGTTGCATTGTGACGGTGCAGACTGCGCGATGGTCAACACCTCGTCTACCTGCTCGCGCGGCAGCGCGTCTGGCACAAACATGCGGCAGCTCGTTCGGGACTTGAGGAAGTCTACTATCGATTGGGGAAATACCGTGCCGGCAGCATCGACCTGCTTTACGCCGCCAGTTCGCTCCACGCCAGGAGCCGCTTCACTATCCAGGTACCGCTCGATTACCGAAAGCGTTGGATCATCCGCCGCCGCATGGTCGGCGCTGAAATCGCGATAGGCAGCTAGGGCTCCGGTCGCCATGCCCACCGGAAACTCGGAGTACGCTTTGCTGTAAGAGCGCAACTGTGCAACGATTGCATCGACATTGTTTCGCCCGAAGAGCGGCCGCGGCATCGCGAGTGAGAGCCCTTTCTCAATCGTATGACTGAGAATGATCGTTTGGAAATAGGCTTTGCGATTCCGATCCTCTAACGGCGAATGGTTGTTGTGCTTGATGAAAAGCCACATGTCCGTGGCGTATTCTCTTAGAAAAGAGAGAGCCTTAGCAACATACTGAAGCGGATTGCGCACTACCTAGCGTCCTCCTTCCACTACATCCACTAACTTGATAGATGGATCAAGGTGAAGGTCAAACACTTGGCGTCTGGATTTCGGCACACAGGGGTTACCGACACATATGCGCCACGGCGGCAGATCCTTTGTAACTACAGATCGCGCGGCCACGACGGTGCCTTCTCCGATCGTAACCCCCGGCAGCACCATCACCTCAGCGGCGATCCAGGCATGGTTCTGGACCGTAATTGGCTTTGGCCTCAACGGCCTCAAGAGACTCGATGGATCATGACTCGCAGCACATAGAAAACTTCGCTGGCTTACTGCAGCTTTTGTGCCGATCCGGATCTTTGCCACGCTGTAGCAATCCACATCGTCCGCTAGCGCTACGTAATCGCCCATCTCCAAGTTCCATGGCGCCCAGACAGAACACGATGGCGAAATCCTACAGCCGGCACCGACCTTGGCCCCGAAAAGCCTCAACAACTGCCGACGCCATCCGTGGAACGCCCAGCGCGGCGTCGGTCGGAATAAGAGCAGCCACACCGCCCCCCAAATCAATCGCAGGGCTCTTTCCCGGCGAGAGAGCGTGTCCCGGTAACGCAACGCACGTGTATCGTTAGCCACGTAGCACCTTGCTGGCCACTGCAATCTCTGCCGCCAGAAACGCCTCGCCGCGCTGTCGCAGCGCACCAAGCCTATGGTTGACGAGGCACCAATCGATCGGCCGCTTCATCACGTCCTCAATCTCAGCCGGCTGCGCGATCACCACCACTCGGTCGAGCAGGTTCGTTTCCTTTAGCAAACAGCGCACCCGCTCGTTCATCGCGCGCTTCTTCCCCGGCAAGGCCACGGCCAGGAACGGCTTGTTCAGGATAATGCTCAGCGCAACCCCGTGAAACGAGTTGCTCACAACCGTGGTCGCCGAGCTGAGCATCTGAAGCCACTCCACGGGCCCGGGCTCCACACTGGCACCAATCGCCTTCCAGCGCTGCGACGGAGAACGGGGGCTGATCAGCCGCGCCGCGTCGACCTCGGCAACATGTTCGGCCACCTTGCGAATTACCTCCGCCGTCCGTAGCGCGTAGCAGAAGACATGCCTGTCGCTACCTCCGTCCTGCGCGGCCAACAACTCGCTGAAATCCCCCAGCAGGATAGTCGGGTCGGGCACGCACTGTGCCTCGCGCCCCGAGACGGTACGAACGATGTCCACCCCGCTCTGCTCGCGCACAGAAACTGCGTCCAGCCCACCAATGAGTCGCCCTGCCTCACTATGGAAGGCTGGAGCCAGCTCCCCTCGCCCGAAACTCGGTGCATACGAGATGCGGCGCGCCCGCGACGGTGCGCCAAAATCAAGGAAATAAACGGGATCCAACCCCTTCTGAACCGACGGGCTCCATATCTGGTCACTGCCGCACACGAGCAAATCGGCATCCGCCGCTCCTGCCACCTGCGAACTCTCCACAAGCCGCGGCCCGGCCACGCCAAGATATTCCCGGCGGAAATCGTCAAACGCCCTCCGCTGCCTGTCATTGCCAAACACCGTCCAAAACATGTGCGTGGCCTTCAGATAGCCGATGGTCACGTTCTTTCGCCACCTTCTTGGGTTCAGCAGTTGATCGAAACTTCCCCCCTCCTCGACATATCGAGGATGGTAGTTAATAAACTCCACCTCCATCCCTTGCCCGCGGAACCACTGCCTTAAAGCGTACGCCTGCAAAAGGGCTCCATAATTGTCACTGAAGTGATAGGTAAGAATCCTTACGCGCATGACCTGACTTTATTTCATTCTCAATTCGGTACCAACGACTTCCAGAACAGCGCCAATTCCAAAAACAAGTCGCTGCAAGTCCGCTCTTAAAGATGAACACAAAACAAACTGCCTTTCCCCTGAGCAATAAGTGTCTAGACGAACACTCTTTGCAACTCCTGTCTCCCCTTCTCTGCGTCGAAGTACTTCTTGTAGCAAAATGACGATCCCCGCGAGTACTTTTCGTAATCACTCACAATTACTCTAATCCCTTCAAGCACGTCCTCCATCGACCGTACCGCCACGCCAGAATTATACTCCTCGCAAACGACATCAAAAAACGGTATTCGATTTATGATTATTGGCTTACCCTTTGACCAATACGCCCCAACCTTTCCTGAGGACAGACCGACGTATTTCATATTTTCGTCTGAGGTTGAATACCATGCGAGGCCGATATCGCAGCCCTCGACCAACACCTCATATGCTCTTGCCTCCAGCGGCTCCTGAAGAACCAACAGCCGCCCGGCCGCAACCATGGGGTCGACTACCGCCCTATCTAGCTGCAAGATTCCGTCGTGACTTTGCAAAATAACCAACCAGTCATCGCCTAGTTTCTCTAAGCCAAGCAACAGACGTTCCAGTCCGACACCCGCATAAAGCCCACCAGAATAAAGCAAGATTCGTTTATTGATTGGAATTCCTCGTGACATCTTGAAATTCTCCACCCCCATGGGATCCGGGGCATCTCGACTTACCAACGGATAGTTCGGAAAGTAGACAAAGCGATGACAACGCAGTCCATTGACTCTTGCCAGGAGGGCACTCCGCTGCTCATCCTGTATCACTGTTGCAACAGCTCTAGCATTCAGATACGCCTCAATCCTGTGTGCCAAGCTTCCCATGAAGCCTGTCGTCGCCCGCGCAGGGTAGATTTCCAAACAATTATACACCAGCTTCGCCCGAAAGATGGCAGCAAGCAATCCACCGACAATCAGCCCCCGCAAACCAATAGCAAGAATGTACTGCGGCCGCCTCTTGAACAGACAGAATATGCCAAACAACAAGTAGCCGATCCCGAGAGTTGCAAACCGCTCATGCCTAGCATGCTGCGTTATGGGGTACCAGGCAATTCTGACGCGTTGATCGAACTGCCCGACGGGCGCACTAGTGTTCTTCACGCCCAGCAGGCAAACATCGACCTGAGCCAAGGATGCAACCGTGTTAATCAGTCCAGGGACGCAAGGAATATTGAAGATTTGACCCACGGGGTGAACAGCCCATACGACCTTGCCTACATTGCACATTTTCTCACTTCTCGTATGGGAAAAGATGACCTATCGGTGGGTGGAAAAAATTCTCCTGCGCGACTGGAGGATACAGTTTTCCTTTGGGCAAAATGATTGATGCCTGCTCCGAAGACGAATGCGACATAGAAATACGCAGATTTTTGATACCACGTATCGTGAACAAATCCTTTGGCGTGAAGAAAAAGAGCTGAAAGCACGAACGTTACCCCAACGATTGCGCATTCCGATCCCATTGTGCCGACACTCTGCTGCCTAACCAAGAGACGTCCAGCTAGCACTGTCCCGAAAATGGCAGCCACTGAATAGAGGGTCATCGAAAGAATTCCCGTCTCTGCTGCAAGGCCAAGAATGTTATGGTGAGGGGGCTCACCAAAACCTCCTAGCCCGATACCAACTAATGGGTTCTCGAAGGCATGACGCGCCAAGGCATCATAAGAGCCTAGCCTCAGGAAATAGCTGTCCCCTGTGTATGCAAGTAGCCAATCGAGGTCAAGAGCACCGAGTATATACAGCGCGACAACAGATCCACCTGCCAGGAGCGAGAACACCGTCGCCACTATGAACGCAATGAAAAGGTTGTTGCGAGCGGCTTTCTTAAGCAAGAGAAAGGCTACGCCCGTTAGGACCGCAAACACAATGATTGTGCCAAGACTCATAAGCCAGACCTGAACTGCGAGCAAAGCGCTCAGCGCCAACAAGCAACCAGCCCTGTTCCGCCCTACAGCGAAAAGGACGACGTACGGTATCATCGCGAGACCAGCAATGTTTGAGAGCTCAGTGGAAACGACGCCGCCATAAGCTACAGGCTTCATTGCGCCACCCTGTGGATAAGTAAACCTGTCGAAGACCAGGAACATCAGCAGTGCAGCAATAACTGCGGGCGCATAACACAGGGTCGACTTGAAGACTACCGTTAGCTCTTGTGGCCGCGCGGTTTGACCGCTGAGTTGCCCACAGACTAGCGCCATAGCTATCCCAAAGAAGGTGCTCGCTTGTGCCCATTGTGGCCCTTTGGGACCGCTCAAGGCGAGAAACACGTTTAGACCCACAAACGCGATCAATGGCACATAGAAAAGAAACGACACGGGGAGCAATCGGATTTTTCCTTTAGGAACTAGGCTTATAAAGAGAAGCGAGAGCGCTATCATCTCAATGGACGCTTTCTGGACTTCATACCGATCTGGGCCGCTTGCTAAGGCGGAATAGACGAGCGGCGACAACGCGGAAGCAGCCAGATAGAAAATGAGAATAGACTTCGACAGGTTCCCCATTGCTTTATGCCTCTTCTAACGTAAGCACAGCGCACGCGTTCCAGCTGCCGCGACTTGGCGGATCATTCGACAGCCAATCGAATGCCTCCATCTTCTTGAAACCACAAGCGAGCGCGAGCTGGCGGATCTCTGGTAGGAATAGATAACGCATACGATGGATTTCCGAAAGCTCTTCTACAGCACTCCCTGACTTCTGTGAGACGATAAAGTCGTAATGCACTTCAACAACATTCTCGTTCGCTCTTAGATTCGGCGTGGCGAAGCGGCGAACAACAGTACGCGCGTTTTCGACCTTTCGAAAGCGGACCTCGGGCAGTTGCGTCAGTACAGTAGGGCCATACCAGAAGTCAAAGACAAACACCCCACCGGGATGAAGGTGCCGCCGCGCCGTCGCGATTGCCAGCCCAAGGTCATCTTGGCCAGACTGGTAACTCATCACGTGAAAGAGCGCAACTACACCATCGAACCGCTCGCCAAGGTCCAATGTCCGGGCGTCGCCTTGTAGAAAGCGGCCTCGGCGACGTATTCCGGCACTCAAATTGTCGAAGCGACTTCTGGCCCGCGATAGCATCTCCTCGCTTAGATCAACGCCGGTAACACTCCAGCCCTGTTCGATGAATAGCTCAGCATGCGCTCCTGTGCCGCAGCCGATCTCGAGCAGCGTTCCCGGCTCCGCGCCATGGTCTCGGAGCAAGCGATGAACATAAGCGACCTCACCGCGGTAGTCCTTGTCAGCATAAAAAAGGTCATACCAATCAGCATATTCACGAAATACGGTCATTGGAGTATCCTCTTCACCGCGTTCGAGACGTCTGCGATCTGCACCTCTGAAATTGCTAAGCCGCTAGGTACGTAGAACCCTTGCCGATACATGCGCTCCGCCACCGGATAGCTTTCCCCCGCAAAAAGCCCCCTCCTTTTCAGAACGGGCTGCTGATGCATGGGACAAAAGAACGGTCGACAACCTACGCCTTCGGCGGCCAGCCGCCGCATGGCCTCCTCCGCACTGAAGCCGACGTTATCGGCCAGGACCAATCCATAAACCCAATAGATGTTCTCCGCGTAGCCTACTCTATCTTGGGGCAACTGCAGTCCCTCGACGCCCGCCAGCAATTCATTGTAGCGTTCTCCCATACGACGCTTGCGCGCGACGAACTCATCTAATCTTTCGAGTTGCGCGAGGCCTAGCGCAGCCTGCAGGTTGGTCAACCTCAGGTTCCAGCCCAGCCCCTCGTGCACGAAGCGCTTGGTCGGTTGGAAGCACAGGTTGCGCAGATCACGGCAGATCCCGGCCAGATGATCGTCGTTAGTGACTATCATCCCGCCTTCACCTGTTGTAATGTGCTTATTAGGGTAAAAGCTGAACGTGCTGATATCACCAAACGTTCCGCATGGCTTGCCGTTGTAAGTTTGACCTATCATTTGCGCGGCATCTTCGATGACCTTGATTCCATACTGGCGGGCGACTTCCAGAACTGGATCGATGTCCACTGGCAGACCGTAGATATGCACCACCATGATCGCCTTGGTGCGCCGCGTGATCTTCGCCTCGATCTGGGTGATATCCATGTTCCAAGTCACCGGGTGGCTATCCACCAGCACGGGAATGGCACCGGAACGGACAATCTGTTGTACGCAGGAGATGATGGTGAATGACGGCATGATTACTTCGTCGCCCACTCCTATACCCAATGCCTCGACGGCGGCATCGAGTGCCGCGGTGCCATTGCAGACGGCTACACCGTGTTTGCGACCGACACGCGCCGCGAATTTCTCCTCGAACTCTTTGACGAACGGCCCTTCAGAAGAGATCCAGCCGGATTCAATACACTCGATCAAGTACTTCTTCTCGTTGCCGTCCAGCAACGGTTCGTTGACTGCAATCATCGATCACCTCCGCGCATCTTCAAGTCTCCTGCAGCGACGGGCTGAAAACGCGTCTTGTCATTATCACCAGCATACGGCCCCTGCTTGACCTCAATGATCTCTGTTGGTTGCAGCATTTCGAAGCCATGCCCGCCATACGCCAGCAGGATGACGTCGCCCGCCTCCAGTATCGCGCTTTCCAGGTAGTCCTGTGCGTCCGAATAGAAATCGACCCGCAGTCGGCCGCTCTTGATAAACAGGACTTCTTTAGTGAACTGCACTTCCCTTGGTACGGGGTTGTGCACGTGCGGTGCGATAACGTACCCCGCGGGTCGGTTCATGTAGCCAATTTGTTGAGAATACGTTCCGGGGGTAAGGAACTCGATGCCATCTTTATGAAAGCTATGGCGGAGGATAAGTGCCAATTCTTTGCCCTGGTGCGTGATTCGTTCGATCATAAATAGTTTTCCTTTAGCACCCAGGTCAAGAGTTCAGAATCGGCAAGCACTTCTCGCCGGTGAAATTCATAGCCCTTCTGATACGCGATAGCCATCGCTTGCTCAACGGCGAGACGCTCTCGTTCTACACTGTCCGCCGCCGCGACGGAACGCAGACTTGACCTGATCGCCGAACGGAGCGGCGCGAGTTTCCAGCGAAGTTGCTGTGAGAGCGGCAGCGTCGCCCCGCCCCAATGGCGGATCGCCGTGAACGAGTCTGATATCCCCTGCGCAAAGCCACGCTGCTCGAAATAGCCCTTCGTCATCCTGCTCTTTGACACTTGGTGCCGGACGCTGGCGAGGGAGTTAAACAGCGTGCGCATCCCCAAGCGGCCTACCACATTGGACACGTGAGTCTCCCCATCACCACGGTAACGCAGCCGTTCCTTGGGAACACCATCAGGGTGAAAGCCGCCAGCCGTAAGCAGCACATGGCGCTTGATTGAAAAATTGCAGCCCCACACGTAGCCAGGACTGATTTCGAAGATGCCTTCGCCGAAGTCGAGAATGCTCAAGCTACCCATAGCCCGACCCTTTTGGACAGGCCGCTGCCACCACCGCAGCAGCCACGCAGGTGGTTCGTCTTCAAACAGTGGGTAGTTGTTCCCGCCGACGAGCGCAACGCTCGTGTCTTTGAAGCTGTCCACCACAGCCTCAACCCAAGTCGGTAGCGCCTCGATATCGTCGTCGGCGAAAATGAGGATATCCGCTTTTGCCCGAAGAAGGCCGGCGTGCCGCCCAACGTGTAGGCCCGGTTCTGGCGCCGTGACGTACGTGAGTTGAAGCGATTGGCCGTAGACCTTCGCAACGTCGCAAGTATTGTCTATTGAGCCATTATCTACGACTAGCACTTCAAACTCATCTCTTGGAAGAGTTTGCCGCGTAAGCGCGGCTAGGCAACGGACCAGAACGTCAGCGCGATTCCGCGTTGGGATAATTACAGACGCTTTCATTGCGACGGAGTTTGGTTAAGGAAACGCTGATTTAATCGGCCCGCGGCTTGATGCGTTTGGTATGATTGGCGAGTGGCTGATGAGGAACGCCTGCGATGAAGGAGATCAGTTCTTCCCAAGCCCAATTTGTTGGAAAGAAGCGGGTGACGCGGCGGGAGCAGTTTCCTGCCGAGATGGAGAAGGTGGTCCCCTGGCAGGAGGTCCTGTCGGTGATCGAGCCGTACTACCCGAAGGGCGAACGGGGTCGGCCGCCGGTGGGCCTCGAACGGATTCTGCGGATGGTCCTGGCTCAGCAGTGGTATCACCTGTCGGACGAGGGGGTCGAGGATGCGGTGACCGACAGCCAGTCGTTGCGGGATTTCGTTGGCATCGACCTGTCGAGGGAATCGGTGCCGGATGCGACGACGGTGCTGGGCTTTCGGCACCTGCTGGAAGAGCACGATCTGACCAAGGTGGTGCTGGATGCGGTCAACGGCAAGCTGCGCGCGGCCGGGCTGCTGATGTCCGAGGGGACGATCGCCGACGCGACGATCATCCCGGCACCGCCATCGGTGAAGAACGAAGCGAAGGCCCGCGATCCAGAGATGCACCAGACGAAGAAAGGGAACCAGTGGCACTTCGGGATGAAGGCGCACATTGGGGTCGATGCCGAGAGCGGGCTGGTTCATACGGTCGTCGGAACGGCGGCGAACGTCGCTGACGTGACGCAGACCGCCGAAGTGCTGCACGGCGAAGAAAAGAGCGTGTACCTGGATGCCGGCTACACCGGTGTCGAGAAGCGCGAAGACCTGAAGGACCGGGACATCGACTGGCCGGTGGCGGCCAAGCGCAGCAAGCTGAAAGCGATCCCGGAAGAGAGCAAGCTCGGCCCACTGCTGCGTCGGCTGGAATCGGTGAAGGCGAGCATCCGCTCGAAGGTCGAGCATCCCTTCCACATCGTGAAGAACCTCTTCGGCCACCGGAAAGTCCGCTACAAGGGTCTGAAGAAGAACACGGCGCAGCTGCACATTCTGTTTGCGCTGGCCAACCTGGTCATCGCCAAGCGGCAGCTTCTCGCCCTTCACAGCCAAGGTGCGTCCTGAGCACGGCGAAGGGCACGGAAAAGGGGCGCGGAAGGCCAGAGCGAGGCTTTGAACCCTGGAGAAATCGACCGGAACGGCGCGGCGCCTGACCGCGAGCGTTCGGTTTCCCCACCTGGAGCGGCCTTGGCGCGTGTGGGGTCTATTGATCAGCGGTTCCTTAGTTCAGGAGACCTTACGCAGGGCAAGAATGCGCCCAATAAAGCGACGGTCAAAAAGCATGACCGCGACCGCATAGACTAAAGCGAAAAGCACCAGCATTAGGTAACCGCCGTATTTCACATCGCCGATTATTACCCAACCGCAGGCTAGTATCGCATAGCCTGTCAATACAGCCAATAGAGGCACTCTTGATACAGAGATGAAGCCGCGAAATGTCAAGCCAATCGTCTTATTTAGCAAAACTATATGCGATAAGATTGAAATACACACAAGCAAGAGCCGCGCTGCTAGAAAAGCAAGCAGTCCATGCTGGATAGCAATAATATAGCCGATAAAGTAGAGAGCAACCGTACTTACCATGACGGACGTTTCTAGATACGGTTTGCCGACCGCTCTGAACACCTCGCCACTTGATCCTACAAGCCATCCGATGCTATGCGTTATTGCCAGGAAGCCAATAACGTGCCCAACACCAGCCCAATTATCCCCAAATATGGCTTGAGCGAATTCATCCTTGATGAGAAATATGCCAAGTCCAATAGGCAGGGACAATAAGGCGCTTGCATGCATAACAGTTAGCGCGACATCCTTTATTCTCGGCAGGTCCTCCTGCACCCGCGAGAACAGGCTATAGAGGACGGGCAACAAGGGGGAAAATATGATTCCGAATATCATCGTGACAAAAGCATTCCCTGTCCTGTAGAGTCCCATCTCATGTGGCCCGAGGTAGTGCCCGACGACGATGGCGTCCATCCAGCCATAGAACCAGCCGAGCAGCCCACTGAGCATGGCCCATTTGCCGAAACCAACGAGTTCCTTGGCCAATATGCGATCCAAGCCCCAATGCGGCCGCCAAGTGCTTCGATTCCAGAGCACAATGCTCTGCACCAATTGACCAAACAAGCCACCGGCTACCAAGGCCCAATACCCTAACCCATTCATGGCCAAGGGAATGGATGCCAGACCGGGAGCGCCGATCGTCACTAGGCGCACCCAGAACAGTTGCTTGAAGCTCAAGCCCTTTTGAAGCAACGCGGTGTGCACTGACGAGAAAGCAGCCAGGAGGATCTGCAGCGACAATACTCTAACAACCGGAGCGATGCGCTGATCATGGAAAAAGCCGGCAATCAGCGGGGCCGCGAGTTGCAAGATGGCGACGACAAGGACACCTATGCCCAAGTTGAGCCAGAAAACGACATTCGCGCTGTCCCCCGTCCTGTCCTGGCGCTGGATAAGAGCCTTGGCCAGCCCGGCATCGGAAAACACCTGCGAGAAGCTGATGATGACGGTTGCCGCCGCGACCACGCCGAAGTCTGTTGGCACCAGGAGGCGTGCCATGACCAGGAAGACAAGCGGTCCAATTGCCCGCGAGGCAACCTCGCCCAGCACGGACCACTTGAAGGCATGGAGTGCTTTCTGGGTGAGCGACATCTACTGACTAGCGACGGCCAATTGGGACGTACTCAAGACCCGCCTCCCAAACCGCCGTGGCCGCCTGCAGGTAATGGTGATTGAAGGCCACCTGCTTGGCGAGCAGAGCCCTCATGTCATTCATGCGGATCCCCTTTTCAGGCATGATCTACTGCACTCATTCGTGATGGTCGAAGGTCTGGAAGCCGGCCAGTTTGACCATCGCATCACGGCGCGCCGAGGCGTAGTCGGCCTGGACCATTTCGCTGACCAGTTCGTGCAGGCTGGTCTTCGGCTGCCAGCCGAGCTTCTCGCGGGCCTTGCCCGGATCGCCGAGCAGCGTCTGGACTTCGGTCGGCCGGAAGTAGCGCGGGTCGACGCGGACGATGACCTCGCCGGGCTTGACCTTCGCCTGGTTGCCGCGCACTTCAGTGACGATGGCGACTTCGTCTACGCCCTCGCCCGCGAAACGCACGCCGATGCCCAACTCGGCAGCGGCGAACTCGACGAACTGGCGGACGCTGTACTGGACGCCGGTGGCGATGACGAAGTCTTCGGGCTGGTCCTGCTGGAGCATCAGCCACTGCATCTCGACGTAGTCGCGAGCGTGGCCCCAGTCGCGCAGCGCCGAGAGGTTTCCGAGGTAGAGGCATTCCTGGAGGCCGAGGGCGATGCGCGCGATCGCCCGGGTGATCTTGCGGGTGACGAAGGTCTCGCCGCGGATCGGGCTTTCGTGGTTGAAGAGGATGCCGTTGCACGCGTAGATGCCGTAGGCTTCGCGGTAGTTGATGGTGATCCAGTACGCGTAGAGCTTGGCGACGGCGTAGGGACTGCGCGGGTAGAACGGCGTCGACTCCTTCTGCGGCGTTTCCTGGACGAGTCCGTAGAGTTCGGAGGTGCTCGCCTGGTAGAAGCGGCTTTTCTTCTCCAGCCCGAGGATGCGGATCGCTTCGAGGACGCGCAGCGCGCCGATGCCGTCGGCGTTGGCGGTGTACTCGGGCTGCTCGAAGCTGACCGCGACGTGACTCTGCGCCGCGAGGTTGTAGATTTCGTCGGGCCGGACCTGCTGGATGATGCGGATCAGGCTCGTCGAGTCGGTCAGGTCGCCGTGGTGCAGGATGAAGCGTCGATCGGCGACGTGCGGGTCCTGGTAGAGGTGGTCGATGCGCTCGGTGTTGAACAGCGAGCTGCGTCGTTTGACACCGTGAACCTCGTAACCCTTGTCGAGCAGGAACTCGGCGAGATAGGCTCCGTCCTGGCCGGTGACGCCGGTGATCAGGGCGACCTTTTTCAATCTGGTACTCCTATCCCCTCTCTGGTTTTTCAATCTGGTACTCCTATCCCCTCTCTGGTTAGCCATTCTGCCGGTCTCCGGAGCTGCGGCAGGCCTGCTGCTCATCGAAGGCGCTACGCCGTCCCCAACTTCGCCGTTCGGCGCCCGATCGCCAGGTACTCGATGCCCTGCCCTCTGACGAGCTCGGGGTCGAACAGGTTACGGCCGTCGACGATGACGGGCTGGCGGAGTCTCTGCTTTATCGCGTCGAAGTCCGGACTGCGGAACTCCTTCCACTCGGTGACGATGACCAGCGCGTCGGCACCGTCGAGCGCGGCGAGTGGGCTCGCCGCGTAGCTCAGTCGCGGCGCGTCGCCGAAGATCCGCCGCGCCTCGTCCATGGCCACCGGGTCGTAGGCGGTGACGGTCGCTCCCGCGGCGAAGAGGTCGGCGAGCAGCGTCCGGCTCGGCGCTTCGCGCATGTCGTCGGTGTTCGGCTTGAAGGCCAGGCCCCAGACGGCGAAGTGCCGCCCGCCGAGGTCGCCGAAGCGCGCCTTCAGCTTAGCCGCGAGGACGTGCTTCTGCGCCTCGTTGGCTTCCTCGACGGCAGTGAGGACGCGCAGGTCGATTCGCGCCTCGCGGCGCGCGGTCTTGATCAGCGCCTTGACGTCTTTCGGGAAACACGAGCCGCCGTAGCCGCAGCCCGGGTAGAGGAACTGGTAACCGATTCGCGGATCGGCGCCGATCCCTCGGCGGACCATCTCGATGTCGGCACCGAGCGCTTCGGCGAGGTTGGCGAGTTCGTTCATGAAGCTGATCCGCGTGGCGAGCATCGCGTTGGCCGCGTACTTGATCAGCTCGGCGCTGCGCAGGTCGGTGACGATCATCCGTTCGCGGTTGCGCTGGAACGGGGCGTAGAGCGCGCGCATCAGGTGGATCGCCTGGTCGCTCGATCCGCCGACGACGATCCGGTCCGGGCGCATGAAGTCTTCGATGGCGGCGCCTTCCTTGAGGAATTCGGGATTGGAGACGACGCTGTAGGGAATGTCGACGCCGCGCTCGCGGAGTTGTTCGGCGACGGCGGCATCGACGGCGTCGCCGGTGCCGACGGGGACGGTGCTCTTGTCGACGACGACCTTGTAGTCGGTCATCACCCGGCCGATGGCGCGTGCGGCGGCGAGGACGTACTGGAGGTCGGCGGAACCGTCTTCATCGGGCGGGGTGCCGACGGCGATGAACTGGATCGTGCCGTGGTGCACCGAGTGCTCGACGTCGGTGGTGAAGTGCAGCCGCCCGGCGGCGACGTTGCGCCGGACGACGTCCTGCAGGCCGGGTTCGTGGATCGGAATGCCGCCGGCTTCGAGGATGCGGATCTTCTCGGGATCGACGTCGAAGCAGACGACGTCGTTGCCGACTTCGGCGAGACAGGCGCCGCTGACCAGCCCGACGTAGCCGGTGCCGATGACGGTGACTTTCAAGGGATCTCCTTCGCTAGACGGTCAGATGCGGTGGTAGTCGCGGTACCAGCGGACGAAGCGCGCGACGCCGTCGGCGAGCGGGGTGTCGGGCGCGAAGCCGATCCATCGGGCGAGCGCGGCGGTGTCGGCGTAGGTGGCCGGGACGTCGCCGGGCTGCATCGGCAGCAGCCGTTTGTCAGCGGGCCGTCCGAGCTGGCGTTCGAGGCAGCCGATGAACTCCAGCAGGGGAACGGGCTGGTGATTGCCGATGTTGAACACGCGGTAGGGGGCACTGCTCGTCGCCGGGTCGGGGTGTCCGGGATCGAAGTCGTCGTCCGCGGTGGGCGGGCGATCGCAGACACGGACGACGGCGCCGACGATGTCGTCGATGTAGGTGAAGTCGCGCTGCATCTGGCCGTGGTTGAAGACGTCGATCGGCCGGCCTTCGAGGATCGCGCGGGTGAACAGGAAGGCGGCCATGTCGGGCCGGCCCCAGGGTCCGTAGACGGTGAAGAAGCGCAGGCCGGTGGTCGGAAGTCGATAGAGATGGCTGTAAGTATGGGCCATCAGTTCGTTGGCCTTCTTGGTGGCCGCGTAGAGGCTGACCGGATGGTCGACGTTGTCCCGCTCCGAAAACGGCATGCGCGTGTTGCCGCCATAGACGCTCGAACTCGAGGCGTAGACGAGGTGCTGCACTCGATTGTGGCGACAGCCTTCGAGGATGCTCAGGAAGCCTACGAGGTTGCTGTCGACGTAGGCTTCGGGGTTGATGAGGGAGTAGCGGACGCCGGCCTGAGCAGCCAGGTGGATGACGCGATCGAAGCCTTCGCGGGCGAAGACTTCGGCCATCGCCGGTCGGTCGGCGAGGTCGACGAGCTGGAACCGGAAATCGCCCTGCCCGGCGAGCTGATCGAGGCGGTCGCGCTTGAGGCCGACGTCGCAGTAGTCGTTGAGGTTGTCGATACCGACGACGCTGTCGCCGCGGCGCAGCAGGCTGAGCGCGGTGTGCATGCCGATGAAGCCGGCGGCGCCGGTAACCAGAATTTTCAAGTCGGCAATCCCCTGAATGGAAAACGACGATCGGCGATGGTGCTTCTCCGGCCCGCCCGAAGTGGCAACACATACAGCTCATCAACTCCCGGCTGGATTCTCACCCGGACGCTCACCACCCACCTGACCAACATCCTCAACCGCGTCGAAGCCTGGAAGTGCGACGCCCGCGCCGAAGCCATGAATCGCGCACTGAAGGAAGCGCGAGCCCGTGCTGCTCGCGGCTATCGACGCGTCGAGAACTTCCGCGACATGGCCTGCCTCTTCGCCGGAAAACTCACTCACGTCCCCCTTTCCTAACCACCGTTTCGCTCACCCAAAAGACGAAAGTAGGCCTGATTGCGGGATGGTTTACAAGCTATTTGCATACGTCGATGAATGTTGGGGAGTTGGGCTCCCTCTGGCGTGACCAAAGACAATGTGTCCTCCGAGTGCGGAGGTCCCGGGTCTGACCTCTGTTCTTCCCGTCATTCTTCCCCTGCTTTGGATTCCTGCTCTGCTCCAAAAGCCTCCGCGAAGAACAACTTCTTGTCCAGCTCTCGTTGCCATGCTCTGTGCCGTTCCACTGACTCGAGACGGCCTTCGCGCTTCAGGGTGAGAAAGCGGGTGGCCTCCACGACGCCCAAACTTTCGATCAGGACATCGGTCGCTTGACGGATGAGTCGTTCTTCGGTCATCCGTGTCTCGCGACTCATCGTCTCTCCTGAGCAATGAATTCCAGCGGGTTCATCGCGTAAATTGACAATTCGGCGTGTGCCCAGCGGCTCAGCAGTTTGTCATCGCAAGTAATGAAATAGCCCGCCACCTGCTCGGCGAAAGCGACATGGGCTGCATCGGCGACGCCAAAGCCGCTGCCGATCAAGGCCTCAGCGCGACGGCGAGCCTGCACAAGATCGTATTCGCAAGATTCAGACAACCGGGCCAGCAGTCTCTGCATTTCAAGCCGTTCGCTGGTTTCCACGATGGACCCAAACCTCCTTGACGTGGGCTGGCGATCCCGCGGCAGGAGATGCACCAGGCAGCGAACGCGGTTGGGGACCGAACGGCAGACGCCGTAACCATCGTTCATCAGACAGCCCGCGAAGCCGCCCGGCAGCGCATCAATGAAAATCGCGGCGCCGCGGGTGGCAATGCAGCAGGCCCGGGGCATTCGCATCCGCCGGCAGCACGTCGATTTCGTCGTAGCCCCGTAGGCTCGGGCCACCGGCTCGGCTTCGAAGGGCTCGCCGATGGCCTCGTCCAGGGCGATCGGAGCGCACTCGCTCGATGGCTCGACTGCGAATGGGCCATTCCCGGCCCTTCAGCCCGGCGATTGCTGCGCGGTGGCCCGCCGGGAACGGCTCCGGGAGTGCCTCTGGGTGGGCGGTGGTCCGTGGGCGGGGCGGCGGCGAAGCTTCGCGGGCAGAGCCTGCCGGCAGGCTACCGCCATGCCCGAATGCGTTGGCATTCAGCAGGTCATTGTCCAGGCGTCGGCTTTCCTGCGAGCACTTCTGAGAGCGCGGCTTTCGCTGTACCGTCGGTGCTCGCTCGCGGGCGGCGTAGCCCGTACATCCTGGCTGTTTGCCGAACGCCATGGACTGCCCCACCCTGCCGCCGTGGTCGGCGAGGCAGACAGAACGGCGTGGCCGTTCGCTGGTCCCGGCATCGTCTCACCGCCTGGCGCCTCGGAGCGTGACGTTCTTCACACTTTTCTCGTCGCCGGCATTGCGCGTCACGCGATCCGTTACCGGAGGGATGAGCGAGGGCAGTCGGGAGTGCATGGAAATGCTCGCTGCCGAGGCCTGCGAAGCGCACGAGGGCCTCTTTGAAGTCGAGCGCCTGCCGCGTCGGCTGCGCAGCGACCTTCCGTCAGCTTTGCCGAAAGACGTCCTCGAGGCGCGAGGCATCGAGCAGCTCCAGCCCCCACGCTTCGAGCTGGTCGGGAGTCGCCTGCCCGAGCCGCTCGCTCGCCCAGCCTGGCAGAAGCCCGAAGCGCCGTTCGAGCCGCTTCTGGAGCCGGACGCTCTCGCCTTCGCTTCGCCCTTCCTGCCGTCCTTCCTGGCGACCCTCCGCTTTCCACTGGCGGGTCCACCTTTCGACCGTTTCCGCGAGTATGGTGTCGATCTCCTGCAAGTCTTCGAGTTCCGGTAGGGCCTAGCCGGGCATCAGCCGGCGAAGCACGATCCGGTTGATCCACACGACCAGCGCCCGGCGCAGGTTGTGGTACTACGGACCCTGCAGCCGCTGGTGAAGCCGCGCGACGGCTCGACGGATGTCGGCGGGCGTACCACTCATCTCGATCCGGATGATGCCGCCGAGCGTGTTCGACTGGTCGCCCCGTTGCTCTTCTTCGACGCTCCCTTCATCGAGCAGAAAATAGCGGTCCGTCGGGCGATAGCACTTCAGGCTTCCCGGCAGTTCGTCGATCAGTTCGCCAACGTCGCGGGCGGCGCCCCGCGGATCACGGCCACTTTAGATGATAGATGACCAACGGGAACGCCGCCGGCAGTTCCTCGCCCCGGCTCACGTCGCCCTTGCGGGCGTGTTCGGGGGGCGGTTTCCCGGGAAAGGGGCAGTATGGAAACCAGATCCCGAAGAGGAGACAACGGGCAAATCCTGGCCAGCCGGATCAACATTGCCGGCGCGTTGCCAACCGCAGCACCCGCGGGGCGCGCCCAACTGCCGACCGCTTGCTTCCTTCCCCGCTGCCGTGTTGTCGCCCTCGCTCGACGCAAGACCTGCCACCGCGGTCGAGTTGGAGAGTAACGGGACAAAGTCAACAAACGTATATTGTCACTGTTTCTCGCACTGTTTTTCGATGCATTGCGCGAAGTTCCGGAAGTCATCGAGATTCGTCTGGCAGATGCGGTGGACGATCTGCCAGTCGATGGCGTCGTAGTTGTGGACGGCAATGTTGCGAAAGCCGACCGCCTTCTTCATTCGGGTGGCAAGTTCCGGCGTGATCAGCCGAAGTGTGCTCAATGCTTCGAAGACCTGCCCCATTGTTCCCGGTACCGGCACCTCGCGGCTGGCAATCAGGTGGGCCGCCAGAGCTATGGAAATCTGCACGGCACGGGTGAGATTCAGCGTGACGATATCCTGGGCATCGATATCCCTGGCCAGTGTCGCCGGATCTTGCGGGCACTTTGCACGCACGCGGGCAATGCAGCGGCGCAGGGACTCGAGCTTCTGTTCAACTACGGACCGATCCACGCACTCCTCCTTTCGGCCAGCATGCGGCGGCGATAGGGTGCAAAGTCCGAGTCATCGACCAGATGCCGGACCAGCAGTTGCGCGTAGCGCTCGTCACTGCCAACGATCCGCCGGCCACGGGTCAGAATCTGCCCGAGCAACGGTTCCCCGGCCAGTTTCAGATCAATCAGATCGACCGGCCTGCCCGTCTGCTGCGCGAGATCGTCGATCAACGCCATCCTGGCATCGACGCTCAGCGGCTGGTCATCCGCCACCGCCAGGTCGAGGTCGCTGTCGGGACGTGCCGTACCCGCTGCCAATGAACCAAACAGCACTGCCAGCTTGACCTGGGGGTGCCTCGACAGCACCGACCGAATCACCTCGTCGGAGGTCATCGTCTCTGCTCGCATCATTCGGTAGGCCAAGGAGAAACCGGGATGGAGACAAGGTGGAGTCGAGATGTGGCGCGGCGGCGACAGGTTTGGCTTGTCAGTTTCCGTCCCTTGCGTCTGACGGCGCCCAAGCAGCCTTGCCATAACCCGGTTTCCACACTCCGCTCATCGAACCGCACAGGCGCTTCTCGCGGATCCCGCTCTCGGACAAGGCATCGTGCCTTTGCCCATGGAAGGTCGCGGATTTCCGCCGGCAGATTGACCAGGCCCATCTGCTGATGGAGGTACTGGTTGGGGTAGCGCGCCCACCCATTGCCGGGAACCTGATGTTTCTTGCACAACCACCGCCGGAGCCGTCGGGCGACGAGGGAATTGATCGCCCGATACGCCGGTCTGACGAGACCAACCCAGAAGTAGGTCGCCCAGCCGGTCAGCTTCCGGTTCAGCCGTCCCGAGACGTCCTCCCCGTCCAGCAGGATTCGCAAAGAAAGATCAGCTGTCGCTGAAGACTTCGTCGAGGGTGGCGGCGTCGAGAAGCCGGTCGGCGTAGCGGTCGAGCTGTTCGAGCGTGGCCGCTTGCAGGCGCGCACGGGTTTCGGCGTCGAGCGGACCGAAGCGTCTGGTGAGCTGGCGCTCGACGACCTTCGCTTCGCCGATCCGCTCGCCTTGCTCCGTGCCTTGCTGGAGGCCCTCCTCCATCCCGCGCTGCTTGGCCAGGCGTTCGACACTCGTGACATAGGGCATTCGCGTTTCTCCTTCAATCTCTTCGATATCTTTCCACAACTTCTGTTCCAGGGCATCCGGCAGGCGCATCATCCAGTCGAGCACGGCGAAGAGGTCGAGGATGCGCTGTCTCTCCCAGCCGTGTCGATAGAGCAGGCGGACGAGGTGGCGCTTGGCCAGGTACCGTGCTTCGGCGTCATGCCGTGTCTGCCGGGCACGCCGGTAAGCGGCGGTGACCAGGGCAAAGGGGTTGGGGTTGGCGGCCAGGTTCTCGGCGTCCTCGCTCAACTCGCTGAGCTTGACGATCGGGAAATGCAGGTGGTGGCGGCAGCCGAGCACCTCGAAGCCGAAATGGTCGGGCTTCCAGCGGTCGTCGTCGTCGGCGAGTACGGCGAGGCTGACGCGTGCGGCGAGGCTGACGATCGGACAGGCATGAACGATCAGCTGTCGCTGAAGACTTCGTCGAGGGTGGCGGCGTCGAGAAGCCGGTCGGCGTAGCGGTCGAGCTGTTCGAGCGTGGCCGCTTGCAGGCGCGCACGGGTTTCGGCGTCGAGCGGACCGAAGCGTCTGGCAAGCTGGCGCTCGACGACCTTCGCTTCGCCGATTCGCTCGCCTCGCTCCGTGCCTTGCTGGAGGCCTTGCTCCGTTCCTTGCTGGATGCCTTGCTGGATGCCTTGCTGGATGCCTTGCTGGAGGCCTTGCTGGATGCCTTGCTGGAGGCCCTCCTCCATCCCGCGCTGCTTGGCCAGGCGTTCGACACTCGTGACATAGGGCATTCGCGTTTCTCCTTCAATCTCTTCGATATCTTTCCACAACTTCTGTTCCAGGGCATCCGGCAGGCGCATCATCCAGTCGAGCACGGCGAAGAGGTCGAGGATGCGCTGTCTCTCCCAGCCGTGTCGATAGAGCAGGCGGACGAGGTGGCGCTTGGCCAGGTACCGTGCTTCGGCGTCATGCCGTGTCTGCCGGGCACGCCGGTAAGCGGCGGTGACCAGGGCAAAGGGGTTGGGGTTGGCGGCCAGGTTCTCGGCGTCCTCGCTCAACTCGCTGAGCTTGACGATCGGGAAATGCAGGTGGTGGCGGCAGCCGAGCACCTCGAAGCCGAAATGGTCGGGCTTCCAGCGGTCGTCGTCGTCGGCGAGTACGGCGAGGCTGGCGATCGGACAGGCGTAGCGGTCGTAGAGCCGATAGTTGTACGTGAACATGCGCTGCGCGAAATCGGCATCGCGCTGGCCCTGAACTTCGACGTGGATGTAGATCCAGCGTTCTTCGCCGTTGGCCAGCGTGACCTGGACGAGCGCGTCGGCGAAGCGCCTGCCGAGTTCGGCGTCACGAACGACCTGCCGCAGTTCGGTGTTTCGGAACTGGTGGCCGCGCGTCCAGTCGATCTGCGCGTGGGCCGCCGGGAAATAGTAGGCCATGAACTCCGGGAAGGCATGCTCGAGCATGTCCTTCCACGGGCTGTCGTAGCTGTCGGCGACGCGGGAAGAGGTATCGGGGTCGATCACGCTGGTCAGCGGCAGGGGCCTGGAGCGGTGGGCAGGGAGTCGTCGCGGAGCCGCGGAGACGATCGTCTCGGCCCCGGATGTGCCCGAGGCTCTTCGCTGGCGGCCTTCGCGGGTGAACCGCGCGGGGTCGCGGCCGGTGCCGGGCGATGGTCCCGCGTTCGGGATGCCGCGGTCGGAGTCCTGTTCTGCCGTCGGGTGGTCGGCGGAGTTCCGCGTGGCGATGGACCGGGCATGGCTATCGCACACCAGTCCTGAGCAAGGGCCAGGCGATGGCCGGCTCTGATCTTGCGTACTTCTCTATGGTCACCGTGGCGGGTGCGCTCACTTTCGGCGCGATGGCCAGGAGTATCGGAGACGAGGCCGCGACAGCCGTATGGATCTCGAGCATCTTCTCGGTCGAGTATTCATGCGCGATCAGGTCTCTCGGCTCACGGGTGCTGAACGGTTCAGCCGCGTCGGCCCAACCCGGTTGTTCTGCGCGGTCGATTGAGTCCATTCCTCGTGGCCGATGACCGCGAAGCCTTGCGTCCTGATCCGATCGTCCCGCCTCGCAGGCGTGGTGAGGCGTCGGGTCGAGATGCGCCGCAGCAGCAACGGGTTCATTGCCGGAGTCGCACGACAAACCAGTCCGGATCGAGTGCCTCTGGCCATTCTTGCTCGCATATGGCCGGCTCTCTCAGCCGGGGATCGCCCCACACATCCCGCCAGAATTCATCCGGGTCGTCGTACCGATGCTGGAAGAACAGACCGCCGCGGTAGCCGAGAATCACCAACTGCATCTCGATCTTCCCGACGAAGTCGGGAACTTCGCGGTACCCGCGACGCTCTCGCAACGCAATCCGGCGGCCATACAGGTAGCCATCGACGCACTGCATTTCCCGTGCGGAGAACTCGTCTTCGATTGGCGGCCGGTAGAGCCTCGAAGCAAACCGCTGTGCGTCGGTGACCACCTTGAAAAATCGCAGCTCTACCGTGCTTCGCCAGTTGACGACGTTCAGGACGTACCGATGGCAGCAACCATTCCTGAATACCTCGACTTCGAAGGGGAAGGAGAATATCCCTTTCCAGTCGTCGACCATCAGACCCCGACCTGCCGAACCTGATCTGCATGAGCGCGTAGTACTCGGCCAGGTTGAGCGGCGTCGGGTCATCCGGATGCGTTGGGGCGCAGCTGAACACGGGCATCTGCTCGCAGATTGGCCACGCAGCGGCTCTGAGCGCACGATACCGCGGGTCACTTATCCGCTTGAGCCGACAATCCAACATGCCAGGCCAGTCCAGATCGGTAGACAGACAGGAGAGGCGTGGTGACCGGCCACCTCCTGGCCAGCCAGGGCCGGCCAGGGACGCCGTCAGCGAAACGGGCAGAGCCCAGTTCCTGCGCGACGGCAGGACGCTCCAGGCACGCTACCGCCATGCCCGAATGCCTGAGCAGTCAGCAGGTGATCGGCGCAGCGCCGTCCTCGCCCGGCCAACCGAGAGCCCGCACGGCGCGCCCGCTCCTCGAACGATCCCGCAAGAATCTCGCCGACCGACCGGAGCGGGTGTAAATTTTTACACATTCGGCGCACGATGGCACTCCCGCCGGGTCGGCGCGGGTTGCGGCAACTGCCGGCAGCCGCGCGGGTGATCCTGCGGTGGCGCCGACCGGAGCGCCTCGCACGGCACGCCCAAGACCGCCAACGCGCGGGATGGTCTCACCGCCCGATCCGGTTGGGAGTGGATTTCTTCACGTTTGCCGCGTGCCGGCAGTTGGGCGAGTTCGGCGCGGGCCGCGGCAGACAGGGCCGGCGGACGAGGGACGCTGGCGCAGCGTGCATCGAGTCGGCGCATCCGGGCGAGGCGTGCCCCGCGGCCGCACGGCTCACCGGCGACGCTCGCCTGCCGGCGCTTCCGTTATCATCAGGCCCAGCCGCGCCTTTCGGCTTCGCCGATCAGCGCATCGGCAGTGGCGACCAGCACGGGAACGAAGCCGTGCCCGGCCAGCAGCGCGCTGGTCAACTGCTCCGGATCCTCGATGTATTCATGGACCATCTGGTTGCGGATTCTGCGCATGGCCATCCAGTGGTCGGCGGAGCCGAGCAGACCGAGGCGCTCGGCCCGGTCGAGATTGTCGATGACGGCTCCGGGCTTTTCGCCAAGCGCACGAAGAACCAGCGGCAGGAGCTTGTCCCCGAGGGTGTCCTGCAGGAGGGCATAGCGGCTGGCGAAGGCATCGACACGCTCGGCGAGATCGTGGTCCCGATCGAGCTCGGCGGCCATCTCTACGGAGAACGGAGCGGCAAACAGCCGCCGATCGGTGTGCGTGAGGTACGCGCATTCCTTGCGGACGACCCGGATCAGGAAGCGCAGGCGCTCGGCCAGGCTGGACTCGAGGTTCATAGCAGGATGCCTTCCCGGGCGGCGACTTCGTGAATCGGCAGCCGGCGCAGGTTTGGAGCGCCGAGCAGCACGTCGACCTTGCGCCCATCGAGGACGCGCGAGACCCGGGCGCCGATCTGCGCTGCGACCAGCGCAGGGTTCGCTACGGGGTCGACCAATTCGATCATCAGGTCGAGGTCGCCGCCACGCGCGAGGTCGTCGATTCGCGACCCGAAGACACGGACGCGTGCGTTCTCGCCAACGATCTGTCGGACGACGAGCCGGATTGCTTCGATCTGTGGAGGGCTGAGCCGCATCAAATAGTGAGGAGAGAGAACCTCTGCGTGACTACGTGCTGCCCGCGGGCTTACGGGCCGTGCGGGCGCTCGGCCGGCGTCGGACCGCAGCGCCCGTCGCCCGACAGGGACCCCCGTGGCGTCCCGGGCCTGACGATCCGATGAGCATCCGGCCATTGTGGCGCGAACATTGGCGCGAAGCATGGCTGGCGGCTCGGCCCTGGTCTGGACCGGGATGATGCTGCTGACCGTGTCAGGCAGGCTGACCAACGGCCCCCGGATCGAGCGATCGGCCGATCGGCTCGCCCCGAACGGGATCCGGCGCTGTGCGGGAGGATCAACTGCGGAGCAGCATCGGACGGGGCAACGGATGCAGGCAGTTCCCTGCTTGCTGGCCCGTCGGTCAATCCTCCCTGAACACCTCCTCGAGCGTGCCGGCATCGAGCACCTCGAGCGCCCAGGCTTCAAGTTGCTCGACTGCCGCCTCGGCGAGCCTTTGTCGGGCCCAGTCCGGCAACGGCCCGAAACGGCGTTCGAGCAGCTTTCTCAGAACTGCGCTCTCGCCTTCCAGACGGCCTTCCAGACGGCCTTCCAGACGGCCTTCCAGACGGCCTTCC
>NZ_JAMTDX010000011.1:29837-203595 GCF_023806625.1 Accumulibacter sp.
GCCTTCCAGACGGCCTTCCAGACGGCCTTCCAGACGGCCTTCCAGACGGCCTTCCCGCAGCCCTTCTTCCTTCCACTGTCGTGTCCAGTTGTCGACCGTTTCGGCCAGCATGGTGTCGATCTCCTGTAGTTCGTTGACTTCCGGGATTGCCTGGCCGGGCATCAGCCGCCGAAGCACGACGCGCTTGATCCACACGACCAGCGCCCGGCGCAGGGTGTCGTACTCCGGACCCTGCAGCCGCTGCTGTAGCTGCGCGACGGCTCGACGGATGTCCGAGGGCGCAGCACTCGTCTCGATCCGGATGATGCCACCGACCGTGTTCGACTCGTCAGCCAGCTGCGCCTCCTCGATGCTCGCTTCTTCGAGCAGAAAGTAGCGGTTCACCGGCCGATAGCACTTCAGGGCACCGGGCAGTTCCTCGATCAGCTCGCCGATGTCCCGGGCGGCGTTCCATGGATCACGGCCATTGTAGACGACCAGTGGGACGACTGCCGGCAGCTTTTCACCGCGGCGCACTTCGCTCCTGCGGATCAGGTCCTGGTACAAGAGGCCGGTATAGACGAGTATCCGCACGGCCATCCAGGGATCGACGGCACTCTGGAATTCGAGCAGCAGGTAGATGTACAGCCAGCGGTCGCGCCACCGAATCCTCCAGATCACGTCTTCTTCGCGTTCGCGAAGGTCGTCGGTGACGTAGCTGCCACCCGACTTCTCGAGCGTCGAGAAGTCGAGTTCCTGGACCCAGTCTTCGCCAACGAAGCCGCGCAGCAGGTCTTCGACGACGACGGCGTGCGTGAAGATCAGCTTGTAGCCGGTGTCCGGGGTGGAGTCAGTGGCCATGATCGACGGGTGTCTGTTGAAACGTCCGGCCAGACAGGCTGCCGGAAGAGTACAGGGCGAGCAATTGGTAGCTCGGGCGATCCACCGGTGGTTGTCCCGGTTCAGCGCGAGTTGCGCCGGCGTGGATCAACCCCGCGACGGACCGCCGCAGCCTTGATGAACTGGGGCCGGGCCCTGACGACGGTGACGATCTTCATCCGACGGCCGCGGCCAGGGCGTCGACGATCCGCTCCTGCGTGCGTTGGTCGAGATAGGGGTGCATCGGCAGGCTGACGACGCGGGCGGCGACGGCCTCCGAGTGTTCGAGGCTCCCGGCGATCCGGCAGGACGTCTCGTAGGCCGGCTGACGATGCAGCGGCACGGGGTAATGGACCGCGGTCGGGATTCCGGCGGCCGACAGGCGATCGAGAACCGCCTGGCGACCATCGACCTGGGCGGTGAACTGCGCCCAGACGCAGGTCCGGTCGGGCCGGACGACGAGCCGCTGCACGCCGGGCACCTGCGCGAGCAGGTGCTGGTAGCGCGCGCCGATGCGCTGGCGCTCTTCGACTTCATGGTCGAGCTGGTCGAGCTTGGCGAGCACGACGGCGCATTGCAGGGTGTCCATGCGCCCGCCGACGCCGAGACGCGGGTGATGGTAGCGCCGGTCCTGGCCGTGCACGCGGATCTCGCGCATGGCCTTGGCGAGCGGGTCGTCGCTGGTGAAGATCGCGCCGCCGTCGCCGTAGCAGCCGAGCGGCTTGCTCGGGAAGAAGCTCGTGCAGCCGATCGTCGACAGCGCGCCGCTGCGTCTGCCCTTGTAGATCGCGCCGAGGCTCTGCGCGCCGTCCTCGATCACCGGGAGATGGCCATGACGCGCGGCGATGGCGTTGATCTCGTCCATGTCGGCGACCTGGCCGTAGAGCGAGACCGGGATGATCGCCCGGGTTTTCGGGGTGATCGCCGCTTCGATCCGGTCGGGGTCGATGTTGCAGGTGTCGGGCTCGACGTCGACGAAGACGGGGACGGCTCCGCAGAGCGCGATGACCTCGGCGGTGGCGACGAAGGTGAACGGGGTGGTGATCACTTCGTGCCCCGGACCGATGCCGAGCGCCATCAGCGCAATGAGCAGGGCCTCGGTGCCCGATGCGACGCTGATGCAGTGCTTCGCGCCGGTGTAGCCGGCGAGTCTCTCTTCGAGCTGGCGGACTTCCGGGCCCATGATGTACTGGCCGTGGTGCAGCACTCTGTCGAGGTTGCGCTCGAGTTGCGGGCGGATCGACCTTTGCTGGCTCCCCAGGTCGATGAACTGCAGCGCGTGCGGCGCTGGAACCCCTTCCTCGACCGACAACCCTTCCAGTGCCTGCTCTGGGGTGACCACCGGAAACTCTCCGAGTGCGTCGAAGGTGGCGTCGCGCGAGACGATCGACACCTGTCCCCCGGAAAGGCAGCGCGCACTGGCCGCGATCTGGGCGTCCTCGAAATCGCGGGCCTGGCGATGGACGTCGCTCTGATCGTATCCCCGATTGCTCAGCACCTTGACCCGCTGCAGCAAGTCGCTGAGCAGACGCCTGGCCAGTGAGCGAGCGGCAATGGCCTCGATCCCCCGCTCCTTGAAACGCTGAATGCAGATGAATTCGAGGGTCGGGAGACTGGCTGCGCTGACCCAGAGACAGACCTGGCCGCTTTCGGCGAAGCCGAAGAGCTGGTCGATGGGCTGCGAACGTTCCGGCCTGAGCCAGAGTTCGACAACGACACTGAGGTCGAGGACCAGATGCCTATCGGTACTCAAGGTGTTTCTCCCGTAGAGCCTGGTCGCGCAATCGGTCGATGTCGCCGTCTTCGAGCGGGGGGCCGCCGCCAAGCTGGGTTTTCCAGGGACCAAGCATCTCGTCGATCGCCTCGCGGATCGGTCGTTTGCCCGGAGAGTCGGGCTCCGGATGGACGTCCGCGATTGCGGGCCCGGGGGAATTCGCAACCGGTGTCGCAGCCTTCTCGGTTCCGGCGAGTTCGTCGTCAGGAACGATCACCGCGACACGGAACCTCGGGTGCCGGAACGCGATATCGGCAGGCAGTTCGATTCGGCCGTGGTCGAAGACGGCTTCGATGCGCATGGTCAGTTCTCCTGAAGGGTCAGCTTGTCTCCGACGAGACGATAGCGTGTTGCGGTGGCCGGACAGCGGGCCTCGCCGTCGCCGCTGACCGGCAGGTCGAGACGCTCGCCGTGGGCGCTGACCCAGCCGATCTGCTTCGCCGGAACGCCGGCGATCAGCGCGTAAGGTTTGACGTCGCGGTTGACGACGGCGCCGGCGGCGACGAAGGCGTATTCGCCAATGGTCACGCCGCAGACGATGGTGCAGTTGGCTCCGAGCGTGGCGCCGCGCCGGACGACGGTATCGCGGTATTCGTGCTTGCGCGAGACGTGGCTGCGCGGATTATAGACGTTGGTGAACACCATGCTCGGCCCGCAGAAGACGTCGTCTTCGAGGGTGACGTTGTCGTACACCGCGACGTTGTTCTGGATCTTGACGTTGTCGCCGATGCGCACCCGGTTGCCGACGAAGACGTTCTGCCCGAGCGAGCAGTCAGCGCCGATCTGCGCGCCGCTGCAGACGTGCACCCAGTGCCAGATGCGGGTGTTGGCGCCGATCTCTGCGCCTTGATCGATGATCGCCGTCGGGTGTGCGGTGTAGGGGGTCATGGCGGGTGTGCAGCCTTTCTGATGAATGGGTGAGCAGGATGAGCGAGGCTGGCGCCCGGCCCAGCCGTCGAACTGTTCGAGCGTGGCCGCCTGCAGACGCACATGGCCCCGGCGGCCAGCGAGTTAGAGAGTATCGCCAGCCTGACCTGGGGGTGGCGCAGCAGCACCGGGCGAACCCGTTCGATCGTCGTCATGCGGTCGGCAGACCCGGGCCTCGACACGAAGCTACAGCGCGAACGCCCTCGGGCGCACGAAACGAGACACGAGCCAGGGCGAGCAGGCGATTGCCCGCTCTCATCTTGCGTACTTTTCGAGGGTGATCGTGGCGTAGGCGATCACCTTCGGCACGACGGCCAGGAGTATCGGAGACAAGGCTGCGACAGCAGTATGGATCTCGAGCATCTTCTCGGCCGCGTATTCATGAGCGATCAGGTTTCTCAGCTCGCGGATGGTGATCAGTTCAGCCGCGTCGGCCCAACCCCGTTTTTCCGCGCGGTAGATTCGGTCGAGCACGGAGCTACCGCCCGTCAGCTCGAGCTCATCGATCAGGCGGAAGACGCGCTGAATCAGCAGGTCCGCCAATCGTGCAAAACGGCTGGTGAAGGATTCGAAGCGCTCCAGTTGTTCCGGCGACAACGCCTCCTGACCAATCAGCTCACGGCATCGTTCGGTCGAATGCCGCAAGTGCGCGGCGGCGAGCTGCAGGCCAGACAGTTCTTCGCGCAGGAGTTCAGCCTTGCTCTGCATCACAGTCGCACGCCTTGTTCGATGACCATTCGCGGGAAAGGCCGGGATGCGTCCGCATACACGACGAGGTCGATCTTGCGCTCGCCGAGCTGCTGGTGCAGCCGGGCCAGGATACCCAGCCTGGCCAGGAGATCGATCTTGCTGGAAAGCACCAGCAGATCGATGTCCCCGCCCCTGGCTGCGTCGTCGACGCGTGAGCCAAAAAGGTAGATCGCCGCCTCTCCATCGACCGCGTGAATCGCTTCGCGGATCGCCGATTGCTCCGTCGTGGCCAATCTCATGCGCTTCTCCCTGCACAGAGATGAGGTGACAGTACAGCTGTTGACCCCGGAGAAGGGCATAGTGACGCCGCCCTTCGTGCCGCCCGGCCGCCCTCCCCCTGCATCCGGAGGCACTCAGCGGAGTTCGCGCAGGGCATGGAAAGGGGCTCTCTGCGGGGGGCCTCCTGACCGCGGGAAGGCCGCGTGCGAGCTCGCGGCCCGTGCGCTGTACGGACGAGTTCAGTCAAGGGTTGCGGCGACTCGCCGGGCAAGGGCACAGGCGGTGGTCCATTTGCCGCCGAAGACGCTGATCAGCGCGCTGTCGCGATGGATGGCGTACTCGCGGGTGGCCCGGGTCGGGTCTGTGGCGGAGCGAAGCAGCGGGCGGACTCCGGCAAAGGTCTCGACGACCTCGGCAGTTCTGTCCTGGCCGGGAAAGTAGTGGCGCAGGACCGCCAGGAGGTAGTTGCGTTCGCTATCGGCGCAGGCGACCGGGTCATCGATCGACTGCCGCACCTCGGTGGTGCCGACGAGGGTCTTGCCTTGCCACGGCAGGACGAAGGCGATTCTCGGCTCGCTCGGGACTTCGAGCAGGTAGGCTTGCGGGCAGGCCCGATCGACGACCAGGTGGCTGCCCCGAACGAGGTCGAGATGATAGGGCGAAGCGATTCCACTCTGGTGCAGGAGCTGTTCGGCCCAGGGCCCACAAACGTTGATCAGCCGGTCGTGCTGCCGTGACGTACCGTCGGCCAAACGAATTCGGCCGGATCGGTCGACACAGCGTACTTCGCAAGCTTCGCCGAGGATGGCGCCAGCTTCCTGTGCCTGCCTGGCAACCCAGAGTCCGAGACGCCGATCGTCCATCTGACCGTCGAAGAAGGCATAGCCGCCGAGCAGGCCCTCTGCGCGCAGTTGCGGGTCGCTGGCGAGCATCTCGCGAGGGGCACACCACTGCGAAGGCGGCAGGGCACTCTGCCCGGCCAGGTGCTCATAGAGGAACAGTCCGGCGCGGACCAGCCAGCGTTGCCGGCGGCTGTCCCGGTAGATCGGCATCACCAGGCGCAATGGGCTGGTGAGCTCGGGAGCGCGGCGCAGCCAGGCGTCCCTTTCGCGCAGCGCTTCGCGGACCAGGCGCAATTCGAGGTTCTCGAGGTAACGCAAACCGCCGTGCAGCAGCTTGGACGAGCGCGAGCTGGTCGCGGCCATCAGACGGTCTCGTTCGTACAGTCGAACGGCATGGCCCTGCTGCTGGAGGAGCCACGCGCAGCAGAGCCCGTTGATGCCGCCGCCGACGATGCCAACGTTCATGTTCTGGCCCGAGTCCTGATCCCGGCCGACGCGCCACCCGGGCGGGTTCTTCTACAGGCGTGGATCCTGCCCGAGACGCTCCAGGCAGGCTACCGCCATGCCCGAATGCCTGAGCATTCAGCACGTGATCGGCGTTGCACTGCCCTCTTCCGTCTCGGCGATTGCCCGAGCTCTGCTGGCCCACCGCGTTCGCCACCCGCCACCTGGAAGTCGAGTCAGGCGCTGACTTCCGACTGCTCCGCCGGTCGGATCCGCGTCAGAGCCCGGAAGCTCTCTGCTCCTGCCTCGCCAGTTCGTCGCGCATCGCCACGATCTCCGCCTTGATCGCCAGATACTCGTCTTCCCGGCGGGCCAGGTACGCCCGCGTCAGTTGCAGCTTGGCAGCGATCCCTTCGGGAGTGAGCAGGTAGGCGTAGCGAAGCTTGTCTTCGGCGCGCAGGAAGTTGCCCGCCTTGACGTAGCCCTTGGCCAGCAACCCCCCTGAGCAGGTAGTTGGCTTTTCCGAGACTCACGCCGAGCCTGCCGGCGAGCTGTCGCTGGCTGACGCCGGGCTCTTCGTCGAGAATCCTCAGGATGCGCAGCTGAGCCTGTTCAGCGGGTTTCATGATCATCGTTCAAGAGGTGAACGCGGATGATAAGGGAAGCGGTTGCAGCGAGCAAGGCATCGCCCACCGATCCGCCGGCCTTCCCCAGCCGAGTGCGCTCGAGCGCCGATCGGCGAGCGGGTGGCTGGTGCGGCAGCCTGTTCTGCGAGCGGTTCGCGGGGCGCGGTCTGCGAACTCGTTGGCTTCAGGGGATCAGGACTTCGATTTCCGGATGGAGCCTGGTCAGCGCCGCGGCGAGTGCCTGCTTGGCACCGTTTTCACCGTGCACCAGGCGGATCTGGCGTGGCCTGCCGCGCATCCGGCCGATGAAGTTGAGCAGGTCCTTCTGATCGGCGTGCGCCGAGTAGCCACCGAGGGTGTGAACGCCGGCGCGGATGTCGTGGCGCTGGCCGTCGAGTTCGACGTGCCCGCCGCCCGGGCCGAACTTCTGGATGATCCGCCCGGGCGTGCCGGCTGCCTGGTAGCCGGTGAACAGCACGTCGTGACGCGGGTCGCCGAGCATCGCCTTGAGATAGCTGACGATCCGCCCGCCGCTGCACATGCCGCTGGCGGCGATGACGATCGCCGGCCGCCCGCTGCGGGCGAGGAAGTCGACGGTGCGCAGGTGGCTGGCGTGGTCGTCGATCGTGGTGAGCTGCGCGAAATCGAGCGGATGGCGGCCGGCGGCCAACTTGCGCCGTGCCTCGCTGTCCCAGTGCTCGCGCAGCCGCATGTACCCGGCAGTGAAGTCGGCGGCCAGCGGCGAATCGACGATGATGTCGAGATCCTGCCAGTCGACGCCGGGGGCGGCCGGACGCTGGCGGTTGCGGTGAATGATCTCTTCGATCTCGTAGAGCAGTTCCTGTGTCCGGCCGATGCTGAACGCCGGAATCAGGATGCTGCCGCCGTTGCCGAAAGCGTGTTCGCAGAGCGCCTGCAGGCGCTGGCGCCGGTCCTTGCGGCTTTCGTGCAGTCGATCGCCGTAGGTGCTCTCGAGGACGACGATGTCGGCCGCGTAAGGCGACCGCGGAGCGGGCAGCAGCGGCGTCCAGGGAGCGCCGAGGTCACCGGAGAAGACGATGCGCTGCCGGTCGGCGCCCTGCCGGATGTCGAACTCGACGTACGCCGAGCCGAGGATGTGACCGGCTGGCGACAGGCGGACACGCAGCTCATGGCGGCCGGAAAGGATCGTCCGCCACTGTTTGTAGGGAACGGCGACGACCTGCCGGCGGATCTGCGCGAGCAACTGCTCGGTCGACGGTCCGTGACTGAGTGTCATGCCGACCTTGACGGCGTCTTCGAGAACCAGCGGCAACAGTGCGGCCGACGCCTGGCTGCAGACAATCGGGCCGGTGTAGCCGGCGGCGAGCAGGTACGGGATGCGTCCGACGTGGTCGATGTGGACGTGGCTGACGACCAGCGCGCGCACCCGCTCGAGTGGGAAGTGGATCGCCAGATTGCGCGCGCCCGAGCCGTCGTGCGCGGTCTCGGCGCCCTGGAAGAGACCGCAGTCGACGAGCACCGACTGCCCATCGGAGAGAACGAGCTGATGGCACGAGCCGGTCACGCCGTCGACGGCGCCGTGATGGATGAAGGTCGACAAGGGACTCACCTGGTGCGCGTGTAGACGCGGTGACCGGGAACCCGGCTGTCTGGCGACACGCTCAGCGGCTCAGGAAGTCGGCGTAGGCACCGGCCAGCCCCTCGTCGAGCGCGATCCGGGCCCGGCAACCGAGCGCGTTGAGGCGTGAGACGTCGAGCAGCTTCCTGGGTGTGCCATCGGGTTTGCCCGGGTCGAAGTCGATTCGCCCGCGGTAGCCGACGACGCGTGCGACGATCTGCGCGAGTTCGCGAATGGTCACGTCCTGGCCGGTGCCGAGGTTGATGTGCGAGCGCATCGGCTCGGTCTGTTCGTCGTAGCTCGCCCGGTCGAGGTTCATGATCTGCACGCTGGCTTCGGCCATGTCGTCGACGTGCAGGAACTCGCGGCGCGGTGTTCCGGTCCCCCAGAGCGTCAGGCAGGGCTCGCTGCGCCCGCTGGCGGTGTCGTCGAGTTGTTCGCGAAGCTCGCCAGGGATCGCGCCGTGCTTCGCCTCGTCCTCTTCGATCGCCGGCCAGTCGCGCGCAGCGGCAAGCCGGGCGAGGTGCAGCTTGCGGATCATCGCCGGGATGACGTGGCTGTTCTGCAGGTCGTAATGGTCGCCGGGACCGTAGAGGTTGGTCGGCATGACGCTGCGGCAGTCGGTGCCGTACTGCCGGTTGTAGCTCTCGCAGAGTTTGATGCCGGCGATCTTGGCGATCGCGTAGGGTTCGTTGGTCGGCTCGAGCGGACCGGTGAGCAGCGCGTCTTCGGCCATCGGCTGGCCGGCGAGCCGCGGATAGATGCAGCTGCTGCCGAGGAAGAGCAGGCGGCGAACCCCGGCGCGCCAGGCTTCGTGCATCACGTTGGCCTCGATCATCAGGTTCTCGTAGATGAACTCGGCGGGATAGCTGTTGTTGGCGTGGATGCCGCCGACGCGGGCAGCGGCGAGGTAGACCTGGTCGGGCCGCTCGGCGGCGAAAAAGGCGCGCACGGCGGCCTGGTCGGTGAGGTCGAGTTCGGCGTGGCCGCGGGTGATCAGCGGCGTCTCGCCGCGCTGGCCAAGGGCTCGGACGATCGCCGAGCCGACCATTCCGCGATGACCGGCGACATAGATCCGGGGGGCGCTCATCGGTTCGCCGCCGTCATTCGTGATGGTCGAAGGTCTGGAAGCCGGCCAGTTTGACCATCGCATCACGGCGCGCCGAGGCGTAGTCGGCCTGGACCATTTCGCTGACCAGTTCGTGCAGGCTGGTCTTCGGCTGCCAGCCGAGCTTCTCGCGGGCCTTGCCCGGATCGCCGAGCAGCGTCTGGACTTCGGTCGGCCGGAAGTAGCGCGGGTCGACGCGGACGATGACCTCGCCGGGCTTGACCTTCGCCTGGTTGCCGCGCACTTCAGTGACGATGGCGACTTCGTCTACGCCCTCGCCCGCGAAACGCACGCCGATGCCCAACTCGGCAGCGGCGAACTCGACGAACTGGCGGACGCTGTACTGGACGCCGGTGGCGATGACGAAGTCTTCGGGCCGTTCCTGCTGAAGCATCAGCCACTGCATCTCGACGTAGTCGCGGGCATGGCCCCAGTCGCGCAGCGCCGAGAGGTTGCCGAGGTAGAGGCATTCCTGGAGGCCGAGCGCGATGCGCGCCATCGCCCGGGTGATCTTGCGGGTGACGAAGGTCTCGCCGCGGATCGGGCTCTCGTGGTTGAAGAGGATGCCGTTGCACGCGTAGATGCCGTAGGCTTCGCGGTAGTTGATGGTGATCCAGTACGCGTAGAGCTTGGCGACGGCGTAGGGACTGCGCGGGTAGAACGGCGTCGACTCCTTCTGCGGCGTTTCCTGGACGAGTCCGTAGAGTTCGGAGGTGCTCGCCTGGTAGAAGCGGCTTTTCTTCTCCAGCCCGAGGATGCGGATCGCTTCGAGGACGCGCAGCGCGCCGATGCCGTCGGCGTTGGCGGTGTACTCGGGCTGCTCGAAGCTGACCGCGACGTGACTCTGCGCCGCGAGGTTGTAGATTTCGTCGGGCCGGACCTGCTGGATGATGCGGATCAGGCTCGTCGAGTCGGTCAGGTCGCCGTGGTGCAGGATGAAGCGTCGATCGGCGACGTGCGGGTCCTGGTAGAGGTGGTCGATGCGCTCGGTGTTGAACAGCGAGCTGCGTCGTTTGACACCGTGAACCTCGTAACCCTTGTCGAGCAGGAACTCGGCGAGATAGGCTCCGTCCTGGCCGGTCACGCCGGTGATCAGGGCGACCTTGCGCGGGTGATTCATGAGCGGGATCCTCGGCTGTATTGAGGGCGAAAGAGCCGTGAAGGAGAGCGGGACGATGCCGTCGAGCCGACCGGCGTCGCTCCCGGCCCGACGCGGGAGTATCCCTGCTCGCGCCGGCTGCTGTCAATCGCCGCCACGCCGACTGCAGTCGGCACCGGCCGGTCGGCGCTCAGGCGCGCAGACGGCCGGCCGTGGCCACGCCGGCGAGGTAGCTGGCATCGCTCTGCAACGTGTGCCAGTCGGCCGCCGGACAGTCGGGCAGCAGGCGCTCGACGCGCTGCGCGCGAAGCGGGTCGGGGGGTACCGCCCAGCCGTCGAGCAGTTCATCGACGGCAGCCGGCGAATTGCAGACCAGCAGCAGGTCGCAGCCGGCGTCCCAGGCGGCCGTGCACCGCTGACTGATACCGCCGGCGACACCGGCACCGGCCATCGACAGGTCGTCGCTGAAGATGACCCCGGCGAAGCCGAGTTGCTCGCGCAGCAGGTCGATCCAGAAGCGCGAAAAGCCGGCCGGCCGCGGGTCGACCAGCCGGTAGATGACGTGCGCGGGCATCACGGCGTCGAGCTTCAGGCGACGGTAGGGCTCGATGTCCGGAGCGATCTCGTCGAGGCGCCGCTCATCGATCGGCAGATCGACGTGCGAGTCGGCCTCGGCCCAGCCGTGCCCCGGGAAATGCTTGCCGCAGGCGGCCATCCCGGCGGCGTGCAGACCCTCGATGAGCTTGGCGGCGAGTGCGATGACCACCTCGGGGGAACGGTGGAATGAGCGGTCGCCGATGACCCGGCTGTGTCCCCAGTCGAGGTCGAGAACCGGGGTGAACGAGAGGTCGACGCCGCAGGCGCGCAACTCGCTGGCCAGAACGTAGCCGACGCGCCGCGCCGCGGTGGCTGCCGCCTCGTGGTCCTCGTCCCAGAGCTGCCCGAGGCAGCGCATCGCCGGCAGGCGCGTGAAGCCGTCGCGGCAGCGCTGCACCCGCCCGCCCTCGTGGTCGATGGCGATCGGCAGCCGCGGCGAGCGCAGCGCGTGGACTTCGGCGGTGAGTTCGGCGAGCTGCGCGGGGGACTCGTAGTTGCGCGCAAAGAGGATCAGCCCTCCGACCAGCGGGTGGCCTAGCCGCCGACGTTCGACGACGCTGAGGCGCGGCCCGACGAGGTCGATCATCAGCGGTCCGAGGGGAAGTTCCTGGGGGGAAGTCATGGCTGCTCCATGATCACGAAAGCGATCGCGTAGTCGTGTTCGTCACTGATCGACAGGTGGGCGACGAGTCGCCGCTGCTCGAGGTAGGCGGCGAGCGGGCCCGCGTATTCGAAGATCGGCTTGCCCCGCGAATCGTGCGCGACCGTAATGTTGGGTAGCGTCGCCGGGGCGACCAGACCGATGCCGAGCGCCTTGCCGAAGGCCTCCTTGGCGGCGAAGCGCTTGGCGAGAAAGCGCGCCGGGTCGCGCACACGGCTGCACTCGAGGCATTCGCGCGGCGAGAGCAGCCGGGCCAGCGCGCGTTGACCGTGCCGCTCGTAGAGGCCGCCGAGCCGGGCGACGGCGGCGATGTCGGTACCCACGCCGACGATCATCGCAAACAGCCGGCGACCGCCGTGTGGCTGACGCCTTGCGGCGGTAGCGGACGGTTGCGAGCGTCGGCGGCCCGCTCACGCACGGGACGTCCGCCGATCACGGCAGCAGGCCACGAACCAGGGTACGTGCCTGGGCTTCGCGAATGAGGCGCTTCATTTCCCGGACTGCCTCGCGCAGGCCGACGAAGACCGCACGGCTGATGATCGCGTGACCGATGTGCAGTTCGCGGATTCCGGGCAACTGCGCGACCGGCTGGACGTTGAAGTAGTTCAGCGCGTGACCGGCGTTGAAGCGCATGCCGAGTTCACGGACGAGCTGGCCAGCCAGGCGGATCCGCGCGAGTTCGGCGACGACGGCGGGGCTTTCGGGGTCGCGTCCCCGGGTGTAGAAGGCGTCGGCGTACGGCCCGGTGTGGATCTCGCAGACGCGCGCGCCGATCCGTGCCGCCGCCTCGACCTGCGCCGGGTCGGCGTCGATGAACACGCTGCTGATGATCCCCGCTCCGCTGAGTCGGGCGACGACTTCGCGCAGCCGCTGCTCCTCGGCGACGATGTCCAGCCCGCCTTCGGTGGTCACTTCCTGCCTCCCCTCGGGGACGAGCATGGCCATCTGCGGCCTGATCCGGCAGGCGATTCCGACCATCTCGTCGGTCGCCGCCATCTCGAGGTTCAGCTTGATCTGCGCCAGTTCGTGGAGCTTCTCGACGTCGGCGTCCTGGATGTGCCGGCGATCCTCACGAAGGTGGATGGTGATCCCGTCCGCTCCGCCGAGATGCGCCTCGACGGCGGCCCACACCGGGTCCGGTTCGTAGGTGCAGCGCGCCTGGCGGATCGTCGCCACGTGGTCGATGTTGACACCCAGTTCGATCATAGTTCCTGCACCTCCCTGAAAATCCGGCGGCTGGCCAGCGGCTTGCCGGCCGTGTAGTGGCCGATCAGCGCGCGCATCAACTGCTTGGCCTCGCTGAGCGAACGCGGGTCGGAAAGGTCGTCGTGGGCCAGGTCGAGCAGAGTCCGACCGCTGACCGCGAGCGCCGACTCGCCCGGAGCGGACAGTCTCAGCGGACCGCGCTCGATCTCGAAAGCATAGTGCGCTTCGGCCTCGACGGCCCGACCCGAGACATCGGTTTCGAGCGTCAGGCCGTAGCCGAGTTCACGCAGCAGCGCCCTCTCGAAGCGCCGCAGGTCGGCTTCGCGGGGGCCGCCAGAGAAGCGGCGCAGCGACTCGGCGTAGGCGTCGAAGAGCCTGGGGTGCGCGTCCTCGCGCGCGAGCAGGGTGATCAGCAGCTCGTTGAGGTAATAGCCGCAGAACAGCGCCTCGCCTGCGAGCAGCGGCTGCCCGCCCTGCCATTCGGCCCTGATCAGCGTGTACACTTCGCCGCGTCCGGCCCAGGAGAGTTCGAGCGGCTGAAAGGCGAGGAGCACGCCGCGCAGCGCCGAGCGCGGCCGCCGCGCTCCCCGGGCGAGCAAGGCGACACGCCCATGGTCACGCGAGAAGACGTCGACGATCAGGCTCGTCTCGCTGTACAGATGGGCGTGCAGCACGAAGCCTGGCTGCCCGTCGACGCGCTGCCGCTGGATCACTCGCCCGACTGTCCGACATTCACCCGCCGCCCTGCCCTATTCGTAACCGAGCGAACGGAGCAGTCGTTCATCATCCGCCCAGCCCGACCTGACCTTGACGAAGACGTCGAGGAAGACCGGTCCGCCGAACAGACGCTCCATGTCCTGGCGTGCCTCCGAAGCGATGCGCTTGACGACTTCGCCGCCACGGCCGACGACGATCGCCTTGTGCGATTCGCGCTCGACGAGGATCGCCGCGCTGATCCGGCGCAACCCTTTGTCGAGCACGAAGCGCTCGACGTCGACGGCAGAGCCGTAGGGCAGTTCGTCGCCAACCAGCCGAAAGAGTTTCTCGCGGATGAATTCGGCAGCCAGGAAGCGTTCGCTGCGGTCGGTGAGTTCGTCCTCCGCATAGAGCAGTCCTCTCGCCGGCAGGAGTTTGCGGGCCTCGCCGAGCACTTCGGCGACCTGCGTGCCGCGCTCGGCGCTAACCGGGACGATCGCCGCGAATTCTCCCTCTTCGGCCAACCGTGCGAGAAAGGGCAGCAACTGCTTCCGGTCGACGATCCGGTCGATTTTGTTGACCACGATGATCACCGGACAACCGACCGGAATCAGCGCGCGTACGGCCCGGTCGCGCTCGTCGTAACGACCGGCTTCGACGACGAGCAGCGCGACATCCACCTGGCCCAGCGCCTGACGGACACCGCGGTTCATCATCCGGTTCAGTGCGTTGCCCTGGCGGGTCTGAAAGCCGGGGGTGTCGACGAAAACGTACTGCGCCCCGGCCGTGGTCAGGATGCCGAGCAGGCGCTGGCGAGTCGTCTGCGCACGGCGCGAGACGATGCTCAACTTCTCGCCGACGAGCCGGTTGAGCAGCGTCGACTTGCCGACGTTCGGGCGGCCGACGATGGCGATCGTCCCGGAGCGCATCCCGCTCACTGCAGGCCCAGCCTGACCAACGCGCGCTCGGCGGCAGCCTGCTCGGCGGCCCGACGGCTCGGGCCGGAACCCTGCGTACACAGCTTGAGCGCCGGGACGTTGCAACTCACCGTGAAAGTCTGGGCGTGTGCCTCGCCTTCGCTGCCGGTGAGCGCGTACAGCGGCAAGGCCAGCCGATTGCCCTGGAGGTATTCCTGGAGGCGTGTCTTGGCGTCTTTGATCGCCTCTCCCGGAGCGATCTCGCCGAGAGCCGGCGAGAACAGGCGGGAGATCACCTGGCTGACCACGGCGAAGCCGGCGTCGAGCCAGACGGCGCCAAACAGTGCTTCGAGCGCGTCGGCGAGAATCGACGGGCGGTTCTGCCCGCCACTGCGCTGCTCTCCCTCACCGAGCCGGAGAAAGGCGCCGAGCGAGAGCTGCAGGGCATGGCGGTGCAGGCTGTCCTGGCGCACCAGCTGAGCACGGAGCCGGGACAGATCGCCCTCGGGCAGATCGGGAAAACGCTCGAAGAGGCAGTGCGCGATCACCGCGTTGAGCACGGCGTCACCGAGAAACTCGAGGCGCTCATTGTGCACCGCGCCGAAGCTGCGGTGCGTCAGTGCGGTCTGGAAGAGCGTCTGATCGCCGAAGACATGACCGAGCGCCCGCTCGAGTCCGGATGCCGTCATGGGCCGTAGCCGCGTCCCGACGAGGAAGCCTTGAAGTCGATCAGCAGGCTGACGTTGGCGACCAGCGGAATCCGCCTCTCGTAGGCGAAAGCAATGACCACCTGGTTGTCTTCCTTGAAGATGTTGAGATCGGCCGGACCGATGGTCTTGATGTGCTCGACCTCGGCGTACTTGCTGTACGCCTGGCGGACCTCGGGAACCGTCCGGCCCATCGACTCGCTGGCGACTTTCTTGACCACCTGGCGAATCTTGTAGTACTCGATGACCTCGGGCACGACCTTGAGGGCGGTGATCGCAACCAGCGCGATGACGATTCCCCAGATGATCAGGGCGGACAGGGCGAGACCGTGCTGACGATTGATCATGGGTGCTCCTTACCTGAATGTGCCGATCCGTCCCGGATCGCCGAAATTCAGCCAGATGAAAAAGGCCTTGCCAACGATGTTTTCGTCAGGGACGAAACCCCAGAAGCGGCTGTCGCGGCTGTTGTCACGGTTGTCGCCCATCACGAAATAGTTGCCGGGCGGCACCGTACAGATCACCCCTTCCACATTGTAGGTACAGTCGCGGCGATTGGGAAACTGCACCGGCCCGGGAACGTAGGGTGGCGCATCGGGGTCGTTGAGCGTCCGGTACTCGGCCTGGTCGAGTCTCTCGATGAACTGTCGCGAATAGTAGAGCCGCTCGGGATGCAGGTAGTCATCGATCCGCTCGGTCGGCACCGGCCGGCCATTGATCGTCAGGCGCTTGTTCTGGTAGGCCACCTGGTCACCGGGCACCCCGATGACCCGCTTGATGTAGTCGAGCGAGGGATCCTCGGGATAGCGGAAGACCATCACGTCGCCGCGCTGCGGACTGCCGACGTCGATGATCTTGCGGTTGATCACCGGCAGACGGATGCCATAGGTGTACTTGTTGACCAGGATGAAGTCGCCGACCTCGAGCGTCGGAATCATCGACCCGGAAGGGATCTTGAACGGTTCGGCGAGGAACGAGCGCAAGATGAAGACGATCAGGATCACCGGAAAGAAGCTTGCTCCGTACTCGACCCACCACGGGTCGCTCGAGCCCGCCGGACGGCGCTTGCGCAGGAAGAATCGGTCGGCAACCCAGACCGCCCCGCTGACGACCAGCAGGATGAACAGAATCAAGGCGAAGTTCACTCGCTCGCTCCCTTACTTGCCGACGCGCAGGACGGCCAGGAAGGCCTCCTGGGGAATTTCCACGGAGCCGACCTGTTTCATGCGCTTCTTGCCGGCCTTCTGCTTCTCGAGCAGCTTCTTCTTGCGCGTGATGTCGCCGCCGTAGCACTTGGCGAGCACGTCCTTGCGCAACGCCTTGACGTTCTCTCGGGCGATGATGTTCGCACCGATCGCCGCCTGGATCGCGACGTCGTACATCTGGCGGGGGATCAGCTCACGCATCCGGGCGGCGAGTTCGCGGCCGCGGAACATCGAATTCGCGCGGTGCAGGATCACCGACAGCGCATCGACGCGCTCGCCGTTGATCAGGACGTCGAGCTTGACGACGTCGGCCGCCCGATACTCCTTGAACTCGTAGTCGAGAGACGCGTAGCCGCGCGACACCGACTTCAGACGGTCGAAGAAGTCCATGACCACCTCGGCCATCGGCATCTCGTAGACCAGCTGCACCTGCCGCCCGTGATAGAGCATGTCCACCTGGTTGCCGCGCTTCTGGTTGCACAACGTGATCACGTTGCCGAGGTAATCCTGCGGCACGAAGATCGTCGCGGTGATGATCGGCTCGCGGATCTCTTCGATCTTGGCGACTTCGGGCAGCCGGGCCGGGTTTTCCACGTAGCTCACGCTGCCGTCGCGGAGCTGGACTTCATAGACGACGGTCGGCGCGGTGGTGATCAGGTCCTGGTCGAACTCGCGCTCGAGCCGCTCCTGGACGATCTCCATGTGCAGCAGTCCGAGGAAACCGCAGCGGAAGCCGAATCCGAGCGCCTGGGAGACTTCGGGCTCGTAACGCAGCGAGGCGTCGTTGAGCTTGAGCTTTTCGAGCGACTCGCGCAGCGAGTCGTACTGGTTCGCTTCGACGGGATAGAGACCGGCGAAAACCTGCGACTTGATCTCCTTGAATCCAGGCAGCGCCGTACTCGCCGGACGGTCGACGAGCGTCAGCGTGTCGCCGACCTGGGCCGCCTGCAGTTCCTTGATTCCCGAAATCACGTAGCCGACTTCACCGGCGCGCAGCATGTCGCGGGCGACCGCCTTGGGGGTGAACACGCCGACCTGTTCGCAGAGGTGCGTCGAACCGGTGGCCATCAGGCGGATCCGGTCCTTCGGCCGGAGGCTGCCGTCGAAGACGCGAACGAGCATGACGACGCCGACGTAGTTGTCGAACCACGCGTCGACGAGCAGCGCCTTGAGCGGCGCCTCGGGGTCGCCCTCGGGCGGCGGAATCCGGGCGACGATCGCTTCGAGGATCTCCTCGACGCCGACCCCGGTCTTGGCCGACGCCGGGACGGCTTCGGAGGCGTCCAGACCGATCACGTCCTCGATCTCCTGACGGGCGCGGTCGGGCATCGCCGACGGCAGGTCGATCTTGTTGAGAACCGGAACGACTTCGACGCCGAGTTCGATCGCCGTGTAGCAGTTGGCGACGGTCTGCGCCTCGACCCCCTGCGACGCATCGACGACGAGCAGCGCCCCTTCGCACGCGGACAGCGAACGCGAGACCTCGTACGAAAAGTCGACGTGGCCGGGAGTATCGATCAGGTTGAGCTGGTAGGTCAGTCCGTCGCGCGCACGGTACTGCAGCGCCGCGGTTTGCGCCTTGATGGTGATCCCCCGCTCGCGCTCGATGTCCATCGAATCGAGCACCTGAGCCTCCATCTCGCGATCCGACAGGCCTCCGCAGAGATGGATGATCCGGTCGGCCAGCGTCGACTTCCCATGGTCGATGTGCGCGATGATCGAGAAGTTGCGGATGTGATGCACTTCGCTGTCGAGCTTCCTGGAAGGAACAAGGCGAGCCGCAACCCTGGCCGGGCCGCCGGAAGGCGCGGATTCTAGCCGATTTCGTTCAGGTAATCACGGACTCTCGGGATATCCAGAAAGTAGTGGCAGAGTTCGACGCCGGCGTGCAGGAGCACCGGCACCCGTTCGTCGTAGCGCGCTTCGAGCGCCGGGTCGGCATCGACGTCGAGAACCTCGACGCCCACGCCGAACTCCTCGGCGAGCGGCGCAAGCGCCGTTTCCATCTGCGTGCACAGGTGACAGTAGCGGCGGGAGACGAGTGTCAGCCGTACGGCAGCGCTCACCGGTCGCTCATCCCCCTGATCGTGACGAAGGTCTGCATCTCGCCGCGGCGGACGAGCAGCGTGACGTTGGCGGACTTGTCGAACTGTCCGAGCAGGCGATTGAACTGCTCGACAGTGCGAATCTCGATCGTCTCGCCCTGCGCGATCAACGCCAAAATGACGTCTCCAGGCCGCAGGTCGGCGCGCGCGGCGTTGGTCCGCACGTCCTCGATCAGCAAGCCGCCATTGACCTTCAACTGGCGCTTCTGTTCGGCGCTCAGTTCGGAGACGACGAGCCCGAGCCGATTGGCGGCCCGCTCGACCGGCTTGCTGCTCCGCTGGCTGCGCTGCGCAACCTGTTCGTCCGGGATCTCGGCGACGACGAGTTGCACGTCGCGGGTCGCTCCCTTGCGCCAGACGTGCACGGCTACCCGGCTGCCCGGCTTCGTGTTGCCAACGATCCGCGGCAGGTCGCTCGAGCTGGCGATCGGCTTGCCGTCGAACCTGAGGATCACGTCGCCGGCTTCGATGCCTGCCTTGTCCGCCGGCCCTCCCTTCTCCACCGAGTTGACCAGCGCTCCCTGGACCTTGCCGAGGCCAAACGATTCGGCGAGTTCCTTGGTCACTTCCTGGATGACCACACCCATCCGGCCGCGGCTGACCTTGCCGCTGGCGCGCAGTTGCGACTGGACGTCCATCGCCACGTCGATCGGTATGGCGAACGAGATGCCCATGAACCCGCCCGAGCGGCTGTAGATCTGCGAGTTGATGCCGACCACCTCGCCCCTCATGTTGAACAGCGGACCGCCCGAGTTACCCGGATTTACTGCTACGTCGGTCTGGATGAAGGGAACGTAGTTTTCCTGGGGCAGCGAGCGCCCCTTGGCACTGACGATTCCGGCGGTCACGCTGTTGTCGAAGCCGAACGGCGAGCCGATCGCCACCACCCACTCCCCGACCTTGAGCAGGTTCGGATCGCCAAAGCGGACGGCCGGCAGGCCGGACGCTTCGATCTTGATCAGCGCGACGTCGGTGCGCTTGTCGGCTCCGATTACCCGGGCCTTGAACTCGCGCTTGTCGGTCAACCGAACGAGGATCTCGTCGGCCGAATCGACGACATGGGCATTGGTCAGGATGTAACCGTCCGCGCTGACGACGAAGCCCGAGCCCAGCGAACGGCTCTCGAACTCACGCGGCATTCCCGGGATCCCGGGCATCCCGGGCTGTCGGGGAATGAACCGGCGAAAGAATTCGTACATCGGATCGTTCTCGTCGAACGGGAACGGCTGGGCGCCGCGCCCACCGCTGCGCGCCGTCTGCGTCGTGCTGATGTTGACCACCGCCGGACCCTGCTTCTCGACGAGTTCGGTGAAATCGGGCAGGCCGCGGTTCTGGGCCTGGGCGAAGACGGCGAAGAAGCTCAGCAGGAGAGCTGCAAGCAACTGTTTCATGGCACCAGTGGCCTCCTGAAGGTCATTGGATGAACCGGCAAACCCCGGACGAACGCCAACCCAGATGGCGATGTGGCCGCGAAAATCAAGGCCGGATCGACGGCTGCCAGCGCGGATCGTCGTGCGTCCTCCGCTGCACCTGGCGCAGCGCCAGCCAGCCGCCGGTGAGCCCGGTCGCCGCCCCGGCGATCGCTCCGGGCTCGCCGCCGGCTGCCGAGCCGAGCAGCGACCCGGCGAGGAGCGCGAGCAGCGGCAGACCGTAGGCCCAGCCGGCACCACGCAGCACCGATCCCTCGCCGACGCTGACCCGCACGCGCTGGCCGACGACGCAGCGCTCGGGATTGAGCACCCGGAAGTCACGCGGCGTGCGGCACAGAAGTCGCCCGAGGTTCCGGCCAGCGCAGCCGCCCGGCTCGGCGCAGCGCCCGCAGCCGCTCTCGTCGACGCGGATCGTCGCGTGTTCACCGTCCAAGCCGGTCACCGTCGCCCAGACTTCCGGGCCCGCGGCAACTGCGTCGCGACCAGCCTTCCGGAAAATTTCGTCTTTCGCCGGGCTGGAGCGCTCGACCTTTACCATCGACGGTCGGGCGCCGTGTCGAGCAAGGGGCGCAGCTTCCCGGCAACCGCTTCACGCGCCCTGAAGATCCGCGAGCGGACCGTGCCGATCGGGCAGTTCATCGTTTCGGCGATCTCCTCGTAACTCAGACCGTCGATCTCGCGCAAGACGATCGCCTGGCGCAGTTCTTCGGGCAGCGAATCCATCGCCGCGTTGATCGTCTCACCGACCTGCCGCGAGTGGAGCAGACGTTCCGGCGTGTTGATGTCGCGCAAGTGTGTGGCGTCTTCGAAGCCTTCCGCTTCCTCGGCGTCGAAATCGGTCGACGTCGGCGCACGCCGGCCCTGGGCGACGAGATAGTTCTTGGCCGTGTTGACGGTGATCCGGTACAGCCAGGTATAGAACGCGCTCTCGCCGCGGAAGGCGGGCAAAGCCCGGTAGGCCTTGATGAACGCCTCCTGAGCGACGTCCTCGACCTCGGCCGGATCGCGCACGAAACGGGAGAGCAGACGGCTCACCTTGCGCTGATACTTGCTGACCAGCACTGCGAACGCCTGTTGATCTCCGGCCTGTGCTCGCTCGACCAGTAGCTGGTCCGTTTCGCGCTCGCTCATCCTCTGTCTGTCTTCCGGTAGCACGCAATGGGTTCGGCGTCTGGCGGCGAAGTATAGCGCATGCGTCCTTCGCCCAGCGTAACAGTGCATGACCGTCGTTTGCCGCCGCCCGGACGACGGCCGCCGGGCCGGCCGCACGGGAAGCGTGCCACGCGGGGGAACCGGGCGCTCCCCGGAAGGCGGTTCACGGGGCGATCGTCGGACCGCTCCCGGGGTAGAATCACGGTCGATGACCACCCTGCTCGTCCTGACCAGTCTGCCCAGCTCCGCTGCGGCGGAAACACTCGCGCGGCATCTCGTCGATTGCCGACTCGCCGCCTGCGTCAATATCCTCGGACCCTGTCGCTCGATCTACCGCTGGCAGGGGGCGGTCGAGACCGCCGACGAGGTTCCGCTGCTCATCAAGACGAGCCGGGACCGCTATGCAGCGCTCGAGGCGGCGATCCGCGAGAGCCACCCGTACGAGTTGCCGGAAGTGATCGCGTTGCCGATCGTCGACGGGCTCGCCGACTACCTCAACTGGGTCAGCCGGGAAACCGGCGACGCGGCTGGACCGGCATGAGCGCGGCGCTCAGGCGATGGCTGTGCGCCGGGCTCGGGTTGCTACTCGCCGGCAGCCTTGCTCTGGCCGAAGAGTTTCTCGATCCTGCGGTGGCCTTCCGGGCGACTGCGCGCGCGCTCGACGCGCAAACGATCGAGGTGCGCTTTGCGATCGCCGATGGCTACTATCTCTACCGGGACCGCTTTCGCTTCGCTGCCGAGCCGCCAGGCGTCAGGCTCGGGACTGCGCTTCTCCCGCCAGGCAAGGAGAAGGACGACGAGACTTTCGGCAAGGTCCAGGTCTACTATCGCGAAGCGGTGATCCAGCTGCCGGTCGAGCGGCAGATCTCCGGTCCGCTGCCGCTGACCCTGAAGGTCAGCTCCCAAGGCTGCGCCGAGGCCGGCATCTGCTACCCGCCGCAGCAACAGCAGCTCGCCGTGACCCTGCCGGACCCCGGTGTCGCGCAGCCCACGCAGACGACAGGTCGGCCGGTCACCGGCGACGAGTCCGGACGCATCGCTGGCCTGGTCAGGAACTCCGGCTTCTGGTTGCTGCTCGGCAGCTTTTTCGGCTTCGGTCTGCTGCTCTCGCTGACCCCGTGCATCTTCCCGATGATCCCGATCCTCTCCGCGATCATCGTCGGTACGGGCCGCGCGGAGCACGGCGTTTCGCACCTCCGCGGGTTCGTCCTCTCGCTGGCCTACGTTCTCGGGATGGCGGCCAGCTACGCCGCAGCCGGCGTCGCGGCGGCACTGACCGGGACGCTGCTCTCGGCACTGCTGCAGAATCCGTGGGTGCTCGGCGGCTTCGCGGCGATCTTCGTCGTGCTCTCGCTGTCGATGTTCGGCTTCTACGAACTGCAGATGCCGGCCTTCGTCCAGACCAGGGTCTCCGATGAAGTGCGGCATTTCAGAGGCGGCTCACTGCCTGGCGTGGCGGCGATGGGCGCGCTCTCGGCGATCATCGTCGGCCCGTGCGTCGCCGCACCGTTGGCCGGCGCACTGCTCTACATCGGTCAGACTGGCGACGCGCTGCGCGGCGGCGCGGCGCTGTTCGCGATGGGTGTGGGCATGGGTGCGCCGTTGCTGATCGTCGGCGCTTCGGCGGGAACGCTGCTTCCGAAATCGGGCCCGTGGATGGAGGCAGTCAGGAAGGCCTTCGGCGTGGTCCTGCTGGCCACGGCGCTGTGGATCGTTTCCCCGGTCCTTCCGCCGGTCGTGCCGATGCTCGCCTGGGCGCTGCTGCTGATCGTACCGGCGATCTACCTGCACGCGCTCGACCCGTTGCCGGCGCACGCCCGCGGCTGGCAGCGCTTCTGGAAGGGCATCGGGATCGTCATGTTGCTCTTCGGCGCGGCGCTGCTGCTCGGCACGCTGGCCGGGTCGCGTGATCCTCTGCAACCCCTTTCAGTGCTGCGCAGCAGCGCCGCGGCGACGTCTGCCGTTCCGTCGGGCTTCACGCCGGTGCGCTCGCTCACCGATCTCGACGCCCGACTCGCCGCTGCGCAACAACCGGCGCTGCTCGATTTCTACGCCGACTGGTGCGCTTCGTGCAAGGAGATGGATCGTCTGACGTTCAGCGACCCACGCGTGCAGGCCAGGCTTTCGGGGTGGACACTGCTCAGGGCCGACGTCACCGCGAACTCGCCCGACGACGCGGCCCTGTTGCGGCGCTTCAGGCTCTACGGGCCGCCGGGAATCGTCTTCTTCGACCGCCGCGGCCAGGAGGTCGAAGGCGTACGGGTGATCGGTTTCGAGAACGCCGACGCGTTTCTCGCCATCCTCGCGCGGCTGGACTAGCCGCGGCCTACTGCAGGGCTCCCGGCGAGAGAGGCTTTCCGGGGACCAGGGGCCGCGTCCCGACCGGCCAGGCGAATTCGGCTGTCGGAACGAGGTTTCGTTCGCGTACGAATCCCGGCGCGCCGGCCGTGCCGCGCAGCGCCGAAGTCTGGGGCAAGGCGTAGCGCGCTCCCGCGCGATCGACGAGGTCGGCAGGCCGGATCGTCCGGTTGCCGTCGTAGCGCCCCGGCGCCTGAGCGGCAAAGCCGAAGACACTGTCGCCGACGAGCAGGTTGTTGATCGCCCAGACCTCGACGCCGGACGGAACGCGGTCGGTCCACACGTTCAGGAAGCGGCCGTCCGGCCGGTCGTTCACCAGCGTATTGTGGGCGAGAACCAGCAGGTTGTCCGGCCAGCGCTGTCCTTCGGCAGCATAGGAGATCAGGTCTGGGTTATCGGTGGTTGCGCTCTGACCGATGATGTTGCCGATGACCCAGGCGATACCGCCGTTGGGAAACTCGAGTTCGTACGAGGCACTGCCGCCCGGCCCGTCGACGAGCAGATTGTAGACAATCAGGTTCTCGCGTGCCCGTGACTTGAGCAGGTGACCGCGGTAACCCTGCTCGAAGCGGCTGCCCCTGACGCTCAGGTGGGCGATCGTCCCGGCGTAGAGCAGATGGTGCAGGACGGTTCCGAAGCGCGGCGCCTCGCCGAACTCGCTGTCCTCGACTTCGAGCGACGACTCGGGAACGTTGCCGGTCAGGATGCCCATCTCGTTGTCGAAGAACGCGCAACGAACGACGCGCAGCCGGCCGCTTTCGAAGCGGATTCCTGCGCCGTTGCCGTGGGCGACACGCGCGCCACGGAATTCGAGGTTCTCGATGACCAGGTCGGAGTCGCGGACGACCCAGAGAGCCTTGCCCTCGGCGCTCTCGCCGTCCGCGATCAGCACGGGGCGCTTGCCGAGGCCACGAATGGTCAGGCGGCGCTGCGCCCAGACGATCGCCTGGCGGCGGTACTCCCCGGGAAGGATCTCGATCGTGTCGCCGTCTCGGGCAAGCCGCGCTGCTTCCCGGATGCTGCTGATCTCGCGATCCGGTCCGACGACGAGAGTCCTGCCGCTGGCCGGGCTGCTCGCCTGCCCTGCTCCCGCTCGGCCTGGAGCACCTTCCCGAGCCTTGCTGCCGCCGTCGGCCGCCGAGCCGCCGCGCTCGGCGGCCGGAACCCCGACGACCTCGATCCGTCCCTGCTCGTTGCGCCGCAGAGTGCCGAGTTCGACGGGTGCCGGAGGCAACTGCTCCGCGGCAATGCCGGTCGCGACGAGACCCCAGAGCAGGCCGGCGCTGACGTGGTCGCGAAGGCGCATCGACCGGGGTGCCTTGGCGCGCCGGCTACGACAGCTCGACCTGTGCGCCGAGCTCGACGACGCGGTTCGGCGGGATCTTGAAGAACGCCGTCGCCGTATCGGCGTTGCGGAACATCCACATGAACAGGATCTGCCGCCAGTAGGCCATCCGCCCGCGCTTCGATATCGGCAAGGTGACCACCGTCTCGCGACCGAGGAAGAACGACGTCTCCATCATCTCGAAAACCAGTCCCTGAGCCGCACACAGATCCATCACCCGCGGGATGTCAGGATCGTCCTTGAATCCGTAGCGGACATAGACGCGGTGAAAACCCTCGGGCAGGGCCTCGACGCGCAGCCGATCGCCCTCGGCGACGTAGGGCACGTCTTCGGTGACTACGTTGAGCAGGACGACGCGCTCGTGGAGTACCTTGTTGTGGTAGAGGTTGTGGAGCAGCGCGCGCGGCACGCCGTGCGGCTCGGCGGTCATGAAGATTCCGGTCCCGCTGACGCGCTGCGGTCCACCGGTAGCCAGGCTGGCGATGAATGCCTCGAGCGGTACCGAATCCTTCTGGAGCTTTTCGTAGAGCAGCCTGCGCCCGAGCTTCCAGGTCGACAACAAAGCGAAGACCGAGAACCCCAGCGCCAGCGGGAACCAGCCGCCATCGAGAACCTTGATCGCGTTCGCCGAGAAGAACGCGAAGTCGATGGCCACGAAGAAGACCAGGAAGATCGCCGCGTACGCCCAGTTCCACTTCCACAGCGCACGCACGACGACGAAGGCGAGGATCGTGTCGATCATCATCGTCAGCGTGACGGCGATGCCATACGCGGCGGCGAGATCGGTCGATGACTTGAAGCCGAGAACGACGATGATCACCGTCAGCAGCAGCAGCCAGTTGATGTTCGGCACGTAGATCTGGCCCTTTTCGCGCTCCGAAGTGAAGCGCACCTGAATCCGCGGGCAGTAGCCGAGCTGCATTGCCTGGCTGGTCAGCGAAAAGGCACCGGAGATCACCGCCTGCGAGGCGATGATCGTCGCCACGGTGGCCAGGACGACCATCGGGATGAGCAGCGTTTCGGCCGGAACGAGCAGGAAGAACGGGTTCTCGATCGCCTTCGGATCGTCGAGGATCAGAGCCCCCTGACCGAGGTAATTCAGGTAGAGCAGCGGGAAGACGAAAGCGAACCAGGCCCACTTGATCGGACGCCGGCCGAAGTGGCCCATGTCGGCGTAGAGCGCTTCGCCGCCGGTGATCGCCAGGACGACCGAGCCGAGGGCGAGGAAGGCCAGGCTCTGGTTCTGTGCGATGAACGATATGGCGTAGTACGGGTTGATCGCCGCGATGATCGACGGATGCTTGAGGACGTTCCACAGCCCGAGGCCCCCGAGCGTCGCGAACCAGAACATCATCACCGGTCCGAACAGTCCGCCGACCGCCGCAGTGCCGTGCCGCTGGAAGAGGAACAGGATGACGAGGATGACGATCGAGATCGGCAGCACGTAGCGGTCGAGGTCGGGCGCGGCGACCTGCAGCCCCTCGACTGCCGAGAGCACCGACATCGCCGGGGTGATCACCGCGTCGCCGTAGAAGAGCGCAGCTCCGAAGAGACCGAGCGCGGAGAGCACGCCGAGCACCCGCGGCGATGCATTGGCCGTGCGCAGCGCCAGCGCGGTGAGTGCCATGATCCCGCCCTCACCCTTGTTGTCCGCGCGGGTGATGAACACCACGTACTTCAGCGAGACGGTGATGGTCATCGCCCAGAAGATCAGCGAGAGGATGCCGAGGACGTTGTCCGGGGTGACCTCGACCGGGTGGTGGCCGCCGAAGACTTCCTTGACCGTGTACAACGGGCTGGTGCCGATGTCGCCGTAGACGACACCCATCGCCGCCAATGCCGTGGCGGCCAGCCCGGATCTTCCGTCGTGTGCTGCGTCATGCCCAGACATCGGTTCCCTTCCTTCCCTGCGAGTGAAATGTGATCAGTTCTTCCAGAACGCCGGCGTCAGCACCACCAGCAGCGTAAACAGCTCGAGCCGGCCGAGCAGCATGGCGAAAGGTGCACACCCAGGTCTGCAGATCGGTGAGGACTTCGTAGGTCGTCGCCGGTCCGACCTGTTTGAGACCCGGACCGGTACTGTTGACGCTCGCGACAACCGCCGAGAAGGCGGTCACGATGTCCAGTTCCATGAACGACAGCAGCAAGGTCAGCGCGACGATGATGCACCTGTAAGCGAAGCGAGAGGCCAGCACGGCGGTGAGGATCTTCGGCGGCATGGCACCGCCGCCGACATGCACCGGACGAAGCGCATTGGGGTGCAGGGCGAGGACGAGTTCCCGATAGACGAGCTTGTCGAGGATCAGTGCGCGGATCCTCTTGATCCCTCCTCCGGTCGACCCCGCACTGGTCGCGAAGCTGCACAGGAAAAGCATCCAGAGCGGAGCGAACATCGGCCAGAGCCCGTAGTCGACGGTCGTCAGACCGGTCGTCGTGGCGATCGATACGACGTTGAACGCCGAATGACGGAGCGCGGTCAGGAACTCGGGGTAAACGTTCCGCGCATCGAGGCAAACGGCGATCCCCAGGACGCTCCCTAGAGTGACGACGAGGAACCAGCGCTTGGGGATCATGGCGATAAGGAAGCAGCGACCTGCCGCTCACGGCGAGGAAGTGGGTCGCGAAGTTCATCCCGGCGAGGAGCATGAACACGACGGCGACCGATTCGGGCAGCGGCGAATCGAAATAGCCGAAGCTCGCGTCGTGCGATGAGAAACCGCCAAGCCCCATCACTGAAAAAGTATGCACGAAGGCGTCGAGCCAGTTCATTCCGCCGAGGCGGAAGCTCGTGACGCAAGCGACGGTGATCGCCCCGTATACTACCCAGAGGCCCTTCGCCGTCTGGGTCATTCGCGGCGTCAGCTGCGAATCCTTCATCGGCCCCGGCGACTCGGCCTTGAACATCTGCCGGCCGCCGATGCCGAGCAGCGGCAGCACGGCGACGGCGAGGACGATCGGCCCCATGCCGCCGAGCCAGACGAGCAACCCGCGCCAGAGGTTGATCGATGGTGGCAGCGTGTCGAGGTTGGCGAGAATCGTCGAGCCGGTCGTCGTCAGCCCGGATACGGCTTCGAAGTAACCGTCGGTGAAGGAAATGTTCAGCTGCAGGATCAGCGGCAGCGCGGCGTAAGCCGGGAGCACGGTCCACACCAGCACGACCATCAGGAAGCCGTCGCGAATTTTCAACGGTCCGTCGGAGTGACGCGCTGCCCACCACAATCCGAATCCCGTCGCCAAGGTCAGGAAGAACGCTTCGTCGTAAGCCGATTCGGCGCCGTCGTGCGTCAGCCACGAGACGGCCAGCGGGATCAGCATGGTCAGCGAGAAACCGGTCAGCAGGATGCCGAATACGCGAATGACCGGGTGGAAGCGCTTCATCTCGACTCAGGGCTGAAAACGGTAACCGATCCCCGTTTCGGTGAGGAAATGATCGGGCCGCGCAGGGTCACGCTCGAGCTTCTGGCGCAAACGGCGAATATAAATCCGCACGTAGTGCTCCTGCTCGACGTGGGCCGGTCCCCAGACTTCGCGCATCAGGTGGCGGTGGGTCATCACCTTCCCGGGATTGGTGAGCAGCACGCTCAGCAGTCGGTGCTCGGTTTGCGTCAGGTGGATGTCCTGGCCTCCCGAGCGAACGGCGTGACGAACCAGATCGACCTCGATGTCAGCGAAGCGGTGCACTTGCGAAATCGCCTCCTGAGGCGCCCGGCGCAGCAACACACGCAGGCGCGCGAGGAGTTCACCGACGCTGAACGGCTTGGTCAGGTAATCGTCGGCGCCAGCGTCAAGCGCAGCAATCTTGTCGGACTCGCCGCTGCGTGCCGAAAGAACCAGGATCGGGATCGACGACCAAGTGCGAAGCTCGCGGATGAAATCGAGTCCACTCATGTCCGGCAGTCCGAGGTCGAGGATGACCAGCCGGATATCCTGGTCGGCAACCAGTTCGAGTCCCATTCCCGCCGTCTCCGCTTCCGCGGGGACGAAGTCGGCCCTGCGTACGGCCTCGCAGACGAGACTGCGGATTGGCGAGTCATCCTCGACCACCGCCACGCGGATAACAGCGTCATTCATGTCAGTTCAGCCTCCATGGCCGGTGGATTGCCGAGCGGCAGGCGAAAGGAAATGCAGGTCATTCCGGAACGAGTCTCGGCCCGGATCGTTCCGCCGTGTGCGCCGATGATCGTCCGGCAGACGGCGAGACCGATCCCCGTTCCGGGCACCGCCGGCTCCCTTGTGCCGCGGACGAATGGATCGAAGATTTGCTCCAGCTGGCTCTCCGGGAGCGCGCCGCCAGGATTGCATACGGACACTTCGAAGTCGTTGCCGAAGGCTCGGGCGGAGAGACGAATCGGCGCCGCCGGCGGTGCGTACTTCGCCGCGTTCTCGAGCAGGTTGCAGAGCACGCGCTCGATCAGCACCGCGTCGAAGTAGAGCAGCGGGAGGTCATCCGGCAGATCGATCTCGAGCTGGCGCGAGGCGAGCACATTCCCGAGCTGGCGGACGCTCGGCCCGACGACTTCCTCGAACAGCTGCCAGCGCCTGTTCAGCGACACCCTGCCGGAGTCGAGACGAGCCATTGCCAGCAGGTTGGTTACCATCCGATGCATCGACTCGGCCTGATCGCGCAGAGCCGCAGCCTTCTCGGGGGCGCTGGCCGATGCCGCCGACTGCTCGCCTGAAAGCGCATCGACCAGCGAGTCGGCGAGCCCCACGAGACAGGTCAGCGGCGTACGGAGGTCGTGGGATACCGACGACAGAATCGACGAGCGCAGCTTTTCCGACTGCATGTCGAGTTCGCTCTGCTGGGCGACGCTCGAGTAGTGGAGACGCTCGACGACGATCCCGGAGAGCGTCGCGACGGCCTCGAGCAGTGGCTCGAGCCCCGCCGTCGCGCCGCTCAAGGCGAGCACCCCGCGCGCCCGGATTGCACCCGAGAGCGGCAGGAACAGCCGGCCGCCGTCATCGATCGGCCGCTGCTGCTCCAGCGCACGGCGTGCGTGATCGGCGTCCCGATCGCCCAGACTGCGGCCCCCGACTGCCTGCAGGCGCTCCAGCGCATCTAGTCCGTCGCCGACGATCAACAGGCCCTCGACGCTCATCGGGAGCAGGAAGCGGTCGATGATGTCGCCGACCTGATCGAGCGTCAAAGCCGAACTCAGCTCTCGGGCGAGCCCGTAAAGCATCTGGGTTTCGTGTTCCTTGGCGCGAACCGCCTGGTTCTTGTCGGCGAGCTGCGCGGCAAGATGCGAGGTGATCAGTCCTACGGCGAGCATGACGGTCAAGGTGACGAGGTATTCGGCGTCGACTACGCTGAAAGAAAGATGCGGTGGAACGACGAAAAAATCGAACAACACGACACACAGAAAGGCGGCCAGCACGGCCGGCCCTCTGCCGAGACGCACGGCGACGATGAACACGGTGAGCAGAAAAAGCATACCCATGTTCACCGGGTCCATCCAGCCGCGCAGCGGCATGCTCAGGACGGTGGCCAGCGCACACAGCGCGAGCGCCTTCAGGTAACGTGAAAACGAGCCGTTGGGCACGCGCATGCTGCCGGACGAAGGACAGCGCGGAGTGTCCTACAGAGCGGGTAAAAAAAGTATAAAAACTGAGTCCCGACGGGGCACCCCGCAAGAGAACGGGCGCAATCGTTGCAAGCTGTTTCAGCAGTCCGCAACGTCCGGATCAGGACCGGTCGCGCAGGGGCAGCGGATGCTACAATCGCGCGCTTTGACGACCACTGACGATCGCGAGGTAGCGCCATGAGCGACCCACGGGTGACCACCAACACGGCTTCCCTGGAGAAGGGCATCGCCGAAGTTCACCTCACCGAGGTGCGTTCCCTGCTTTCTCTCCAGAAGCGCGTCGAGGAACTCATCGCGCCGCTGGTTCGCGAGCAGGGGACCGCCGATCTCGACGAGGCGAACACGGCGCTGCAACAGCAGTACCGGATGGAGTTGCGCAGCAAGGTCAGACAGATGCCGCCGCACGAGGTGGCCTACATCCTCGAAGCGCTCGAACCGCACGAGCGCCTGGTCGTCTGGGACGAAATCAAGGAAGGCGCCGACCCGATCCTCGCTCTGCTGCCCGACGACGTGCTCGAGGAGCTGATCGACGACAGCCATTACCGCAACGAGAAAACGGTGATCACGGCTTTCGAGCTGCGCCAGGGCCGGCTGCGGCAGATCACCGTCGAGAAGCCGGACGACCTGCTCGGGGTGACGCCGATCTGGGTCGACCTGATCGCGCCGACCAAGAAGATCCGCGGCTGGATCGGCCAGATGTTCGACGTCGAAATCCCCGACCCGGCGGGCCTGACCGACCTCGAGGCCAGTGCGCGCTTCTACGTCGAGGATGACGGCGAGATCCACCTGCACTCGGACTTCCTGCTCGACACTCGCGACGAATCGCGCAACGTGCCGGTGGCCCTGATCCTGCACAACGAGATCCTGTTCACCGTCCGCTCCGAAGAGCTGCCGGTCTTCCGCCTGCAACGCGCGCGGGCGCGCACGCGCCCCGGCTACGTCAGCGATGGCAAGGACGTGCTGCTCGACCTGTATGCGGCCGACGTCGAGTACTCGGCGAACGCGCTCGAAGACGTCTATGGCGAACTCGAGCGCGCCGGCATGCAGGTGCTGCGCTCGCACGTCACCGACGTGGAAGCGGCGAGGATCCTCGCTTCGGTATCGGAGGCCGAAGACCTCAACGGCCGCACGCGCCGCAGCGTCCTCGACACCCGCCGGGCGCTGTCCTTTCTGATGCGCGGGAAGCTGCTCTCCGACGCCCAGCTCGGCGACGTGCGCGAAATCCTTCGCGACATCGAATCGCTCGACGGGCATACGGCGTTCCTGTTCAACAAGATCAACTTCCTGATGGACGCGACCGACAGCGCGATCAACATCAACCAGAACAAGAAAATCGAGCGGCTGACGGTGCTCAGCGTGGTCTTCATGCCGATCAACGTACTCGCCGGAGCCGGTGGCATGTCGGAGTTCTCGGCGATGGCCCAGGCGTTCGACTGGCCGATGGACCTTGCCTACCTCGGCTTCTTTGCCGGAATGGGTCTCGTCGGAGCGTTGATGTTCTACGGCTTGCGCTTTTTCGAGAGCCGGCAGCCCAAACGCGGGCGCGCCGAGGTCCGCCGGATCTCCTGAGCCCGCGGCGACGTGCTGGCTGACCGGGGGACGGCCAGCCGGTTCGGCCGTGGCTGGCGGCCGGATGTCACGCGACCAGCGAAGCGACCACGGTTACCAGGCGCGGAAAACCGATTCGGCCACGGCGACCGTCGTGGCGATGTCCTCCTCGCTGTGCGCCGCGGAAACGAAACCGGCCTCGAAGGCCGACGGCGCAAAGTAGTGCCCGGCTTCGAGCAGCGCGTGAAAGAAACGGTTGAACGCTTCGTTGTCGCAGTTCGTCACCTCGGCGTAGCTCTCTGGGCATTCTGCCCGGAAATAGACACCGAACATCCCCCCGACAGCCTGTGCCGATAGGGCGACGCCGTTCTTCCGTGCCACGCCGGCGAGCCCCTCGGCGAGCGCCCGAGTCCGCGCCGCCAGAGCGTCGTGGAAGCCGTCCGCGCAGACGAGTCTCAGTGTCGCCAGCCCGGCAGCGACCGCGACCGGATTGCCCGAGAGAGTTCCTGCCTGGTATACGGGGCCGAGCGGGGCGATGCTGGCCATGATCTCTCGCCTTCCGCCAAAGGCGCCGACCGGCATGCCGCCGCCGATGACCTTGCCGAGCGTGGTCAGGTCCGGAGTGACCCCGTAGAGGCGCTGCGCGCCACCGGGCCCGACGCGGAAACCGGTCATCACTTCGTCGAAGATCAGCACCGCCGAGTGCCGCGTGCACTGTTCGCGGAGCGTTTCGAGGAAGCCCGGCCGCGGCGTGATCAGGTTCATGTTCCCGGCGACCGGTTCGACGATCACCGCCGCGATCTCGGCTCCTCGCTCGGCGAAAAGCGCCTCGACCGCGCTGCTGTCGTTGTAGTCGAGAACCAGCGTGTGGCGCGCGAAGTCGGCCGGCACGCCAGCCGAGCTCGGGTTGCCGAGGGTCAGCAGACCCGATCCCGCCTTGACCAGCAGACTGTCCGAGTGACCGTGGTAACAGCCCTCGAACTTGATCAGCAGGTCGCGTCCGGTGAAGCCTCGTGCCAGGCGGATCGCGCTCATCGTCGCCTCGGTCCCCGAGCTGACCAGGCGGACCATTTCCAGCGATGGCAGCGCGTCGCAGAGCAACTCGGCCATTTCCACTTCGCTTTCGGTCGGCGCACCGAACGACAGGCCGCGGGTCGCCGCCTCCTGCACTGCGGCGACGACCGCCGGATGCGCGTGCCCGAGAATCAGCGGCCCCCATGAGCCGACGTAATCGACGTACGTCCGGCCGTCGGCATCGCAGACCCGCGAGCCGGAACCCGAAACCAGGAAGCGCGGGGTTCCGCCGACCGAGCGGAACGCGCGCACCGGTGAATTGACGCCTCCCGGGATGTGCCGCAGGGCTCGCTCAAAAAGTTGCTGGCTGCGAGGATTCACTGCCCTCTCCCTCGAAAAGTTGCTGGTAGGACGCCGCTCTCGCGGCGACGTCCGGGGCGCCGAACAGGTCGCTGATCACCGCCAGCAGATCGGCGCCGGCAGCGACGATCGGCGGCGCATTGTCCAGGGTGATCCCGCCGATCGCACACGCCGGGATGCGCAGTTCGGACCGGCAGCGCGCGAACAGCGCCAGATCGGCACGTACGGCGAGCGGTTTCGTCGGCGAAGGATGGACCGCTCCGAAAGCGACGTAGTCCACGCCCGCCGATGCGGCCGCACGGGCACGCGGGAAGTCGGCGTAGCACGAGGCGCCCAGCAGACGACCAGCAGGCAGCGCCTGTCGCGCAGCCCGCAGGTCCCCGTCGTTTGCGCCAAGGTGGACACCGTCGGCGCCGATTGCCAGGGCCAGCTGCAGGTCGTCGTTGACCAGCAGGCGGGCGCCGGCCGATCGACAGAGGGTCAGCAGCGCGCGAGCCATCCCGACTCTCCGCAGTGCATCGCTCTGCTTGTCGCGATACTGGACGAAACGCGCTCCGCCCCGCAGTGCCTCCCCGACCAGACCGAGCATGCACCATGGATCATCACGGCTCTCCGGGGTGATCGCGTACAGCCCGCGAAGCGGTCGAGCTTCAGGCATCGAGCCCTCCCCGGTACGGGTGCGTGCTGAACAGCCTGTCGGGGATGATTTGTCCCATTCCGGGCCGAAAGCCGGCAGCCAGTGTCCGCCAGGTATAGTCCTGAGCGGCCCGGACCGCGTCGTCGACCGCGAGTCCCCGCGCCAGATGCGCAGCGACCGCCGACGCCAGGGTGCAGCCCGATCCATGGTAACTGCCGGGCAGACGATCCCAGTCGTCGCTGCGCAGCAGGCCGAGCCCCCTCTCGTAGAGCCGGTTGACCACCCGCGCCGTGTTGTCGTGGGTTCCGGTGAGCAGTACGTACTCGCAGCCGAGTTCGAGCAGGGCCTGCGCACAGGCTTCGAGCGTCTGGATGTCGTTGTCGCCAGCGCGTTCGACCAGTCGCCGCGCCTCGAGCGAATTTGGCGTGAGTACCGTGGTCTGGGGGATCAGGATCTCGCGCAGACCGTCGATCATCTCGTCGTCGACGAGATCGTCGCCACGTCCCGAGGCGAGCACCGGGTCGACGACCAGCGGAATCTCCGGGTAGTCGCCGGCGATCCCGGCAATCGTCCTGATGTTCTCGGCACTCCCGGCGAGTCCGACCTTGAGCGCGGCCACGCGCATGTCTTCGAGGACCGCCCGGGCCTGCTCCTCGACACAGTCGGCATCGACAGCGAGCACCTTGCCCACACCGACCGTGTCCTGGACCGTCAGCGCCGTGATGACCGGCAACGGGTGGCAGCCGAGTGCGGCCACGGTCAGCAGATCGGCCTCGATCCCCGCTCCGCCGGAGGGGTCGTTGGCTGAGAAAACGAGAACGATCGGCGGGGCCGGGCGGACGGGACGTCGGTTCATCCGGGGAAAGGGGGTCTGGGGCAGCGCAGTCGAATCGGGGATCTTGGCAGCAGGAGAAGCCTTTGGCTAGAATCGGGTTGTTTTTCTCAGGATTCTAACCGAAAAGCGGTCCCGACCATGAGCACAGCTAGCCAGGAACCCTATCGCACGTGGATGTGCCTGATCTGCGGATTCGTCTATGACGAGGCTGTGGGAGTGCCCGAGGAAGGCATAGAACCCGGGACGCGATGGGTCGATGTGCCGATGAACTGGACTTGCCCCGAATGCGGTGCGCGCAAGGAAGACTTCGAAATGGTCGAAATCTGAAGGCAATGCGGTATAGTACCGGCAGCAGGCGAGTGTGGATTTTGCGAGGGGAAGCCTGCTGAACAGGGCCGAGGCGAGGGTGGAACTGGAGACGACAATTGGCTGAAGGAGCGAATCTGCACGGCATCAAGGTCATGGTCATCGACGACAGCAACGTGATCCGGCGCAGCGCAGAGATATTCCTGGTCCAGGCTGGCTGCCAGGTTCTGCTCGCCGAGGACGGCTTCGATGCCCTGGCGAAGGTCGCCGACCACCAGCCGGAGGTGATTTTCTGCGACATCCTGATGCCGCGCCTGGACGGCTACCAGACCTGTGCGCTGATCAAGAAGAACCAGCGCTTTCGCTCGACCCCGGTGATCATGCTTTCGGCCAAGGATGGCCTGTTCGACCGCGCGCGTGGCCGCATGGTCGGTTCGGATCACTACCTCACAAAGCCGTTCACCAAGGACAGTCTGTTGCAGACGGTGGCGCGTTTCGCGCCGACTCTCCAGGCCGCCGATTCGAGTGGCGACAAAGGCAGCGCGGGAGGTAACAAGCCATGACCATAAGAAAAATTCTCGTCGTCGACGATTCGCCAACCGAACGACACGTCCTGAAAATCCTCCTGACCGGCCATGGCTATGAGGTGATCACCGCCGAAAGCGGGGAGGAAGGAATTGCCAAGGCAAGGAGCGAGCTGCCCGACCTGATCCTGATGGATGTCGTCATGCCCGGCTTGAATGGCTACCAGGCGACACGGACGCTGACCCGCGACCCGCTGACCCGGAACATCCCTGTAATCGTGTGTACCACCAAGGGGCAGGAGACCGACCGGATCTGGGGCTTGCGTCAGGGAGCCCAGGATTATCTGGTCAAACCGGTCAATGGTCAGGAACTGCTGGCCAAGATCGCGGCCCTCTGACTGCCGGTGGAGAAATCGCCAGCATCTGCGCCGCGCCCGGCGCGCATGGCGACCGGTTCACCGACCGGCATCCAGCGAACCGCAGCCGAGCGAGAGCAGCGGAGCAGATCAGTCGGCGATCACCGGGGTCGGCTGCATCGCCGGACCGTCCACGAACTCTGAGCTGGAAGAGCCGATGGCCAAGAAGATCAGCCTTCACGAATTTCAGGCCTATCTGGCGTCACGCCTGGCCGGGACCAGCACTCAGGCAGCTGCCGGACTGCTCGGCGTTCAGGCGGGTCCGGATTACTGGCTGCTCGACCTCGCCGATTCGGGAGAAATCGTCCCGCTACCGCCGCTGACTTCGGTGCCGTTGACCAAACCGTGGTTCGCCGGAATTGCCAACATTCGCGGCAACCTTTACTCGGTCGTCGACCTCTCGGCGTTCGTCGGCAAGGAGACGACGCCCCGCAATACGAGTTCGCGGCTGGTGCTGATGGGAACCCGTCACGGCAGCAATGCAGCGCTGCTGGTCAATCGCATGATCGGCTTGCGCAGTATCGAGGCGCTGACCGTCGAGGCCGTCGATCCCGGATCCCCGGCCTGGGCTCCGGAAGTGTTCACGGACAACGAAGGACGCCGCTGGAGCAGGCTCAGGGTGCGCGAGCTGCTCGCTGACGAAGCGTTCATGGACATCGGCGCCTGATTCCCTGGCGCCTCGGAAAGTCCTCGACGGTGGCAGGAGTCCGGATCGAGGTGTTGCATACCGGAGAAGGAATATGAGGTTGAAAATGACGCTGCCGGCCTTCCTGTCGCGAATCGCCGACCGGGCGAGTGAAGCCCTTTCGCCACGCACGGTGATGGATTCAGGCGCGCCGACAGGCAGAACGCCAGACCGGTTCACGCCCGCCACGCTATTGACCGGGTTCCCGGTTGCCAAGCAGCTTCAGGTCGTCGGTGGCTGCCTGGTCATGGTCATGCTGCTGATCGCCGTCGTCGTCTACCGCGACGACCGCCAGGCGGCTTACAACACGGCCTACATCGCCGCCGCTGGCGAGATGCGCATGCTCTCGCAGCGCCTGGCCAAGGCATCGAGCCTTGCGCTGCTCGGCGATCCGGCAGCTTTCCGGCAGCTACGTGAGTCACGCGACAGTTTCGCGAGCAACCTCGAGCGCCTGACCAACGGCGGAGAGCTTGCGGGCACCCCGGTCCCGCCCTCGCCCGATCGCGCCCAGGCGGAACTGCAGACGCTGACTCAGGTGTGGGACAAGACCGACAAGAACGCGTCGCGTCTCCTCGAGATGGAGAAGAATCTCGTCTCGCTGGGCAGGGATGTGGCGACGATCAACGACAAGAACCCGCAACTGCTCGACCTCGCCGAACAGATCGCTGCACTGAAGCTACAGGGCAGCGGCAACGTCCGCGAGATGGCCGCGGCGAACCTGCTGGTCATGCTCACCCAGCGAATCGCCAAGAACGCCAGCGCACTGCTGGTCGGCGACGCGATCGACCCGGAGATCGCCTTCCTGCTCGGCAAGGACACCAACACCTTCCGCGACACGATCCAGGCGCTGACCAAGGGCAGTGAGGCGATGCGCATCTCCGCGACGACCGACCCGGACACCCGGGCCAAGCTGGGCGAACTCGAAGCGGCCTTTGGCGAATACCGCACCGCCGTCGGCGGCATCCTCGGCAACATGCAGCGACTGATCATCGCCAAGCAGGCTGGCTCGCAGATCTTCCGCGACAGCGAGGAACTGCTGCAGGTCACCGACCAGCTTGCGCATGCCTACGAGAGCAGCCTGCTCAAGCGCACCGCCTACGGCTTCATGCTGTTTGCGCTGGTCGCCCTGGCCGTCGGTCTGGTCATCCTGCTCGCCCGGATTTATCTGGCCGATCGCCAGCGTCAGGCCGAACTGGCCGAGGAGGGCCGGCGGGAAACCGAGGCGATCAACCGGCAGAATCAGGACGCGATCCTGCGCCTGATGAACGAACTCGGAGACCTCGCCGACGGAGACCTGACGGTTACGGCGACGGTTTCGGAAGACATCACCGGCGCGATCGCCGACTCGATCAACTACACGATCGAGGAACTGCGCGTGCTCGTCGGCCGGATCAACGACGCGGCCGGCCGCGTGACTCTGGCCACCGAGATCGCCCAGCGCACTTCGAGCGAGTTGCTCGCCGCCGCCGAACGCCAGTCGGCCGAAATCAAGGCCGCCGGCCAGTCCGTCCTGTCGATGGCCACGTCGATGACCAGCGTCTCGACCGATGCCCGCCAGTCGGCGACCGTCGCCCGCCAGTCGCTGGCCGCAGCCGGCAAGGGTGCGCAGGCCGTCGAGGACTCGATCCGCGGGATGAACAAGATCCGTGAGCAGATTCAGGAGACTTCCAAACGAATCAAGCGCCTCGGCGAGTCGTCCCAGGAGATTGGCGAGATCGTCGAGTTGATCTCGGACATTACCGAGCAGACCAACGTTCTGGCGCTCAACGCGGCGATTCAGGCGGCTTCCGCAGGAGAGGCCGGCCGCGGGTTTACGGTCGTTGCCGAGGAAGTCCAGCGGCTGGCCGAGCGCTCTGCCGAAGCGACCAAGCAGATCGGCGCGATTGTCCGGACGATCCAGACCGATACGCAGGACACGGTCTCGGCGATGGAAGAGTCGACACGCGGAGTCGTCGAGGGAGCGCGGCTGTCGGATGCAGCTGGTCAGGCGCTGGCCGAGATCGGCGAGGTGTCGCGCGAACTGACGGCACTGATCGAGAACATCGCCGGCACGACGCGCCTGGCGGCGGACTCGGCGACCAAGGTGGCCCGCAAGATGCAGGAGATCCTCCTGGTCACCGGGCAAACGACTGCCGGTACGCAGAAGACGGCGACCGCGATCGGCGAACTGGCGGGTCTGGCGACCGAACTCAAAGGATCTGTCGCCGGCTTCAAGGTGTCCTGAGAAAGCAAGCGGCAGAGCTGGCCTTCGGCCTGAACTGGAGAGACTGCCCCAGATGAATGCTCCGACAGACTTCGACATCGGTCCGCTGACCTGGGTCAAGAGCGAGATCGATCTGGCGCTGGAGCGTGCCAGCAGCGCGCTCCAGGAATTCGCGGCGAGTACCGCCGCAGGCCCCGGTGATCTCACGCACATCCGCTTCTGCCGCACGCACCTGCATCAGGTGCAGGGTGCGCTGACGATCGTCGGTCTCGACGGTGTCACACAGTTTGCAGAGTCGATCGAGTGCCTGCTCGAAGCGCTGGAGAAGGAAGAGCGCTCGGCTGATCCGGCGGTCATCGACCTGACCCTCCGGGCGCTCTCGGCACTCGGCCATTACCTCGACGACCTGATCGGCGGACGCCCCAATCAGCCGTTGAGGCTTCTGCCGCTCTACCGCGAGGTCCAGTTCGCACGGGGACACGACCGCGTCCTGGCCACCGACCTCTTCTTCCCCGATCTGCGCGTCCGCCCGCCGCGGCGTGCGGCGGCGGTGACGCTCTCGCGCGACGAGTTCGAGCACCGGCTTCGCCAGCAGCGGGCGCGCTATCAACGCGGGCTGCTCGCCTGGCTGCGCGCTCCCCAGCAGAGAGCCGGAGTACCGGAGATGCTCGACTCGGTGAAGCGCATCGAGGCGATCCAGGAACAACCATCGGCGCGTGCCTTCTGGTGGATTGCTGCGGCTTTCCTCAGCGCGCTCGGCGAAGGCACCCTGCCTGCCGACGCCGAAGCCCGGCAACTGTGCAGCCGTATCGACCTGCAGACCCGCCGTTTGCTCGAGGGTTCGTACAACGTAGCCGAACGCCTGATGCGCGATGCGCTCTACCTCGTCGGCTGCGCGAACAGCACGAGCCGTAGCGTTCGGCGGGTCAAGGAGGCCTATCGGCTATCGGCGCTGATGCCCGAGGCGGTGACCCCGGCCCCGGTCGCGCTGGAGTCCGTGCGGCGCCGCCTGCGCGAGGCGATTGCCGCCTGCGAGGAAACGTGGAACCGCTTCTGCGCGGGAAGCACCCAGATTCTCCCGGCCTTCCGCGCGAACGTCGGCAGCCTCGCTACGCTGGTCGACGAACTGGGCCACCAGGATTACCGCCGGCTGGTCGGGGCGCTCGATGAAGTCGCCGACGCGCTGAGCACGACGCCGTCGCGACACAGCGAAGCGCTGGCGATGGAAACGGCGACGGCGATCCTTCTGGCCCAGAGTGCCCAGGAGAAAGTTGAGTACCTTGGCGCCGATTTCTCGCACCAGGTCGGGGTGATGGTCGCGCGAATCCAGGCCTGCCTCGCGGGAGCACCGCCGCAGCCCGGATCGGAGTTGCCGGTACTCGACGACATGTCGCGTCAGGCGCAGGAGAAGCTGCTGTTCAGTCAGGTCGCACGCGAGATCAAGAGCAACCTGGCGCAGATCGAACAGCTTCTCGACGGATTCTTCCGGGATCCGGAGAAACGTGGCGACCTCGCCGGGCTCGACGCTCCGCTGCGTCAGGTCATCGGGGCGATGATGGTCATGCGGCACGATGGCGCGGTGGCCGTCCTCCAGGGCTGCGCCAGGGAAGTCGAGCGGTTTTCCGATCCGGAGTACACGCCGCAGACCGTCGATTTCGAGAATGTCGCCGAACAGCTCTCACTGGTCGGCTTCTTCGTCGACGCCATGCAGCAGACTGGCGCCGACGATTTCGAGGCGTTCGTCAGCCGCATGCAGGAGAGCGGCGGCGCACTGCCGGCCAGCGAGGAAGGAGCGGCGACCGTCGAGCAGGAAGTCGAGCAGCAGAAGCGTGAAGCCCACGCCCTGCTCGTCGCGCTCAAGGAGCAGCCCGAGGATGCCGGGCTGCGCCAGGAAGTCCGGGAGAACCTCGCCGCCCTGCAGAAGGATGCGGATCTCGTCGCCGACAAGGAGCTCCGCCAGCGGACCAAGCATGTCCTTTCGGCGCTGGCCGCCGGTGGCGACGCGGCGCAGCAGATCGAGCAGGCGATGGCGACGCTCAGGCCTCAGGCACCCGAAGCGCCGCCACCGTCTGCCGAGACGATCCAGCTCACACAGGCGAGTGCCGCCGAAGTCGACGCCGAATTGCTCGGCATCTTCCTCGACGAGGCAGACGAGGTTCTCGCGAGCATCGAAGGAAACCTGCAGCGGCTCAGCGAACAGCCGCACGACAGTGAGCTGCTGACCTCCTTGCGTCGCTCGGTGCATACGCTCAAGGGAAGCGGGCGGATGGTCGGGCTGACCGACCTCGGCGAGGCCGCCTGGTCGGTCGAACAGGTGCTCAACATCTGGCTGCGCCAGGATCTCGAAGCGACGCCTGCGTTGCTCGGGCTCATCGGACAGGCCTATGGCCTCTTCGTCGCCTGGGTTGGTCATCTGAGAAGCGGCGAGGGTCAGGCACCCGATCCGCGTTCGATGATGGCTTGCGCCGACTCGCTCCGCGAGGCTGGCGAACAGCCTCTGCCGGCTGCCCTGGCGGTGATTCCCGCGGAGCCGATGGCGCCCGCACAGGCCACTGAGGCACTCGCCGCGGCGTTCATCGAACCGCCGGCGGTCGTCGAGGCAGCGGGGGAGCCGACCGTCGAGGAAGCCGTCGTGCGCGAGTTGGACATCGCTCCCGATCTGGCGGCGATCTTCCGCGAAGAGGCCGCAGCCCATCTGGCGACGTTGCAGCGCGAGCTTGCCGTCATCGAAGCCGACCGTTCAGCACCGACCGCCCACGAAATGTATCGAGCGGCACACACTCTTGCGGGAATCGCAGCGACGGTCGGGCTTCCTCCGATCAACGCGCTGGCCTTCGCCCTGGAGCATGCGCTCAAGCGCCGGGATCACGCTGTGCGTCCCGGCAGTCGGAAGGCGCTGGACACGGTCCGCGAGGCCATCGTGACGCTTTCTGCGATGCTCGCCGAGGTCGCCGGGTCAAGGCAGCCCGAGCCTGCCCCGGCGCTCGTCGAGGCCCTGGCTGGTTTGTATAAGGAACAGGTCGTCAAGGCTCCAGAGGCCGCGCCACTGGCCGAGGTGAAAGTCGAGCCCGAGATCAGCGAGGCAGAAGCCGCACCGACTCCCCTCGCAACGACCAGGGAGCCGGTCACCGAGCCCTCGACCCGACGCACGGAAGGCGCCGCACCCGGCCCGACGCCCCAGGTGCATGACGAAATCGACGAGCAGTTGCTGCCGCTCTTCCTCGAGGAGGCTGCGGACCTCAGCCAGAACATCGCTACCGAGCTTCGCGCGTGGCGCAGCAACCCCTCGGACGGCGCGCCGGTGCGCCGCCTGGCACGGCTGTTCCATACCCTCAAGGGCAGCGCGCGGATGGCCGGCGCGATGAACCTAGGCGAGCTGACCCACGCGATCGAGACGCGGATGCACGAGGCTCAGGAGGCCAGCACGACGCCGCTCGAGCTGATCGACGATATCGACAACGCCTTCGACGTCATCGTGCAGATCGTCGAGAGGCTGCAGCGGGGCGAGTCCGCCGAGGCACCGGTCGAGGTCGCCGACGAGGTCGTCTCGGAACTGGCTGCCGAGCATCTGCTGGCCGAGGAAGCCACCGAGGTCGGTCGGTCGGTCGCCGCGGCAGTACCACCCGAGGCCGCCGAAGCGGAAGCCGAGGCAGCGGCGCAGCGCGCGATGCTGCGCGTGCGCGCCGAACTGATCGACCGACTGGTCAACGAAGCCGGTGAATTGTCGATCGCCCGTTCGCGCATCGAAGGCGAGATGCGCGGAATCAAGGCCTCGCTGATCGACCTGACCGAGAACGTCATCCGCTTGCGTCGGCAACTTCGCGAGATCGAGATCCAGGCCGAACTCCAGATGCAGTCAAGGGTGGCGCCAAGCGGCGAACAGCACGCCGACTTCGACCCGCTCGAGTTCGACCGCTTCACGCGTTTCCAGGAGTTGACGCGGATGATGGCCGAGTCGGTCAACGACGTGGCCACTGTCCAGCAGAACCTGCTCAAGAGCCTGGACGATGCCAACGCTGCGATTCTCGCGCAGTCGCGACTGAACCGTGAACTGCAGCAGGAATTGATGTCGGTGCGCATGGTTCCCTTCGCGAGCATTGCCGATCGCCTATACCGGATCGTCCGCCAGGCGGGCAAGGAGGCTGGCAAGCGAGCCAACCTCGAGATCAGCGGCGCGCAGATCGAACTCGACCGGAGCGTCCTCGACAAGATGCTCGCGCCGCTCGAGCACATGCTGCGCAATTCGGTGGCGCATGGCCTCGAGGACGAAGCCGGTCGTCGAGCCCGGGGCAAGCCGGCAATCGGCGAAATTTCGCTGAAACTGGCCCAGGAGGGCAACGAAATCATCCTGACGCTGGCCGACGACGGTGCCGGGCTCGATCTGGCGCGCCTGCGCGAGCGCGGGCTGGCCCGGGGCCTGATCACCGAGGAAGAGGCAGCGGACACGACCAACGTCGTCGACCTGATCTTTGCGGCAGGCGTGTCGACCGCGTCCGAGGTGACCCGGCTGGCCGGCCGCGGCATCGGCATGGACGTCCTCAAGAGCGAGGTGACCAGCCTCGGCGGACGCATCGAGGTCAATACCCAGCCCGCCAAGGGAACGAGTTTCCGGCTGTACCTGCCGCTGACGCTGGCGGTCACCAAGGCGCTGCTGGTGCGTTCGGGCAGTCGCTCGTATGCCATCCCGTCAGCGGTGATCGAGCAGGTTCTCGACCTCAAGGAGAAGAGTCTGACGCGCATCCGTGAGGCGCAGGAGGCGACCTGGACCGGGAACCGTTACCCGTTCCATTACCTGCCACACCTGCTCGGTGAGCCGCGCGCACTTCCCGAGAGGCATACGCAGTATTGGGTTCTGCTGCTGCGCAGCGGCAGCAGGCGCCTTGCGCTGCAGGTCGACGAATTGCTCGGCAACCAGGAAATCGTGGTCAAGAACATCGGACCCCAGCTCGCGCGGGTGATCGGTGTCGACGGGGCGACAGTGCTCGGCAACGGCCAGGTCGTGCTGATTCTCAACCCGATCGCTCTGGCAAGCCGCGAGCGCACGGTCGTCCCGGTCTCTCCGGTGCCGACGGTCCGCCAGCCGATGGCCGCCCAAGGCACGACGGCGACGGTACCCACGGTGATGATCGTCGACGACTCGCTGACCGTACGCAAGGTGACCAGCCGGCTGCTCTCGCGCGAGGGTTACCAGGTGATGACCGCCAAGGACGGCGTCGATGCGCTCGAGCAGATGGTCGCATTGGTCCCCGACGTGCTGCTCGTCGATATCGAGATGCCGCGGATGGACGGTTTCGAACTCACCCGCAACGTGCGCGGCGACCAACGGCTGAGCACGGTGCCGATCATCATGATCACTTCGCGAACGGCCGAGAAGCATAGGCAGTACGCCTTCGAGCTGGGGGTCAATCACTATCTGGGCAAGCCCTACCAGGAAGACGAGATGCTCCGGCTGGTCGCCGAGCACGTCAGGGAGCAGCGCGCCTCCTGACGATCGCGTAGCGCTCGATCGTCCTGCGTCGGGCCTGTTCGTGGTCGACGATCGGTGCCGGCGTGTCGCGCCCGACGACCACTCCGCAGCCAGTCTGCTCGGCATGGCTCATCCGCCACGGCGCATGGATGAACCGGTCCGGAACCGCAGCCAGCTCGGGAAGGTAGCGACGAATGAACCGCCCGAGCGGATCGAAGCGCTCCGACTGGGTCACCGGATTGAAAATCCGGAAATACGGCTGCGCGTCACAGCCGCTCGACGCGGCCCATTGCCAGCCGCCGTTGTTCGCCGCCAGATCGAAGTCGTTGAGCTGGTGAGCGAAGTAGGCCTCGCCGAGTCGCCAGTCGAGGCCGAGGTCCTTGGCCAGAAACGACGCGACGACCATGCGCAGGCGGTTGTGCATGTAGCCGGTCCGGTTCAGCTGGCGCATCGCCGCGTCGACCAGCGGATATCCGGTGCGCGCCGCGCACCAGGCAGCGAAGCGATCATCGGCTGCGGCCCCCTGCTCCCAGGCGATCGCGTCGTATTCGGGCCTGAATGCACGCTCGGCGACGTGTGGGAAGCGATCGAGGATCATGAAGTAGAAGTCGCGCCAGATCAGCTCGGCGAGCCAGGCGGCCGGACCACTCGCCGCGTCGCGCAGGGCTCCGGCGGCGACCGCCCGGCGGAGCAGTTCGCGGATCGAGATGGTCCCGAAACGCAGATGGACCGAGAGATACGATACTCCCCTGACCGCCGGGAAGTCGCGCTGCTCGCGATAGCGCGCGATGCGCCCGAGGAAGTCGCCGAGCAGGGTCCGCGCCGCGGACATCCCGCCTGCGATCCCGTGCTCGGCCAAGTCGCTGCCGATGAAGCCCATGCTGGTCAGCGAGGGCAACTGTTCACCCGGCGATGGGCCCGGGATCAGATCCCCGCGTGCGCTGTCGTGAGGTTGCCAGTCATCTTCGGTCAGCCTCTGTAGCCAGGCGTTGCGGTACGGCGTAAACACGGTGAACGGCCGGCCGGCGCGGGTCAGGACCTCTTCGCCGTCGAAGACCACCTGGTCCTTGAACGACGCGAAGGCAATGCCCGCTCGTTCCAGCTGTACACGGACCATCGCGTCCCGACGCTTGGCCGATGGTTCGTAGTCCCGGTTGACGAACACCGCCGAAACGCCCAGCTCGCTGGCCAGGCGGGGGATTTCGACCGTCGGCCAGCCGTGCCGGACGATCAGGCCGCCACCCCGCGCACGCAGCACGGCGTCGAGTTCGACCAGCGACTGGTGGATGAAGTCGACACGCCGGTCGGCCTTCTGTTCGAGGCGATCGAGGATTTCGCGGTCGAAGATGAACGCACAGTGGACCCGCCGGCCGCGCCGCAGTGCCTCGCCGAGCGCGGCGTGGTCGGTGTCCCGCAGATCGCGCCTGAACCAGACGAGGATCGAGTCGAACATCGAAGCGCTTGGTCTCCCGGACCACCGACGATTAAAATAGGCTCATGCCGTCCAGCATCAATCTGACCGATCATTTTCTCATTGCCATGCCGGCAATGGTGGACTCCTACTTCTCGAAGACGCTGGTCTATGTCGCCGAGCACAACGATCGTGGCGCACTCGGCCTGATCGTCAATCGGCCGACCGACATGAGTCTCGGGACGCTGTTCGAAAAGATCGAGGTGCCCCTGCGCGCCGAGGGCTTCGCCAACCTGCCGGTCCTCTTTGGCGGCCCGGTGCAGACCGACCGCGGCTTCGTCCTGCACAGGCCGGTCGGCCGCTGGCAATCCACGCTGGTGGTCAACGAACACGTCGGACTGACCAGCTCCCGCGACATCCTGCAGTCGGTCGCCAGCTCGGGCCAACCGCGCGACCTGCTCGTCGCGCTCGGTTATTCGGGGTGGTCGGCCGGCCAGCTCGAGCACGAGCTGGCCCAGAACGCCTGGCTGACCGTGCCGGCGGTGCTGCGCATCCTTTTCGAGGCACCTTACGAAGAGCGACTGGCGTCGGCGATGGAACTCCTCGGTGTCAATATCGCCAACCTGGTCGACGAAGCTGGCCATGCCTGATGCGCGTCGCTCCGGCACGGGAACGGTCCTGGCGTTCGATTTCGGCGAGCGACGGATCGGCATCGCCGTCGGCGAGCAGCAGCTTGGGCAGGCACACCCGCTGACCACAGTCCGTGCTGCTTCGACCAGCGAGCGAATGGTGGCAATCGCCCCGTTGATCAGCGAGTGGCAGCCCTGCCGGCTGGTCGTCGGCCGGCCGGTGGCTCTCGACGGATCGAGCCATCAGATGACCGGACGGGCTGTTCGCTTTGCCGACGAACTCCGCCGGCGCTTCGCCCTGCCCGTGGACTTTGCCGAGGAGCGGCTATCCTCGGTCGCCGCAGCGGAAAGATTGCGCGCCACTGGACACGATTCGCGCAGCGCCCGCCGACATCTCGACGCGGTGGCGGCACAGCTGATCCTCCAGGATCATTTCGACGGCATGACCGAAGCCGCACCGCAAACCGACCAGGGCCAAGCCCCAACCGCTGATGAACTCCAAGCCCGCGACCCACCCTGAATTGCCCGACGCCGAAGCTCAATGCGTCGAACTTGCCGCGCTGATCCGCCAGCAACTGCATCCTGACACCCTCCTCGTCGGCGTTCACAGCGGCGGAGCGTGGGTCGCCCGGCGGCTCCATCAGCTGCTCGACCTGCCCGGAGAGATCGGCCTGATCGACGTTTCGTTCCATCGCGACGACTACGGTGCGCGAGGCCTCCATCCGCGCGTCCGGCCAAGTTCGATTCCCTTCGATGTCGAGGGACGCCCGCTGATCCTCGTCGATGACGTGGTGTATACCGGGCGGACGACCCGCGCAGCGATCAACGAGCTTTTCGACTACGGACGTCCGGCGAGCATCCAGCTCGCCGTACTCGCCGACCGGGGACGACGCCAGCTGCCGATCTGCGCTGACTTCTGTCCGTGGTACGTCAACCTCGACCCGGCGCTCGAACTCGTTCTGTCGACGGATGCGGAAGGTCGCCTGCGGTGGAGTGTCGAAGCTCATGCATAACCCGCAGTTGAACGCGCAAGGGCAGCTGATGCACCTCCTGTCGATCGAGGGTCTGCCCAGAGAAGTGATCGTGCACATCCTCGACACCGCATCGAGTTTCCTCAAGGTGTCGACCCGGGAGGTCAAGAAGGTTCCTCTGCTGCGCGGCAAGAGCGTCTTCAACGTCTTCTTCGAAAACTCGACGCGCACGCGGACGACCTTCGAGATCGCCGCCAAGCGCCTTTCGGCCGACGTGATCAATCTCGACGTGACGCGCTCGTCGACGGCCAAGGGCGAGACGCTGCTCGACACAGTAGACAACCTCGTGGCCATGCATGCGGACATGTTCGTCGTCCGTCACGCAGCCAGCGGAGCCCCGCACCTGATTGCCGACCACCTGCGGCGGCTCGGGCGACGCGACGTGCACGTCGTCAATGCCGGCGACGGACGCCACGCGCACCCGACGCAGGGGCTGCTCGACATGTATACGATTCGCCACTTCAAGAAGGACTTCACCAACCTCGTGGTGGCGATCGTCGGCGATATCCTGCACTCTCGGGTCGCCCGTTCGGACATTCACGCGCTGACTACTCTGGGTGCCGCCGAGGTCCGTGCGGTCGGCCCGCAGACTCTTCTGCCCGCGGCGATCGGCAAGCTCGGCGTACGCGTGTTCCACGACCTTCGCCAGGGCCTGAGCGATTGCGATGTGGTGATCATGCTGCGTCTGCAGAACGAGCGGATGAACGGCGCCCTCTTGCCGTCGGCACGCGAGTATTTCCAGTGCTACGGACTGACCCCCGAGACGCTTGCCCTCGCCCGACCCGACGCGATCGTCATGCACCCCGGGCCGATGAATCGTGGTGTCGAGATCGACTCCGATGTCGCCGACGGCAAGCAGGCTGTGATCCTTCCCCAGGTCACTTTCGGCATCGCCGTGCGCATGGCGGTGATGGGCATCCTCGCAGGAAACTGAGCGATGAGCAGACCGACACTGCATATCCGCAATGCCCGGCTGATCGACCCATGCAACGGAATCGACGGGAGACTCGACCTGTTCGTCGCCGACGGGCGAATCGCCGCAATCGGTGAACCGCCGGACGGTTTCGTTGCCGGAAGGACGATCGATGCGGCGGGCCTGGTCGCCTGCCCCGGCCTCGTCGACCTGTCCGCCCGCCTCGGCAACATCGAAACCGAGCTTGGTGCGGCCGTCGCGGGAGGGGTGACCTCGCTCGCCTGCCCACCCGACACCAGGCCTCCGCTCGATGAGCCCGGACTGGTCGAGCGGCTGGTCAGGCGCAGCCAGGCGACAGGGTTGGCACGCGTCTATCCGATCGGCGCGCTGACCAGCCAGCTTGCCGGCGAGCGACTCGCCGAAATGAACGGCCTCGCGCGCGCCGGTTGCATCGCCTTTTCGCAGGCCAAGAGCCCGCTCGTCGATACGCTGTTGCTCTGGCGTGCGCTGCAGTACGCGGCCACCTTCGGCTACGCCGTCCGCCTGCGCCCGCAGGATGCCTTGCTCGCCGGCGAAGGTGTGGCGCACGACGGCGAGGTCGCCTCACGTCTCGGGCTTTCGGGTATCCCGGTTTGCGCAGAAACCGTGGCCATCGCCACGGCGCTTCAGCTGGCCGCCGAAACCGGCGTCCGCCTCCATTTCTCGCGCCTGTCTTCGGCAGCCGGCGTCGCTCTGGTCCGCCAGGCGGTCCGCTCGGGAATGGCGCTGACCTGTGACGTCTCGATCCACCATCTCCACCTCTCGGAGATGGATATCGGCTACTTTGACAGCAACGCCCGCCTCGATCCGCCCCTGCGCTCGTCCAGCGACCGCGACGCCCTGCGCGCGGCGGCTGCCGAGGGACTCGCCGCAGTCTGCTCCGACCACACGCCAATCGATGCCGACGGCAAACAGCTGCCGTTCGCCGAAGCGTCGCCGGGGGCAACGGCGATCGAAATGCTGCTGCCGCTGACCCTGCTCTGGGCCGAGCAGGCCCGTTTGCCTCTGCCCGCCGCTCTCGCGCGTGTGACCTGCGACCCGGCGGCGATCCTCGGTATCGACGCGGGATCGCTGGGCGTCGGCAGACCAGCCGACATCTGTCTCTTCGACCCCGCTGCGTCCTGGCGGGTGACCACCGAGGCGCTGCGCAGTCGGGGCAAGAACACGCCCTTCCTCGGCTACGAGCTGACCGGGCAAGTGCGGCTGACGATCGTCGGCGGACGGGTGGTCTACACGCCCTGAAGCGACCTGTGGCTCCCGGACCGGCTGATTGGCCACCGGCCGAGCGAATCAGCCAAGCGCCGGGTCAGCCAGCACGCGGCGAACGGCATCGACCGCCGCGCCGTGGACGAGGATCTGTTTCCTGCGCGAAGCGAGGCCAGCCTTCAGCTCGATCGCCGATCTTGGCAGACCGAGGCGCCCGGCAAGCAGGGCGACGAGCGCCTCGTTCGCCCGGCCCTCGACCGCCGGAGCGGCGACGCGGATACGCAAGGCATCGCCGTGCACGCCAGCGATTCCGCTCCTCTTCGCCCCGGGCTGGACATGCACGGTCAGGCTCACCGCACCGCTCGTCTCCCGCAACCACTCGGCCATGGCTCAGAGGAAAATCAGTAGCAGTTGCGCGAGCACGATGGCGATCAAAGGCGACAGGTCGACCGCGCCGATCGGCGGCACGATGCGCTGGATCGGCCGCAGGAACGGAGCGGTCAGCTCGGTCAGCGGGCGGCCCAGCGGCGAGTACGGGCTGAACCATGACAGCAGGGCCTGCACGAGCAGCGCGCCGATCAGCAGGTAGAGACTCAGGCGCAGCACCGCCAGCAGCGCCTGCCAGAGGAGCAGCGGCACGACGATCTCGGGCGACCAGGGTCCTTCCGCGCCGCGCACTGCGAGTAACGCCCAGATGAAAACGAGTTGCAGCAGGTAAGCCGGCAAGAGGCTCGCCAGATCGAGCCCACGGAAGGCCGGCACGATTCGGCGCAGCGGCCTGACGACCCAGTTGGTCAGCTCGATGACGAAGGTCCCCACCGGGTTGGCGAAGGATACGCGGAAGGCCTGCATGTAGAAACGGAGCAGCAGCGCCAGGCTGAGAAATCCGGTCAGTGTTTCGATCAGGAAGAGCCCTGCCTGGACGATCATCAGCCTTCCTTGCCGAACAGTTCGCCGAGTTCGCGACCGCGGGTGTTTGCCGCGAGCACGCCGGCGATGAAACCCTGCTTGACGCAGCACTCCTCCATCGTCCGCAGCGCAGCCTCGGTGGTCCCGCCTTTGGAGGTGACCCGCTCGCGCAGGACGCTCGCCGCCTCGTCCGATTGCGCAGCGAGCTTGGCCGCACCGAGGACCGTGTCGATCGACAGCTGGCGGGCCTGCGAGGGGGTCAGTCCGAGCTCGCTCGCCGCCTGTTGCAGGGCCTCGATGAACAGGAAGACGTAGGCCGGGCCGCTGCCCGAGATCGCCGTTACTGCGTCCATCTTGGCTTCGTCGGCGATCCAGAGCGTGTTGCCGACGGCCTGCAGGATCCGCTCAGCGCCAAGCCGCTCGGCCATCGACACCGCCGGCATCGCGCAGAGTCCGGTGATCCCGGCGCCGATCAGCGCCGGCGTATTCGGCATCGCCCGGACGATCCGCCCGTAGCCGCCCAGCCAGCGGGAGATATCCGCCAGGCGAAGCCCGGCTGCGATGCTGATGATCAGCTGCTGCCGGAGCTGAGGTCGTAGTGGCTCACACGCGTCGCGCATCTGCTGCGGCTTGACCGAGAGAAGAACGGCGTCGCAGTCGAGCGCCTGGGCACTCGGTGTCTCGTAACAGCGGACTCCATAGACCAGACGCAGCTTCGCGCGTCCCTGCGCGCCGAGCTCGATGACCGCGATGTCGGCCGGTGAAAAGCCGGTCTTCACCAGCCCGCCGATCAGAGCATTGGCCATGTTGCCGCCACCCAGGAAAGTGATTCTCATCCCTCAGTATCTCTCCCCAAAAATCGCCGTTCCGACCCGCACGAGTGTCGAGCCTTCGGCGATGGCTGCTTCGAGGTCATCCGACATGCCCATCGACAGCGTGTCGACCGATAAACCATCGGCTGTCAATCGCTCGAGAAGTTCCCGCAAGCAGCGGAACGCCCGGCGCTGCCCGGCGAAGTCGTCGGTCGGCGCCGGGATCGCCATCAGGCCGCGCAGCCTGAGCCGAGGCAGCGCTGCCACGGACCGCGCCAACGCTGGCGCATCGGCTGCCGATACTCCGCTCTTGGTCGTTTCGCCGCTGACATTGACCTGAATGCACACCGACAGAGGAGGAAGAGACGTCGGACGCTGCAGCGAAAGCCGCTCGGCGATGCGCAACCGGTCGACCGAATGCACCCAGGCAAAGTTCTCGGCGACGGGTCGCGTCTTGTTTGCCTGCAGCGGGCCGATGAAATGCCATTCGAGGTCCAGCGCGGCAAGCGCGCGAATCTTGTCCAGAGCCTCCTGGACGTGGTTCTCCCCGAAAGCCCGCTGTCCGGCGGCAGCCAGCTCGGCGATCGGCGCTGCCGGCCAGGTCTTGCTCACTGCGAGCAAGGAGACCGACCCCGGGTCGCGGCCAAACTGCTGCGCAGCGCTGGCAATACGCGCGCGCACGGCTTGCAGCCTGACGGAAAGTGAGGTCATAATCGGACGTAGCGCAGAATCTTGAAAGTATAGCACCGCCCTCCCCCCACGGCCCGAGGACCGAAACGGATGGACATCACCGAACTGCTGGCCTTCAGTGTCAAGAACAAGGCTTCCGACCTCCATCTGTCGGCCGGCCTGCCGCCGATGATCCGCGTGAATGGCGACATCCGGCGGATCAACCTGCCGCCGATGGAACATCGCGATGTCCACCGCCTGGTCTATGACATCATGAGCGACTACCAGCGCAAGCAGTACGAGGACACGCGCGAATGCGACTTCTCCTTCGAAATCCCGAACCTCGCGCGCTTCCGGGTCAATGCCTTCGTCCAGCAGCGCGGCGCCGGCGCGGCCTTCCGGACGATCCCGTCGACCGTGCTGACCCTCGAACAGCTCAACTGCCCGAAGATTTTCAAGGACATCGCCGAGTACCCGCGGGGCATCGTGCTGGTCACCGGGCCAACCGGTTCGGGCAAGTCGACGACCCTCGCGGCGATGCTCAACCATGTGAACGAGAACGCCTACAGTCACATCATCACGGTCGAAGACCCGATCGAATTCGTCCACCAATCGAAGAAGTGTCTGATCAACCAGCGCGAAGTCGGCCCGCACACGCTCTCGTTCCAGAACGCCCTGCGCTCGGCACTTCGCGAAGACCCGGACGTGATTCTCGTCGGCGAGATGCGCGACCTCGAAACGATCCGCCTGGCGCTCACCGGGGCCGAGACCGGGCACCTGGTTTTCGCCACCCTGCACACCTCGAGCGCGGCCAAGACGATCGACCGGATCATCGACGTCTTCCCGGCAGCCGAGAAGGATATGGTCCGTTCGATGCTCTCCGAGTCGCTGCGCGCAGTGATCTCGCAGACACTCATGAAGACCAAGGACGGCCAGGGCCGCGTCGCGGCTTACGAGATCATGCTCGGCACGCCGGCGATCCGCAACCTGATCCGCGAGAACAAGGTCGCCCAGATGTATTCTTCGATTCAGATGGGACAGCAGCTTGGCATGCAGACGCTCGACCAGGCGCTCGTCGAGCTTGTCCGGCGCAATGTCGTGTCGGCCAACGAGGCGCGCCTCAAGGCCGTCAACAAGGAATCGATCCCCGGCTTCTGAGCTTCTGAACCATTTCCGGCCAACTGAGACGACGACGATGGAAAGCGATCAGGCCCTAAGATTCATGCACGAACTTCTGCGCCTGATGGTCCAGAAGAACGGCTCCGACCTGTTCATCACGGCAAACTTCCCGCCAGCGATCAAGGTCGACGGCAAGGTGATGCCGGTGTCCAACCAGGCGCTGCAGCCGCAGCATTCTGCCGAGCTGGCCCGTTCGATCATGAACGACCGCCAGGCGTCGGAGTTCGAAGCGACCAAGGAGTGCAACTTCGCGATTTCGCCGGCCGGCATCGGGCGCTTCCGGGTCAACGCGCTCGTCCAGCAGGGACGCGTGGCGATCGTCTGCCGAACGATCAACACGGCAATTCCGACGCTCGATGAACTCGGCCTGCCGCCCGTGCTCAAGGACATCGCGATGACCCTGCGCGGGCTGGTCATCTTCGTGGGCGGCACGGGAACCGGCAAGACGACCTCGCTGGCGGCGCTCGTCGACCACCGGAACTGCAACAGCCACGGCCACATCATCACCATCGAGGACCCGATCGAGTTCGTCCATGAGCACAAGAAGAGCATCGTCACCCAGCGCGAGATCGGTGTCGATACCGACAGCTGGGAAGTGGCGCTGAAGAACACGTTGCGCCAGGCGCCGAACGTGATCATGATGGGTGAGATCCGCGACCGGGCGACGATGGACTACTCGATCGCCTTCGCCGAGACCGGCCACCTGTGCCTGGCCACGCTGCACGCCAACAGCACCAACCAGGCGATCGACCGGATCATCAACTTCTTCCCCGAGGACCGCCGGCATCAACTGCTGATGGACCTGTCGCTGAACCTCCGGGGTCTGGTTTCGCAGCGCCTGCTGCCGAAAAAGGACGGCAAGGGGCGGATTCCGGCGATCGAGATCATGCTCAATTCGCCGCTGATCTCCGACCTGATCTTCAAGGGCGAGGTGCATGAGATCAAGGAAGTGATGAAACGCTCCCGCGAACTCGGAATGCAGACCTTCGACCAGTCGCTGTTCGATCTCTACGAGGCCGGTCAGATCACCTACCAGGATGCGCTACGCAACGCCGACTCGCTCAACGACCTGCGCCTGCAGATCAAACTCCACGGGAAGGAATCGAAGGACCGCGATCTCACCGCCGGCATCGGCCACCTCGACATCGTCTAGCCCGCAGCAACCGCCCTCGCGCCGGCGCGTGAGTCGCAGACGGCTCATCCTGGGTTGGCCGTCGCGGTCGGCCTGCGGTTGCTCCCGGCAACCATGCGGAACTCGTAGAGACGGCAATCGAGCGCGCCGTTGAAAAGCGGCGTCTTTCGCGCCGGGGTCAGGCGCAACAGGCCGGGCAGTCGGGTATCGGCCGAGAAGAGGTAACATCGCCAGCCGGCGAAATGGCGCTTGAGGGCGCTGCCGAGCGCCGGATAGAACGATGCCAGCTCGTCCCGGTCGGCGGCCCGCTCACCGTAGGGTGGATTGGCGACCAGGATCCCCGTTGGCGCCGGCGCCTCTGCTTCGCGCACGTCGGCCGTCCGCAGCTGGACTGCGGAGAGCAGGCGTCCGCGGTCGAGATTGGCCAGAGCCGCGCGAACGGCCACCGGCGATGCATCGCTGCCGAAGACTCGCACCTCCCCCGCGCTTCGTTCGGCCGAGCGTGCCCGGTCGAGGATCTGCTGCCATGACGCTGACGAGAAATTGCGCAGTCGCTGAAACGCGAAGCTGCGCCGCGCGCCAGGTGCGACGCCGAGCACCATCTGCGCGGCTTCGAGAAGAAAGGTGCCGCTGCCGCACATCGGGTCGAGCAGGGCGATTCCCGGCTCCCAACCAGTCAACCGGAGGATGCCGGCCGCGAGGTTTTCCTTGAGCGGGGCGTCGACGGTCTTCTGGCGGTACCCCCGCTGATACAGCGGTGCGCCCGAGGTATCGAGGTAGAGCGTGCATCCGTGGCGGTCGATGAACGCCTGGACGCGCACATCGGGACTGCGCGTATCGACGCTCGGGCGCACGCCGAGTTCACGGCGGAACCGATCACAGACGGCGTCCTTGATGCGCAGCGTGACGAAGTCGAGGCTCCTCAACGGACTGTTCTTTGCGTCGAGGTCGACGCGGAGCGTCTGCTCGGCTGCGAACCAGCGGGGCCAAGGGGTATCGAGCGCCAGCCTGTAGATGTCCTCCTCGGTGGCGTATGCGCCCTGCGCGACGCGCCAGAGAACTCGCGTGGCGATCCGCGATTCGAGGTTGGCCCGATAACAGGCCGGCCAGTCGCCGACAAAATGGGCGCCGCCGGGAATCGCCCGACACTCGCGTGCGCCAGCATGAAGCAGATCGTCGACGAGCAGCGACTCGAGCCCTCGCGGGCAACTGGCAAAGAAATCTTCCACGGGCATACCCCTCGGCGATCGTCAGAATGGCTTCAGGACGGCGAGGTAGGTTACGGCCAGGAGAATCAGGACCGGCATCTCGTTGAACCAGCGAAACCAGAGGTGGCCGCGTGTGTTCCGGTCGGCCTCGAAGTCACGCAGCAGGCGACCACACCAGAGGTGATAGCCAACCAGGACGCCGACCAGACCCGTCTTGGCATGCAACCAGCCGCCACCGAAACCGAAGCCGAACCATAGCCAGAAGCCGAGAGCGACGGCCAGGACGCCGATCGGGGTCATGAAGCGGTAGAGCTTGCCGGCCATCAGCAGCAGCCGGGCACGCTCGGCGACGCTGCTGCGCTCGACCATCGCGAGATTGACGAAAATGCGTGGCAGATAGAAGAGGCCGGCAAACCAGCTCACCACCATCCAGATGTGGAGGACCTTGACGATCAGCACCGGCGGCTCCCTTCCTGACTGGCGGCAGCGACGCCATTCCCGACTCTCGGGTAAAGCAGCCTCGCCCGGAATTCCTTCTTCACCCGGTCGTTGAGTAGCCGGCGCGACTCGCCGAGAAAGGACAACTGCACTGGGGACAGCGTCTCCTCGGCCTCGCGCCGGGATATGCGAGGCGGCCTCGGCAGACCGAAACTGTCGGCGACGAGATCGAAGTAATCGCCCATGCGCATCCGTGAATCGTCGGTCGCGTTGTAGACGCGGTTGCTGCGCCCGTGGCGCAGTGCCGCACAGCTCAGCATCGCGAGGTCATCCGCGTGGATGTGATTGGTATAGACGTCGTCTGCTTCGCAGAGCACCGGCGTCCGCTTGCGCAGGCGATCGAGCGGCAAGCGGTCGGCAGCGTAGATCCCGGGAACCCTCAGAATGCTCACGGTCACGCCACGGCGCCCGAAGGCACGCAACTGTCGCTCGGCATCGGCGCGGCGACGAGCCCTGAGCGTCGCGGGACGCAGCGGGCGCGTCTCGTCGACCAGATCCCCCCGGCAATCGCCATATACGCCGCTCGTGCTGATATACACGATCCGCTGTGGTAGACTCCGGCCACGCGCCAGGGCCGCGAGCAGGAAGCGGGTCCGTGTGTCCCGGGCGTCACCGGTGGAAGGCCGCCTTCCGGGAACGACGGCCGGCGGAGCGAGATGGACGATGATCTCGGCGAGGCCAGCCAGGCGGTGCAGGCTGTCTGGCCGGTCGAGGTCGCCGAGCACCGGACGGGCGCCGTTGGCACGCCAGAAGGCGCACTGTTCGGGGTAACGCACGAGAGCCAGAACGCGGTAGTGGCCGAGCAGGCGGGGGAGCATCCGGCGAGCGATGTCGCCGCTGCCGACGATCAACAGTTTTTGCACCGCGCAATTCTACCGGATTGCGTCGTCAGCGGAGAGGGGATGGCGTTTCAGGTCAGCATTCCGGCCAGCGGACACAGCTTTCTCGCGGAAGCCGAGGAAACGATCCTCGAAGCCGCTCTGCGCCAGGGGCTCAGCCTGCCCTACGGTTGCCGCGACGGTGCGTGTGGCGCGTGTCGGGGCAGGATACTCGCCGGCGTCATCGACCACGGCAGGGCCCCTCTCGACATCCTCGGCAGCGTCGATCGCGACGCGGGACTGGCGCTGTTCTGCTGCGCCAGGGCGAGGAGCGATCTGGCGATCGAAAGCCGCGAAGCCCGGTCGTTCGACGACCTGCCGATCCGCACGCTGCCCGCTCGCGTCGCCCGCCTCGTCCAGGCCGCTCCCGAGGTGATGATCGTCGACCTCAAGCTGCCGGCGAGCGAGCGCCTGCGCTTTCTCGCTGGCCAGTACATCGACATCCTCCTGCCCGGGGGCAAGCGCCGCTCCTTCTCGCTGGCCAACGCTCCGCACGACGACGAATTCCTGCAACTCCATGTCCGCCGCGTCGCCGGCGGCCAATTTACCGGGCACGTCTTCAGCGCGCTCAGAGAGCGGGATCTGCTGCGCCTGCGTGGCCCTTTCGGCAGCTTTTTCCTGCGCGAGGAGTCCGGGAAACCACTGCTCTTCGTCGCCGGCGGGACCGGCTTTGCCCCGATCAAGTCGATCGTCGAGCACGCCATCGCGCAGGGGTGCCGCCGTCGAATGGACATCTACTGGGGCGGTCGTCGCTCGGTCGACCTCTACCTTCGGCCGCTTGCCGAGCGTTGGTCCACAGAGTTTCCGCAGATCCGTTTCGTACCCGTGCTCTCCGAACCGACAGCCGACGAGCTGCTCAGCTACCGCAGCGGGTTCGTCCACGTCGCGGCGATGGCCGACCTCCCCGATCTCTCAGGCCACCAGGTCTACGTGTGCGGCTCGCCGGCGATGGTCGCTGCCGCGCGCCGCGACTTCGTCAGCAACTGCTCGCTGCCGCCCGACGAGTTCTTCGCCGACGCTTTCGACTTTGCCAGCGATACGCTCGCAGCCATCGAAGCGGCCGATCGTCCCGAGACCAGGCCCAAAGAGAATGACTGAGGTGTTCCTGTCGCGCCAGCCGCTGGTCAATCGCCAGAACCGGATCATCGCCAGTCGGCTGACCTTGCACCTGGGCAGCCACGGGGATACCCGTGACGCGGCCAGTGCGCTCGAGGCGCTCGCCGACGTCTGGCCACGCGGCGAAAAGACGCTCTTCGTCAACTGCCACGGCCGTGCGTGTGACGCGCGTCTGTTCGACTGGGCCGCCCCGCCGAATGCGGCCATCGAACTGCCCGCCGGGGCTCTCGTTGGCGAGCAGCGAAGCGAACTGATCCCCGCCCTGGAGACTTGGCAACCGACCCTCTGCCTGCATTTCGACCCGCAGGCCGCGTCGGCCTTTGCCAGCGGAGTCGAGTACCGTTTCATCGGCTTCGACGCCCAGCGATTCACGCTCCCACAACTGAAGATCCTGGCGGCGCGGACCCGGCCGATGGGCATCGGGATTGCCTTCAACGTAACGACCCCCGAGGACTTCCAAGGCTGCCTCGATGCCGGGATTTCAGCCGCGTGCGGCTGGTTCTTCACCACCCCATCGGGCGCTCCAGCGAAGGCGCTGAATCCCGGTCAGGCGAACATCGTGCGCATCCTCAACCTGGTGCGCACGAACGCCGAGATCCGCGAGATCGAAGCGGCTCTGAAGCTCGACGTGGCGATCTCGTACAAACTCCTGCGCTACATCAACTCGGCCGGATTCGGACTGTCGTGCGAGATCCAGTCATTCCGCCACGCGGTCACCATGCTCGGCTACGAAAAGCTCAACCGCTGGCTATCTCTGCTGCTCGCCACGGCGAGCAAGGATCCGCTGGCCCCGGCGCTGATGCACACCGCACTTTGCCGCGCCCGGTTGATGGAGCTTCTGGCGCACGGTCTGGTGGACAAGTCGGAGTACGACAACCTGTTCATCTGCGGCGCGTTCTCGCTACTCGAGGCGCTGCTCGGCGTGCACATGGAGCGCGCGCTGGAGACGATGCGCCTGCCTGACGCGGTCAGTGATGCGCTGCTCGGGCAGGGTGGGCGTTATGCGCCGTTTCTCGACCTGGCGCTGAGCGGCGAGGGTGACGACGGAGAGCAGCTTGCCGATCAGGCCGCGATGCTCGGTCTGACGGCCGCCCAGTTCAACCGGGCGCAGCTCCAGGCCTTGTCTTTCGCCGAGGCGATGGAACTCTGACCGCTATTCGCCGAGATAGGCCGCACGGACCCGCGGGTCGGCGAGCAGCCTTTCCGCCGTGTCGGCAACCGAAATCACGCCGCTTTCCATCACATAACCGCGTGAGCAGAGTTCGAGCGCGAGCTTCGCGTTCTGTTCGACGAGCAGGATGGTCATCCCCTCGGCGGCGACCGTGCGGATGACCTCGAAGATCTTTTCGACCATCAGCGGCGCCAAGCCCATCGACGGCTCATCGAGCACCAGCAATCGTGGCCGCCCCATCAGCGCGCGGCCGATCGCCAGCATCTGCTGCTCTCCTCCCGACAGGGTACCGGCCACCTGTGCGGCCCGCTCGCCGAGCCGCGGCAGGAGCGTGTAGATCCGTTCGAGGTCGACGGCGATGCCCGGCCTGTCCGAGCGATGGTAGGCGCCCATCGCGAGGTTCTCGGCGACCGTCAGGCGACTGAACACGCCGCGCCCCTCGGGGACCAGTGCCAGTCCCCTGCCGATCAGCTCGTGCCCCCTGAGCGTGTCGATCCGTTCGCTGCCGTAGTGGATTTCGCCGTGCGACGGGAGCATCCTCGCCAGCGCCTTGAGCGTCGAGGTCTTCCCGGCACCGTTGGCGCCGATCAGGCAGACGACCTCGTTCTCCTCGACGGCGAACGAAATCCCCCGGACGGCAGCGATCCCGCCGTAACGGACTTCGAGATTCGTCGCCTCAATGAGTACCTGTGCCAAGATAAGCCTCGATGACTCTCGGGTCGGCCCGAACGACCTCGGGAACGTCCTCGGCGATCTTCTCGCCGTAGTCGAGCACCGCCACCCGGTCGCAAAGACCGAGCACCAGTTTGACGTCGTGCTCGATCAGCAGGATCGTCAGTCCGTCGGCGCGCAGCCCTTCGATCAGCGTGCGCAAAGCTGCCGTCTCGGTGGCGTTCATTCCCGCGGCCGGCTCGTCGAGCGCCAGCAGTTGTGGTTCGCTGGCCAGCGCACGAGCGATCTCGAGCCGACGCTGATCTCCGTACGACAGGTGCCGGGCGAGCGAGTCGGCGCGGTCGGCGATACCCACGTAGCGCAGGAGATCGTCGGCCCGCCCGCGGATCGCCCGCTCCTCGGCGCGCTGCCCGGCGGTTCTCAGGATCGCCCCGAAAACGCCGCAGCGTGTGCGCACGTGGCGGCCGACCATGACGTTTTCGCGCGCGGTCATGTTGCCGAACAGACGGATGTTCTGAAAGGTTCGCGCGATTCCGGCCGCGGCGACGATGTGCGGGCTTTCGAGGCGCAGCGACTGGCCGGCAAAGATCACTTCGCCGCTGTCGCGCGGGTACAATCCGGTGAACACGTTGAACAGCGTCGTCTTGCCGGCGCCGTTGGGTCCAATCAGGCCGTAGATCTCGCCGCGACGGATGGTCAGCGAAACGGCCTTGAGCGCCTGCACGCCGCCGAAGCGCTTGCCGATGTCGCGCGCCTCGAGCAACGTCTCGCCGACGAGCGAAGGCTGCCCCGAAAGCACTCGACTTTCCGGCGTTCCCGATCGCGCACCCGCCTGCGCCGCTAGGCCATTCATCGGCGATTCTCGCTCATCTCGCGTCGGTGACGCGTCTCGGGCCACAGGCCGGCGGGCCGGAAACGCATCGTCAACACGAGCGCGAAGCCGAAGATCAGCATGCGGAGCACCTCGGGGTCGACGAGCATCCGGCCGAACAACGCCTTCTGCATCGGCTCGACGCTGTAGCGCAGCACCTCGGGCATGAACGAGAGCAGCAGTGCTCCGGCGATGACCCCCCAGATGTTGCCCATTCCCCCAAGGACGACCATCGCCAGAACCATGATCGACTCGTTGAGGATGAAGCTCTCCGGACTGACGAAAGCCTGGATCGCCGAAAACATGCCCCCGGCGATTCCACCGAACGAGGCGCCCATGGCGAAGGCGAGCAGTTTGATGTTGCGCGTGTTGATCCCCGCCGCCTTGGCGGCGATTTCGTCCTCGCGGATCGCGACCCAGGCCCTGCCGATCCGCGAGTCCTGCAGGCGCAGGTTGATGACGATGACGCAGAGCAGGACGACGAGCAGCAGGTAGTAGTACTTGATCGGACCGCTGAAGGTCAACCCGAACAGTTCCGAGCGCGCCGAGAAGCTGAAATCACCGATCCGGAAAGGGTCGATCAGCGTGATTCCCTTCGGCCCGTTGGTGATGTTGACCGGGTTCGACAGGTTGTTCATGAAGATCCGCACGATCTCGCCGAAACCGAGCGTGACGATGGCCAGGTAATCGCCACGCAGGCGCAGCGTCGGCGCGCCGAGGATCACTCCGGCGGTGCAGGCGAGGCCCGCGCCGATCGGCAGGATCACCCAGAACGGCAGGTGCACGTTGAAGTGTGGCGAGGCGAGCAGCGCATAGGTGTAGGCGCCGACCGCGTAGAAAGCGATGTAGCCGAGGTCGAGCAGGCCGGCAAAGCCGACGACGATGTTCAGGCCGAGCGACAGCAGGACGAAGAGAACCGCGAAGTTGGTGATCCTTACCCAGGCGGTGCCGACCGAGGCGAGGACGAAGGGCAGAGCGAGGAGCGCCGCGGCGATGGCTACCAGGCCGATGACTTCGCGGCGACTGAGTACGCGGCCCTTCATTCCGGTTCAGGCCCGCTCGGATACGCGCTCGCCGAGCAGCCCCGAAGGACGGAAGACGAGTACGAGGATCAGCATGACGAAGGCGAAGACGTCCTGGTAGTTGCTCCCGAAGAGGATGAAGTGCGCGCCGTCCGCGCAGCGCTCGCCGAGCCAGGCATCGACCACCGGCCATTGGCAGAGGTTGGTCAGGTCGCCGATGTAGCCGGTGCCGAGCGCCTCGACGAGGCCGAGCAGCAAGCCGCCGACCATCGCCCCGGGGAGGTTGCCGATGCCGCCGAGAACCGCCGCGGAGAACGCCTTGAGGCCAAGCGTGAAACCCATCGTGTAATGCGCGATGCCGTAGTAGGTGCCGAACATCACTCCGGCGACGGCGCCGAGCGCGGCGCCGATGACGAAGGTCGCGGCGATCACCCGGTCGGCGTTGATGCCCATCAGCCCGGCGACCTGGACGTTCTCCGCCGTCGCGCGCATGGCGATGCCGAAACGCGTCCGATACACGAACCAGGACAAGCCGCCCATCATCAGGAACGAGAGCAGGATGATCGCGATCTGCACAGCGCTGATCTCCGCGAGACCGATGCTGACCGTCGGATTGGCGATGATCTGCGGGAAGGCCAGCGGATTGCGGCCCCAGATCAACAGTGCAACGTGCTGCAGGATGATCGACATGCCGATCGCGGTGATCAGCGGCGCCAGCCTCGGCGCGTGCCGCAGCGGACGGTAGGCGACGCGCTCGAGTGAATAGCCGATGGCCATGCACGCCGGAACCGCGGCGAGCACGCCGGCGGCGACGATCATCGACGCGGGCAGACCGCTGCCGGCGAGTCCGGTGATCACGCCGAAAGCGACCATCGCGCCGATCATCACCACCTCGCCGTGCGCGAAGTTGATCAGCTGGATGACCCCGTAGACCATCGTGTAGCCGAGAGCCACGACCGCATAGACACTGCCGGTGGTCAGGCCGTTGATGATCTGCTGGAGAAGCGTTTCCATGGCGGCTGCGCGAGGACACCCCCCGGGCGGGCCTCTGGCGGCCGCCCGGGGTAGGTCGCTAGCCCGCGATTACTTGCCTGGAGCCGGCGCGGCAGCCGGAGCTGCCGCCGGAGCCGGCGCCGGCGGCATCAGCGCGGCATACTCGTCGAGGGTCAGCGATTTTCCGCCCTTGATGATCGCCAGAGGGGTGATCTTGCCACCCTTGAGCGTAAAGACGGTCATCTCGGCATCCTTGCGGTCGCCCTTGGCGTCGAACTGGACATTGCCCGAGGCGCCGTTGTAGTCGAGCGCGGCCAGCGCCGGCAGGTACTTGGCGGGATCAGCCGAATCGGCCTTCTGCATTGCCGCGACGAGCATCTTCGCCGCGTCGTAGGTGAACGGCGAATAGAGGATCGGATCGATGTTGAACTTCGCCTTGTACCCTTCGAGGAACCTCTTGCCGGCGGCCTGGACCGGGATCCCCGCCTGCGAGCAGATCAGTCCCTCGGCCGCTTCACCCGCCAGTTCGGCCATCTTGTCGGTACACGCCCCGTCGCCGAAGGAGAAGACCGACCCGATCTTGAGTTCGCGCGCCTGCTTGAGCAGCGGGCCGCCGGTGGCGTCCATGCCGCCGTAGAAGACGACGTCGGGCTTCTTGGCCTTGATCTTGGTCAGCACGGCTTTCCAGTCGACCGTCTTGTCGGTCCCCTTCTCCCTCGGCAAAACCTGGACGCCGGCGGCCTTGAGCGTCTTCTCGACTTCGTTGGCCAGACCCTCGCCATAGGCGGTCGCGTCGTCGATCACCGCGGCGACCTTGGGCTTCTTCTGGGTCAACAGATAGTTGGCCACCGCCGGCCCCTGCTGGTCGTCGCGCCCAACGACCCGGAAAACGGTCTTGAAGCCCTGTTCGGTCAACGCCGGGTTGGTCGCCGAGCCGGAGATCATCGGGATTCCGGCCTGATTGTAGATCGCCGAAGCGGGAATCGTCGTCCCCGAGTTCAGGTGGCCGACGACGCCGGCGACCTTGGCATCGACGAGCTTCTGGGCGACCGTGTTGCCGACCTTCGGGTCGGCCTGATCGTCTTCGGACATCACTTCGAACTTGACGGCCTTGCCGCCGATCTTCATCCCCTCGGCGTTGGCCTCGTCGATCGCCAGGCGGACACCGTTCTCGTTGTCCTTGCCGAGGTGGGCGATTCCGCCGGTCAACGGTGCGACGCTGCCGATCTTGACGGTGATCACCTCGGGGGCGGCCGGCGCCGGGGCAGCGGCCGGCGCTACCGGCTTGGGCTCCTCCTTCTTGCCGCAGCCGATCATCGCCAGCGCAGCGGCGACGGCGACGACTGCTCCAGGAATACGCAAATGGTTCATGGACTCGGTCTCCACAGTGTTGTCTTTGGTGTAAGGGGTAAGCGAGCGGCCGATTGTCCAAGCCCATCAGGGCATTGTCAACATGCCGCGGGTAGTCGGCTCGCCCGCCTGTCGCGCGCGCACCACTCCCAGAAGCGGAAAACCGGCTGTCCGCCGGTTCTCCGTTCAGTCAGCGATCACTTCAGGCTGAGGATCCACTTGACCAGTTTGGTCGCCTCTTCAGGCGTGACCGACGGGTTCGGCGGCATCGGCACCTCGCCCCACGAGCCCTTGCCGCCTGCGATCACCTTCTTGGCGAGCATCGCCTCATCCTTGACGGTGTACTTCTTGGCCACGTCCTTGTAGGCCGGGCCGACGACCTTCTTGTCGATCGCGTGACAAGACAGGCAGTTCTTCGACTTGGCCAGGGCTTCTGCATCCTGGGCCTGGACCGCGCCAGCAGACAGAAGACCGGCGGCAACCAGCAGGGAGACGAGGGTCGCTTTCATGTTCATGCTCCATTCAGTGAGGGGTTGAAACAGCGCCATGGTATTTCACTTTGACCGGCTTGCAAAGACGCCCACCGGCCGTCGGTAGCCCGGCCGGAATGGCTGCCAGACGAGCCGCATAACGCGCCCGACTGGCCGCCGTTGACCGCTCCGCACGCGGTCGCACGGGCGTGGCTACGAGCTGCGGGGAACCACCCCAAAAGGCGCACTTCAGGCGCGGCGCAGTTGCGTGAGATCGCGGACCGCGCCCCTTGCCGCCGAGGTGGCCATCAGCGCATACGCCTCGAGGGCCTGCGACACGACTCGCTGGCGCGGATCCGCCGGTCGCCACGCCGACTCTCCCCTGGCGCCCATCGCCGCATCGCGCCTGGCGAGCTCGGCATCGCTCACCGCCAGATGAATCCGCCGGCGGGGGATGTCGATTTCGATGACGTCGCCTTCCTCGACCAGGCCGATTGCTCCGCCCTCGGCCGCCTCGGGAGAAACATGGCCGATCGACAGCCCCGAGGTCCCTCCGGAAAACCGGCCGTCGGTGAGCAGCGCGCAGGCTTTGCCGAGCCCCTTCGCTTTGAGGTACGAGGTCGGATAGAGCATTTCCTGCATGCCCGGGCCGCCCTTCGGGCCCTCGTAGCGGATGACCACGACGTCGCCGGCGGCGACCTGGTCGCCAAGGATCGCCTGCACCGCTGCGTCCTGGCTCTCGAAGACGCGGGCCTTGCCCGAAAAGACCCAGATGCTTTCGTCGACGCCGGCGGTCTTCACGATGCACCCGTCGCGGGCGATGTTGCCGTAGAGTACGGCGAGCCCGCCTTCCTGCGAATACGCGTGCTCGCGGTCGCGGATGCAACCCCGCGCCCGGTCCACGTCGAGTTCTGCGTAACGCCGGTTCTGCGAGAACGCGTTCTGTGTCGGCACGCCTCCGGGCGCTGTGCGATAAAACTCGTGCAGCCGCGGGTCGTCGTTCCGCCGCACGTCCCAGACGTCGATCGCCTCGCCGAGCGTCCGCGCGTGGACCGTCGGCACTTCGCGGTGAAGCAGGCCGGCGCGATCGAGTTCGCCGAGGATGGCGAAGATCCCGCCGGCCCGGTGTACGTCCTCGATATGATAGTCGGCAGTCGCCGGAGCGACTTTGGCGAGGCACGGAACACGCCTCGACAGGCGGTCGATGTCGTTCATCGTGAAGTCGATTCCGGCTTCTTGCGCCGCAGCGAGGATGTGCAGGACGGTGTTGGTCGACCCGCCCATCGCCACGTCGAGGGTCATCGCGTTCTCGAACGCCGCGAAGCAGCCGATCGATCGTGGCAGAACCGACGCGTCGCCCTGCTCGTAGTACATCCGGCAGAGTTCGACGATCCGGCGGCCGGCGCGAACGAAGAGATCCCGGCGCTCGGCATGGGTCGCGAGAACGGTCCCGTTCCCCGGCAACGAGAGGCCCAGTGCCTCGGTCAGGCAGTTCATCGAGTTGGCCGTAAACATCCCCGAGCATGATCCACAGGTCGGACACGCCGAGCGCTCGAACGCAGCGACTTCCTCGTCCGAACAGCTGCTGTCGCCAGCCTTGACCATCGCATCGACGAGATCGATGGCGATCACCTTGCCGGTCCAGTTCACCTTGCCGGCTTCCATCGGCCCGCCGGAAACGAAAACGACCGGGACGTTCACGCGCATCGCGGCCATCAGCATTCCCGGAGTGATCTTGTCGCAGTTCGAGATGCAGACCATCGCGTCAGCGCAGTGCGCGTTGACCATGTACTCGACCGAGTCGGCGATCAGGTCGCGCGAGGGCAACGAGTAGAGCATCCCGTCGTGGCCCATGGCGATTCCGTCGTCGACAGCGATGGTGTTGAACTCCCTGGCCACACCGCCGGCCGCCTCGATCTCGCGCGCGACGAGCTGGCCGAGGTCCTTGAGGTGTACATGCCCCGGGACGAACTGGGTGAAGGAATTGACGACGGCGATGATCGGCTTGCCGAAGTCGCCGTCCTGCATGCCGGTCGCGCGCCACAGCGCGCGCGCGCCGGCCATGTTGCGTCCATGGGTCGAGGTTCGGGAACGATAGTGCGGCATCTGCGGACTCCAATCGGGAACACGCCTGAAGGCGGCGGGATATAATGGATTCTATCCGAAAGCCACCGGGTGTTCGCGCGTGTTGACCCATCCGCAGCTCGACCCTGTCGCCCTCTCCATCGGCCCGCTGAAGGTGCACTGGTACGGGCTGATGTATCTGGTCGCCTTCATCCAGTTCTGGCTCCTCGGCCGGCACCGGATCCTCACTCATCCGCAGTTTCGCGAGGCCGGGTGGACGGTTCGCCAGCTCGACGACCTGCTTTTCTATGGCGTGCTCGGAGTCGTCGTCGGGGGGCGCCTGGGACAGGTCCTGTTCTATGAACCGGGGTACTACTGGGAACACCCGCTCGAGATCGTCGCTGTCTGGCGCGGCGGGATGTCCTTCCACGGGGGGCTGATCGGTGTCCTGATCGCGGTGTGGCTGTATGCGCGAAGGTCCGCACGTGCCTGGATCGAGCTCACCGATTTCATCGCTCCCCTCGTCCCGCTCGGTCTGGCCGCCGGGCGTATCGGCAACTTCATCAACGGCGAACTCTGGGGACGCCCGGCAAGCGCGTCGCTGCCGTGGGCGATGGTCTTTCCCTGGGTTGACGACGTGCCGCGTCATCCGTCGCAGCTCTATCAGGCGGGGCTCGAAGGACTGGCGCTGTTCGTGTTTCTCTGGATCTACTCGGCGCGGCCAAGGCCGCGCGGCGCCGTCTCGGGAGTCTTCCTGATCGGCTACGGTCTGCTGCGCTGGGCGGCGGAATACTTTCGCTCGCCGGACGCGGGAATCTTCGGCTTTTCATACACGGTCAGCATGGGACAATGGCTGTCGCTGCCGATGGTCCTCCTCGGGATGATCCTTCTCGGCACCGCGCATCGCCCGCGCAGCTGAACAGGGCTGCCAACCCGGCAGCGAAGGAGAATGCAAGTGACTGATGGAATCGTTCTTCGGGGCCTGCGGCGGATGCGTTCGCTGCTCGCCGAAGTGAGGACGCCGCGCAGTCTGGATGCGCGGCAGGTCGCCCGCCTGCGCGGGCTGCTCCAGGAAAGTGCCAGCGGCCAGGGCGGGGAAGCGTCGGCGCGGCAGCGCGCGGTTCGCCTGGCCGAAATCTACCTGCGCCTCGACGACGAAGGGCGAGCCGGCTTCCTGCGAATCATTGCCAGCGAATTCGGCCCCGACCCGCAGAAGGTCGCCCAAGCGCACGCCGACTATCAGGCGGCGCTCGGCAGCGACGCGCAGTGGGGCGCCGAGTCGCGCCTGCGCAACGCGATCCGCTCATCGCGGATGCGCATCCTGACCCAGTTCAACACCCTGCCCGAAGGGGTCAAGTTCCTCGTCGATCTGCGTGCCGATCTGCTTCGTTACATCGATGCCGACGCGATTCTCAAGGCTCTGGACCGCGAACTCGAGCAGCAACTGGCTGCCTGGTTCGACGTCGGTTTTCTCGAGCTCCAACGGATCAGCTGGAGTTCGCCGGCAGCGCTGCTCGAAAAGCTGATCCGCTACGAGGCGGTACACGAGATCCGTTCGTGGAACGACCTCAAGAACCGGCTCGATTCCGATCGCCGGTGCTACGCGTTCTTCCATCCAAGAATGCCGATGGAGCCTCTGATCTTCGTCGAGGTCGCGCTGATCGATCATCTCGCCGACAACGTCCAGAAGCTTCTCGACGAGCACGCGCCAGTGTTCGACGTTGAGCGGGCGAACACGGCCATTTTCTATTCGATCTCGAACACCCAGGTGGGCCTCCGGGGAGTGTCCTTCGGCAACTTCCTCCTCAAACGTGTCGTCGATGACCTGAAGCGGGATTATCCGCGTCTGATCAGCTTCGCGACGCTCTCCCCCCTGCCCTCGCTGCGCAGTTGGGCCGAGAAGACACCAGAGGCCTGGGAAAAGGCCTTCGGGCCATCGGACTTCGAACGCATCCGCCGTCACCTGCCACCGGACCTGCCACCGCCGAGCAAGGCCGAGGATCTGATCGGACTCCTCGGCGACGCGGCGTGGGCTGCCGACGAGCGACTCGCTCGCGCGCTGGAGCATGGCCTGACCCGACTCGCTGCGCGCTACCTGATGACGGCGACTCGTGGCGGCAGGCCCTACGACCCGGTTACGCGCTTCCATCTCGGGAACGGTGCACGAATCGAACGACTCAACTATCTCGCCGACACTTCGGCTCGAGGTTACCAGCAGTCGTACGGGATGATGGTCAACTACCTCTACGACCCCGAGATGATCGAAGCCAACGTCGAAGCGTTTTCCCGCGGCGGAGAGATTGCCGCCTCCGCCCCGATTCGCCGTACCGCGCGCGACTGAAAGGTCGTCAGGAAATGGTCGCGAGCAGGCCGAGATGCACGGCGCAAACGACGAGGCACCTCAGACAGACGAGCGAGAAGTGAGCGAGCGGGCATCACCGCGGATCGGTGGCGCAGCCGCTTCATTCACCAGGCATGAGCCGCCGTGCTTGCGCGGCGGCGTTGTTCTCATGACCCCCAGCACGCGGGGTCAGCGTTTGTTCAATCCTTCCCAGAGAAAGTACAGCCATGACTCAACGTCCCTTCAAGGTCCTCGGAATCCAGCAGATCGCCATCGGCGGGCCGGACAAGATGAAGCTCCGCCAACTGTGGGTCGACATGCTCGGACTCGAGATCACCGGCAACTTCGTCAGCGAACGAGAGAACGTCGATGAAGACATCGTCGCAATGGGCAAGGGCCCTTTCAAGGTCGAGGTCGACCTGATGCAGCCCGTCGATCCCGACAAGAAGCCTGCCGTCCACGCGACGCCGCTGAATCACATCGGCGTGTGGATCGACGACTTGCCGAAGGCGGTCGAATGGCTGACCGCCAACGGGGTGCGTTTTGCACCCGGCGGAATCCGCAAGGGGGCGGCCGGCTTCGACATCACCTTCCTCCATCCGAAGGCGAGCAGCGAGTTTCCCATTGCTGGCGAGGGGGTGCTGATCGAACTCGTCCAGGCCCCCCCGGAAGTCATTGAGGCCTTCAGCCGGCTGACCTGACACCCCCCGGCACGCGTCTCCCGTCGGTCGCGCCGGGGGGAGACGGTCACCCGGTCAGCGAAGCGCACCTCCGCTGCGCGCGGCATACTGCACGTTTCGTGCAGGTGGTGTTTCTTTTCTGCAGAAAAATCGACGATAATTGCCGGCCCGGTCAATTCCGGCGCAAGGAGGAGAGGAACAATACCAGATCCGGGGTCCGCTCGCCGACAGTTGATCTTCGCTCACCGGCCAGATGCGCCTTCCCGGGCGAAGGGCACAGGACGATCGCCCCGGGCGGGTTCTGGCGACGCCTGGGCTCCCCGCCAGGCGCGGCGAACCCGGCGACCGGACGACTGCGAGTTTGCCGTGTCGACGAGGCTTGTTCTTGTCCAGTCAGCTTTCAGCAAGACCAAGGAGGCATCCATGAGTGAAGTCAAAGGCGTGCGCGAAGACGTCGTCCCAGAGAACAAGCCGGACGCCGGCGGAAAAGAGACGGCTGTCTCGAGCAAGGCCGCCGAGCCAGCCAGTCCGGAAGGCGAGAAGCCCACGGCACGGGCCGAAGGTGACGAGGGCCGACAAAAGGCTGCTGGCAAGAAGAACACGGCCACGGCCAAGGCCCAGAAGACTGACAAGCCGAAAGCGAACGGGCAGACCGTAGCCGCGCCAGCGGAGCCACCGAACTACAGCGAAACGCCCGCCGCACCGCGCAAGCGGCGGCTGAAGACCAAGGAGTACGAGGATGCCCTGGCCAAGCTGCAGATCGAACTCGTCAAACTCCAGGAGTGGATCAAGTTCAAGAAGCTCAAGGTCGTCGTCCTCTTCGAAGGGCGCGACGCCGCAGGCAAGGGCGGATGCATCAAGCGGATCACCGAAAGCCTGAGCCCGAGGGTAACCCGGGTCGCCGCACTGCCGGCGCCGACCGACCGCGAACAGACCCAGTGGTACTTCCAGCGTTACGTCCAGCACCTGCCGGCTGGTGGAGAAATGGTCCTCTTCGACCGCAGCTGGTACAACCGCGCCGGCGTCGAGCGGGTCATGGGTTTCTGCACCGACGACGAATACCGCGAGTTCCTGCGCTCTTGTCCCGAATTCGAGCGCATGCTCGTGCGCAGCGGAGTCATCCTGATCAAGTACTGGTTCTCGGTGAGCAACGAAGAACAGGAGCGCCGCTTCCAGAAGCGCGTCTACCATCCGGCGAAGCACTGGAAGCTGAGCCCGATGGACCTCGAGTCACGCGCACGCTGGGTGGATTATTCGAAGGCCAAGGATGCGATGTTCGCCCACACCGACATCAAGCAGGCGCCGTGGTACGTGGTCAATGGCGACGACAAGGAGCGGGCGCGGCTCAACGTGATCACCCACCTGCTGAGCATGATCGACTACGAGGATCTCGCTCCGGAACCGATCATCCTGCCGCCACGCCAGAGCGAGCACGGCTACGTTCGGCCGCCGATCACTGACCAGACCTTCATTCCGGAGATCTATTAGGACCGCCAGCCAGGCCCCGCGGGCAGTGCGCGGGGCTTCACCGCGATCCCGGCAGCGGCGATCGGGGACGACGCGAGCGTAGCACCCAAAAAGTACCCCGCCATGGCGGGGTTGATCTTTCGGGTCACCGTCGGGGCGGCGACCATCTCTCACGCAGCAATGTTCGGAGCCATCGTCACTTGTAATAGCCGACTGCGCACACCTGATCGCCGACCTTGGTGACGAAGGCTACCTTGGCCACCGGGTCGGTCTGGCCCGGGCGCGGCCACATGTACATGACCTCGCTGATCGAACCCTCCTTGGCCGAGGCGTAGACCTCTTCGCCCAACGGTTTGCCTGCCTTGTCCTTGAGGTCCTTGAGGCTCTTGCCGACCAGCGTCGGGTGGGCAGTGAACAGCCCGTCAGGTCCACCGCAGTAGGGATACAGGTCACGATCCTTGAAGCCTCCTTCGCCCTTGGTGAACATCACCAGCGCCTTGGCCTTGTCGGCCTTGACGGCAGCGACTGCCTTTTCGAGCATGGCCTTGGCCTCTGCCGGAGTACCGTACTCAGCCGCCGCAACCGTGCCGGCGGAGCCCAGGATAGCGAGTGCTGAAACAAGCGCAACATGTCGTAGCATCGTAAGTCTCCTTTCAGGGTTAGTGCTCAGCAAATCCTTGCTGGCCTGTCGAAAGTGAGGAGAGACCCTCCCCGTCGCGCATGTTAACGCACAAAGACGGGCTGCGGTAGCCGATACACCAGCCGGCACGAAGACCGTTCCCCATGCCCGTGTCTCGAGAAGACGCGACCGGCCCCGCCGAGCCTCGGGTGCTGTCTCGCAAATGCGCTTGCTGTCACCCGCAGAAATGCGATTCCCCTCACCTGCCCATCGGCACGTCGATTTCGTGCAGACCTCCCCCCCGACCCCTCAAGGCATGTTCGAGACAGCGGACCAGCGCCCGAGCCCCGTCGTATCCGGAGCGTTCCGGCGGATCCTTCAGCGCCCTCCCGGCTAGAACAGTTGGCCGACCATCAAGGCTGCGAACACGCCGGAGAGCACATCGAGCGTCCAGTGGGCGCGTAGAACGATGACCACGACCACCTGGAAGACGGCAAGCAGGACGGCGAGCGCAGTCAGCATCGGCAGACCGAGGCCGGAGATCTGGACGGCACCATAGACGGCCAGCGCCGTATGCCCCGAAAAGAAGAAGTCGTTGCCTACCGCGTAGGTGACGAACAGCGAGGGAAAGCCTGGATCCCGCCAGATCATTCCCGGCGGCGCCGGCAGGGCCACGGCTGCCTGGCTCAACTGCCGAAGCAGGAACAAACACAGCAGGCCCCAGAACGGGGCGAAGCTCGGGCCGAGAATGGCGTAGCCGAGGACGAACAGTGTGACTGCGTCCACGCCCAGTGAACTGGCGACCAGCGCGGCGCGCGCAGCGCCAGGATTCCTGTGTAGCCAGGAATTGACCCCGGCAGTGAGCTGATGCAGCTGATCATGCATTTCGCGGCCATCGAGCGATCTCGCACCGATCAGTCGCTGGCTCGCGAACCAGGCGAGCAGGCCCGCGGTGACGGCCAGGAGCCGCAGGGCGACCGTCTGCCAGTCGGTCCACCCGAGGTCCACTCAGGTTGACTCCTGACCATCGACTGACGAAGCGCCGCCACGATCGAGATTCACGCGGCACGCGGGGATGCCTGCCCAAGTTTCGCCAGCCGGAATTCGTGTCCCGGGCAGGACGAAGGAACCCGCCAGGACCTTCGCGCCGTCACCGACCTCAGCGCCACCCATGATGATTGCCCGCAACCCGATCGTCGCCCCGACTCCGAGACGCACCGGGGCGATCACCAGGTAGCCTCCCTGCGCGTAATGGGCCATCACGCTCGCCGAACCGCCAATCGTCACCCCGTCGGCGATCTCGATCAGCGACGGGTCGGCAATCGCCGTCGAATTGATCGTCACGTTGCGCCCGATCTTCATGCCCATCAGCCGGTAATACATTTGCGCGAAGGGCGACGGGGTGACGAACTCGAGGAACGAATAGCGGACGACGAGGGTCAGCGTGCAATGGACGTACCAGCGCAGTGCGGTCAGCGACACTGCCGACCCGCGGTATGGTCGCAGCCTGCCACCCAGCAGGCCGTTGAGCGCCGGAGCGACGCACAACAGGGCCAGACCGTAGACGAAATAGCTCGCTGCGAGAGCCACACCGGCCAGCGGATAACGCCAGGACGACGAAACACCGGACAGCACCGGCAAGAACAACTGCTCGTGAACGAGGACGGCGGCACCGAGCGACAGGCCGGCTGCGGCAATCGCCAGCGCGATGAACGGCAGCGGGCCGACGAAAGCGAGAAATCTTTGCATGGCCACCCGAGGACAGAAAGGCTAGACGGATCCGCGCTGCCGGATACGAGCCGCGGGCTTCGCGGCGTGGGTCGCCGCCTCCGCAGGGCGACGAGGTTGTGAGCGAATCGTCGCCAGCAGACCGAGATGCCGGGCGCCAAGCAAGGGGCTGTCCCTTTCTGTCCCTCCTGGAGCGAGCGACGGGACATAGCGGATCGATGGACCGGGGCGAAGGCGGGGCTTCGTGCAACTTGCTGCGCGCCGCGGCAACCGGCTGGCCGTGCAAAGCCGGCCGCTGGGGAAGCGAGTCAGCGACGCCGCCGATTGGCCGCAGATCAGATTCATTGGCACCCCTCTGGCCACGCACTCAGGAACTCCCGCCAGTGCTGCTTGCCACTGCGCTCGATCTCCCCACGGACGAAGGCAAGTTCCTGATCGTGCTCGTCACGCGAGATCTCGCCCCGAAGCAGTCGAAAGCCGACTGAAACGAGGTAGGTGTTCAGCGCGTCGGTTTCGCAGTAGTCGCGAATTTCGGCGATTCGTCCCTGCTGCCAGGCCGTCCATACCTTGCTGCCGTCCATGCCGAGTTTGCCCGGGAGACCGCAAAGTCTGGCCAGCTCGTCGAGAGGGACGCTGGCCCTCGGCTGATAGAGTGCGAGCAGGTCCATCAGATCCAGATGGCGTGTGTGGTAACGGTTGATGTAGTTGTTCCATCTGAAATCGCGACTGTCAGGATAGTCGCCGTCACCGAGATCCCAGTACCGGGGCGCCTCGACGCGGTGCACCAGGCTGCGATAATGCAGGACCGGAAGGTCGAATCCGCCGCCATTCCACGAGACGATCTGCGGCGAGAACTTCTCGATACCGTCGAAGAAGCGCTGAATGATCTCGCCTTCGCCCTGCTCGGGCTCGGCCAGCGACCAGACCCGGAGGTCCTTGCCGTGACGCAGCACGCAGGCGATCACCACCACGCGCTGCAGATGCAACTGCAGGAAGTCGTTACCGGTCGTGGCCCGCCGCTGCTGGAAAGCGAGTTCGGCGACCTCGTCATCACAAAGTGTCGGGTCGAGGCCGTTCAGCTGGCGCAACCCCCCGATATCCGGGATCGTCTCGATGTCGAAGGCGAGGACTGGGGCCACGAACTACCCTCAGGCCGGGAAAACGCCGGTCGACAGGTAGCGGTCTCCCCGATCGCAGACGATGCTGACGATCGTCGAGTTTTCGACTTCCCTCGCCACTCTCAGGGCGACGATCACCGAGCCACCGGAGGATATCCCGGCGAAGATTCCCTCCTCTCGGGCGAGTCGGCGAGTCATCTCCTCGGCTTCTCCCTGGGCAACCGACTCGATTCGATCGACCCGCGTTCGGTCGAAGATACGCGGCAGATATGCCTCGGGCCACTTGCGGATTCCCGGTATCTGGGAACCTTCTTCGGGCTGGCAGCCGACGATGCAGATCGCCGTGTTCTTCTCCTTCAGGTAGCGCGACACGCCCATGATCGTACCGGTGGTGCCCATGCTGCTCACGAAGTGGGTGATCCTCCCGCCGGTCTGGCGCCACAGTTCCGGGCCGGTTCCCTCGTAGTGCGCGCGTGGATTGTCAGGGTTCGCGAACTGATCGAGGATGATCCCGCGTCCTTCCCGGCGCATGCCCTCGGCGACGTCGCGGGCCAGTTCCATGCCACCGTCGCGAGGAGTGAGGACCAGTTCGGCGCCGAACGCGCGCATCGTCTGCCGTCGCTCGACGCTCTGGTTTTCCGGCATCACCAGGATCATCCGGTAACCGCGCACGGCCGAAGCCATGGCCAGGGCGATGCCCGTGTTCCCCGAGGTCGCCTCGATCAGCGTATCGCCCGGCCTGATTTCGCCGCGTTCTTCGGCACGGCGGATCATCGACAGAGCCGGACGATCCTTGACCGAGCCCGCCGGGTTGTTCCCCTCGAGCTTCGCCAGAACGACGTTGCCACGGGCTGAATTCGCCTCACCGGGGATCCGCTTGAGGCGTACCAGTGGGGTTTCCCCGACGCAGCCCTCAATCGTCTCAGGCATGAGTGCTCAGCCAGCGCACGTAGTCCGGTACGGCTTCCTCGAGACTCAGAAACGGCGCCTCGTAGCCTGCCTTGCGCAAGCGCGTCAGGTCCGCCTCGGTGAAACTCTGGTACTTGCCCCTGAGGTCTGCCGGAAACGGCGTGTATTCGATGATCCCTTGCTGGACAAGCTGAGCAAGCGGCAGCGCCTCATCCCCGGCGAGCGCGCGGCAGGCATTGACGCTGGCGACCGCCAGTTCGTTGAAGCTCTGCGCACGCCCCGTACCGACGTTGAAGATGCCTGATTTCTCCGGGTGATCGAGGAAGAAAAGGTTGACTCGTGCGACGTCTTCGACGAAGACGAAGTCGCGTCTCTGTTCGCCATCGGCAAATCCGTCGCACGCAGCAAACAGGCGGACCTTCCCTTCGTTTGAATACTGATTGAAGTGGTGGAAAGCAACCGACGCCATTCGCCCCTTGTGCGATTCGCGCGGGCCGTACACGTTGAAATAGCGGAAGCCGACGACCTGCGAGTTGAAGGATCCGGCAACCGCGAGCTTCTGCCGGACGACCTGGTCGAAGAGGAACTTGGAGTATCCGTAAACGTTCAGCGGTGCCTCGTGCGCGCGCTCTTCCCGAAAGACGCGTCCACCGCCGTAGGTCGCTGCGCTCGACGCATAGAGCAGCGGCACTTCCTGATCGAGGCACCAGTCGAGAATCGCCAGCGAGTAGCGATAATTGTTGTCCATCATGAATCGACCATCACGCTCCGTGGTGTCCGAGCATGCGCCCTGATGGACGATCGCCTCGACGTCGCCGTCGAAGGCGCCGGCATCCAGGCGGTCGAGGAAGTCTTCCCGGTCGAGGTAATCGACGATCTCGCAATCGACCAGGTTACGGAACTTGTCGCCGCGCGTCAGGTGGTCGACGGCGATGATCCTCGTCACACCGCGATCATTCAGCGCCTTGACGATGTTCGATCCGATGAAGCCGGCCGCACCGGTGACAATTGTATACATACCCTATCCCTGCTCAACAGTTCCCTGCCCGATCGACGACACGGCTGGCCCTGGCCCAGCGGCCGTTGCGCTCAAAGTGCCCTGACCGCATCGGCCAGTTCGTCACGACTGACGATCGCCGTACCCAGTTTGCTGACCACAACGCCGGCCGCGACGTTGGCCACTCGCATTGCCTCCTGCCAACTGGCTCCCGCGGCCAGCATCACCCCAAGAGTGGCGATCGCCGTATCGCCAGCGCCAGAAACGTCAAACACCTCGCGCGCCACGGATCCTTCGTGAACCACTCCGTCCCTCCGGAACAGCGACATCCCCTCCTCACTACGGGTCACCAGCAGCGCCTCGATACCGAGTTGCTCGCGCAGAGCCTGCGCTTTGCTCGTCAGTTCACCTTCGTCGTGCCAGCGACCGACGACTTCGCGCAACTCGGCCCGATTCGGCGTGACCACGGTAGCCCCCGCGTACTTCGAAAAGTCGTCACCCTTCGGGTCGACGAGTACCGCCTTCCCGGCATCGCCTGCCAAGCGAATCATTTCCCCGACGTGCACCAGCCCGCCTTTGCCGTAGTCGGAGAGGACGACCACATCGCACTCAGCGAGACGCGCGGCGAACTCGGTCAGCTTCGCGCGCAGCACCTCGTGGGACGGACTCGTCTCGAAGTCGATGCGCAGCAACTGCTGGTGACGCGCGATCACGCGCAGCTTGACCGTCGTGCTGATCCCCACATCGACATGAAGGCTGGCCTTGACCCCGCTCTCTGCGAGCAACCGCCCAAGGTTGCGTCCCGCCTCGTCATCGCCAACGACGGACAGCAGGGTCACCTGAGCGCCCAGAGCAGCGGCGTTCCGCGCCACGTTCGCTGCCCCGCCCGGCCGCTCGTCCGAGCGTCCGATCCTGACGATCGGTACCGGCGCCTCAGGCGAGATCCGAGCGACGTCACCAAACCAATAGCGGTCGAGCATCACGTCGCCGGCGATCAGCAGCCTCACCGCCGACAGGTCAGCAATGCGCATTCTTGCCCGCTCGCCTGATCCAGGACAGATCAGTCAGTCGCGAACGTCTCGCCAGACTGGTTCCGCCGCTCGTCAATGCCGGAACTCCTACGGTGTCAGATCAAACTCTTCGGTGCGCTTTGGCGAGTACGTCTCCCAGCCGCCGCACGCTGGGCAACGCCAGTAGAACTGACGCGCCTTGAAGCCGCAATTATCGCACCGATACCGCGCCAGGCGACGCGTGTAGCCCTGGACGATGCCCTTGGCCAAGTCGAGATCCGGGCGGCTCTCGGGTGGGGCGACGAGGAGGCGCGCTTCCAGCAGCTTGTCGAAACCGAGCAGCGTCGGATTGCGCTTCAGCTCGTCGCGAACGAGGCGATACGCTGCTTCGGGTCCGTCGGCTTCGAGGACCAGTTGGAAAACCACGTCGAGCAGATCGAGTGAATGATAGTTCTCGAGATAGCCACGCAACAGCAACAGCCCCCGCTCGCGGCCGTCGAGCCTGCGGAAGGCGTCGAGCAGACGCTGGGCGACCAGCGCCAGATAAGGCGGATCCTGCTGCTCGATTCGCTGCCAGGCTTCGATCGCCTCGGCGGCCCTGTCCTGCTGGATGAGGATGTCTCCCTGCAGCAGGCTGGCCCTGACGCACTTGCGGTTGCGTTCGAGCGCCGTCTGCAGATGAGCGGCAGCCAGGTCGAGCCGGGCGCTGCGCATCTCGGCAGCGGCCAGCTCGCAATAATACTCGGCCACCTCGCGGTGCGAAGCGACATCGGGAAGCTCGGAGGCCAGCGCGATCGCCTTCGCCCACTCCTTCTCGAGCTGATAGATTTCGAGCAGGTTACGCTTTGCTTCCTCGGCGATCTCCGAGTCGCGCAGCTTGTCGAAGACATCTTCCGCCCGATCGAGCAGCCCGGCCTTCAGATAGTCCTGACCGAGTTCGGTCAGCGCCTGCAGTTTGAGTTCCGGATCGAGGCCCTCGCGCTCGATCAGATTCTGATGCATCCGGATCGCCCGTTCGGTTTCGCCTCGGCGGCGGAACAAGCCGCCCAGCGCGAAATGCAGTTCGATCGTCTCCGGATCGACCTTGACCGCCTCGACGAACGATTCGATCGCCCGGTCCGGCTGCTCGTTGAGCAGGAAGTTCAGACCCTGGAAGTACGATCGTGGCAGAGACCGGGACTCCTTGACCAGATGTCTGATGTCGATGCGGGCCGCCGCCCACCCGAGGCCAAAAAAAAGCGGGAAAAGCAGCAGCTGCCAGTATTCGAATTCGATCATGCCATCGTCTCCGCCGCTGGCCAAGATATTTCGCCCGGCTTGTCGACCAGACCGAGCGGGGGTGAATCGCTCTGCCATCCAGCGGACCGGAGCCCTTGCTCAGCCACTCGCGTTTGCCTTCGGCCCTGCACGACGCCTTCTCACAGACAGCACACCGTGTGACCGGCCCAAGGACGCCAGTGACTGGCACGACTCGGGCTGGCCAAGTGACGGGCGCTGGTGACCAGCCCGGGCGGACCTCTCGACTCTCGGCGCCGCTGGCTGCCCGAGAGCGCAGGAGGCGGCCACCACCAGCGCCGTCGCAGCGCATCGATCTCCCGAACGCGCGCCTAGGTCGCCTCGAGTGAAGCGTCCACGCGCTCGCGCAACTCCTTGCCGGCCTTGAAATGCGGCACCCATTTCTCGGGAACCTCGACCCTCTCCCCCGACTTCGGATTGCGTCCCACGCGTGGTGGCCGGTAATTCAGCGCGAAGCTGCCGAACCCGCGAATCTCGATGCGGTCACCCCTGCCCAGGGCCTCGGCCATCGCTTCGAGGATCATCTTCACGGACAATTCGGCGTCCTTGGCCACCAGCTGCGGAAAACGTCCGGCCAGTTCGGCGATGAGATCCGACTTCGTCATCCGCCAGCCTTAGGAATGGGGAGGGTTATGCAGCTTCGCCTTGAGCAGAGCGCCCAGATTCGTCGTGCCCGAGCTTGCGCTGCTGTCCGCCGAGAACTTCTGCATCGCTTCGTGCTGTTCGGCCTGCTCGCGCGCCCTGACCGACAGGCTGATCGAGCGGGTCTTGCGATCGATGTTGATGATCATCGCCTCGATCGTATCGCCCTCCTTGAGGACTTTCGTCAGATCGTCGATGCGCTCGCGTGCAACCTCCGACGCGCGCAGGTAGCCCTCGATGTCCCCGCTCAGCGTCACCACCGCGCCACGCAAGTCCACCGATTTGACCACACCGCGGACGATGCTGTTCTTGTCATGGGTGGCGATGTAGCTGGTATAAGGATCGCCGTCGAGCTGCTTGATACCCAGCGAGATTCGTTCCTTGTCGGTGTCGATGGCCAGGACGACCGCATCGACCTCATCGCCCTTCCGGAAGTTGCGGATCGCCTCTTCGCCGGGTGTCGACCACGAAAGGTCGGAGAGGTGCACGAGGCCGTCGATGCCACCCGGCAACCCGATGAACACGCCGAAGTCGGTGATCGACTTGATCGCCCCGCGGACGCGGTCGCCTTTCTTGTAGTTCATCGAGAACTCGTCCCACGGATTTGCGGCACACTGCTTCATGCCCAGCGAGATGCGTCGGCGGTCTTCGTCGATCTCCAGAATCATGACCTCGACTTCGTCGCCAAGCTGTACGACCTTCGACGGGTGGACGTTCTTGTTCGTCCAGTCCATTTCCGAGACATGGACCAGGCCCTCGATGCCCTGCTCGATTTCAACGAAGGCGCCGTAATCGGTAAGGTTGGTCACCCTGCCGAACAAGCGTGTCGTCGGCGGATAGCGGCGCGAAATGCCGATCCACGGATCCTCCCCGAGCTGCTTGAGCCCGAGTGAAACCCGGTTCTTTTCCTGATCGAACTTGAGGATCTTGGCCTGCACCTCGTCGCCAACCGAAAGCACCTCGGACGGATGGCGAACACGCCGCCAGGCCAAGTCGGTGATGTGCAGCAGACCGTCGATTCCACCCAGGTCAACGAAAGCACCGTAGTCGGTGATGTTCTTGACCACTCCCTTGACGACACTCCCTTCCTTGAGTGTCGCGAGCAGTGCATCGCGCTCTTCGCCTGCGGTCGCTTCGAGCACCGCACGACGCGAGACGACGACGTTGTTGCGCTTCCGGTCGAGCTTGATGACCTTGAACTCATAGGTCTTGCCTTCGTACGGAGACGTGTCCTTGACCGGGCGCAGGTCGACGAGCGATCCCGGCAGGAACGCACGAACGCCGTTGGTCATCACTGTCAGCCCACCCTTGACCTTGCCGGCAATCGTCCCGCTCACCAGACTGCCATCGTTGAGCGCCTGTTCGAGTGCATTCCAGGCAGCGACGCGCTTGGCGCGATCGCGCGACAGGCGCGTTTCGCCGAAGCCATTCTCGAGCTGTTCGATGGCGACCTGAACGAAGTCGCCGATCCTCACCTCGAGTTCGCCCCGATCGTTGAGGAACTCCTCGCTTTCGATATAGCTCTCGGACTTCAGACCAGCGTTGACGACGACGAAATTCTGGTCGATGCGCACCACTTCGGCCGTGATCACCTCTCCCGGACGCATCTCCTGACGTCCGAGGCTTTCTTCGAATAGTTCGGCAAAGTTTTCTTGCATGTTGGGATTGGCTGACATATTGAGTGAGTTAGCTGTCCGCACAACTGCGGAGCGAATTGATTGAACGACCACCAGCCGGCTGTACCAGCACCCCGGACGACGCCGCAGACCCGCGCAGCGACGAAGCCTCTCTGGAGTGCTGTTCAACCAGTCGAACATTGCCCCGGCTGGTGACACCCTGGCTCGCGACCAAAGCCGCCCTAGCCAATTTTCGGAGCCGTCTTGACCCAGTCCAGTACCTGTGCCACCGCCGTATCGATGGTCAGGTTCGTCGTGTCGAGCAATTCAGCATCCCGGCCCTGCTGCATCGGAGCGACGCTACGTTGGCTATCGCGCTCGTCGCGTGCGCTCAGATCCAGCAGAAGGTTTTCAATACTAGCAGCGATTCCTTTTCCCATCAACTGCTTATGTCGTCGCAGGGCGCGTACCTCGAGGCTCGCCGTAAGGAAGACCTTGAGGGCTGCGTCCGGGAAGACGACCGAGCCCATGTCGCGCCCGTCAGCAACCAGTCCAGGCCGCCTGCGGAAGGCACGCTGCCGAAAGAGCAGAGCCGTGCGCACCGCGGGAAGCGCCGCGACCCGCGAAGCGGCAGTTGAGATCTCTTCGCTGCGGATCGCGTCCGAGACGTCTTCACCTGAGAGACGGATCAACTCGCCGTTGAACTCGGCATCGAGACCCGCCGCGATCTCCGCCATGCGGCCCTCGTCGTCGAGCGAAGCGCCAGCCCGCCAGGCTGCCAGCGCAGTCAGCCGGTACAGCGAACCCGAGTCGAGATAGTGCCAGCCGAGCGCCCGGGCCACCCGCGCCGCGATCGTTCCTTTCCCCGACGCCGAACTGCCGTCGATGGCGATGACCGGAACGGGATCCCCGAGTTCGGCCAAGCGGGCGAAGAAGTCCGGAAATGTCTTGGCGACGACCTGCGGATCATTGATGCGCAGCGGCGTCCCGAGCGCCGCGAGGGAGAAGCTCATCGCCATGCGATGATCGTCGTAGGTGTCGATCGCCGCCGGGCTCAGACCACCTGGCGGAGGAACGATGCGCAGGAAGTCAGCCCCTTCGTCTACCAGCGCGCCGAGCTTGCGCAGCTCGCGGGCCATCGCCGCCAGCCGGTCGGTTTCCTTGACCCGCCAGCTGGCGATGTTGCGCAGCATGGTTGGCCCGTCGGCAAACAGCGCTGCGCTCGCCAGAGTCATCGCCGCGTCGGGGATATGATTGCAGTCGAGATCGATGCCGTGCAGCCGCACCCCCTCTTCCCGCACATCGGCCGGCGACCGGCTCTCGATCCAGTCCGCTCCACGGCTGACCCGTGCCCCCATCTGTTGCAGGGCATCGGCAAAGCGGACGTCGCCCTGGATCGAGTCGGACCCGACCCCGGTTACCCGCAGCGGCCCCCCACCGATCGCTCCGAGAGCCAGGAAGTACGAGGCGGACGATGCGTCTCCCTCGACATGCACCGTGCCCGGAGAGCGATAGACGCTTCCCGCCGGGACGCTGAAGGCACGCCAGCCATCGCGGACGACGGTAACGCCGAAGCGGGCCATCGTCGCCAGCGTGATCTCGACGTACGGCCTGGAAATCAGATCGCCCAGCACCTCGATCGTCGTTTCGACCCCGCGCAGAGGAAGAGCGATCAGCAACCCCGAGATGAACTGGCTCGACACGTCGCCGCGGAGTCGGACCCGGTTGGCCCGGGTCGCCTCCGGCGGAGAGATCGCCAGCGGCGGATAACCATCTCTGGCCAGATGGCGAACGCGCCCGCCGATCTGGCGCAACCCGTCGACCAGGTCGCCGATTGGTCGTTCGTGCATCCGGCTGACTCCCGAGAGCCGGTACTCGCCACCGGCGAGGGCGAGCACGGCGGTCAGCGGCCTGAACGCCGTCCCGGCATTGCCGAGAAACAGGTCGGCCTGGCTCACCGGGAAGCGGCCGCCGACGCCGTGGACCCGAAAGTCGGTCTCGCCGAACTGTTCGACACGGACGCCGAGTCGATCGAGCGCATCGAGCATCCTTCGCGTGTCGTCGGAAACCAGAAGGTCGTACAGCTCGGTAGCCCCGTCGGCCAGCGCCGCAAGCAGCAGCACACGATTGGAAATGCTCTTCGAACCGGGCAACTGGATCGTGCCGCGCGCGCGCAGCAGTTGCGGCAGATCGAGGTAGTCCGCGCTCACCCGCCGGCTCCCTTCTCCGCCCACTCCCGACGGGCGGTCCGGGCCGAGGCGAAGGTCGCCGCCAGTCTCTCGCCGTCACTGCGCACGAGCGCCTCGCGCAGGACATCGAGTTGTCCCCGGTAACGATCGAGTTCCTCGATCAGGGCGTCGCGGTTGGCGAGGCAGATATCGCGCCACATCTCGGGATGGCTCGCGGCAATCCGCGTGAAGTCACGAAAGCCGCTCGCTGCGAAGGCGAACAGCAGATCCCGGTTCTCGCGGCGAGCCAGGTCGTCGACCAGAGCAAACGACAGCAGGTGCGGCAGGTGACTCACCGCAGCAAACACCCCGTCGTGTTCGGCAGCCGTCATCTCGCTGACCCGGGCGCCGCAGCGCTCCCAGGCATCGCGGACCCGGGCGATGCTCGCCGCATCGGTCTCGGCCAGCGGCGTGAGGACCACCTGCTTGCGCCGATAGAGGTCCACCCGAGCGGCGAGCGCTCCACTGTTTTCGGCTCCGGCGATCGGATGCCCGGGAACGAAGCGGCCAAGACACCCGCCGAAGTGAGCACGGGCAGCCGCGACGACGTCCTGCTTGGTACTGCCAGCATCCGTGACCACCGTCTGCGGACCGAGAAACGGAACGACGCGCGCCAGGATTTCGGCAGTCTTGCCGACCGGCGTGGCAATCAGGACCAGATCGGCTGACGAAACCTCCTGGCCGACGTTGAACCCGGCGCGGTCGAGGATGCCGAGTTGCAGCGCCTGGTTCAGCGAGCCGAGGGTGCGCCCGAAGCCGACGACCTCGCCGACTTCGCCGGCCGCCTTCAGCGCGAGGGCAAAGGAACCGCCGATCAGCCCGACGCCGAAGACGACCAGTTTGCCGAGCATGGGCTTGCGGGTCATCCTGTCACCATCAGGGTCGGGCTCACAGCGAGCGCTCGAGCGCTCTCAGGAAGCGCTCGTTCTCGACTTCGGTGCCGATCGTCACGCGCAGCCACTCCGGCATCCCGTAGCCGGCGACCGGACGGACGATGACTCCCTGCCTGAGCAGTCGCTGGTTGACCTGTGCGGCGTCGGCGAGCCGAAAGGTCACGAAATTGCCGTGCGACGGAATGTGACTGCAGCCCAGATGCTTGAGTCCACCGACGATCTGCTCCATTCCGGCACGATTCAGCGCGTAGCTGGCAGCGACGAACTCATGATCGTCGAGTGCCGCCGCGGCCGCAACGAGAGCGAGGTTGTTGCAGTTGAACGGCTGGCGAACGCGATTCATCAGATCGGCGACTTCGGCCGAGGCCAGCGCATAGCCGATGCGCAGCCCGGCCAGGCCATGAATCTTGGAGAACGTGCGAGTGATCACCAGGTTTGGGAAGTCGGCGAGCCAGGCCGTCGTATCGACGCGTTCAGCCGGCTGGAGATACTCGTTGTATGCCTCGTCGAGTACGACCACGACATTCGCGGGAAGCGCCTCGAGCAAGCTCCTGAGTTGGGGATAGGACGCGAAGGTTCCGGTCGGGTTGTTCGGGTTGGCGATCCACACCAGGCGCGTGTCCGGCCTGATCGCTGCCCGCATCGCCGCGAGGTCGTGGGCGTAGTCGCGCGCGGGAACTTCGATCCCCTCAGCCCCGGCAGCGAGGGTCGCCAGAGGGTAGACGGCAAAGGCATGCTCGGCAAAGACCGCCGAACGTCCGGGAGCGAGGAACACGCGCGCGACGAGATCGAGCACGTCATTCGAACCATTGCCAAGGACGATCTGCTCGCTCGCCAGCCCCGTCCTCCCGGCCAGCGCCCGCTTGAGGTCGAAATCGTCGGGATAGCGCGCCAGCCCGTCGAGCGCCCCGGCCACCGCCACCCTCGCCTTGGGGCTCATGCCGAGCGGGTTCTCGTTGGAGGCGAGTTTGACGATCTGGTCGACAGCCAGACCCATCTCGCGCGCCAGCTGGCTGATCGGCTTGCCCGGAAGGTAGGGCGATATGGCGCGGACGTAGGGCAGTGACTGCTCGTGGAGTGTCATCCTTTATCCTCGAAAAGCGGTTCGCCTCACTCAGTAGACCGCAGCCGGGTACGAACCGAGGAGCTTCAGATAGGGAGCGCGCAGAGCGAGTTCAGCGAGCGCGCTGCGTACCGGTGGGTCTTCGCGATGGCCGTCGAGGTCCACGAAAAAGACGTACTCCCAGAGAGTGTGCCTCGCCGGGCGCGACTCCAGGCGGGTCATCGACACCCCAGCCTCGGAAAACGGCGCGAGCAACCCGCTCAGCGCGCCCGTCCGGTTCTGCGCCGACATGACCAGCGAAGTCTTGTCGCGACCCGAGGGACCGGCGTCGTGTCGGCCGAGAACGACGAAGCGTGTGGTGTTGTTCGGCTCGTCCTCGATGTTTCTGGCCAGCATCGGCAGCCGGTAGCGTTCCGCCGCAGCCTGGCCGGCGATCGCCGCCGACCCCGCCTCGCCTGCCGCGAGCTGAGCCGCCTGGGCGTTGCTTCCCACCGGAACACGCCTGACCAGCGGCAGCGAGCGATTCAGCCACTCGTGACATTGCGCCAGCGACTGCGCATGCGAGTAGACGGTGGCGACACGGCCGAGCTCGATCTCATTGGACAGCAGATGCTGATGGATGCGCAGCACGACCTCGCCGCAAATCTTCAGAGGCGTGCTCAGCAGCAGGTCAAGGGTCCGCCCGATGGCCCCTTCGGTCGAGTTCTCGATCGGTACGACCGCATAGTCGGCATGCGCCGCCTCGACCTCGCGGAATACGTCGTCGATCGAAGCCTGGGGCATCAGCCGGGCCGCGTGCCCGAAGTGCCTGGTTGCCGCGCTCTCGGAGAAAGTGCCGAGCGGACCGAGGAAGGCGATCCCCAATGGCTGCTCGAGCGAGAGGCAGGCGGACATCACCTCGCGGAAGAACCAGGTGACACTCTCGCTGCTCAACGGCCCCCGGTTGATCTCCCGAATGCGCTGCAGCACCTGTGCCTCACGCTCCGGGCGATAACTGAACCCCGCTTCGCCGTAACGGGCCTTGATCCGGCCGACCTCCTGGGCATGACGCGCGCGCTCATTGAGCAGTTCGAGCAACTGCCCGTCAACGCGGTCGATCTTCTGCCGAACGACCGCGAGTTCCTTCTGCAGATCGTCGCTCATCACCGAGCAAAAGCCCTGCGCGTCGGCCGCGCACAGCGGACCCGCGGCTGTACACTCGTTGCCGTCGCGTGCCGGCTTCCTTCACTCCAGGCGCCGCGGCCGCGCAAGACGATCGAGTCGCCGTCAGTCAAGGACATCACGGCGCATCTGACCCGGACACGCCCGGATCGGGCAGCGGACCCGGCCGCTCCAGCGACTCGCCGAGATCGCCGTCGTCCTCGGCTTCGACGACCTTTTCGAGCCCGGCGAGCCTCTCTCCGGCGTCGAGCGCGATCAGCGTCACGCCCTGCGTCGCCCGACCGAGTTCGCGAATCTCGCGCACCCGCGTGCGGATCAGCACGCCACCGGTGGTGATCAGCATGATCTCGTCCTCGTCGCGAACCAGGCGCGCGCCGACGACCTTGCCGTTGCGCTCGCTGGCCGCGATCGCGATCACGCCCTGTGTGCCGCGGCCCGAGTGGCGAAAGTCGGCGAGCGCCGTGCGCTTGCCGAAGCCGTTTTCGGTGGCCACGAGCACCGTCTGCTGATCATTGTCGGCGACGAGCAGCGAAAGCACCTGCTGGCCTTCGCCGAGTCGCATGCCGCGCACGCCGCGCGCGGTACGCCCCATCGGCCGCACTTCCTCCTCGTCGAACCAGACCGCCTTGCCCGCATCCGAGACGAGGACCACGTCCTGGCTCCCGCTGGTGATCTCCACGCCGACCAGATAGTCGTCCTCGTCGAGCGCGACCGCAATGATCCCGTTGCGACGCGGGTTCGAGAATTCGGCGAGCGGCGTCTTCTTGACGGTGCCCTGCGCGGTACACATGAAGACGAAGCGATCGTCGGCAAACTCCCTGACGGTGAGCACGGCGCTGACCTTTTCGCCCTCCTCGAAGGGAAAGAGGTTGACCACCGGCTTGCCGCGACTGTTGCGCGTTCCCTGTGGCACTTCGTAAACCTTGAGCCAGTACACCCGGCCGCGATTGGTGAAACAGAGGATGTAGTCGTGGGTATTGGCGATGAACAGGTGATCGACGAAGTCGTCGGCCTTCATCGCCGCCGCCTGCTTGCCGCGCCCGCCGCGCCGCTGTGCGCGATAGTCGGTGAGCGGCTGCGACTTGACGTAGCCGCTGTGCGACAGCGTGACGACCATGTCCAGCGGGGTGATGAAGTCTTCGATGCCCAGATCCTGGGTATGGATCACCACCTCCGAACGACGATTGTCGCCGAACTGGGCGCGAATCCCGGTGAGTTCGTCGGCGATCATCCGGGTGATCCGCTCGGGCCGGGCCAGGATGTCCATCAGGTCGGCGATCTGCACGAGCAGCGCCGCGAAGTCCCCGACGATCTTCTCGCGCTCGAGGCCGGTCAGCCTCTGCAGGCGAAGATCGAGGATCGCCTGCGCCTGTGCTTCGGAGAGCAGATAACCGTTCTTCGACAGGCCGTACTCGAGCCCGAGGCCGTCCGGACGCGTCGCGTCGAGAGCCGCCCGGCTGAGCATTTCGGCCACCGTCGGCGAGTCCCACAAGCGCCCCATCAACCCACGCCGCGCGTCCGCCGGAGTCGGCGAAGCCTTGATCAGAGCGATGATCTCATCGACGTTGTCGAGCGCCACCGCGAGGCCTTCCTGGATGTGAGCCCGCTCGCGCGCCTTGCGCAGCTCGAAGACCGTCCGCCGGGTGAGGACCTCGCGGCGGTGCCAGAGAAATCGGTCGAGAAGCTGCTTCAGGTTCAGGACCCGTGGCTGGCCGTCGACCAGCGCGACCATGTTCATCCCGAAGGTGTCCTGGAGCTGGGTCTGCTTGTACAGGCAATTCAGCACGACCTCGGGAACTTCGCCGCGCTTCAGTTCGATGACCACGCGCATCCCGGACTTGTCCGACTCGTCGCGCAGATCCGAGATTCCTTCGAGTCGCTTCTCGTTGACCAGCTCGCCGATCTTCTCGAGCAGCGTCCGCTTGTTGACCTGGTACGGCAGCTCGTCGATGATGATCGCCTGCCGGTTGCCACGATCGATGTCCTCGAAATGCGTCCGGCCACGCATCACGACGCGGCCGCGTCCGGTCCGGTAGCCTTCGCGAACCCCTGAAACACCGTAGATGATTCCAGCGGTCGGGAAGTCGGGTGCCGGAACGAGGTCGATCAGCTCATCGACCGTCGTCTCCGGCTTGTGCAGCAGCGCCAGGCAGGCGTCGACGACCTCGCCGAGGTTGTGCGGAGGAATGTTCGTAGCCATTCCGACGGCGATTCCCGACGAGCCGTTGATCAGCAGATTCGGGATTCGCGCCGGAAGGACCAGCGGCTCCTCCTCCGAGCCGTCGTAGTTCAACCCGAAGTCGACGGTCTCCTTGTCGATGTCGGCGAGCAGTTCGTGCCCGATCCGCGCCATGCGCACTTCGGTGTAGCGCATCGCCGCCGGATTGTCGCCGTCCACTGAGCCGAAGTTGCCCTGTCCGTCGATCAGCATGTAGCGCAACGAGAAGTCCTGCGCCATGCGCACGATCGTGTCGTAGACCGCCGTATCCCCGTGGGGGTGGTACTTGCCGATGACGTCGCCGACGACCCGGGCAGACTTCTTGTACGGCTTGTTCCAGTCGTTCGACAGCTCGTGCATCGCAAAGAGCACGCGGCGATGCACGGGCTTGAGGCCGTCCCGCGCATCGGGCAACGCGCGGCCGACGATCACGCTCATCGCATAGTCGAGATACGAGCGTCGCATCTCGTCTTCGAGGCTGATCGGCAGGGTTTCCTTGGCAAAGACTTCCATCATCGATCCACGAACGCCGGGCCGTCGGCGAAGATGCCGACGTCCTGATCAGGGTCGATATTCTACCACGGCGGTTCCCGTCAGCCCGAGCCGGGGCTCCGACTTCGCGGGATCACCAACGGCGTTGCCGCCGGCAACGCCCGGCTCGAGCGCCAGCGGATCCGCGCGGAATCCGCCTGACTCGGCTTGAACCGTGGCAAACTGCCCCAAGCTGATTCTTGCGGCGTCCGACGCCGGCAGCCCCGCCGGCCGCGCCCCGGTCGAGGGACAGCCTTATGGAAAAGCGTACTCAGTTCAGCATCTGGTATTTCCTGTTCGCCATCTTCGCGGTGTTCACCCTGCATGACCTGTGGGTGCAGGCGCGGACGGTCGAACCGATTTCGTACAGCGAGTTCCAGACCATGCTGAAGGGCGGTCAGATCGAGGAAATCTCGATCACCGACAACTATATCCGTGGCAGCCTCAAGTCTCCGCTGCCCGACGGGCGCAGCAGGTTCGTCACCACGCGGGTCGACAGCACCCTGGCCAAGGACCTCGCCGGGTACGACGTGAAGTTCAGCGGCGTCGTCGAAAGCAATTTCCTGCGCGACCTGTTGAGCTGGATCCTTCCGGCGGTGATCTTCGTCGGCATCTGGATCTTCGCGATGCGCAAGTTTGCCGAGAAATCGGGAATGGGTGGCAGCTTCATGGCCCTCGGCAAGAGCAAGGCCAAGGTCTATATGGAAGCGAACACCGGAGTGCGCTTCGACGACGTTGCCGGGGTCGACGAGGCCAAGGAAGAGTTGCAGGAAGTCGTCGGCTTCCTGAAGGATCCCGGCCGCTACGGCAGACTCGGTGGCCGCGTACCGAAGGGCGTCCTGCTCGTCGGACCGCCCGGCACCGGGAAGACGCTTCTCGCCAAGGCGGTCGCCGGCGAAGCCGGAGTCGCCTTCTTCTCGATCTCCGGGTCGGAGTTCGTCGAGATGTTCGTCGGCATCGGTGCGGCCCGCGTTCGCGACCTCTTCGAGCAGGCCCGCCAGAAGGCTCCGGCGATCATCTTCATCGACGAACTCGACGCACTCGGGCGTGCGCGCGGAGCCTTCGGAATCGGTGGACACGACGAGAAGGAGCAGACTCTCAACCAGCTGCTCGTCGAACTCGACGGCTTCGACCCGACCACCGGTCTCGTCCTGCTGGCCGCGACGAACCGACCCGAAGTCCTCGACCCCGCCCTGCTGCGCGCCGGACGCTTCGACCGGCAGGTGCTCGTCGATCGTCCGGACAAGAAGGGAAGGATCGCGATTCTCGCCGTCCACATGAAGAAGATTCGCCTGGCCAGGGAGACGGCCGCCGAGAAGGTCGCCGAGCTGACCCCGGGCTTCTCGGGTGCTGATCTCGCCAACCTGTGCAACGAGGCGGCGCTCGTCGCGACGCGCCGGGGCGCCGATTCGGTCAGTCTCGAAGACTTCACCAACGCCGTCGAGCGGATCGTCGCCGGCCTCGAGAAGCGGAACCGGGTGCTCAATCCCCACGAGCGCGAGGTCGTCGCGTATCACGAGATGGGTCATGCGCTGGTGGCGATGGCGTTGCCGGGCTCCGACCCGGTGCACAAGATCTCGATCATCCCGCGGGGAATCGGCGCCCTCGGCTACACGATCCAGCGCCCGACCGAAGACCGCTTTCTGATGACCCGGGAGGAACTCGAGCACAAGATGCAGGTTCTGCTCGGTGGCCGGGCGGCCGAGCAACTCGTTTTCGGCAGGGTCTCGACCGGCGCCGCCGACGACCTGCAGAAGGTCACCTCGATCGCCCGCTCGATCGTCATGCGCTTCGGGATGGACGAAAAGCTCGGCAACGTGGTCTATGAAGCGGAGCGACAGTCCTTCCTTGGAACACCGATGCCGAATGCCCAGGAAAGGAGCTATTCGGAGGAGACCGCCCGGGAAATCGACTGCGCCGTGCGCCAGCTCGTGCAGGATGCCTTCGCGCGAACGCTCGCGTTGCTCACCGCCCAGCGGGCCATTCTCGAGCGCGGCGCCGGCGAGCTGCTTGAACGAGAAACCCTGCTCGAGGCCGACCTCGTCCGCCTGCGCGGCTCATTGCCGGCCGCCGCCTGAGAGACGGCCATCGGTCACCGGGACGGAGCAGCGCAGGCGATCGCCTGCGCCCTTCGCGCGACCCGGCGCCAGCGGATCGCTCTGCTATACTTCGCGGTCCCTTCCTGCGCCCCGCATCTCGGCTACGCCATGAAATACCAGATCACCCCGGTCACCCCTTTCGAGCAGAACTGCAGCCTGCTGTGGTGCGAGGAGACCCTTCAGGGCGCGCTCGTCGACCCCGGAGGGGACGTCTCGCGGATCCTGCGTGCGGTCGATGCGCGAGGCGTCAGGCTCGAGAAGATCCTCGTCACGCACGGCCACGTCGACCATGCGGGCGGCGTCGCCGAGATCTCGGGGCGCCTTTCGCTGCCCGTCGAGGGGCCGCAGCGCGAGGATCGCTTCTGGATCGACGGCATGCCGCAGCAAAGCCGGATGTTTGGCCTGCCGGCGGCGCGGGCCTTCGTCCCGGACCGCTGGCTCGATCACGGCGACACGGTGCGTTTCGGGAAGGTCGAGATGGATGTCCTGCACTGCCCGGGACACACCCCGGGACACGTCGTCTTCTTCAACCGGGCGGACCGCTTGGCGATCGTCGGTGACGTGCTCTTTCAGGGTTCGATCGGGCGCACCGACTTTCCCCGCGGCGACTTCGACACACTGATCGCCTCGATCCGCGAGAGGCTCTGGCCGCTCGGTAACGACGTCAGCTTCATCCCCGGTCACGGCCCGATGTCGACCTTCGGCGCCGAGCGGCGCAGCAATCCTTTCTGCGGCGACTGAAGCGGTCATCGAGCGCACAGCCGACGGCCGCGGCGCGCTGATCGCTGCGCGCCGATCGCTCGGGAGCGCGCAGCAATGGTCCTCAGCCCGCCTAGAAGTGGAGCGGCCTCTTGTCGCAGGCCAGCGCCGCTTCGTGGACGACTTCGGAGAGCGTCGGGTGTGCGTGGCAGATGCGCGCGAGGTCCTCGGATGCGGCACCGAACTCCATCGCCACGACGCCCTCGGAGATCAGCTCGGACGCATTCGCGCCGATGATGTGCACGCCGAGGATCCGGTCGGTCTCGGCGCAAGCGAGCAGCTTCACGAAACCGCCCGGCTCGCCCATTCCCAACGCGCGGCCGTTGGCCGCGAAGGGAATCTTTCCTGCCCGGTATGCAACGCCCTCGGACTTGAGCTGCTGCTCGGTCTGGCCCACCCAGGCGATCTCCGGGCTCGTGTAGATCACCCAGGGAATCGTCTCGAAGTTGCAATGCCCCGCCTGACCCGCGATGAGTTCGGCGACCATCACGCCCTCTTCCATCGCCTTGTGCGCAAGCATCGGCCCGGCGACGACGTCACCAACCGCCCAGACCCCCGGCAGATTGGTTCGGCAATGCCCATCGACCTCGATCTGGCCGCGCGCGTTGAGCTTCAGCCCGACCGCGTCCGGATTCAGTCCATCGGTATTGGGGATCCGGCCCACCGAGACGATCAGCCGGTCGGCATCGAGCTTCTGGTCCTTGCCGTCCTTGTCGCGGTAGTCGATCGACACACCTTTCTGCGAGACCTTGACATCGCCGATCTCGATCCCGGTGATGATCTTCAGGCCCTGCTTGGCGAAGATCTTCGCCGCCTCCCTGGCCACGTCGATGTCCGCAGCCGACAGGAATTCCGGCAGGGCCTCGAGCAGCGTCACTTCTGAACCGAGTCGCCGCCAGACACTACCCATCTCGAGGCCGATCACGCCGGCGCCGATCACCGCCAGCCGCCGCGGAACGCTGTCGATGTCCAGCGCCCCGACGTTGTCGCAGACGATCTGGTTATCTACCGAAACCCCGGGCAGATGACGTGCCTTCGACCCGGTAGCGACGATCACCTGCTTCGTTTCGACCAGGTCGTCGCCGACCTTCATCTCCCAGACCTCGCTCCCGGCGACCTCCTTGCGCCCGACGAAAGAACCGAGACCGTTGAGCTGGGTCACCTTGTTCTTCTTGAACAGGCCCTTGATGCCGCTGGTCAGCTGCCTGACGATGCCATCCTTGCGCTCGAGCATCCGTCGCACGTCGATCGACGGGGTGCCGACGGCGATTCCCTGGTCGGCAAAGTGATGCGCGGCTTCGTCGAAGAGATGCGAGGTATGCAGCAGCGCCTTGGAGGGAATGCAGCCAACATTCAGGCAGGTTCCGCCGAGGCGGGGCTCGCCTTTCGGATCGGCGTAGGGGTTCGATTCACAGCAGGCGACGGCGAGGCCCAACTGGGCCGCACGAATCGCGGCGACATAGCCCCCCGGCCCGCCTCCGACAACCAGGACGTCAAATTCTTTGGACATGATGGTTCCCTTTCCAACCGCAAAAAAATGCCGGCACGGCGCGGGCGCGCCGTGCCCCGGAGCGGGTTAGTGCCTATACGCCAAGCAGCAGCCGGGCCGGATCCTCGAGCGCCTCCTTCATCGTCACGAGGCTGAGCACGGCTTCGCGGCCGTCGATGATCCGGTGATCGTAGGACATTGCCAGATAGTTGATCGGCCGGATGACGATCTGGCCGTTCTCGACCACCGGGCGATCCTTGGTTGCGTGGATGCCGAGGATCGCCGACTGCGGAGGATTGATGATCGGAGTCGAGAGCATCGACCCGAAGACCCCGCCATTCGAAATCGAAAACGTCCCGCCGGTGAGTTCCTCGAGCGACAGCTTGCCGTCCTTCGCCTTGGTGCCGAACTCACCGATCTTCTTCTCGATATCGGCGATGCTCATCTGATCGGCGTCACGCAGGATTGGCACGACCAGACCACGCGGGCTGCCGACGGCGATCCCAATGTCGATGTACCCGTGATAGACGATGTCATTGCCGTCGACCGAGGCGTTGACGATCGGGAACTTTTGCAACGCGGCCACTGCCGCCTTGACGAAGAAGCCCATGAAGCCGAGCCGCACGCCGTGGGCCTTCTCGAAGCGATCCCCGTACTGTTTGCGCAGGGCCATGATCGGACCCATGTTCACTTCGTTGAAGGTGGTCAGGATCGCATTCGTCGCCTGCGACTGGAGCAGTCGTTCGGCAACGCGGGCACGCAGGCGGGACATCGGAACACGCTGCTCGGGCCGCTCGCCAAACGGGACGGCCACCGCTGGCGCAGGCGGCAGTGCCGGCGCGGTGACGAACGGCGACGGTCTCGGCGGTGGGGCCGCAGGCGCTGCTGCCTCAGGCGCGGCCGGCGAAGGCGCTGGCGCCGGCTTCTCGGCCGGAGGCTGCGCGGCCTGGGCATCGGCCTTGGTCACCCGCCCGCCACGACCGGTACCGGCGACCTCGGCGGCGGCAATCCCCTTCTCTTCGAGAATCTTGCGCGCCGACGGAAAGACCGCTGCGCCAGTAACCGGAGCAGTTGCCGGAGCAGCTGCCGGAGCCGCCGCTTTCGCCGCAGCCGGCGCCGGCGCAGCGACCGCAGCGGCTTGGGCTGCGGTGTCGATCCGTGCGATCACCTCGCCGGAGACGACCGTCTCGCCATTGCCCTTGACGATCTCGACCAGCACGCCACCATCCGGCGCCGGCAGCTCGAGGACCACCTTGTCGGTTTCAATGTCGATCAGATTCTCGTCCCGAGCGACCGCCTCGCCGGCCTGCTTGTGCCAGGAGACCAGCGTCGCTTCGGCGACGGACTCGGAAAGCTGTGGAACTTTGACGTCGATGATCATGTTCACTCCGTTCTAGGGCAGTTTGTAATACTCGATCTCACCGAGCGCGGAGTCGATCAGAGCTTTCTGTTGGGCGATGTGCCGGCTCTGGTAGCCCACCGCCGGAGAAGCCGACGCCGCACGCGAGACGAGCAGCAGGTGCTGCTTCTCGGTCAGCGAGCGCGACAGGTGCTGCCGCGAGGCGATCCAGTACCAGGCGCCCTGGTTGCGCGGTTCCTCCTGACACCAGACGATTTCGGTCGCTTTCGGATACTTCGCCAGCTCTTCCTGGAACGCCTGTTGCGGGAACGGATAAAACTGCTCGAGACGGGCGATCGCGACGTGCGAGACCTTCCTCTCGTGCCGGGCGGCGACCAGATCGTAATAGACCTTGCCCGAACAGAAGACCACCCGGGTGATCTTCTTCGCATTGACCGGCTCGACCTCGCCGATCAGTGGCCGGAACTCGCCGTCGGCAAGTTCCTCGAGCGTCGAGGTGGCGTCCTTGTGGCGCAGCAGTGACTTCGGCGAAAAGACGATCAGCGGTTTGCGCTGATTGCGGATCGCCTGCCGGCGCAGCATGTGGAACACCTGTGCCGGTGTCGACGGCTGGCAGACTTCCATGTTCATCTCGGCGCAGAGCTGCATGTAGCGCTCGATTCGCGCCGACGAATGCTCCGGACCCTGACCCTCGTAGCCATGCGGCAGCAGCAGGACGACGCCGCTCGCCCGTCCCCACTTCGCCTCGCCGGCCGCGATGAACTGGTCGATGACCACCTGCGCGCCGTTGGCGAAATCACCGAACTGCGCCTCCCAGACGACCAACTCGTAGGGATTAGCCGTCGAATACCCGTATTCGAACGCGAGAACCGCTTCCTCCGAGAGGACCGAATCGAAACACTGGAATCCCCCCTGGCGCTCCTGCAGGTGAGCCAGCGGATAATAGGTTCCTTGATCCCAGTGCTCGCGGTTCTGGTCATGCAGCGCCGCGTGACGGTGGAAAAAGGTGCTCCGGCCAACGTCCTCACCGGAAATCCGCACACCGTAACCCGAGACGAGCAGCGACGCGTAGGCGAGGTTCTCGGCCATTCCCCAGTCCACCGGCAGGCGCCCCTCGCCCATCAGGCGGCGGTCTTCGATGATCTTCCGGACCCGGCTGTGCACCGTGAAGTTCTCCGGTATGGTCGTCAGTCGTCCCGAAAGACGCTGGAGTTCGGCGATCGGCACTTTCGTGTCGCAGTTCTCGATGTAGTTCGGAGCGAGGAACGGCGTCCAGTCGATCGTCATCGGGTGCTTGTAGCCGGCGATCACCGGGTTGTAGAGCAGTTCGCCACGATCGAGATGCGCCCGGTAGTCGGCGACGATCTCATCCGGCCCCTCGGGCGGCAGCACCCCTTCGCCGACGAGCCGTTCGGCGTACAGCTTGCGCGTTCCCGGGTGCAACTGGATCTTCTTGTACATCAGCGGCTGGGTGACCATCGGCTCATCCTGCTCGTTGTGACCGAGCCTGCGGAAGCAGATGATGTCGATCACGACATCCTTCTTGAACTCCCGGCGATAGTCGGCGGCGATCGCGGTGACCAGCGCGACGGACTCCGGATCGTCACCATTGACGTGGAAGATCGGCGCCTCGGCCATCTTGAAGATGTCCGTGCAGTACAGCGAGGAACGCAGGTCGCGCGGATCCGAAGTGGTGAAGCCGATCTGGTTGTTGACCACGATGTGAACGGTTCCGCCAACGCCGTAGCCGCGGGTCTGGGCAAAGTTCAGCGTTTCCTGGTTGACGCCCTGTCCGGCCACCGCCGCGTCACCGTGGATCAGCACCGAGAGCACCTTGTCCTTGCCGTTCTCGCCCCGACGCCGTTGCCGCGAGAACACCGAGCCGATGACCACCGGGTTGACGATCTCGAGGTGCGACGGGTTGAACGCCAGCGTCAGATGGCACGGGCCTCCAGGAGTCGACACGTCCGAAGAGTAGCCCATGTGATACTTGACGTCGCCGGCAGTCAGTTCCTGGGCCTTCTTGCCCTCGAACTCCTCGAAGAGCATCGACGGCGCCTTGCCGAGTGTGTTCACCAGCACGTTCAGGCGGCCGCGGTGTGCCATACCGACGACGATTTCGTCGACCCCGCCGGCCCCGGAAGTGCGGATCAGTTCGTCCATGGCGACGATCAGCGATTCCCCACCCTCGAGTGAGAAGCGCTTCTGTCCGACATAGCGCGTGTGCAGATAGCGCTCGAGTGTCTCGGCTGCCGTCAGGCGCTCGAGCATTCGCTTGCGCTCTTCGCCGTTGTAAGTCGGTTTCGAGTGGATCGGCTCGAGACGACTCTGAATCCAGCGCTTTTCAGCGACCGTGCTGATGTACATGTACTCGACGCCGATCGACCCGCAGTAGGTCGCTTTCAGCGCGTCGTAAATCTCGCCGTAGGTCGCGTGATCGGCAGTCCCCTTGAACGAGCCAGCATTGAAGATGGTATGCCGGTCGGCGTCGGAAAGCCCGTAGTACGCCGGATCGAGTTGGGGAATCTCGGGCCTCGGCGTGCGCTTCAACGGATCGAGGTTCGCCCAGCGGTCGCCGATGAAGCGGTAGGCGGTGATCATCTGCAGGATGCCGACCTGCTTGCGGTCGTCGACCGGCGCCACCGCCGCAGCCCGATAGCCGCCTTTCCTCGCCTGCTCCGCGAAGGCATTGATGACCGGCAGGTGCGGCACGTCACGGGCGACGTAGCCAGGCAGTTGCGCCAGCTTGTCAAAATAGTCGCGCCACTGCTCGGAGACCGACCCCGGGTTGTCGAGATAGTTTTCGTACAACTCCTCGACGAAGGGCGCGTTGCCACCGAAAAGTAGGGAGTTACCAAAAAGCTGATTCATCATGGCATTAACCTGTCGTCACGGTCGTGGTTCGGGTTGAGGAACTGCGGTCGGCCGACCACAGGATGAAAAAAAGGGCGGCCACCAGTCGCCGCCCTTTGCCGTCGTCCGGATCAGCGCTGGTCGACCGGGACAACGTCGCGTCTGGCCGCACCGACATAAAGCTGCCGCGGACGGCCGATCTTGTACTCGGGATCGTTGATCATTTCCTCCCACTGCGTCATCCAGCCAACCGTCCGGGCAAGCGCAAAAATGCAGGTAAACATCGACGTCGGGATACCCATCGCCTTCTGCACGATTCCGGAATAGAAGTCGACGTTCGGATAGAGCTTCTTGTCGATGAAATAATCGTCTTCGAGGGCGATTTTCTCGAGTTCCATGGCCAGCTTGAACAGCCGGTCGTTCTGCAGGCCGAGTTCATCGAGGACCTCGGCGCAAATCTTGCGCATCAACTTGGCACGTGGATCGAAGTTCTTGTAAACGCGGTGACCGAAGCCCATCAGCTTGAAGTCGTCGCTCTTGTCCTTGGCCCGCGCAATGTACTTGCCGACGCGCGAGACATCGTGAATCTCCTCGAGCATCTGCAGGCAGGCTTCGTTGGCGCCGCCGTGCGCCGGTCCCCAGAGGCAGGCGATGCCGGCCGAGATGCACGCGTACGGGTTGGCGCCCGACGAACCGGACAGGCGGACCGTCGACGTCGACGCGTTTTGCTCGTGGTCGGCGTGCAGCGTGAAGATCGTATCGAGCGCATGCACGAGAACTGGGTTCGGCTCGTACTTCTCGCATGGGGTGCCGAACATCATGTGCATGAAGTTCGCCGTGTAGGCGAGGTCGTTGCGCGGATACATGAACGGCTCGCCGCGGTAATACTTGTAGGCCATCGCGACGATCGTCGGCAACTTGGCGATGATCCGGTTGAAGCTGATGCTCTGGTGCAGGCGGTCGGAGAAGTCCTCGGCCTCGTGATAGAAAGCCGACAGCGCGCCGACGACGCCGACGAGCACGGCCATCGGGTGCGCGTCGCGGCGGAAGCCCTGGTAAAACTTGACCAGCTGCTCGTGCACCATCGTGTGTTCCTTGATGTTCCGCTCGAACTTCGACTTCTGTGCCGCGTTCGGCAGTTCGCCGTTCCACAGCAGATAGGCGACCTCAAGGAAGTTGCACTGCTCGGCGAGCTGTTCGATCGGGTAGCCGCGGTAGAGCAGTTCCCCCTTGTCGCCGTCGATGAACGTGATCGCCGACCGGCAGCTGGCTGTCGACAGGTACCCCGAGTCGTAGGTAAAGAGACCGGTCTTGGCCCCCAGCGTGCGGATGTCGATGCAATCATTGCCATGGGTTGGCGTCATGATCGGAAACTCGACGGGTGCGCGCCCTTCGATGGTCAGAGTTGCTTTGCGTTCGGTGGTCATTGTTCAATCCCCGTTCAGGTGTTGAGGTCACAGCTTCCAACCGGAAGCGGCCAGACTAGGGCAGCTTCCTTACTTGATTCTTACGCTGGCGAGCAGCGCAAGGACTTCGGCCTGGACTGGATCCGGAGACTGTCGGCTGCCATTGACCAGCGGCCAGAGGTCCAGATCCTCCATGTCGGCCAGGGTGACAAACGCATCCGCCTGCTCGGGAGTCAGCGTCGGGTAGATCCGTTCGAGGAACTCGCCGAGCAACAGATCCATCTCCAGCATTGCCCGGCGCGTGCAACGCCAGCGCAGGCGGTTGAGCTTTTCTCTTTCCTCCATCAGATCGCGCGTCTGACCATCATCTCCTTGATCTTGCCGATCGCCCGGGTCGGGTTCAGACCCTTCGGGCAGACGTCAACACAGTTCATGATGGTATGGCAGCGGAATAGACGGTAGGGATCCTCGAGGTCGTCGAGACGCTCGTTGGTCGCCTGGTCACGGGTGTCGGCGATGAAGCGATAGGCGTTGAGCAGGCCCGCCGGGCCGACGAACTTGTCGGGGTTCCACCAGAACGATGGACACGATGTCGAGCAGCAGGCGCAGAGGATGCATTCGTAGAGCCCGTTGAGCTCTTCGCGCTCCTCCGGCGACTGCAGGCGCTCACGTTCGGGTCGCGGCCCTTCGTTGATCAGATAGGGCCTGATCGAGTGGTACTGCTTGAAGAACTGGGTCATGTCGACGATCAGGTCGCGAATCACCGGCAGGCCGGGCAGCGGCCGCAGGACGACCGGCTGCTTGAGGTCCTTGATCTCGGTCAGACACGCGAGACCGTTCTTGCCGTTGATGTTCATCGCGTCTGAACCGCAGATGCCTTCACGGCACGACCGGCGATACGACAGCGAGTCGTCCTTCGCCTTGAGCCGGGTGAGCACGTCGAGCAGCTTGCGGTCGATCGAGTAGTCGACCTCGACCGACGCGTCCTGCATGTACGGCGCGTCGTTCCTGTCGGGATCGTAACGGTAGATTTTGAACTGCATGGTACTGGTGGCCATTTTGCTGACTCCTCGGCACTCGGTCAGTAGGAACGCGTCTTCAGCGCGATGGTATCGACGGTCAGCGGCTTCATGATCACCGGCTTGTAGCTCAGTCGGTTGCCTTCGCGGTACCAGAGCGTGTGCTTGTGCCAGTTCACGTCGTCGCGGCCATTCGGATTGGCCGGAGTGTCCGGCGCATCGTCGCGCACGTGTGCGCCGCGCGACTCCTTCCGCGCTTCGGCCGAAACCATCGTCGCCTTGGCCACTTCGACCAGGTTGTCGAGTTCGAGCGCCTCGACGCGAGCCGTGTTCCAGACCTTCGACTTGTCCTTGATCTCGGTCCGGGCCGCTGCCTTTTCGACGTCCAGGATGCGCGCCACGCCCTCGACGAGCATGTCCTTGAAGCGGAAGACACCGCAGTGCTTCTGCATCGTACGCTGCAGTTCGAGCCGCGTTTCGGCGACGCTCGCGCCACCGGTCTGCGTGTTGAGCCGGTCGAGTCGGGCCAGCGTGCGCTCGGCAAAATCGGCCGGCAGATCCTTGAGCCCGAGTTCTCCCGAGCGGACATCGTGGACCACCGAGTCGCCCGAGGCCTTGCCGAAGACCAGCAGGTCGAGCAGCGAGTTGGTTCCGAGACGGTTGGCACCATGCACCGAGGCGCAGGCCACCTCACCGGCCGCGTAGAAACCGGCCACCGGCGTCCCGTCTTCGCGGACGACCTGGCCCTTGTAGTTGGTCGGCACGCCACCCATCTGGTAATGGCAGGTCGGAACGACCGGGATCGGCGCCTTGATCGGATCGATACCCGCGAACTGGATCGAAATCTCGCGAATTCCCGGCAGGCGCTTCATGATCGTCGCCGGGTCGAGATGGGTGATGTCGAGCAGGACGAAATCCTTGTTCGGACCGCAACCGCGTCCTTCGTTGATCTCGGTGACCATCGCCCGCGACACGACGTCGCGCGAGGCGAGGTCCTTGGCATTCGGAGCGTAGCGCTCCATGAAACGCTCGTTGCTCGAGTTGCGCAGGATTCCCCCTTCGCCGCGCACGCCTTCGGTGATCAGCACGCCGGCGCCGGCGACACCGGTCGGGTGGAACTGCCAGAACTCCATGTCCTCGAGCGCGATACCCGCGCGTGCGGCCATTCCCAGGCCGTCGCCGGTATTGATGAAGGCATTCGTCGAGGAGTAGAAGATCCGCCCCGCGCCACCGGTGGCAAAGACCGTTGCCTTCGCATGCAGGGCAACCACGTCACCGGTCTCCATTTCCAGCGCGATGACTCCGAGAACCTGCCCACTCTCGTCGCGGATCAGGTCGAGGGCCATCCACTCGACGAAGAACTGCGTGTTCGCGCGGACGTTGCGCTGATAAAGCGCATGCAGCATCGCGTGTCCGGTCCGGTCGGCAGCGGCGCACGCCCGGCGAACGGGCTTCTCGCCGAAGTTCGACATGTGCCCGCCGAACGGACGCTGATAGATTTTGCCCTCGTCGGTGCGGTCGAAGGGCATGCCGAAATGCTCGAGTTCGACGACTACCTCGGGCGCCTTGCGGCACATGTACTCGATCGCGTCCTGATCGCCGAGCCAGTCCGACCCCTTGACCGTGTCGTACATGTGCCAGTGCCAGTGGTCTTCCTCGGAGTTGCCGAGCGAAGCCGAAACGCCCCCTTGGGCGGCAACCGTGTGCGAGCGCGTCGGAAAGACCTTCGACAGGACGGCCGTCTTCAGGCCGGCCTCGGACAACTGGATCGCCGCGCGCAGGCCTGAGCCGCCCGCACCGACGATCACCGCGTCAAACTTAAGTACCGGAATGCTTGACTTGCTCACTTACACTCTCCAGAGAATCTGCACGGCCCAGCCGGCGTAGCCGACCAGCGCGGTAACCGTCGCGATCATCAGCAGCAGGCGCAGTCCATCGGGTTTTACGTAATCCATCCAGATGTCGCGCACGCCGATCCAGGCATGATAGAAGACGCTGACGAAGAACAGGAAGGTGGCGAACCTCATGAAGCCGTTGGCAAAAATGCCGCGCCAGGTCTCGAAGGAATTGGGACCGATCGCCCCGAGGACCACCAGGAAGATGATCGTGTATGCCGCCATGACGACCGCCGTGGCCCGCTGAATGATCCAGTCCTTGAGGCCATAATGGGCCCCGACGAGAATACGATTTACCATAGCACTCTGGCTCCGATAATCAGGGTCAGGGCAATGCTGACCGCGAACACGACCTTGCTCGACCGCCGCGCCGACTCGAGATCGACCCCCTTGTGCAGGTCAAGCAGCAGATAGCGGATGCCGGCGCAGAAATGGTGCATGTAGAACCAGATCAGGCCGAGCAGGACGATCCTCACCAGCGGGTGGCCAACCACCTCCCTGAAGGTGGCAAAGGTCTCCGGTGAGCTCAGGCTGCTCTGGAAAAGCCAGAGCAGCACCGGCAGGAGCAGGAAGATCGCTGCTCCGCTGATCCGGTGGAGAATCGACAGGATACCCGGAAGCGGTAACCTGATCGTCGGCAAGTCCAGGTTTTTTGGACGCCTCTTCTTTATCGCCATCTCTGCCATGAACATCATCCCTCACTTGTGATGCGGCCGTGCCGGCCGCCGGACCCCGCAAAACCGCGCCCGATCATCAACTATCCGGACGCCCCGATTTACCCACTTACCGAGAATGCCTGAAAAGACGACTCACCCCAGCTGATTGTGATAATGGTAATTGCGCGTCGAATAGAAGCCCCGGCGCCACTCGACCGGCTTGTTGCCGTAAGTGAAGGTCACCCGCTCGACGAGGAGCAACGGGCTGCCGTCGGGCACCTTGAGCAGGTCGGCGCTGACCCGGTCGGCAGCCACCGCGCGCAGCCGCTCGTCGGCGCGGATCATGCGCACACCGTAGCGCGTCTCGAAAAGGCTGTACAGCGATTCGCCCGAGCGCAGCACCTCGAGTGACAAATCCGGGAACAACTCGCTCGACAGGTAGATTTCATCGAAGACGACGGCCTCGTCGCCGAGCTTCAGCAGGCGGCGGATGATCGTGATCGGCGCCCCGGTTTCGAGCGCCAGAGTCCGCGCGACGTCGGCGCCGGCCCTGGCCCGCCAGCACTCGAGCGGAACGCTCTGGGTCGCCGGCATCTCGCCTTCGTTCGCAGCAAGGCGCAGGAAGCGGAAGAACGAACCGGGGTCCCGGTGCGTGGCGACGAAGGTCCCCCTGCCCTGCTGGCGGACGAGCAGATTCTCGGCAGCCATCTCGTCGACGGCCTTGCGCACCGTTCCCTGGCTGACCCCGAACCGCCCGGCCAGTTCGGCCTCGCTCGGGATCGAGTCGCCCGGGCCCCACTCGCCCGACGCCAGGTTACGCATGATCAGATCCTTGATCTGCCTGTACAGAGGGCTGAAGGTCGGTGAGTGCGCTGACGATGACCGGTTCATGAAACGCGATTTCAGCACAATTTGCGGCCGCCGTCCATCCCGTCCCGCCAATCCATATCATATATAAGATAAAAGATAGATTTGACACCGGAAAGCCGAGAAGCTTATGATCCCCGTGATTTGCTGTCCCGCAGCGAACCCATCGCGGGAATGACGCCGATCGTCTTCCGCCCACTTCTTGCCCTCACTCACGACAGGAGCCGCAACATGTCCAAAGCCCCCATGCGCGTCGCCGTCACCGGCGCTGCCGGCCAGATCGGTTACAGTCTGCTCTTCCGGATCGCCTCCGGCGAAATGCTCGGCAAGGATCAGCCGGTGATCCTCCAGCTGCTCGACCTGCCCCAGGCGCAGAAGGCCTGCCAGGGCGTGATGATGGAACTCGAGGACTGCGCGTTCCCGTTGCTCGCCGGAATGTTCGCCACCGACGATGCCAACGCTGCCTTCAAGGACGCCGACGTCTGCCTGCTCGTCGGTGCCCGCCCCCGCGGCCCGGGAATGGAGCGGGCCGACCTGCTCACCGCCAACGGCGCGATCTTCACCGTCCAGGGCAGGGCGATCGCCGAGAATGCCAGCGAGAACGTGCGCGTCCTCGTCGTCGGCAACCCGTGCAACACCAATGCGCTGATCGCTGGCGCGGCAGCACGCAAGGTCGGCCGGACCAACCCGGCGAACTACCATGGCATGCTGCGCCTCGACCACAACCGCGCGCTGTCGCAACTCGCTGCCAAGACCGGCCGGCCCGTGGCGAGCTTCCGGCAGCTCGTGGTCTGGGGCAACCACTCGCCGACGATGTACGCCGATTACCGGAACTGCACCTCGAACGGCGATAAGGTCCAGGATCTGATCAACGACCCGGTGTGGAACAACGACGTCTTCCTGCCGACGGTCGGCAAGCGCGGCGCGGTGATCATCGACGCCCGCGGGCTGTCATCGGCGGCCTCGGCGGCCAACGCGGCGATGGACCACATGCGCGATTGGGTACTCGGCTCCGATGAATGGGTGACCATGGGCGTCCCCTCCGACGGCTCCTACGGCATCCCCGAGGGCATCGTCTTCGGTTTCCCGTGCGAGTGCAAGGGCGGCGCGTACCGCATCATCCAGGGAATCGAGATCGACGACTATTCGCGCGGAAAGCTCGACAAGACGCTCAAGGAACTGACTGACGAGCAGGACGCGGTCAAGCACATGCTCTGACCGCCAGCCGCTTCAGCGAAGGCCGCGGTCCGCTCCGCGGCCTTTTTTTCCCCGGGGTCGGTAGCCGCTTCGTCCGAACACCGCTGCGCTGGCCCGTCGCCCGGCCGATACAATCCGCGTCCACGCCCGAGTCCATCCCTCTCAGCGATCATGCGCCACCCGAGACAGGTCCTCTTTGCCGGCGAGAAGCCGTTTCCGATGATCCCCGCAGTCGATCACTACGCGGGCTCCGAAAAACTGATCGCCAAGGCGCTGCGCCTGCAGCACGAAGTCGGCCCGATCTTCGACGTGACCTGCGACTGCGAGGACGGGGCACCGGCCGGAGCCGACCGCGAACACGCCGAAATGGTCGCCGCGATGATCGCCAGTGAAGCCAACCACTACGGCCGGGTCGGCGTGCGCGTCCACGACATCGCCCATCCCGGTTGGCAACGGGACATCGAGATCGTCGTCGGTGGCGCCGGACACCGACTGGCTTTCATCACCCTCCCGAAGGCGCGCAACGGCGACGACGTGCGCACGCAACTCGGCGTGCTGCGCGCAGTCGAGGCCGCCAACGGGCTGCCCCGGCCGATCCCGGCACACGTGCTGATCGAGACACACGGGGCGCTGCGCGAGGTCTGGGAGATCGCCGCGCTACCAGGAATCGAGTCGCTCGACTTCGGCCTGATGGACTTCGTCAGCGGGCATCACGGAGCGATCCCGGGCGTCGCGATGAAGAGTCCCGGACAGTTCGAGCACCCGCTGATCGTCCGCGCCAAGTGCGAGATCGCCGCCGCCGCCCTGGCCAACGGCATCGTCCCCGCGCACAACGTGAGCACCGAACTGACGGACCTCGAGCAAGTCAGCAGCGACGCGCTGCGCGCACGCACCCAGTTCGGCTACCTGCGCATGTGGAGCATCCACCCGAAGCAGATCGTCCCGATCTGCGAAGCGATGCGCCCGGACTTCTCCGAGGTCGAACAGGCGGCGGAGATTCTCGTCGCCGCGCAGGACCGCGACTGGGGTCCGATCCGGCACCACGGCCAGCTGCACGACCGCGCCTCCTACCGCTACTATTGGGAACTGCTCGCGCGCGCGCGGGCCACCGGCATGAGCCTTCCCGGCGAAGCGCTGCAGCGCTTCTTCCCCGGGAGCCGCGAAGCGTGAGCCTGCCTGCGCTGACCGCGGCGATCCTGCAGTTTCGCGACGCGCGCAACTGGGCGCAGTTCCACAGCCTGCGCAACCTGATCGTGTCGCTGAACCTCGAAGCCGGTGAGCTGCTCGAGCTGACGCAGTGGAAAAACGACGCCGAGATGGCCGAGCTGACCGGCGACCCGGCGGCCATCGAGGCGCTGCGCGACGAATGCGCCGACGTCCTGATCTACCTGCTGCTGATCGCCGATCACGCCGGAATCGACCTCGAAGAAGCCGCGCGGGTCAAGCTGATCAAGAACGCGGCGCGCTACCCGGTCGAACGCAGCTACGGGTCGAGCCGAAAGTATTGCCAGGCCGACACGCCCGACGACTCGTCCGGCCACTGAGAGGTGGTGAAGAAATCGTCGCGAGCAGGTCGAGATGGCCGACGCGAGCGAGAGAACGACGAGACATATCCGATAGATAGTCGAGAATTGAGCGAGCGGGCAACACTGCAGATCGGTCGCGCAGCAGATTCTTCCACAACCTCTCGGGTCAAGCTGCTTCACTGCTCACGCCCGTCGAGCGTGAACCCCGCCCGGCCGTCGACGCCGAGCAGTTCGACGAGGCGGGGCATCGCCTGCTGCAGGCTCGCGTGCAGCGTCCACGGCGGGTTGACCACCCAAACGCCACTGCCGTGCATGCCCAAGCCGTCGGCTGCCGGCTCCCGCACGCGCAGCGTCACCTCGATCCACGCCGGGACCGGCAGCCTCTTCAGGCGCTGCGGCAGCTCGCACGCCTCGCGCCGGACGAGCTGCGGATACCAGACCAGGTAAGTCCCGCCGGGAAAGCGCTGCACGGCGCTCCTCAGTACCTGGACGACGCGCCCATAGTCGCCCTTCTCCTCGTACGCCGGATCGATCAGCACCAGAGCGCGACGCGGCGCCGGTGGCAGCAAGCCCTTGAGCGAGGCGAAGCCGTCGCCCTCATCGACGCTCACCCGCCGGCTCTCGCCGGCGAAGGTCTCGCGCAGGCGGAGCACTTCGCGGCTGTGCCGCTCGTAGAGCCAGAGCCGGTCCTGCACGCGCGTCGTCCACAGCGCGAGCAGCGGCGACCCGGGATAGGCCTGCAGCCGCCCGGAAGGATTGATCCGTCTGACCAGATCGACATAGTCGGCCAGCGGTCGCGGCAGATCGGCACACTCCCAGAGTCGTCCGATTCCCTGCCGGTACTCGCCGAGCCGCGCCGCCTGTGGCGAATCGAGCGCGTAGCGGCCCGCGCCGGCATGCGTGTCGATGTACCAGAAGGGTTTGTCCTTGACGCCCAGGTATCGGCAAAGCTCGACGAGCACGAGGTGCTTGAGCACGTCGGCGTGATTGCCGGCGTGGAAAGCGTGACGGTAGCTGAGCATCGTTCCCCGATCGCTGAGATCCGGCGGTCCGGCCCGCCGGGCCTGTGCTCACTCCGGCAGCGCGATCCGCTCGTCGCTGCTGAACTGATAGTCGCGGAAGATGTGTTCGGCGCTGAGCAGCTGATAGGTGCCGTCAGGGAGTTTCCGGGAAGTCTCCTTGAGGCGGTAGGCATAGTGGCCGCAGGTCCAGCAGTCGAAGTTGCGCATCTGCGTGCACAGGCAGGTCTTGTCCCTGACCGAGATCTTTCTGACTCCAGGATTGGCAGCCACCTCGCGGTTGTAGGCGGTGATGTACGAGCAGTTGCCGCTGCTGTCGAGCAGGTAGCCGTAGGCCTCGCAGTTTGGCCGGATGCCGTCGCCGATCGCCGGACTGCTGCTGAGCATGCGCATCGGGTAGCCGGTCGGCGAGATCTGGTTGACCTCGATCTGCTCCTCGGTCGCCTCGAAGTAGCGCTGCTTGACGTCCTCGGGCAGACCGCACTCGCGCGAAACGGTGAACCGCGTCGCCACCTGCACCGCCGCCGCGCCTAGCTCGAGCAGGCGCGCCGCGTCGCCGCCGGTGAAGATCCCGCCCGCCGGGATCAGCGGGATGTTCAGTCCCTCGGCCTGCAGATGGCGGTGGATCTCGGCGAAGATCGTCGCCAGGTCGTAGTCCTTCCAGTCCATCCCGAAACCGAGGTGCCCGCCGGCCAGCGGCCCCTCGACGATCACGTAGTCGGGCAGCCGGTTGCAGCGCGCCGTCTTGCGCAGGAACAACTGCAGCGCGCGCAGCGAAGAGACGATGATTCCGAGCTTGGCATCGCGGAAGCGCGGGTGATCCTCGATCAGCGCGAACGACCCGAGGTGCAGCCCGGCGGCCAGCGTGATCCCGTCGATTCCCGCGTCGAGCGCGGCGGCCATGCGCACGCGCAGCGTCTCGCGCGGCGCGTTCATCGTCAGTTTCTCCATGCAGTTGACGAAGATCAGCCCTTCGCCGCGCTTGGCCTCCATCGTCCGGCCGATGTGCATCTGCGTCGCCTCGGCGAGCTGCCCGAGGTCGAAACGGACGATCGACTTGTCGGGATTGGCAACGTTGAATTTGTACTGCCTGAGCTTGTCCTTGACGAACTTGGCGTTGAAGCGGCGGTCGGCCACGGTATTGACCATCGCATCGGAGATGTGGCCGATGCCGCCGAGCCTCGCCGCCTCGAGCGCCAGCTCGGCCGTCGAGATATCGACGCCCATGCCGCCGATGACGATCGGCACCAGCTCCCTGCTACCCAACCGCAGACGAAAATCATCAACCCGCTTCATCCGTGTCCTTCCCCGGCTGACGATCGTCGGCCCGATCTTCTGGCCGGGACATCAGCGCCGTTCAAGCCTGACATTATCACCGATCGCGCACCGCGATGGCTGGCCGCTTCGCGCTAAATCAGCGCTGGCCGGCGAAGCGCCGTCGTTGTCCGGAGACCGGCCGGACGAAGCGCGCGGCCGATGACGTGGACCCGCGGAATCCGCCCGGGTTTCATCGACCGCGGCGTATCATGGAAGCCCTTCGATCTGCCTCCGCGTGCCCGCCATGTCCGCCCACCCTGCCCCCGAGATTCCCGGCCGTCGTACCGTCGGCATCGGCATTCCCCGCCAGCGACCGTTCGACGCGCCGGCCTTCGAACGCGCGATCGGTGATCTTCTCGCCGCCTGTGGCATCGCTCCCGAAGCCGCGCACATGGGGCGGACGCCGCAACGCGTCCGCGAACTCTGGCAGCGCCGCCTGCTCGGCGGCTACGACCTCGACCCGGCGACCGCGCTCGGCGACGGCTTCGCCGACCCACGCAGCGACCTGGTCATCGTTCGCGGCATCGCCGTCCACGGGGTCTGCCCGCACCACCTGGTTCCGTTCCGTGGCGTCGCCCACGTCGCCTATCTGCCCGGCGGGCGGCTGCACGGCTTCGGGCGAATCGCCCGGATGGTCGACGCGCTCGGCCACCGCTTCACCTATCAGGAGTGGATGACCCGCGACATCGCTGAAGCGTTGATCGAGCACGGCAAGGCGCGCGGGGCGGCCTGCGTCGTCGAGGCCGAACAGCTCTGCCTCCTGCTCGGCGAAGACCGGCGTGGCGACGAACGCGTGATCACCGAGTCGTTCGCCGGCGACTTCGCGACTTCCGACGCGCTGCGCAGCGAATTCCTGCGCGCGATCGCCGGCTTCCGGCGCGGCGACTGAGAGGTTGTGAAGAGATCGTCGCGAGCAGGCCGAGATGCCCGGCGCGAGCGAGAGAGCGACGAGACCTATCAGATGGACAGGCGAGAGCGAAGGCGGGGTTTCGCGCGGCATGCCGCGCGCTGCCGTAGCCGGCCGGCTGTGCAAAGCCGGCCGCTGGGTGAGCGGGCGAGCAAGACCGCAGATCGGTCGTGCAGCAGATTCATTCACAACCTCTGAGCAGCTGTGCATCGACCGGCGGCAACGCCGAGACGCCGCTCGCCAGAAGATGGCCGGCAAAGACGACGACCCGCAGCGCGGCCAGCGCGGGGGGGTCGAAGAAGGTGCTCATCCGCGGCGAGCGGGTCGCAGGTGGCAACGGAATCCGTCGGTCGGAATCCTCCGGGCTCAATCCCCGAATCGCGGCGGCCGCTTCTCGCGCAGCGCGCTGATCGCCTCGTCCAGGTCGGCCGAGAGGAGCATCGCCGCGTTCCAGGTGGCGACGTAGTTGAGCCCGTCGGCGACCGGGTGGTCACGCGAGTAGTTGAGCATCTCCTTGGTCCCGCGGACGGCCAGCGGCGACTTGCCAGCGATCGTCCGGGCGATCTCGCGGACGCCGGCAAGAAGCAGTTCCTCGCTGGCGAAGACGCGGTTCACCAATCCGATCCGGCGCGCCTCTTCGCCGTCGACGCTACGCCCCGTGAACGCCAGTTCGCGGGCGATCCCCTCGGGAACGAGTCGCGGCAGGCGCTGCAGCGTGCCGACGTCGGCGGTCATCCCGACGTCGATCTCGCGCACCGAGAACTGCGCGCTGGCCGCCGCGTAGCGCATGTCGCAGCAGGTGACCAGATCGATCGCCCCACCGATGCACGCGCCGTGGATCGCCGCGAGCACCGGCTTGCGGCACCGTTCGATGCCCGACAGGCAGTCCTGCAGGTCGAGGATCAGCCGGCGCAGCGCCTCTCGGCTGCGCGCCGCGTCGGCGTGCGCGACCAGCCGGCCGACGCCGGCGAGCATCGCCAAATCGATCCCGGCGCAGAAGTTTCGGCCCGAACCGGCGAGGATCACCACGCGCACCGCCGGCGCCTCGTCGGCCCACGCGAAAGCCTCGCGCAGTTCCTGCCACATCGCCTCGTCGATCGCGTTCGAGCGTTCGGGTCGATCGAGGCGCAGTTCGGCAATTCCCGGCTCGCCGAGTTCGAGGCGCAGAGTCGTCAGATGCGGGATGGCGGTAGTCACGGCTTTTCTCCTCGAGCGGACAGTCTCCCGGCTGTGCGCTCCAGGCGGGCGCGGTCTTCCGGATCATCCGCTGAGTGTACCCGATCCGCCGCCCACTTCGCGCGGCGAGCACGGCAGCCGCTGCGTAGACCGGCGCTTCGCGCGACAATGCCGCATTGCCGACCCCCGCCAGCCGACCGTGCCGACGACGCTGCGCTCAGCCGTGCCCGAACTGCCCTACCGGCCGCCGCCCGACCACGGGCTGCGCGTCGTCCATCGCGACGCGGCGCTACTCGTCGTTGACAAGCCGGCCGGCCTGCTCGCCGTCCCCGGCCGCGGCGAAGCGCGGCACGACTGCCTGGCGAGCCGGGTCCGGACCGACTACCCCGAAGCACGCGTCGTCCATCGCCTCGACATGGCCACCTCGGGGCTGCTCGTCTTCGCCCGCGACGGCGAAAGCCAGCGCCGCCTCGGCCAGGCTTTCGCCGAAAGACGCGTGCACAAGGGCTACGTGGCGATCGTCGCCGGGCGGATTCCCGCCGCCGGGCTGATCGAGCTACCGCTCGCCGCCGACTGGCCGAACCGGCCGCGGCAGAAGGTCGACCTCGCCGGCCGGCCGGCGCTGACCCGCTACGCGGCCCTCGACCACGACCCGGCGACCGATCGCACGCGCGTCGTGCTCTTCCCCGAGACCGGGCGGACGCACCAACTGCGCGTCCATCTCGCGGCGATCGGCCACCCGATCCTCGGTGACGCGCTCTATGGTGCGGACGAGATCGTGAGCGGCAACGGGCGCTTGCTGCTCCACGCCGAGTGGCTCAGCTTCGTCCATCCGTACAGCGGGGAGACGATCGCCCTCGACTCGCCGCCGCCCTTCTGATTGCCGCCCGCTCTTCCCGGTGAGCTGCAAGGGTGATGGGCGGTGGTCGGCAGGTGTCGTGCTCACCGCGACCAGGAGAACCGGGTCAGGGTCCGCGGCAACCACGGTCCGCTGCCCATCGGCGGCCCGGTGGCCTTCGATCGCCTTGAGCGCAGCATGCTCTGGCTGATGATGAGCGCCGCGCGGATGGTCTGCGTCGTCGCGCCACAGACGACCCGACCCGGCACCCGCTGTGGATCTCGCCCGCCGCCGCCTGCTGGAGCACGTGCTTCGCGATCTGCGGCTTGGCGCCACATCCCCTTCGCTGCCGTACCGCGCGTCGACGGGTACGAGCGCCGACGCGGCGGCGAGGCCGAGCAGCTGGATTCCCGCCAGCCGAGGCATCGCCGCCCGGACCGCGTAACGCGAGAGCAGCATGTACGGCGGTGCACGCAGCGCCGACGGACTCGCCACCCAGACTCCTGTGAGCAGCAGGAAGAGCGGCGGCGTCTCGGCGACCGGCCGGCAATCGCGCGCCGGCGCCGCCGCCCCGCGAATGGGCTGGTCGTTGGCCGTCGACTCGATCGATCGGCGACCGTCCGGTTGCATTGCCGGCCAATCGCCGTAGAATCCGGCCCTTCTGCGCCTGCTGCAATGCCGCACGACGCGCCTAAGCAAGGAAGTTCGATGCCTGCCGCTTTCCCCGCCGTCTCCGTCCGCTCGCGTCTGTTGCTCACCACGGCGTTGTTCGCCGTCGCCGCCTGCGGCCCGCAGCAGCCGCCCGGCGGGATGGCCGGGTTTCCGGCTCCGGAGGTGACCGTACAGACCGTCGAGCCCGCGGCCTATCCGGTGAGCTTCGAGTACGTCGGACAGACGGCCGGATCGAAGGACGCCGAGGTCCGCGCGCGGGTCACCGGAATCGTCGAGAAGCGACTCTACCAGGAGGGTGCTCCGGTGCGCGCAGGGCAGCCGCTGTTCCTGATCGACGCGAAGCCCTTCGAGACGCAGGTCGCCGCTGCCGAAGCCGACGTCGCCCGCGCACGCGCGCAGAAGACCCAGGCCGACCGCGAGTCGGCGCGCCTCAAGCCGCTCGCCGAGAGCAGGGCGATCGGCCAGAAGGAAGCCGACGACGCGGCGTCCGCCGCCGAACTCGCCGCTGCCGCGGTCAAGGCGGCGCAGGCAAGGCTCGCCGAGGCGCGGCTGAACCTTTCCTACACGCGCGTCGTCTCGCCGATCGACGGCCTGTCGAGCCGTGCGCAGCAGTCGGAAGGCAGCCTGGTCAACGCCAACACGACGCTGCTCACCACCGTCTCGCAGGTCGACCCGATCTGGGTGCTGTTCAGTGTCTCGGACAACGAGCAGCTCACGCTCAACCGGGCGATGGCCGAAGGCCGGCTGAGCCTGCCGCGCAACAACGCCTTCGAGGTGGCCATCCGCTTGTCCGACGGGTCGACCTTTCCGCGCAGCGGGCGGATCAACTTCGCCGATTCGCGGGTCAATCCGCAGACCGGGACCTTCGAGATGCGCGCCGAGATCGCCAACGCCGACCTCGCGCTGAGGCCTGGCCAATTCGTCCGCGTCGTGCTCGCCGGAGCCGAACGCCGCGCTGCGCTGGCCGTGCCGCAGGTCGCCGTGCTCGAAGGCCCGCAGGGCAAGTTCGTCTATGTCGTCGGCAAGGACGGCGAAGGCCGGGAGATCGCCGAGGCACGACCGGTCGTCGTCGGCGACTGGTCGCAGAGCGGCGGGGTCAATGTCTGGCTGATCGAGTCCGGGCTCAAGGCCGGGGACCGGGTGATCGTCGACGGACTGGCGCGAATCATGATGCCGAACACGCCGGTTCGCGTCAGCGCACCGGCGGCCGCGGCGAAGCCCTGAGCGGGAGACGGCCGATGTTCTCGCGCTTCTTCATCGACCGCCCAATCTTCGCGGTGGTCATCTCGGTCGTGCTCGTCGTCGCCGGTCTCGCGGCGATGCGTGCGCTGCCGGTCGCGCAGTACCCCGAGATCGCGCCGCCGGTGGTCACCGTCCAGGCGACTTACCCCGGCGCGTCGGCCGAGGTGCTCGAATCGACGGTCGCCGCGCCGCTCGAGAACGCGATCAACGGCCTGCCCGGGATGATCTACATGTCGTCGAACTCGTCGTCGAACGGGCTGACGCAGATCCAGGTGACCTTCGAGATCGGCACGAGCATCGACATCGCCGCGGTCAATGTCAGCAACCGCGTCAAACAGGTCGAATCGCGACTGCCGCTCGAGGTACGCCGGCAAGGCGTGACCGTCGAACCCGGGTCGTCGTCGTTCCTCCAGGTGCTCGCCTTCTACTCGCCCGACGGCCGCTACGACGATCTGTTCACCTCGAACTACGTGACGCTGAACGTCCTCGACCGGCTCAAGCGCCTGCCCGGAACGACCAGCGTCCAGATCTTCGGCGCCAAGGACTACGCGATGCGCATCTGGCTCAAGCCCGACCGTCTCGCGCAACTCAGGCTGACCCCGGGCGACGTCGTACGCGCGATCAACGAGCAGAACGCACAGTTCGCCGCCGGCAAGGTCGGCCAGGCGCCGATCGAACAGGGTCAGGACCTGGTCTATACGATCACCTCGCGCGGCCGGCTCGCCGACCCGGCGCAGTTTCGCGAGATCATCGTCCGAGCGAGTCCCGACGGGTCGATGGTCCGTCTCGCCGACGTCGCGCGAGTCGAACTCGGCTCGCGCGACTACGAGTTCAACGGGCGTTACAACGGCCACCCGGCGACCCTCGTCGGCATCTTCCTGTCGCCGGGGGCCAACGCGCTCGAGGTCGCGCGCAGCGTACTCACGACCGTCGACGAACTGCAGAAGAGCTTCCCCGAGGGGCTGACCTACTCGGTGCCCTACGACACGACGCGCTTCGTCCGCGTGTCGATCCGCGAAGTGCTCAAGACACTCGGCGAGGCGATGCTGCTCGTCTTCCTCGTCGTCTACCTGTTCCTGCAGAACTGGCGCGCGGCGGTGATCCCCTTCGCCGCGGTTCCGGTGTCGCTGATCGGCACCTTCGCCGGGATCCACCTGCTCGGCTATTCGATCAACACGCTGACGCTGTTCGGCATGGTCCTGGCGATCGGCATCGTCGTCGACGACGCGATCGTCGTCCTCGAAAACGTCGAGCGGATCATGCGCGAGGAAGGGCTGCCGCCGCGCGACGCCGCGGTCCAGGCGATGGCCGAGGTGACCGGGCCGATCGTCGCGATCGTCCTGACGCTGACCGCGGTCTTCGTGCCGATCGCCTTCCTCGGCGGGCTGACCGGCGAACTCTACCGCCAGTTCGCGGTGACCATCTCGATTTCGGTCGTCCTCTCGGGGATCGTCGCGCTGACCCTTTCGCCGGCGCTCTGCGTGGTCATGCTCCGGCACGGTCACCGGCCGCCGGGGCGCTTCTTCGTCTGGTTCAACGGCTGGTTCGCGCGCCTGACCGGCCGCTACATCGACGGCGTCGTGTGGATGATCCGCCGCGCGGTGCTGGTCCTGACGCTGTTCTGCGGCATGGTCGTGGTCACCGGCCTGCTCTGGCGCGCGACTCCGGGAAGCCTGGTGCCCGACGAGGATCAGGGCTTCTACATCGGCGCGGTGATCCTGCCCGACGGTGCGACGCTCGAACGGACCACCCGCGTCGTCGAACAGGTCGAGGCGGCGGTGCGCAGCAATCCGGCCAACCAGGACGTCGTCTCGTTCGCCGGCTTCGACTTCGTCGGTGGCGGCTTCCGCAACAATGCGGCGACGATGTTCGTCACCCAGAAGCCCTGGGACGAGCGCGCGGTCACCGCGCAGCAGCTGGTTGGCGAGTTGTTCATGAAGACCGCCGGGATCCGCGAGGCACTCGTCCTGGCCTTCAATCCGCCGGCGATCTTCGGCCTCGGCACCGCCGGCGGCTACGAACTGTTCATCCAGAACCGCGGCGACGGCGGACCCCGCCGCCTGCAGGAAGTGCTGCAGGGCTTCCTCGCCCGGGCGAACAGCGACCCGCAGCTCGGCGGCGCGCAGACGCTCTGGCGCGCGACGGTGCCCCAACTGTTCGTCGAGGTCGACCGCGAACAGGCGAAGAAGGCCGGAGTGGCCATCGACGAGGTCTTCGCCGCGCTGTCGGCGACGCTCGGCACCTACTACGTCAATGACTTCAACAGGTATGGGCGCACCTGGCAGGTGCTGATGTCGGCCGAGGCCGGCTACCGCAGGCGCCCCGACGACATCCAGGGGGTCTACGTGCGCTCCGCGAACGGCGAGATGCTGCCGCTGGCCTCGCTGGTCCGCGTTCGCCATTCGTCGGGCCCCGATTCGCTCGACCGCTTCAACAACCTGCCGGCGGTCAAGATCATCGGCCAGACGGCGCCGGGGATCAGCTCGGGACAGGGCATCGCGCGCGTCGAGCAGATCGCCCGCGAAGTGCTGCCGCCCGACTTCAGCTTCGACTGGGGCGGCTCGTCGTACCAGGAGAAGAAGTCGAGCGGCGCGTCGACCTTCGCCCTCGCGCTCGCCGTGGTGATGGTCTTCCTGATCCTCGCCGCGCTCTACGAGAAGCTGACGCTGCCGTTCTCGGTGCTCCTCGCGCTGCCGTTCGGGACCTTCGGCGCGCTCGTCGCGATCTGGGCGAAGAACCTCGTCGGCCCGTTCTTCGGCGCGGCGCCACTGACCAACGACGTGTACTTCCAGATCGGCCTGGTCACGCTGCTCGGGCTGGCGGCGAAGAACGCGATCCTGATCGTCGAGTACGCGGTGCTCAAGCACGGCGAAGGGTTGTCCGCTTCGGCGTCGGCGATCGAGGCAGCCCGGCTGCGCTTCAGGCCGATCCTGATGACCTCGCTGGCCTTCATTTTCGGCGTCCTGCCGCTGGCCCTGTCGACCGGCGCCGGGGCCGGCGCGCGCCATTCGGTCGGCACCGGCGTGATGGGCGGGATGATCGCCGCGACGCTGCTCGCCGTCTTCCACGTGCCGCTGTTCTTCAAGGTGCTCTACGACCGGAAGATCGTCGAGCGGCGCTCGCACGACGAACTGCTCGACGAGGTCCGCCACCTGTCCCACGGCGCGGCGCCCACCGGGAACGCGGCCGAGCGCGCGAGCGGAGCCGGCGAAGGAGGCCCGCGATGAGCCGGCGGCTGTGCGCCTGTGTCGCAGCTGTGGCGATCGCCCTCGTCGGCTGCCAGGCGACGCCGACCGCGCCTCCGGCGCTCGACCTGCCGCCGGCCACGGCCGAAACGTCGCCCGATCTCGAGCGCTGGTGGCTGCTCTTCGACGATCCGGGGCTGACCGCGCTGATCGACGAGGCGCTCGCCCACAACCTCGACCTGCAGGCGGCGATCGCCCGCGTCGACCTCGCCCGGGCCAACCTGCTGCTCGCCCAGTCACCGCTCTACCCGAGCGCCAACCTTGCCGCCGACGTCAACCGGACGCGCCAGACGCTGGTCGGTTCGCAGCCGCTGCCCGCCGGTTTCAACCCGCTGAACGACAACGCCCGCGTCGGCGTGCGCGCTGCCTACGAGGTCGACGTCTGGGGACGCTACCGCCAGGGGGCCGAGGCTGCGCGCAACGAACTGCTGGCCAGCGAATACGCGCGGGCCAGCGTGCGCACCGCGGTCGCCGCCGAGACCGCGCGGATCTACTTCGGGCTGCTCGCTGGCGACGCCGAAGTCGATCTGTTGCGCGCGACGCTGCGCTCGCGCGACGAGACCGTCGAGCTGCAGACGAAGCTCTACCGGGCCGGGCTCATCGGCGACTACGATCTGCAACGGGCCGAGGCCGAGCGCGCTTCGGTTGCCGCGAACCTGGCGCTCGCCGAGCGCACTGTCGGTAGTTACGAGACCGCGCTCGCGGCGATCGTCGGCCGCTCGCCGCGCGAGGTGTTCGCGCCGCAGATCGAGCGCCACGTCAAGGAAGCGCGGCTGCTCGGCGTTCCCGAGGTTCCTCCGGGGCTGCCCGCCGACCTGCTCGAACGGCGTCCGGACATCCGCGCAGCCGAAGCGCGGATCGCCGCGGCGAGCCTGCGCATCGACGCGGCACGCGCCCAGTATTTCCCGTCGCTGGCGCTGACGGCTTCGTATGGCTCCGAGTCGGCGGCGCTCGCCGACCTGTTCACCGGCCCGGCGCTGGCCTGGGGAATCGCCGGGGCGGTGCTCCAGCCACTGATCGGTCTCAAGGCGATCGAGGCCAGCGTCCAGGCCGAGACGGCGCGCCGCGAAGCGGCGCTGGTCGCCTACGTGCAGACCGTCCAGACCGCGTTTCGCGAGGCCCGCGACGCGCTGGTCGCCAACCGGACGATGCACGACGCGCTGGTCGCACAGGGCGAGCGCGCGGGCAGACTCGAAGCCTCGCTCAAGCTCGCCGACCTGCGTTACCGCGCGGGCTATTCGGGCTACATCGAGGTGCTCGACGCGCAGCGCCAGCTCTTGCAGGCGCAGACGTTGCAGATCCTCGCCGCTCGCGACGTGCGCTTCGCGCTCGTCGACCTGGCCAGGGCGATGGGCGGCGGCTGGGATTACCGGGCGGACGCAGCGGCGCGCTGACGGCCAATCAGTCGCGCGGTCGCCCGGGTGGCCCCGAGTCGCTGCGCAGCGTCAGCGCGAAGAGCAGCAGGAAGCAGCCGACCAGCAAACCGGCGATCGAGGCGATCAGCAAAGTCCCGAGCTGGAACGAGCCGGCGTAAAAATTGCCGGCGAGGCGCATCGCGCCCGCATAGACGCAGAGCAGCACGGCGCCAAGACCCGCGCAACGCCCGAGGAGGACCAGAAAATCGCGCATCTTTTCCCTTTCCGAATGCCCTGCGCCGGCGACCGCAGCCGCCCGGGCCGGCGATGCAGCCCGATCCGGGCCGCGCGCCGGGCAGCGGCCCCAGACGGACGATTGTAAGCGAGCAGGCGAGCGAGTCAACAAGGCTTTCGCCTGCTCAGCGGCCAGACCGGTCGTTTGACCGGTCGGCCAAGATCGCCGATACTGGGCCAGTTCGAGCAGGATCCGTCCATCCTGGAGGAGCCTCAGCCGCCATGCGCATTCGCCGTCTCTTCCTGAACCGCCTCGTCGCGCTATCCGAGCCCGTCGACGCCGTCGTGGTCATCGACGTGCTGCGCTCGTTCACCACCGCAGCGTACGCTTTCGCCGCCGGGGCGAGCACGATCTATCCGGTCGAGACGATCGCCGGGGCGTTCCGTCTGCAACGCCGCGTTCCCGACGCGCTGACCACCGGAGCAATCGGCGGTGGCGATCCGATCCCCGGGTTCGATTACGGCAATTCGCCGTCGGCCCTGCTCGGGGCGTCCTTCGCCGGACGCCCGCTGATCCAGACGACTGCCGCCGGGGTCCGCGGCCTGACGCGCTTCCGCGGGGCGCGCGTGCTCTTCGCGGGGAGCCTGGTCCTCGGGCGGGCGACGGCACGTGCGCTGCTTGAGCGTCAGCCCGAGGAGGTGTGTCTGGTGGTCACCGGCGAGTGGGTCGACCGCGACGGAGACGAGGACATCGCCTGCGCCGACTACATCGAGGCGCTGCTTCGGGGCGAGAATCCCGATCCACAGCTCTACGCCGCGCGTGTGCGCGACTCCGACTTCGGTCGCCGCTTCCAGGCGGACGACAACCCGAACCTGCCGGCGAGCGATCTCGCGCTCTGCGCACAGCCCGACCGCTTCGACTTCGCGCTGCTCGTGACGCACAGCGACGGGCGACTGCAACTCGAGCGCACGCGCCCGGGCGGCGAACTGCGCCACGGTCTCCGGCTGACCGAGAGCAGCACGCCGGCACTCGTCTGACCCGCCGGCGTTCTTCGCCGAGGCGCAGACTCCCGCGCCGCTTTTGATAGAATCGCGCCTTCCCTTGACCCGTCTGCTCACGGAGTCCGCCGTGCACATCGTCTGTCTCGACCTCGAAGGCGTGCTGGTTCCCGAGATCTGGATCGAGTTCGCTACGCGCACGGGAATTCCCGAGCTTCGCCGGACGACCCGCGACGAACCCGATTACGACAAGCTGATGAAACTCCGTCTGGCGATCCTCGCCGAGCACCGCCTCGGGTTGCCCGACATCCAGCGGGTCATCGCCGCGATGGGCCCGATGGACGGCGCTCGCGCGTTCGTCGACGAACTGCGCGAGGACTATCAGCTGATCATCCTCTCGGACACCTTCTACGAATTCGCCCATCCGCTGATGCGCCAGCTGGGTTGGCCGACGCTGTTCTGCCACAGTCTCGAGGCCGACAGCGAGGGCCGGCTGGTCAGCTACCGCCTGCGCATGCACGACCAGAAGCGCGAGGCCGTGCGGCGACTCAAGGAACTGCGCTTCACGGTCGTCGCCGCCGGCGATTCGTACAACGACACGGCAATGCTCGGCGAGGCCCACGCCGGAATCCTCTTTCGTCCGCCCGAGAAGGTGATTCGCGACTTCCCGCAGTATCCGGTGACTCGCTCTTACGCCGAGCTGCGCAGCGAGATCGACCGAGCCTTCTCGGCCCACGCCGCCAGAGCCTGAACGGCGATGTACGCGCGGCGCTTCTACACGCTCTCCGGCTCGTGTCCCGATCAGGTGGGGATCATCGCCCGCGTCTCGGGTTTCATCGCCCGGAATGGCGGCTGGATCCTCGCCTCGAGCTACCACGCCGACCACGGCAACGGCGACTCGGGTGGGCGCTATTTCATGCGCATGGAGGTGAAGGCCGATTCGCTGCCTTTTCACCTCTTCGAATTCCGCGAGCGTTTCCGCCCACTCGCCGAAGAGTTGTCGATGGACTGGAAGATCAGCGACTCGTCGGTCAAACGTCGCGTGGTGGTCATGGTCAGCAAGCAGGAGCACTGCCTCTACGACCTGCTCGCCCGCTGGCAGGCGCGCGAGCTCGACATCGAGATTCCCTGCGTGATCGCCAATCACGACACCTTCCGCTCCTTCGTCGAATGGCACGGGATTCCCTTCCATTACGTGCCGGTGAGACCCGAAAGCCGTGACGCGGCGAACGCCGAGATCGCGCGCATCTTCGAGGAAGTCAAGGGCGACACGATCGTCCTCGCGCGCTACATGCAGATTCTGCCGTCGGACTTCTGCGAGCGCTATCCCGGCCAGATCATCAACATCCATCATTCGTTCCTGCCGAGCTTCGTCGGCGCGCGGCCCTACCACCAGGCGTACCAACGCGGCGTCAAGCTGATCGGCGCGACCTGTCATTACGTGACCCCCGATCTCGACCAGGGGCCGATCATCGAACAGGACGTCATCCGCATCGATCACTCCGACTCGGTCGATGACATGGTCCGCTACGGCAAGGACATCGAGAAGGCCGTCCTCGCCCGCGGACTGCGCTACCACCTCGAGGATCGCGTGTTGGTGCACGCCAACAAGACGGTGATCTTCCGGTGAGTTGGGGCAGTGAGCCATCCCGGCCGCGGGCAATGCCGGCCGCCTCGCCGAGTGCTGGCCATCGCGCCTGAAATGAGCGGCTGGACGCTGGACACGGCGAGCGATCCTGAACCGCGTCCGGACGGTCGCCGGCTGCAATCGGAGCGGCTGCAGCGATGATCAGCCTGCGCGAGGTCACCCTGCGCCGCGGCACGAAGGTGCTGCTCGACAGGGCTTCGCTGACCATCAGCGCCGGCGAACGGATCGGTCTCGTCGGGCGCAACGGCACCGGCAAGTCGTCACTGTTCGCGCTGCTCGACGGCAGCCTGCACGAGGACGGCGGCGAGTTTTCGCGGCCGGCCGACTGGCGCCTCGCGCAGGTGGCCCAGCAGATGCCTTCGGGCAATCGGAGCGCGACCGATTTCGTCGTCGACGGCGACAGCGTTCTCCTCGCCGCGCGCAGCCAGGTTCGCCGGGCTGAAGCCGACGACCACGGCGAGCGCCTGGCGACCGCGTACCTGGCGCTGCACGATGCCGGCGAGCACGACGCTGAGGCGCGCGCGCAGGCGCTGATGCTCGGGCTCGGCTTCCGCCCTGACGAACTCGACCGACCGGTGGACAGTTTCTCCGGGGGCTGGCGGATGCGCCTGCAGCTCGCCCGCGCGCTGATGTGCCCCGCCGACCTGTTGCTCCTCGACGAGCCGACCAACCACCTCGACCTCGACGCGCTGGTCTGGCTCGAGACCTGGCTCAGGCGTTACCCCGGTACCCTCCTGGTGATCAGCCACGACCGCGAGTTCCTCGACGCGGTGACGACCACGACGCTGCTCATCGAGGATGGCCGGCTGACCCGCTACTCGGGCAGCTACAGCCGCTTCGAGGAGACCCGCGCCGAACAGGTCGCCTTGCAGCAGAACGCGTATCTCAGGCAGCAGGAGAGGATCGCTCACCTGCAGGGCTTCATCAGCCGCTTCAAGGCCAAGGCGACGAAGGCCAGGCAGGCGCAGAGCCGGATCAAGGCCCTCGAAAGGATCGAGCGTCTGGCGCCGGTGCTGACCAGCGCCGACTTCGCCTTCGAGTTCAGCGCCCCGGCGAATCTGCCGAATCCGATGCTGGTGATCTCCGACGCAAGCTTCGGCTATCCGCCCTCGCCCGACTCACTGCCCGGGACTCCGCCCCGGGTGATCCTCGGTAGCGTCAGCAGATCGGTGCTTCCCGGCCAGCGGATCGGCATCCTCGGCGCCAACGGACAGGGCAAGTCAACGCTGGTCAGGACGATCGCCCGGGCGCTGCCCTGCGTCAGTGGCTCACTGACCGAGGGCAAGGGACTGAGCATCGGCTACTTCGCCCAGCAGGAGCTCGAGGTGCTCCGTGCCGACGAAACACCCCTGCAGCATCTGCTGCGCCTGGCCAGACAGTCTCTGCCGAGCGGACAGATCGACCGCGAGCAGGATCTGCGCAGCTTTCTCGGCAGCTTCCAGTTTACCGGCGAGATGGTTCGCCAGGCAGTTGGCACGATGAGCGGCGGCGAGAAGGCGCGACTGGTGCTCTGTCTGATCGTCTGGCAGCGACCGAACCTGCTGCTGCTCGACGAGCCGACCAACCACCTGGACCTCCCCACGCGCGAAGCCCTCGCCCTCGCGCTCAACGAATTCGAGGGAACGGTGATGCTCGTCAGCCACGACCGCTCGCTGCTCCGTTCGGTCTGCGACGAGTTCTGGCTGGTCAGCCGCGGGCGCGTCGAGGAGTTCTCCGGCGACCTCGACGACTACCAGCGTTACCTGCTCGACGAGGCCAGGCGCAACCGCGAAGCGGCCAAGGGGAGCGCCAGGGAAGACCGACAGCGCGTCCGCCGCGCCCCGTCGGCCAACGGACAGGCGCGCCGTACGGCGGCGACGCTGAAGCAGCTGCAGCGCGATCGCGAGGTCGTCGAGAAGACGCTGGCCGACCTGCAGGGCGAGCAGCGTTCGCTCGAGGCGCGCCTCGGCGACGCGGTCTCGCTCGCCGAGATCAGCGACGTCGGCACGCGACTGAACCGGATCGAGAGCGAACTGTCTGCACTCGAAGACAGGTGGCTGATTCTTTCCGAGCGGATCGACACGGTCGCCGAGCGGCCCAGGGCCGCCGCGACGGTGCCGGATCCGTCAGCCTAGAGGAGCGCAAAGATGAAGTACGAACTGGCCGAATGGTCCCCGAAAATCGAGGTGGGTCTGCCGGCGATCGACACCCAGCACCGTCAGCTGTTCGATCTCGCCGCGACTTTTCACGGCAACGGCGATCAGATCCGCGTGCTCACGTCTCTGGCCATGCTCACCGAGTACGTCAAGGTGCATTTCCGCGAGGAGGAGGAGATGATGGCCGCCTGCGGATACCCTGGTCTCGAGGCGCATCGCCGGCTGCACGGGGAGTTTCGCCGGATGCTCTTCGAACTGTTCGAGAACGCCAAGCAGATGACCCTCGACGAAATCGCCGATGAGGTCAAGTTTCTGATCAACGGCTGGTTCTACCAGCACATCCTGGTCGCCGACTTTGCCTACGTCCCGAGCGTCAAGGCGATGACCGCCAATCCGCCCGCAACCGACGCCGGCTGAGAGCCGGTCGGGAGTTCCCCCCCGGCGAGCCGACGAAGCAGCCTTCCGGAGCGATCGGCACGACCCGGGCGACCGGGCAAGTCCGCTCATCGCCCGCGCTCCGGCTTCGTGGCCAGCCCCCTGAACAGCTGCACAAGCCTTCGTGAGATCCTTCACTCGACCGACGGCGGCAGCCGACTAGCATTCGGACCTGGGGAAGCGTTCTTCGCACGGCAGCCGAACTGCCCTGCGACGACCGGGAAGACCGGGCAAGGCCAGTCTCGCCCGCTTCGCCCTGCCCATCGAACTGCCGAGGACGCGCGTCCATGAAGGTGCTGCAAGCGCTGTCGCTACGACAGCGGCTCACCGTGCCGTACGTATTCCTGATTCTGCTGCTCTGCGCGGTCACCGGCGCCGCTTCGTACGCGACGAGGCGAGCCGCCGTCGAGGGACTGCAGCAGCAATGGCTCGCCGAGCGGGTTGCGCGAAGCGCCGAAACCGTCCAGCGGCATGTCGGCGCTGCCGCCAACGTCCTCGATGTCGCACTCCCGGCCACGCTGCCACCAGCGAAGGGCCTGGTTGGCGAGCTCGACAGTCTGCCCCTGCGCTTGTTCCAGGCGGCGTCGCTTCATCCCGACGGTGACGGATGGGCCTATTACACTGACCGCCACGGACACGTCCTCGGTGTGGCGCGCTCCCCCGCGGGCGAGGCCGAAGTGCTCGTCGGCTCGCCCCAGGATGGACAGCGAAGCCTCCTCCGCTCGCCCGCAGCCGACGGCGGAGCGCGCCGCATCGACCACCAGGCGGCGCCAGCGGAGGCGCGCGTCGAGCCGTGGTTGACGCTGGTCAGTGGGTCGCCCGGCGAGCGCTGGACGGCACCCCACGTCGCTCCGCGGAATGACGCGCGGGTGATCACGCTGGCGCGGCGGGTCGATGACTCGAGCGGCCATTTTCAGGGAGTCGTGGCCACCGACGTAGCACTCGCAGGAATCGACGCCCTGCTCCGCTCGCTGGCGCTGCCCGCCGGCGCCGTCGCCCTGATCGTCGATGCCCACGGCGAGCTGATCGCCACCTCACGGGCGCCATCCCGTTCCGTGCAGGGCGGCGGGACGGTGGCCCGGCCGGACGACGCCGTTCGCGACGACCCGCTGATCGCCGCGAGCCAACAGGAACTCGGCCGGCTGGAGGCCGCTCCGGCCGGCGCACCATTGCCCCGCGTACTCGCCTTCGAGGCCGCCGATGGGCAGGAAGTCACCGCAGCCGCCGTGCGCCTGCACGACGCCGCCGGACTCGACTGGACGGTCGTCGTCGCGCTGCCGAGCAGCGCTCTCCCGGGAGATCCGGGTCGAAGCATACTGCAGGCCGTCCTGTTGACCGTGGTCGCCGCGCTGCTCACCCTGCTCCTCGGCCTCGCCGTCTACTCGGTGGTCGCCGCCGACCTCCAGCGGCTTTCTGGCGCAGCGCGTCGCTTCGGCAGCGGCGAGCGCGAAGCGGACTTCGACGTCGCGCGCAGTGACGAAATCGGTGACCTCGCCCGCAGCTTCAGGGCCATGCACGATCGCCTGCTCAGCGACCGGCTGACCGGCCTGGCCAACCGGGAAGCCTTCCTGCGCCGTGTCGACGAACGCCTCTTCCAGCAGCGCGATCTCCCCGAGCCCCGCCCCTTCGCGGTCCTGTTCATCGACCTCAACGACTTCAAGCACATCAACGACAGTTTCGGCCACGACGTCGGCGACCGCGTCCTGCGCGAAATGGCGCAGCGCATGCTGGCCGGCCTGCGCAGTCGCGACCTCGTCGCCCGCTACGCCGGCGACGAGTTCGTCGTCCTGCTCGACACCGTGCGCAACCGACGCGACGCCGAGCAGGCGCGCGGCAAGCTCGAACAGCTCCTCGGCGGGCCGTTGCAGGCGACCGATGCGCTCGGTCCGGCCGGCGCATCGGGCGCATCGGTCGGTCTGTCGATGTATCCCGAAGATGGCCAGGACGTCGACTCGCTGGTCAGACGCGCCGACGCCGACATGTATCGGCGCAAGAACAGGCGCAGTCGCCCAGCGGGCCAGCCGTCCCGAGAGAAGCGCCCTGCACCCTGCAGCCCGGTGAGCGAGCCGGATCGGGTGACGGCGGCAACGACCGCACGCAGAGCACAGACACAGTCTACGCCGGCATGAACCAGCGCTGCCCGTCCTCGACGATTTCGCGCAACGGATAGCCGTAGAGAGCGCTCAGCGACTCGCTGGTGATCACCTCGCCACAGCGACCGTGCCGCGTCGTCCCGTCGCCGAACATCAGCAGCGCGTGAGTGCAGAAGCGCGCCGCCAGACCGGGCTCATGGAGGACCATCACGCAGGTCGCCGGCTGATCGAGCGCGAGTCGGGCGAACAGCTCGAGCAGCGCCATCTGGTGATTGAGGTCGAGGTGAGCCAATGGCTCGTCGAGCAGGTAAAGGCGCGGCGCCTGGGCGAGCAGCGTGGCGATCGCCAGCCTCTGCCGCTCGCCCCCGGAGAGCGTCCGCGTATCGCGCTGCGCGAGACCGGCGAGCCCGACCTCGGCCAGCGCCTGGTATGCGATCCGCGCGTCCTCGTCGCTCTCCCAGTCCCAGCGCGCCAGATGCGGATGGCGACCGGTCAGCGCCGACTCGAGGACCGACGACGAGAACGCGTCGCTTCCGCCTTGCGGCAGCCAGCCGCGAATCCGTGCGCTCGCTCGTGCGCCGAGGCGCGAGTAAGCGGCTCCCGCGAGCAGCACCTCGCCGGCCTCGGGCTTGCGCAGGCCGGCGAGCACGGCGAGCAGCGTCGACTTGCCGGCGCCGTTGCGGCCGAGTATCGCCAGCCGCTCGCCGGCCCGCACCTCGAGCGTCAGGTCGCGGCAGAAAGTGCGGCCGGCGACACCGACGCGCAGACCACGGGTGCTCAGCAGCACGTCGCCAGCACTCGTCGACGGTTCAGCCACGGCCCGGGACGGCCCGTCCGAGCAGGAAGAGAAAGACCGGGACGCCGATCAGCGCGGTGAGCACGCCGACGGGTAGCTGTTGCGGAGCGACGACCGTCCTGGCCAGCGTGTCGGCGACGACCAGCAGGCTGCCACCGGCGAGCACCGACGCCGGAAGCAAGAGCCGCTGGTCGTTGCCCGTGGCCAGGCGAACCAGGTGAGGGACGATCAGCCCGACGAAGCCGATCGCCCCGGCGTGAGTCACCGCCGCGGCGGTGGCCAGCGAGGCAACGAGGTAGACACCGCGGCGCAGGACGCGCACCTCGACTCCGAGCGCCTGCGCGACATCGGCGCCTCGGGCGAGCAGATTGAGTTCGCGCGCGAAGGGCAGCGCGGCGAGCAACGCGGCGAGCAGCAGGAGCAGCGCGAGCCGCGGGTCGCCGGTCTGCGAGAGATCGCCCATCAGCCAGAAGAGCATGCCACGCAGGCGGTCTTCGGGAGCCAGCGAGAGCATCAGCGTGACGAGCGCCCCGCAACCGGCAGCGACGATCACCCCGGTGAGCAGCAACCGTGACTGCGTCCAGCCACCCTCGCCGTGGGCCAGCCCGAAGACGACGAGCATCGCCGCGAGCGCGCCGAAGAAGGCCAGCGCGTTGATTCCGGCGGCGCCGAGCCCGACGACGATCGCCAGCAGCGCGCCGACCCCCGCGCCACCCGAAATGCCGAGCACGTAGGGATCGGCGAGCGGGTTGCGCAGCAGGACCTGGAGCAACGCGCCCGCCAGAGCCAGCAGACCGCCGCAGGCAAAGCCCGCCAGCGCCCGCGGCAGGCGCAGGCTGCAGACGACCTCGCGGGTTGTATCGGCTCCCTGACCGAGCAGCGTGCCGAGAACCTCGATCGGTCCGATCGGCACGCTGCCGACCATCAGCGCCAGCGAGAGGCAGAGCTGCGCCAGCCCGGCGAGCGCGGCGAGGATCAGCAGCGCACGGCGACGGGTGGGCATCAGCGGAAGTTGTAGCTCGCGGTCATCAGGAAGCTGCGCCCGTCGGCCGGATAATAGTAGTAGTCTGACTGGAACGCCGAGTAGCCGGCGTAGGGTGAATACACCTTGTCGAAGGCGTTGAGCACGCGCGCGGTGACTGACCACGGCTTGAAGTTCCAGGAGGCCATGAAATCGGCCGTGGTGTAGCCGGGCAGCTTGTCCAGCGCGTTGGCGAAGTCGCCGCTGTAGTACTGCGATCCGACGTAGTTGACCACGGCCGTGTAGGTTCCGAACTGCGCGCCGTTCCAGGTCAGACGGGCCGCTGCCTTGTTGGTCGGGACGAGCGGGATCTGGTTTCCGGTATAGGGGCCGGAGCGGAAGGTCGAGTCCGCGTAGGTGTAGGTCAGGCGGAGGAAGATCGACGGGACGATGCGCCAGTCGCCTTCGAGTTCGACCCCCTGGCGGCGGGTCTTGTCCAGATTGACGTTGGAAAACACGGCGCCGTCATAGACGATCTCGTCCTCGAGGTCAATCCGGTAGACGGCCGCACGCCCGCTGACCGGCCCGATCATGAAGCTGCCGCCGATCTCGCCGAGCGTCCCGGTCTGCGGCTTGAGGTTGCCGGCGAAGGTTGGATTGCCGGTGAACGGATCGTAGCTGAACAGTTCGTCGGTGTTGGCGAAGCGGAAGGTCGTCCCACCCCGGGCGTAGGTCCGCCAGCCGTCGCCCGCGTAGCTGAGTCCGAGATCCCAGGCGTTGCGGGTGTAGTCGGCGCTCCCGTTCATGGCCGGCTGCAGACCGTAGAACCCGTTGTAGGCGTCCTGCGATGCCGACTGGTCGACGCGCTGGCTGCGAAAGCCGACGGTGCTGGCCAGTCCGGCAAGCCATTCCGTCACGTTCTGGATGTAGGCCCCGGTGCTGGTCTGCCTGGCTTCCTGCGTTGCCGCCGTGCTGTAGTTCGCGTCCACTTGTCCCGAGTAGTAGTCGAGGCCGGCGACGGTCTCGCTCTTCAGGCTGCCGAACCCGTGCTGCCAGCGTAGGCGCGGGGTCACCGACCAGGTGTCGCGGACGCGCTGGGCTTTGCTGCCGAAGGACACATAATCCGCGTGCTGGTCCTGGCGGTCGTAGGAGACCTCGGCCTCGAGGCGCAGCGTGTCGGTAATCGGCAGGGCGACCCCCGGGCGGAGCCGGTAGCCGTTGCTGTTCTGGGAATCGTTGGGGTAGCTGGAGGACTGGGGATTTGCCAGATAGGCGGGCCGCAGCAGCGCGCCGGGCTGGCCGGAGCGGTTGTCGTAGACCGCGTAATCGAGAAAGGCTTCGCCCTGTCCGACGTAGAGCGCGCCGCGCCCGCTGAGGGCGGCCAGTTCGGCCTGCGAGTTCTGCCGCCAGCCGCCGGTGTGCGAATAGCCGGCGAAAGCGTTGGCGTACCCCGCCTCGTTGCCGATCGCGCCGTTGGCGCTGACCGTCTGCGTGTCGGAGCTGCCGAGTCCAACGGTGATTCCGGCGCGCGGGGTGCCGGACTTGTCGGTGATGATGTTGACTACGCCGCCGGTCGCCTTGTCGCCGTACATGACCGTGCCGGCGCCACGCTGGATCTCGATGCGCTGCACGCTGTCGAGCGGGATCGCCGACCAGCTGACGCTGCCACTGTCGATCGGGTTCATGCGCTGGCCGTCGAGCAGGATCAGCGTGTTGCTGCCGGCGGCTTCGCCGAAGCCGCGGATGTCCACCGTGGCATCGATGCCCAGGCTGCCAGTGAGGGCGCGCACACCGACGCCGGCGCTGCCCTTGAGCATGCTCGGCAGGTCGTAGGCTGGGGTGTTGCGGATGTCGTCGCGCGTGATCACGCTGACGCTGGCCGGGACATTGGTATCGGACTCCTTGAACCGGCTGGCGGTGACGATGACGGCATCGGGTTCCTCGGCCCGGAGCGGATCGGCTTGTGCAGCGGTTGCGAAGGCGAGAACGAGCGCCGCGGCGAGCGGCGTGAGAGGCGGCTGCATGATCTTCTCCGTTGGCCGGCAGGCGTCCCCGGGTGCCGGCAGTGCGATCGAATGAAGCGCTCGGGAGAAGGGCGGTCGCGCAGCGCGGCGCCACACCCCCGTGGCACTTCAGCTTGGCGTCCCAGGCCGGTATCCGGGCTTGCAAGTCTTGATGCGCCGCCTTCCCAGACCTTGGTCCAGTGGCGTCATGGCGCATCCGCACTCGCTTACCGTTGCGGGGGCAGCAGCGGAATGGTCGTCGTCCGACGCACCGCTTTCCCGTTTAACTGCGGTTGGAGAACCCTTCCGCAGCACCTGACACGACGCGAATTGTACTCCGGGCGACGGCTGATTGCACCCGGCGGAAGTCCGCATGAGCACAGAGCGGCGAACGACGAAGACGGTCGAGAGTTCTTCCCGGACCGATCCAGCGCCCCCTCGTCGCTGGCTGAGAGCTGGCCCTCCGGCAACGAAGCGTCCGCGGACCTCCAACAGCAAGCCGGCCGGAGCGACCAGATCGAGTGATCAACTCCCGGAGGGCTTCGACCCTGCGCACCGGATGCGACGGGCACTACCCGTCGTGGCTCGAATCGGCACCAAGTGCTGCTCGCCATGCGCCTGACGCCTTGACCGGGAAGGGGGTTGAATCTATAGTCCGTCCCATGCTGAACGAACTCGATGCGCTGGAGCGAAAAGTTGCGCAGGTCGTCGCGTTGTGTCATCAACTGCGGTCCGAGAACCATGGCCTGCGTGAACAACTGACGACGGCCGTCGCCGACAGGGAAGTCCTCGCCCAACGCATGGCCGCGGCGTGTGCTCGCCTCGAGAGCCTCGCCCACCAACTGCCGGAAGCCAAAGGCTGAACGCTGCCCCGATCATGCCCAACGATAGCCAGTTTCTCGACATCACCCTGCTCGGCAAGGAGTACCGCGTTGCCTGCCCGCCGGACCAGCAGCCAGCGCTGATCCAGGCAGCGGCGTATGTCGACGGCAAGATGCGCGAAATCGCCGAGAAGACGCGGAGCACTCTCGCCGAACGGATTGCCGTGATGGCCGCGCTGAACATCGCCCACGAGCACCTGGGTCTCAATCAGGAAGCTGACCAGGCTCATCAGAAAATTGAATCGTCGATCGGGCTGGACATGGACGGCGTTAGGGGTAGAATTTGTTCAATGGAGGCAGCGATCGACGCGGTGGTGAACGCCGAATAGGTGGCAGCGGCAGCCTCCGACAGAGTTCCCTGCGGTGTTCGTCAAGGCCATAATTCCTTGAACCAACGCAAGTGGCATTGGTCGCGGACCATGGAAACCGCTGTTGTGTGCGCCCCTTTGTCGGGCGTACCTGATGTGGAAGGGAAGCGACCGTCCTGAACCCAGGTTCAGGATGCCGGCCTGACGACACTCGCGGGGACGTCAATCGGGGAAGCGCGGAACGGCAACGTTCCGCGTTCCTTTTTCCCCGTCCCGCTCGCCGCTTCTCCTCAGTGGCTCGTATCCTCTTTCTCCCCGGGCGCTCCTCTCAGGCGAAGCGTGCCGACAGTCCGCCGTCGACGAGCAGCTCGGTCGCCGTGATGTACTTCGCTTCGTCCGAGGCGAGGAACAGCGCTGCGTAAGCGGTATCCCAGGCGTCGCCCATGTGGCCCATCGGGCACTGCGCATCACGCGTACGGATCAGGTTGTCGATGTCCCCCTCCTCGCCATAGACGCGGGTCAGCGCGGCATGGACCAGCGGCGTATTCATCAGCCCGGGCAGAACGCAGTTCGCGCGGACGCCATCGCGGGCGTGGCGGATGGCCATGGTCCTGGTCATCGCCACCATCGCCCCCTTGCTCGCCGCGTAGAAGCCGTAGTTGACACCCGCCCAGCCGCGCACGGCCACCGACGCGTTATTGACGATCACCCCGGCGTGCTGGCGAATCATCACCGGCAGGGTGTGGTGGCAGGTGAGGTACGCGCTCTTGATGTTGACCGCCATCAGGTGATCCCAGGTCGCCTCGTCGAGCTCGGCCGGGCCACCGACCACGGCGATGCCGACGTTGTTGACCAGGATGTCGATTCGCCCGAAGGCGTCGAGCGTTTCGGTGACGAGCCTCTGCACGTCGGCCGGGCGGGTGACGTCGGCGATCACGGCGATCGCTCGCCCGCCTTCGTCGCTGATGATCTGCTGGGTCTCGGCGGCCGCAGCGGCATCGATGTCCACGCCGACGACCCGCGCCCCCTCCCTGGCGAAGAGGACCGACATCGCCTTGCCGTTGCCCCAGCCCGGACCGACCGAGCCACTACCAGTGACGATGGCCACCTTGTCCTGCAGGCGTCCGCCCATGGTCAACCCTCCCCTGAGTGCTGCAACCGCCGCCGCAACTCGGTCTTGAGCACCTTGCCGTAGTTGTTCTTCGGCAGCGCGGAGACGAAGAAATAGTCCCTCGGGCGCTTGTAGCGGGCGAGCGCCGCGAGACACAGACGATCGAGTTCCTCGTCCGAGACGGGGCTTCCCGGGCGACGGACGACGAAGGCGACGACCGCCTCGCCCCACTCGGCGCTCGGCCGGCCGACGACCGCCACTTCGGCGACCCCGGGGCAACGCAAGAGCACTTCCTCGACCTCGCGCGGATAGATGTTGGTCCCGCCGCTGATGATCACGTCCTTCGAGCGGTCCCTGAGCGTCAGGAATCCGTCGCCGTCGAAGCTCCCGACGTCGCCGGTGTGCAGCCAGCCACCGCGCAGCGCCTCGGCGCTTGCCTCGCCATTCCGCCAGTAGCCGTGCATCACCGTTTCACCGCGCACGAGCACTTCGCCGTTTTCTCCCGGGGGCAGCGGCTGGCCCTGGCCATCGGCGACGATGACCTCGACGACGCTGTGCGCGACACCCACCGAGGCGATGCGCTCCCCGTACCGGGGGTGCCGGCGATCGGCCAGGTGCGCGCGCGAAAGCGCGGTGATGGTCATCGGACTCTCGCCCTGACCGTAGATCTGCACGAAGCGGTCGCCGAGCACGGCGATCGCCCGCTCGATCCCGGCGAGATACATCGGCCCGCCGCCATAGACGATCGTCCGGATGCCCTGGCCATCACCGCCGCTCGCGGCAACGTGGTCGACGAGGCGATGAACCATCGTCGGCGCAGCAAACATCGTCACCCTGCCGTAGCGTCGCGACAGCTCGACGATCTCCGGCGGGTCGAAGCTTCCCGATTCGGGCACGACGTGGCGGGCGCCGACCAGAACGTTCGGGAAATTGTACATGCCGGCCCCGTGCGACATCGGCGCCGCATAGACGATGCTGTCCTGCGCCGTCGCCTGGTCCACGTCCGGAAAATACGCGAGGGTCATGGCCAGCAGGTTGCCGTGCGAAAGCATCACGCCTTTTGGCTGTCCGGTCGTCCCCGAGGTGTAGAAGAGCCAGGCGAGATCGTCACGCGCGCGCTCGACAACCGGCATCGGCGTGCCGCCGACGAGTTGCACGTACTCCGCGCCATCGACCGAGACGATGCGCAGCGCGGGTGTGCAATCGATCCAGATCTGCCAGTCGTCGCTGACTTCGCCGGCAACGACGAGCAGCGACGCGGCCGCGTCGGCCACGATCCGCGCCACCTCGCGCGGATGCAGCCGGCCGTTGATCGGCACGGCGACCAGCCCCGCGTGCCAGATGGCGTAGAGGATTTCGAGATACTCGGGACGGTTGGCCATGAACAGCGCAACCCGGTCGCCGGCGCGCAGGTGCATCGTCCCGCGCAAGCCACCGGCGATTCGCGCGGCGCGCTCCGCGAGCCCGGCGTAAGACGACCACTCGAGATCGCCAAAGGCGAGCGCCGGTCGCTCAGGGAAGATCCGGGCGGTACGCGCCAGCAGATGCGCCAGATTCATCGCCGGAAGGCTCCTGCGCGACGGATTCCGGGATCAGCGACCGATCGCCCGGCGAGCGGTCGTCAGCCTTCGCCAGCAAGCAGGAAGTCCTGGACGATGCGCACCTGCCATTCGTTGAGGAACATCGGCGCGTGTCCGACCCCCTGCACCTCGACGAGCTTGGCCTTTGGCCCGCGGGTGGTCATCTCGGCCGCCGTCTCATGCGCGAGGATGTCCGACTGCGCACCGCGCAGGACGAGCGTCGGGCAGCGGATCGCGTCGTACATCGGCCAGAGACTGATTTCCTTGGCTTCGAGGAAAGCCTTCTGGTACGGCACGGCGATCGCGCGGTCGTAGTTCATCTCGTAGCCTCCCTCCGGCTTGGGCCGCGTTCCGACGACGGTCATGTAGCGCCACTGCGCGTCGGTCAGATCGCCAAACGGCGCGCAGACGACGCGCACGTAGGCCTCGGCTTCGGCGAGATCGGCGAAATCCGGCGCCCGGCCCAGGTACTCGCCGATCCGCTGCAGCGCCTCGAGCGCGATCGCCGGGCCGACGTCGTTGAGCACCAGGCGAGTGATCGGCGACCCCGGCAGACTCGAGAGAAGCATGCCGATCAACCCGCCCATCGAAGTTCCCAGCCAGTGCACGGAGTCGACGCCGAGTCGGGCGATCAGGGTCATCACGTCGTTGGCGTAGACCGGCAAAGCATAGTCGTCGGGAATCGGCAGACGATCGCTCTGCCCGCGCCCGACGATGTCCGGACAGACGACCCGGTAGTCATCGGCCAGCGCATTGGCCAGCACATCGAAATCCCGCCCGTTCCGCGTCAGGCCATGCACGCAGAGCAGTACCCGCGGATTGGCCGGATCGCCCCACTCGGTGTACGCCATCCGGTGCAGGCCGTGCGGGCCGAGACAGCGTACCGAAGACTCACGCATCGCGCGCGGAGTCCCGGGAGGCTGCCCGGGCCGCGAGCTCACCAGCAGTTCGTCGAATTGCCTGAGTATCGTCATGATTGCACCCCGTCGTCGTCGAGTGTCGCCCGGTCACCGGGCTGATCTGCCTCCGTGCAGTATCCGCGGAGCCCATGGCGAAGTCAATCGCCCCTTGCCGCAGTGCAGCGCGGAACGAGGCTTTGCCCACCGCGACGCCTCGTCCATGACTCGAAGAAGATCTACTTATCTCTATAAATCAATATACAATGGACGTTTTGTGAAATTATTCTCAAGATCCACCAGGCGCACTCCGTTGATGAACCGGCAAGCCATGACGGCGCACAGTTCCGAGGGGGTCCTCACGATGCTCAAGCATGATTCAACATCGCCGGTGCACGCTTCCCGGCGAGCCTGCCGGCGACTGCACAGGCGCTCTCCACCGACCGGGACGAGCTCGTGCGTCCAGCCGCCGATGGCTTTCCCGGTCCCTGCCGCACGCCCTCGGCAGCCTCGTGCCGGGACCCCGGAAACAGGTGCCGAGCGCGCGCTGCTCGAACTGCTCGACGCCGAAGCACGCATCGCCGATCTCGAACGGGCACTCGGCGAAGCGCGCGCCGCGGCGCTGACCGACGCGCTGACCGGTGCGTACAACCGGCGCGGGCTGGCCGACGCCTACCAGCGCGAAGCAGCCCGCATGCAAAGGCATGGCCGGGCGATGGCTCTCGCGCTGATCGACCTCGACGACTTCAAGCGGATCAACGACACGCTCGGCCACGACGCGGGCGACCAGGCGCTGATCCATCTCGTCGGCGTGCTCCGCTCGACCCTGCGCCCTTCCGACCTGCTCTGCCGCTTCGGTGGCGAGGAGTTCGCCGTGCTCCTGCCCGAAACGTCGCTCGCCGAAGCGGCGGCGGCCATCACGCGCTCCCAGCAGCAGCTCGGTACCCATCCCTTGCCGGACGCCGGGCTGGTCCTGAGGTTCAGCGCCGGGGTGGTCAGCGCCCGACCCGGCGAGTCGCTCGAGCAGGCGATCGCACGCGCCGACTGCGCGACCTACGCGGCGAAGCGCGCCGGCAAAAACCGTGTGGTCCAGGGATGAGCGACGCCGCAGCGACCCGGCGATGCTCAGGAGCGTGGTAGACTGGCGGAGCCGAAGCCGCTGACCGGAAGAGTACGGGTGAGCGCAACACGGAGCGCAAAAGCCGCAACGCGGACTCGCGGCGCAGCAGATGCATCGACCGATTGACCATCCCCGGGCCTGTCGCCATGCGCTACATTTCGACTCGTGGTCTCACCGGCGGTACCGGCGGCGCGCCGCTGCCGACCTTCTGCGACATCCTGCTCGCCGGCCTCGCGCCCGACGGCGGTCTCTACGTCCCCGAGAGTTACCCCCGGGTCGAGCTCGCCGAACTCGACGGCTGGCGGAGTCTGTCTTACGCCGGACTCGCGCACGCGATCCTCTCGCGCTTCATCGACGACATCCCGGCCGGCGACCTTTACGAACTGGTCGCCAGGACCTATACCGCCGAGGTTTACTGCCATGGCCGGAACCCCCGCCAGGCAGCCGAAATCGCACCGCTGCGCTGGCTCGAACCACCGGCCGAGCAGCGTGGCGAAGGCGGACTGGCGCTCCTCGAACTGTCCAACGGCCCGACCCTCGCGTTCAAGGACATGGCCATGCAGCTGCTCGGAAACCTTTTCGAGTACGTGCTCGCCCGCCGAGGAGAGGAAATCAACATCCTCGGGGCGACCTCGGGCGATACCGGGTCGTCGGCGGAGTACGCGATGCGCGGGAAGCACGGCGTGCGCGTGTTCATGCTCTCGCCGCACGGCCGGATGAGCGCTTTCCAGCGTGCGCAGATGTTTTCGCTCGGCGACGAAAACATCCACAACCTCGCCGTGCGCGGGGTGTTCGACGACGCCCAGGACATCGTCAAGGCGGTGGCCAACGACCCTGCCTTCAAGACGCGATACCGGATCGGCGCGGTCAACTCGATCAACTGGGCGCGTGTCGCTGCTCAGGTCGTCTATTACTTCAAGGGCTACCTGGCGGCAACCGGCGGGGCGCACGGCAGCAGCGATCGCCAGGTCGCTTTTGCGGTTCCCTCGGGCAACTTCGGCAACATCTGTGCCGGACACATCGCGCGCATGATGGGCCTGCCGATCGGCCGCCTGGTTCTGGCGACCAACGAGAACGACGTGCTCGACGAATTCTTCCGCAGCGGCATCTACCGTCCGCGCGGTACGGCCGAGACCCGTCCGACTTCGAGCCCGTCGATGGACATCTCGAAGGCCTCCAATTTCGAGCGCTTCGTCTTCGACCTCGTCGGCCGTGACCCGGCGGTCGTTCGCCAGCTCTGGTCGGCAATCGACGCCGGACGCAGCTTCGACCTGTCGGCAACCCCATTCTACGGACGCCTGCCGGAGTTCGGCTTCGTCTCGGGCCGCAGCACACACGCTGACCGTCTCGAAACGATTCGCCGGACCTGCGAAACCTACGACCTGATCGTCGATCCGCACACCGCCGACGGCCTCAAGGTAGCCAGCGAGTGGCGGACTCCCGGCATGCCGATGATCGTTCTCGAGACGGCCCTGCCCGTCAAGTTCGAGGAAACGATCGTCGCCGCAATCGGGCGCAAGCCCGACCGCCCGACGGCCCTCGAACATCTCGAGGACCTGCCCCAGCGGGTCACCGTCGTCGATGCCGACGTCGAGGCCGTCAAGCGCTTCATCGTCAAGCACGCGGGCTGACCACGACGAGCCGGAACGACGTCCCGGCAACAGAAGGCAGCCGGCTCTCCCCCAGACCCGGCAAGTCCCTTACAATGCACGGCGGCAATGCTCAGCGGCTGTCGACGCGAGCATCGCTGCTCACGGCCGGCGTCGTCCTTCCACGCGGAGGAGACGCGCGTCGACCGGCATGCGGGGGTTGTCGGAGGAGAGGTGCCGGACGATCGGCGTGCGGCCTGCCAGGCCGACAACGCGCGCGCCGGCGACAAGGCGGTTTCGTAAACAAGAAAGGAGCAGAAATGTCTTACTCGGCGTTCGTCCAGGCGCGCGATTTCCTTCTCGCCCATCGTACCGACTACGAGACGGCGTACCGCGACTTCAAGTGGCCACAGCTGACCGACTTCAACTGGGCACTCGATTATTTCGACGTGATGGCTGCCGGCAACGATCGGCTGGCTCTCTGGGTGGTCAACGAAGACGGTTCCGAGCAGAAGATGTCCTTCGCCGAGATGGCCAAGCGCTCGAATCAGGTGGCCAACTGGCTGCGCGCGCAGGGTGTCCGGCGTGGCGACCGGATCCTGATGATGCTCGGCAACGAGGTGCCTCTCTGGGATACGATGCTCGCTTCGATCAAGCTCGGTGCGGTCCTCTCGCCGGCGACGACGCTACTCGCGCCGGACGATCTCCGCGACCGGATCGAGCGCGGCCAGATCCGTCACGTGATCATCGGCCACACGCAGGCGGACAAGTTCGCGGAGCTGGCCGGTGACTACACGCGGATAACCGTCGGTGGCGCCGTCGACGGCTGGCTGTCGCTCGAAAAGGCCTATCTCGAGTCGAGTGACTTTCTGCCCGACGGGCCGACCAGGGCGACCGACCCGCAACTGCTCTACTTCACCTCGGGGACGACCTCGAAGCCCAAGCTCGTCCTGCACAGCCAGCAGAGCTACCCGGTCGGGCACCTGTCGACGATGTACTGGATCGGCCTGCAGCCCGGCGACGTGCACTGGAACATCAGCTCGGCCGGCTGGGCCAAGCACGCGTGGAGCTGCTTCTTCGCCCCCTGGAACGCCGGTGCAACGGTGTTCATCTACAACTACTCGCGCTTCGCCGCCTCAGCGATCCTCGAAACGCTCGTCCGCTGCTCGGTGACCACGCTTTGCGCGCCGCCGACCGTCTGGCGGATGCTGATCCAGGAAGACCTGAAGAAGTATCCGGTCAAGGTCCGCGAGCTGATCGGCGCCGGAGAGCCGCTCAATCCCGAAGTCATCGACCAGGTCAAGGAAGCCTGGGGAATCACGCTGCGCGACGGCTTCGGACAGACCGAGACGACGGCACAGGTCGGCAACTCGCCGGGACAGGTGGTCAAGCTCGGCTCGATGGGCAGACCGATGCCCGGTTATCAGGTGCGCCTCGTCGACATCGACGGCAACGTTTCGGACGAAGGCGAGATCTGCCTCAGCCTGTCGCCGCGACCGCTCGGACTGATGATCGCCTACGACGACGACCCCGACAAGACTAGCGAAGTGATGCGCGACGGCTTCTATCACACCGGTGACACGGCCGCGGTCGACGCCGACGGCTACATCACCTACGTCGGCCGGGCCGATGAAGTGTTCAAGGCCTCCGACTACCGGATCAGCCCGTTCGAGCTCGAAAGCGTGCTCATCGAGCACGACGCGGTCGCCGAGGCGGCGGTCGTGCCGAGTCCGGACCCGCTTCGTCTCGCCGTTCCGAAAGCCTTCCTGACGCTGCGCGCCGGTTACGAGCCGAGTCGCGAACTGGCCCGTGACATCTTCGTCTTCCTGCGCAGCCGGCTTTCACCCTACAAGCGCGTCCGGCGGATCGAGTTCGGCGAGTTGCCGAAGACGATCTCCGGGAAGATCCGCCGCGTCGAACTGCGCAAGGGCGAGCAGGAGCGGGCCTCCGCCCCGCGTGGAGCACTCGAGTTCCACGAAGACGACTTCAAGTTCTGAGCCTTTGCCGTACCGACCGACAACCGCCCCTGGGGAGCGCGGCGTCCCCGGGGCCGGTCGACTCCGCAGGCGATGAGTCTCCATCTTCTGAAGCCGCGCTTCCAGGGCGTGCTGCGCCCGGTCGTTCGCCAGATCCATGCCTCGGGCGTTCGCGCCAACCAGGTCACCGTGTTCACCTGTGCAGCGTCGATCGCCGTCGGTGGCTGGCTGGTCGTTGCGGCACGGTCCGGGCAGTTCGACAGCTTTCTGCTGCTGCCGGTCTGGTTCGCCTTGCGCATGGCGCTGAATGCGATCGACGGGCTGCTCGCGCGCGAGTTCGCCCAGGAGTCGGTGCTCGGCGCGTATCTCAACGAGCTGTCCGACCCGCTGTCCGACGCCACACTCTACCTGCCCTTCGTCTTTCTGCCCGGCGGAGCCGGTGCTGCCGTGCTCGCGGTGATCTTCCTGTCGGTCGTCTCCGAGATGGCCGGACTGCTCGGCCAGCTTTCCAGCGGCCAGCGACGTAACGACGGCCCGATGGGCAAGAGCGACCGGGCACTGGTCTTCGGCGCGCTCGGGCTGCTCGTCGGCACGGGAATCAGCCCCGGCCCGTGGCTCACCTGGGTCGTCGCCGGGGTCGCGTTGTTGCTCGGCCTGACCATCGTCAACCGCGTCCGCCGCGGGGTCGCCGCCAGCGATCGCTTACTCGACCTCGGCGGACAGCGCCAGGAAGATCGACGTGCGCCGCGCTGAGCAGTCGGAGTTCACCACTCACGACGGCAGCCGGCTGTTCTACCGCTACTGGCCGCCGCTTCGCGAGACCGACGTCACCCGCGCGATCCTGCTCTTCCATCGCGGGCACGAGCATTCCGGCCGGCTTCAGCACGTCGTCGACGAACTCCGCCTCGACGACTTCGCGTTCTTCGCCTGGGATGCCCGAGGCCATGGGCGATCGCCCGGCGAGCGCGGCGACAGCCCCAGCTTTTCGGTGCTCATCCGGGACATCGAGCGCTTCGTCCGGCACGTCGGCGAAAGCTACGGCGTCACCCCCGAAAACATGGTGGTCATCGGGCAGAGCGTCGGCGCCGTGCTGGTCGCGACCTGGGTCCACGACTACGCTCCTCGCCTGCGCGGCGTCGTACTCACCGCGCCGGCATTCAGCGTCAGACTCTACGTGCCGCTCGCCCGACCGGGCCTCGGCTTGTTGCAGCGCGTCTTCGGCAACCTGTTCATCAACTCGTACGTCAAGGCGAAATTCCTGACCCGCGATACCGCGCGGATCGCCTCGTACGACAGTGATCCGCTGATCACCCGGGCGATCTCGGTACGTGTGCTGCTCCGCCTGCTCGATGCCGGCGAGCGGATCGTCGCCGACGCCCAGGCGATCCGCGTGCCGCTGCTGCTGCTGATCTCCGGCAAGGACTGGGTCGTCCACCGCACCCCGCAGGAGGTGTTCTTCGAGCGACTCGGCTCCCCGCTCAAGGAACGCCACCTGCTGCCGGACTTTCTCCACGACACACTCGGCGAGCGTGACCGGGAGATCGCCCTGGCGCACATTCGCGGCTTCGTCGGCCGGCTTTTCGCCGCGCCGCAGGCGGCGGATTCACTGCTCGACGCCGACCGCCGCGGGCACACGCACGACGAGGAAGTCGCCCTCGGCCGGCCACTACCCCCGCTATCGGCAGCCAACCTGAAATACACCGCGACCCGTCTCGCAATGCGCACGCTCGGCAGGCTTTCCGGCGGCATCCGTACCGGACTCGAAACCGGCTTCGACTCGGGAAGCAGCCTCGACTACGTCTACCGCAACCAGGCAGAGGGGCGACTGCTGATCGGCCGGCTGATCGATCGCCTGTACCTCGATTCGATCGGCTGGCGCGGTATCCGCGAGCGCCGCAGGCACCTCGCCGCGGCGCTGCTGCATGCAGCACGGGCACTCCGGGCAGCCGGCCAGCGGCTACGCATCGCCGACATCGCCGCCGGGCATGGGCGCTACCTGCTCGAAGCGGTCGCCGAACTTCCCGAACGACCCGAGTCGATCGTCCTGCGCGATCTTTGCGAAGTCAACGGCGAACGCTGTCGCTCGCTGATCGGGCAACTCGGGCTCGACGAGATCGCCCGCTTCGAGTGCGGCGACGCCTTCGACGAGGCACAGCTCGCCGCTCTCGCCCCACGGCCGAACCTGATCGTCGTCTCGGGCCTTTACGAGCTGTTCAGCGAAAACGACCGGGTAAGCGGTTCGCTGCGCGGCGTTGCCCGTGCCATCGACCGCGGCGGCTACCTGATCTGCACCAATCAGCCATGGCACCCGCAGCTCGAACTGATCGCCCGCACGCTGACCAGCCACCGTGACCACCAGCCGTGGATCATGCGCCGACGGACTCAGGCGGAACTCGACGATCTTCTGCGCACGGCCGGCTTCGCGAAGGTCGAGCAATGGATCGACGATTGGGGGATATTCACCGTCTCGCTGGCCCGCCGCCTCTGAGCCGGCCCCCGCTGGTCGACGCCCAGGCTGGACCGGACGAACCCCGCCCGTGGCGGCGCTCGCTCGCCTGGCTGGTCTTCCTCGGTCCGTTCTTCTTCGTGAGCTACGGTTTCGCGACCTGGGTCAGCAGCCAGCGCGCCGAGGTCGGCTTCATCGTCTTCGACTGGGAGCACCACATTCCGCTGCTTCCCTGGACGATCCTTCCCTACTGGCTGATCGACGCGCTCTACGGCGTCTCGCTGTTTCTCTGCGCGAGCCGGCGCGACCTCGATACGCATGCCTGGCGCCTGCTGCTGGCCCAGCTGATCGCCGTCGCCTGCTTCCTGGTCTTTCCGCTTCGCTTCAGCTTCGCCAGGGACGAAGTCGGCCTCACCTGGCGCTGGCTGTTCGACCTCCTGGCGAGCTTCGACAAACCCTTCAACCAGGCGCCTTCGCTGCACATCGCGCTGCTCGTCATCCTCCTGCAGGTCTATCTGCGCGCCGTTCCGCGCGCCTGGCACCTGCTCGTCCACGGTGTGGCGCTGCTCATCGGCGTGTCGGTGCTGACGACCTGGCAACATCACTTCATCGACGTCCCGACCGGAGTCTGGCTCGGCTGCCTGGTCGTCTGGCTGTTGCCCGACGGCCATCTCCCGCTGTTCCGGCGGGCCAGGATCCGCCGGGATCCGCGCCGGCTGCGTCTCTCGCTGGCCTACGCAGGAGCGGCCTTGCTGATCGCTTGCCTGGCCGCCGGGCTCGCCGGCGGCTGGCTCTGGCTGCTCTGGCCCGCGGCTTCGCTGGCCCTCGTCGCGTTGATCTACGCCTTCCTCGACGGCGCCTCGTTCGGCAAGCGCGCCGACGGCTCGTTGCCGGGCGCGCTCGGCGTGCTCTTCGGCCCCTACCTGCTCGGGGCCTGGCTCAACTCTCGCTGGTGGACGCGCCGGCACCCGGCGCCCGACTCGCCGGCCCCCGGATTGCTGATCGGCCGCATACCAGGCCACGGCGAAGTCGGGCGAGACCGGAGCGGGGCGATCGTCGACCTCTGCGCCGAGCTCCCCTGCCCGACATCGGGCGTTCCCTACTCGCTCGTTCCGCTGCTCGACCTCGTCGAGCCTGAGGTGGGCGAGATCGAACGCGCGGTCAGAGCGATCGACGCCGCGAACCCTGCCGGACCGGTGCTCGTCTGCTGCGCGCTGGGTCTCGCGCGCAGCGCGCTGGTCGCGGCCGCCTGGCTGATCCACGCCGGAATCGCTTGCCGGCCCGAAGCGGCGGTCGCCCACGTGCGCGCGGCGCGCCCGCGAGTCGTCCTCGGCGCGCGGGAAGTGAAACTGCTGCACCAGTGGTGGCAGCACCGGGCGGATGATCGCTGAACTGCCGCCGTTGGCTCTGAGCGGATCCCCGGGGCAGGTCGTCGTCGCGATCCTCGCCCTGCTCGTCTTCGCCTCGCTGACCGCTCGGTTGCTGCGCTTCACGCTGGCCCGCCGGCAGCCGCACGCGGTGATCGACAACCTGGTCAGCCGCATCAATGCCTGGTGGGTCATCGCACTCGTCGTCGGGTTGGCGCTCGCCGCCGGGAGAGACGGCGTGACGCTGCTCTTTGCCGCGGCATCGCTGCGCGCCCTCGGCGAGTTCTTCCCGCCCCCGCCGGTCGATTCGGGCCTGCGCAAGCTGCGCATCGGGGGCTTCCTGATCGTCGTCACGCTGCAGTACGGCTTCGTCTGGAACGGCAGCCTGGTCGCCTACGGCGTGTTCATTCCGCTGCTCGCGGCGTTCGCTCTGCCGCTGGCCAAGCTCTGCGCCAGCGATGCACGGCTCTGGCCGACCGGGATGCGCGACCTGCGCCTCGGCCTGCTGTTCTGCGTCTGGGGAATCTCGCACGTCCCGGCGCTCTTCGCGCTTCCCGGTCAGCCAGCCGACGGCCACGCCTGGCTGGTGGTCTTCCTGCTGCTCGTCGTTCAGTTGAGCGACGTGCTCCAGTATGTCTGGGGCAAGCTCGCCGGACGGCATGCGATTGCGCCACGGATTTCGCCGGGCAAGACCGTCGAAGGAACGATCGGTGGTCTGCTGAGCGCCAGCGCAGTGGGCGCGGCGATCTCTGGGGTGACGCGTTTCACTCCCGGCGAGGCGGCCATCGTCGCGCTGCTCCTGGCGATTCTCGGCTTCCTCGGCGGACTGACCCTCTCGGCGATCAAGCGCCAGCGCGGAGTCAAGGACTGGGGAAGTCTGATTCCGGGCCACGGTGGAATGCTCGATCGGCTCGACTCACTCTGCCTCTCGGCACCGGCCTTCCATTACCTGCTGTGTTCCTCTCTGCTCGCCTGAGCGCGGCCGATCACCCGCGCTTGCGCCCGAGCCGCCCGACCAGCCAGCCGACGACCACGCCGCCGAGGCCGGCGCCGATCGCCGCGTACCAGAGCGCGGCCCTGGCCTCCTTGAGCAGCGAGTTGGTGAACACGTTCGACGAGAGGTGCAGCGCGACGACCTTCCATTCGCCGTCGATCTTCGCGCTCGTCGAAGTCCAGTTGGAGTTCAGGCTGAACGGCCCACGGGCAACCGGGAAGAATTCGTCGACCATCGTCCCGTCGGCGACGGCGACCTCGCCGCCGCCGAAGAAGCGTGCCGGGGCGCCGACCTTGGCCTTCGTCAGATAGCGGTCGAGGATCCGCTGTTCGCCCCTGACCATCCGGTGGTAGTAGGCACGGATCTCGTCGTGCCCGCGCGAGACTTCGCCGTTTAGCCAGGTGACCGTTGCCGCGCGATCCATCTGGGCGATCATCCGCTCGACGTCCTGCGCGTTGATGCTCGCTTCCATCTCGCGGAACAGAGCGAGCAGCGCCTGGCGATCGGCGCCATGTGGATCCGTGTCGGCAGCCCTGACCACGCTCGCCGAGCTGACCAACAGAACCAGCAGAGACAGGAGGTTCAGGAGTGGACGCATGTGAGTTCCTTTCATCGGCGCGATGGCCAAAAGCATCGATTTCCGGGCAAGCGAAATCCTCGCAGACTTCCTCGCAGGCTGTTCATGATCAGCCACCGCCCGTCCAGGTGACCGCGCGACGTCTCCGCTGGGGACCGCCGAGGCCGTCGGGTGCGACCCGCGACGGATCAGCGAGCCGCCGCCTGACCGTCTCGAAGAGGCAGATCGCCGCCGCAGCGGCGACATTCAGTGATTCGCTGCCACCGGGCATCGGGATGCGCACTCGTGCCGGCGTGGCGTCGAGAAGCGCTGCCCGAACGCCCTGCCCCTCATGGCCGAAGACCCAGGCCAAAGGCCCATCGATCTGGGCATCGAAAACGCTCGTCAAGGCATCGGGTGCGGTGACCAGCGCCCGCCCGCGATAGCCGCCGAGAAAGGCCGCGAGATCGCAGGCCTCGTGGATCGCCAGCCGGAAGTGCGCACCCATCGCCGCGCGCAGCGTCTTCGGCGACCACGCCTGCGCACAGTCGGCGGAGAGCAGGACCTGCGCGAAACCCGCCGCTGCCGCACTGCGCAGGATCGACCCGACGTTGCCGGGATCCTGCAGTCCGTCGAGCAGGACCGCGTCCGACTCGGGATCGGCGGCACGTCTGGCTACCGGCTGCACGACGACCGCGACGATCCCGCTGGGCGCCTCGACGCTGGTCAGCTTGGCGAGCAGCGCGTCAGGAACGACGGTCAGTGTCGTCCTGCGGCCCCAGGTGGCGATCCACGAGGCGATTTCTGCGCTGTGGCTGCCGCTCTCACTGACCACCACCTCCTCGGGAGGCCCCCGGCTCTGCACGTACGATTCGACGAGATGCAGGCCGTCGAGCAGAATGCGGCCGCTTCTGCGACGCTCGCGGGCGCTGGCGAAGAGCCGCAGCAGGGAGCGGTAGTGCTCGTTCGCCGCCGAACCGACCCGCCTCATCGATGCACCAGCCGAGCCACTGGCGAGAAGCTGCGCCGGTGCTGCGGGCTCGGGCCGAACTCGCGCAGCGCGGCCAGATGACCGGCGGTGGGGTAGCCCATGTGCCTCGCGAAGCCATACTCGGGATGCCGCGTGTCCAGCTCGCGCATCGTCGCGTCGCGGGCGGTCTTGGCGAGGATCGACGCCGCGGCGATCGCCACGAACCGGGCGTCCCCGCCGACCACCGCCACGACCGGACAGGCGACATCGGGGCAGCGATTGCCGTCGACGAGCACACGTTCCGGAAGCCGCCCGAAACGGGCAGCCAGTTCCAGCACCGCCCGACTCATTGCCAGCAGGCTCGCCTGGAGGATGTTCAGCCGGTCGATCTCCTCGACGCTCGCCTCGCCGAGTCCCCAGGCCAGCGAGCGGCGGCGAATTTCCCCGGCAAGGAACTCGCGGCGGTTGGCCGAAAGCTTCTTCGAATCATCGATCCCGGCGATCGGCCGGGCCGGATCGAGGATCACCGCGGCGGCGACGACCGGACCGGCGAGCGGGCCACGGCCGGCTTCATCGACGCCGCAGATCAGGCCCTCAGGTTGCTCCATCGCCAGGCAACCCCGCCGGCAGGCATCCGAGGACGGCGAGCGCCGCGCTGTCGGCGGCATTTCGGCGCAACTGCAGGTGCATCTCCCGGAAGATCTCCCGGAGGCCGGAGCATACGCTCCGGTCGGCGTGCAGATTGAGCAGCGCCTGGGCCAGGTTCTCGGGTGTCGCGTCATCCTGGATGAACTCCGGGACGACGAACCGGCCGGCGAGGACGTTCGGCAGGCCGACGTACGGCAGATAGCCGCCGATCAGGCGCATCAGGCGGTAGGAGAGCGGCGACATCCTATACACGATGACCATCGGCCGCTTGAGCAACGCCGCTTCGAGCGTCGCCGTACCGCTCGCCACGAGCACCAGATCGGCCGCCATCATCGCCTCGTGCGCGCGACCCGAAAACAGCTCGAACGGCAGGTCTCCGGCGGCGCAGCGACGCAGCGCCGCCTCGAAGCGCCCGCGAGTTTCCGCGGTCGCCAGTGGAACGACGAAGCGCACGCGAGACATTCGCAGGCTGATCAGTCGCGCCGTTTCGATGAAGGTCTCGGCCATGTACTGCAGTTCCGACTGACGGCTGCCGGGCAGCAGCGCGATCACCGTCTGCTCGGCAGCGATTCCCAGCTGCGCTCGCGCAGCGTCGCGCCCATCCTCGAACGGCAACATGTCGGCGAGCGGGTGGCCGACGTAGCTGACCGGAATCCCCTGCTTCTGGTAAATCGCCGGCTCGAACGGAAAGAGCGCGAGGATCCGCGAGACCGCCGCGCCGATCTTGTGGATCCGCCCACCCCGCCACGCCCAGATCGACGGGCTGACGTAGTGGACGGTGCGGATCCCCCGCTCCTTCAACGCTCTTTCGAGTCCGAAATTGAAGTCGGGAGCGTCTACGCCGATGAATACGTCGGGCGGGTCGGCGAGCAGGCGGCGCCTGAGTTCGCGGCGAATCGCCAGGATCTCGCGAAAATGCCGGAGCACCTCGAAATAGCCGCGAACGGCGAGCTTCTCGAGCGGATGCCAGGCGTCGAAGCCCAGGCGAAGCATCCGCGGGCCGCCGATGCCGTAGAACACCGCGCCCGGCAGTCGGCGTTGCAGTGCCGCGATCAGCTGGCTGGCGAGAAGATCGCCCGACGCTTCGCCGGCGACCATCGCGATGCGCACCGGGGCGCGGGTCATCGAATGATGCCGCGCTTCGATACCGCGAGAAAATCGAGCAGCGGCTGGATCTCCGGATGGGCGACGACTTCTTCCTGCAGTCTGGCACGCGCCTCGTCGAGCATCAACCCCGACTTGTAGATCGTCCGATAGGCGCGCTTGAGGGTGAGCAGCGCCTCGGGTGAGAAGCCGCGCCGTTTGAGTCCCTCGGCGTTGATCCCGTAGGGGCTCGCCGTGTTCCCGGCGGCCATGACGTAAGGCGGAACGTCCTGGACGACGACCGCCCCGGCCGCAGTCATCGCGTGCGCGCCGACGCGGCAGAACTGATGAACACCGGAGAAGCCACCGAGGACGACCCAGTCGCCGATATGCACGTGCCCGGCCAGCTGGGCATTGTTGGCGAACACGGTGCGGTTGCCGACCTGGCAGTCGTGGGCGATGTGCACGTAGGCCATGATCCAGTTGTCGTCGCCCATGCGCGTCACGCCCGCGTCGAGCGCCGTACCGAGGTTGAAGGTACAGAACTCGCGGATCGTGTTGCGGTCGCCGATTTCGAGACAGGTCGGCTCGCCGCCGTGCTTCTTGTCCTGCGGCGGCTCGCCGAGCGAACAGAACTGGTAGATGCGGTTGTCGGAACCGATTCGCGTCCGCCCCGAGATGACCACGTGTGGGCCGATCACCGTGTTGTCGCCGACCTCGACATGCTCACCGACGATCGAGTATGCGCCCACCGTGACGTTGGCACCGAACTGCGCGCCAGGGTGGATGATCGCCGTCGAATGGATCATTGCTGACCCCGCGGACTCTCGCGAACCAGGTTGCTCTTCGCGCACATCAGTTCGGCCTCGGCGACGACCTCGCCGTCGACCGTCGCGACGGCGTCGAATTTCCAGATGTTCCGGAACTGCCGCTGGATGCTCACCGCGAGGTGCAGCTGGTCGCCAGCGGTCACGGTCTTCTTGAAACGTGCCTTGTCGATGCCCACGAAATAGAACAGCGAGCTCAGGTCCGGCTTCTCGCCAAGCGTGCGGAACGAGAGGATTCCCGCTGCCTGAGCCAGCGCCTCGAGGATCAGCACGCCGGGCATCACCGGATAATGCGGGAAGTGCCCGACGAAGAACGGCTCGTTGATGGTCACGTTCTTGTACGCGCGGATCGACTTGCCGGGCTCGCATTCGAGCACGCGATCGACCAGCAGGAACGGGTAGCGATGCGGCAACTGCTCGATGATCTCGTGTATGTCCATGCTGCTCACGATGTTTTCCCCATCCGTTCGAGTTTCTTCTCCACTTCGGACAGACGCTCGGCAATCTGCGCCAGGCGCCTGATCTGGGCCGCGTTGTGCAGCCACTCCTGATGCGTGGCCAGAGGAAAGAAGCCCGTATACTGCCCTGGCTGGCGCAGGCTCCTGGCAACCAGCGTGCCGGCCGAGACGTGGACGTCGTCGACGATCTCGAGATGCCCGCTGATCATCCCGGCCCCGCCGACCGTGCACCGGCGGCCGATCTTCGCGCTGCCGGCGATGCCCACGCAGCCGGCCATCGCCGTGTGCTCGCCGATGCTCACGTTGTGGGCGACCTGAATCTGGTTGTCGAGCTTGACCCCGTCGCCGATCTGCGTATCGTCGAGCGCACCGCGATCGATCGACGTGTTGGCGCCGATCTCGACGTCGTCTCCGAGCACGACTCGCCCGATCTGCGGGATTTTCACCCAGCGCTCACCGTCCCGGGCAAAGCCGAAGCCGTCAGCGCCGATCACCGCGCCGGCGTGGACGATCGCTCGCCGGCCGATCACGCAGTCGTGACCGACGACGACATTCGGGTAGAGCAGCGAATCCTCGCCAATCGAAGCCCCATCGCCGATCACGCAGCCCGGAAAGAGGGTGACGTTCTCGCCGATGGTCACGTCTTGGCCGACGACGACGTTCTCGCCGACGCTGGCCGTCGCCGGCACTGGCGAATTGACGACCGCCGACGGATGGACTCCCGCCGGTCTGCGGCGCGGGGGATTGAGCAGCGCGGCGACTCGGGCGTAACAGGCATACGAGTTCGGGTGGACGATCCTCGGCAGGTCGGTGTCGTCGGCGAACTGGGGCGGGACGATCACCGCGCCGGCGCGCGTCCCGTGAAGTTGTTCGCGGTATTTCGGGTTGGCCAGGAAGGCGATCTGACCTGGGCCGGCCGAGAGCAGACTGCCGACCTGGAAGACGACGGTCGCCACATCGCCACGCGCGACGCCCCCGAGGCGAGCGACGATCTCGTCGAGCCGCAGACCGGCGGACACGGTCTTCGCACCCTTCAGGCGACGGCCAGGCTCACTTGCCGCCCGGCTGATCGGACAAAGCCTTGATCACCTTGTCGGTGATGTCGAGCCGCGGACTCACCCAGACGACGTCCTGAACGATCAGATCGTACTTCTCGCTGTCGGCCAGTTGCTTGATCGCCTTGTTGGCCTTCTCGATGATCGCCGCGTTCTCCTCGTTCTGACGCAGGTTCAGATCTTCGCGGAACTCACGCTGCTTGCGCTGGAACTCGCGCGACAGTTCGCCGAGATCCTTTTCCTTGGCCCGCCGCTCGGCTTCGGACATGGTCAGCGCCCCCTTCTCGAGCGACTCCTGAAGCCCCTGCACCTGCTTGGCCAAGCGCTGCAGATCCTTGTCACGCTGTGAGAACTCCTGCTCGATCTTCTTCGCTGCCTTGACCGCAGCGGGAGCGTCACGGAAAAGGCGCTGGGTATTGACATAACCAATCTTCAGCTGATCGGCCGACGCGTACGACGCCGGCAGCGACGCGATCAGGGCCAGGAGCAGCCCGGCAACCGTCTTCTTCAAACCATTTCTCCTCGATTAAAACGTCGTTCCCATCTGGAACTGGAACTTCTGGAGTTTAGCAGTACTGACCTCGTTGATCGGCTGGCCGAAGCTGAATTTCAGCGGACCCAGCGGCGAGACCCATACCGCGGCGATGCCCGCGGACATCGCCATTCCGTGGTCGGCGAAGGTGTAGCCGGCGATGGTCACCTTCTTGCCGTTCCGGTCGGTGTAGCTGTAGTCCTTGGTGAACACGTTGCCGGCGTCGAAGAACGGACCGACGCGCACCGACTTGTCGAAGCCGGGAATGGCCATCAGCAGTTCGGCATTGAACACTGCCTTGCTGGTGCCGCCGAGGTAGGTGTCCGGATACAGCGGATCGACCGGGCCGAGACTGGCCGTCTGGTAGCCACGGACCGAACCGATTCCGCCTGCGTAGAAGTTCTTGTAGAACGGAACGCTCTGTCCCTGCAGACCGTCAGCGTAACCCAGCTCGCCCATCAGCATCAGAACCATGTCCTTGGTGATCGAGAAGTACTGCTCGTTGCGGTAGGTCAGTTTGTAGTAGGTCAGATCGGCCCCGGGGATGGCCAGCTCGACCCCGGCGCGCTGGGTCCCGCCGCTGGTCGGAAAGACCGAACTGTTGCGCGTGTCGCTGACCCACGCGATCGTCGCCGGAACGGTGACGTTCGAATTGCCGTGCTGGTTGACAAAGTTGATGTACTGGATCGGCGTCGCCGCGGTGATCGGCGTGATGTCGATCGTCGTCTGGTCGACCGCCAGTCCGAAATTCAGTGTCTGCTTCTCGGCGATCGGATAACCGAAGCGAATCCCGCCCCCGTACGACTCGGTCTGGAAAGCGTAACCGAGCGAAGTCGGATTCAGTTTCCGCGCATAAGCGTCAAAGCCCTGGCTGATTCCGTCGACGGTGAAGTAGGGATTGGTGTAATTGATCCCCAGAGTGCGGTTGAGTTTGCCGGTATTCACCTGCAGCGCGAGAAACTTGCCACTGCCGAAAATGTTCGACTGCGAGATCGACCCGGAAAGGATCACCTTTTCGGCGCTCGAGTAACCGGCACCGATCGAAATGCTGCCGGTCGATTTTTCGGTGACATTGACATTGACGTCGATCAGGTCGATCGTCCCGGGCACCGGCGGGGTCTCGACCGTCACTTCGCCGAAATAACCCGTCCGGTCGATCCGCTCGCGTGACGCGGTGACCTTCTCCGCGTCGTACCAACCGCCCTCCATCTGGCGCATTTCCTGACGGATGACCTCGTCGCGCGTCTTGGTGTTGCCGGTGACGTTGATCCGGCGAACGTAGGTCCGTTTGCCGGGATCGACGAGGATCGTAAACGCGACCAGACGCTTCTCCTTGTCGAGCTCCGGCGAGGCGTTGACGTTGGCGAAGGCATAGCCCTGAGCACCGAGCTTGTCGGTGATCGCCTTGGTGCTTTCGTTGAGCTTTTCGCGGGAGAAGACGTCGCCGGGCTTTATCTTGACGGCTTTCCTGAACTCCTCCTCGGGCAGGGTCAGGTCTCCGGCCAGCTTGACCGAGGAAACGACGTAGCGCTCACCCTCGTTGATGCTGATCGTGATGTAGATTTCCTTCTTGTCCGGGGTGATCGAGACCTGAGTCGACTCGATGCTGAACTCGAGATAACCACGGTCGAGGTAATAGGAACGCAGCGTTTCGAGGTCGGCCGAGAGCTTCTGCTTCGAGTACTGGTCGCTCTTGGTGTACCAACTGATCCAGTTCGGCGTCCTCTGCTGGAGGATGGCCAGCAGATCCTTCTCGCGGAACGCCTGCGCGCCGACGATGTTGATCTGCTGGATTTTCGCGACGTCGCCTTCGTCGATGTTGAAGTTGATCGCCACGCGATTGCGCTCGAGCGGCGTGATCGTCGTGGTGATCGTCGCCGCGTAAAGACCCCGCGCCAGATACTGGCGCTTCAGTTCCTGCTCGGCCCGCTCGAGCGTCGCCCGGTCGAAGGTCCGCGAAACGGCCACCCCGACCTCCTTGAGGCCCTTGATCAGCTGATCCTTGTCGAACTCCTTGAGCCCGACGAAGTCGATCTGGGCAATCGCCGGTCGTTCCTGCAGGACGACGATCACCACGTCGCCCTCCGTTTCAATGCGCACGTCCTTGAAGAAGCCGGTGGCGAAGAGTGCCTTGATCGCCTGGGCCGCCTTCTCGTCGTTCATCGTTTCGCCGACCTTGATCGGCAGATAGCTGAAGACGGTTCCCGCCTCGACCCGCTGCACTCCCTCGAGCCGGATGTCCCTGACCGTGAAGGGCTCGACCGCCGCTGCGCCGCAAGCGAAAAGAGTGGCCACCAGCCCCGCGAGCAGGTTCTTCTTCATAGGGTCAACCGGAGAAAAGGCGATTGATGTCGTTGTAGAAGGCGAACGCCATGAGCATCAGCAGCAGCGTCAGACCGATCTGCTGACCGATCTCCATCGTGCGCTCGGAGACGGGCCCACGCTTGATGATTTCGACGAGATAATACAACAAATGGCCCCCGTCCAGAATCGGGATGGGCAGGAGGTTGAGCACGCCGAGGCTGATGCTCACCAGGGCGAGAAACTTGAGGTAATAATCGACGCCGAGTCTCGCCGACTGCCCGGCGTAATCGGCAATGGTCACCGGTCCGCTGATGTTCCGCCACGAGACCTCGCCGACGATCATCTTGCCGATCATCAGCAGCGTGAAAGCCGACTTGTCCCAGGTCTCGGCGAGAGCCTTGGCCAGCGCCGGCAGCGGTTGGTAGCGCACGGTGGTCATCAGTTCGGCGCGGGCCTCGGGCCACTCGCGCACGGCCGCACCAATGCGACCGATCTCCGTGCCCCGCTCGTCGACGACCCCCGGAGTGACGTGGATCACCAGTCGCTCGTCGCCTCTCAGAACGTCGAACTCGAGCGGGCTGCCCGGCGAACTGCGCACAGCGCGGACGACCTCAGCCCAGCTGTCGATCGGCTGCCCATCGATGGCGGTGATCAGGTCGCCGGTCAGGAGGCCGGCAGCTTCGGCCGCCCCGCGCGCGCTCACCTTGCCGAGAACCGGGGGCAAACGAGGTCGGTAGAGGTTCAACCCCAGTCGCTCGAGGGCGTCTCCTTCCCAGCCAGAATTGCGAATCCCCGACAGATCGAGAAGGCGCAGCGAAATCTCGTTGCGCGGGTTGATCACCTCGAGGGCCACGCTGTCGTGATCGACGGCCATGCGCAGCAGTGCCCAGCGCATCTCCTGCCAGGTCGCCACCTTCTCGCCGCCGACGGCGAGGATCCGTTCGCCGTCCTCGACGCGTGCTTCGGCAGCCGGGGTGCCGGCCACCGGCAGAGCGACGATCGGCCTGAATTCCTCGGTCCCGTTCCAGAACAGTCCCCAGTAAAGCACGATGGCCAGCAGGAAGTTCGCCGCCGGCCCGGCGGCGACGATGGCCATCCGGCGCCAGACGCGCTGCCGGTTGAATGCCCGGTGCAGTTCTGCGGCAGGAACCTCGCCCTCGCGCTCGTCGAGCATCTTGACGTAACCGCCCAGGGGAAAAGCGGCGATCGCCCATTCGGTCCCGTCGCGCGCGAGTCGCCATGAGCACAGCGGCCTGCCGAAGCCGACCGAGAAACGGAGCACCTTGACGCCAAGCCAGCGGGCGGCGAGGTAATGACCGAACTCGTGGACGACAACCAGGATGCCGAGGACCACGGCGAAGGCGGCCAGGTAGTAGAGGAAGCTGCTCATCACGTGGCCAAGGCGGCGAGCCGATCGTCGGCGACTGCCCGCGCCAGGCGGTCAGCGGCGAGAACCTCGCCCAGCGACCGGGGCGAGCAGTTGGCCGGGCAACGATCGAGCACTTCGGCAATCAGCCGGGGAATCGCCGTGAACGCGATCCGCCGCTCGAGAAACGCCTGGACGGCGACCTCGTTCGCCGCATTGAGGGTCGCCGGCGCACAGCCTCCCTGCGCCAGCGCGCGGTAGGCGAGGCCGAGACACGGGAAACGCCCGTGGTCGGGTTTCTCGAAGTGCAGCGCAGCCACCCGGCAAAGGTCGAGCGGCTCGACGCCAGCAGCGATGCGCTCCGGATAGCCGAGAGCGTGCGCGATCGGCGTGCGCATGTCGGGGTTTCCGAGTTCGGCGATGACCGAACCGTCGACATACTGGACGAGCGAGTGCACGACGCTCTCGGGATGGATGAGCACCTGGATGCGCTCTGCAGGAACGTTGAACAACCAGTGCGCCTCGATGACCTCGAGACCCTTGTTCATCATCGTCGCCGAATCGACCGAGATCTTCGGCCCCATCACCCAGTTCGGGTGCGCGCAGGCCTGCTCCGGGCTCACTGAAGCGAGATCGCCGGCATCGGTCAGCCTGAATGGCCCACCCGAGGCGGTCAGGAACAGTGCCGACACGCCGCTGTCTCCGAGGTTGCCGGAGTAGCCGGGCGGCAGCGACTGAAAAATCGCGTTGTGCTCACTGTCAATCGGCAACAGCGTTGCGCCGTGATCCCTGACGGCGCGCATGAAGAATTCGCCGGCCATGACCAGCGCTTCCTTGTTCGCCAACAGCACCTTCTTCCCGGCCACCACCGCGGCCAGCGCCGGCGGCAGGCCGGCGGCCCCGACGATCGCGGCCATCACCGTGTCCACGATCGGCAGCTCGACCATCCTGATCAGTGCGTCGGGACCCCAGGACACGCTCGTCGGACAGCCGGCAGCGGCGAGCCCGGCGGCCAACCGGGCAGCCAGCGCCTGATCGCCGACGACCGCGTGTTCCGGCCTGAACTCGAGGCACTGTTCAAGCAGACGCTCCGCCTGCCGGTTGGCGCACAGCGCGACGATCGCGAAGCGATCGGGATGACGGCGAACGACGTCGAGCGTATTCACGCCTATCGATCCGGTCGAGCCGAGAATCACCAGACTCTGCACCCCCCCTCTCCCAGCCATCAGTGCCGCGCCAGGAGCCAGACCAGCGCCACCAGTGGCAAGGTGGACGTCAGGCTGTCGATACGGTCGAGCACGCCGCCATGACCAGGCAGCACGTTGCTGCTGTCCTTGAGGCCGGCCTGTCGCTTGACGAGCGACTCGAAGAGGTCGCCGACGATGCTCATCGCGGTCAGCCCTGCGAGGAGGGCAATCAGCAGAGGCCAGTCGCCTGCCAGATTCGCCGGCAGTCTCGGAGACACGAGCAGGCCATAGACGATCACGCACAGCCCGCCGCCGATCGCGCCCTCCCAGGTCTTGCCGGGGCTGATCGTCGGCGCCAGCTTGTGCGCGCCGAAGCGCCGCCCGGCGAAATACGCCCCGATGTCCGCCAGCCAGACGACGGCCATGATCGCCAGCAGACCCAGCGGGCCGACTTGGCGGAGCTGGACGAGGGCGAGCCAGGCGGGGAGGATGACCACTGCCCCGGTCAGCACGCCGAGCGCCGGGGAGTGCGACAACGGCCAGCGCCGCCTGAGCCAGAGCGGCGCGACCACCACCCAGAACGCGGCAGCGGGCAGATAGAACAGGGCCCCGGTGGGCCATCCCGCTGCCGCCGAGTCCGCTTGGAGCCCGACCGCAGCGGGGTCGAGGACTGAAACGGCCGTGCACACGATCAGCAGGGCTGCCGCGAGCATGCTGCGCAAAGGCTCGCTGGCAGTCATCAGCCCTCCCCACTCCCAGGCCGCCACCGCGGCCACCGCGCTGACGAAGACCAGCCAGCCGAGTGGTGGCAGGAAGAACAGCGCGAGGAGGAAGGCGGCAAGGAGGAAGACCGCGGTGATGACCCGGGTTCTAAGCATCGCTGCGCAAGCCAGTCAGCTGACCGGCCGCCGCCGGACAGCCCGCCACCTGCTCGCTGGTTCGTCCGAAGCGGCGCTCGCGCAGCCGGTACGACTCGAGCGCCGCCTCGAAGGCGGCCGAATCGAACTCGGGCCAGAGAACGTCGGTGAAGTGCAGCTCCGAGTAGGCGAGTTGCCAGAGCAGGAAGTTGCTGATCCGCTTCTCGCCCCCGGTCCTGATGAACAGATCGGGTTCGGGGGCGTAGCTCATCGCCAGGTGAGGGGCGAGGTCGTCCTCGTTCCACGCGCCGCCCGAGTCCTGGCCCGAGAGCCGCATCCGGTTCACTGCCTGCAGGATGTCCCAGCGACCGCCGTAGTTGGCGGCGACGGTCAGGACGAGTCGACTGTTGCGCTCGGTGCGTTCCTCGGAAGCCCTGATCAGTGCGCGCAACTCGGGGTCGAAACGGGAAAGGTCACCGATCACGCGCAGGCGGACACCGTTGTGGTCGAGCTTGCCGACCTCCACTTTCAGCGCCCGAACGAACAACTGCATGAGCAGCGACACTTCCTCGGCAGGACGGCGCCAGTTCTCGGAACTGAAGGCGAACAGCGTCAGATACTCGATGCCCCGCTCGAGACACATCCGGACGACCCGGCGAACGGTTTCGACGCCGCGCCGGTGACCGGCGATTCGCGGCAGCAGGCGCTTCTTGGCCCAGCGTCCGTTGCCATCCATGATGATCGCGACGTGACGGGGAACGTCGGAAGTGGAGGGTACATGGCGCGTCGAACTGGCAAAAGGCAGCATGGTGCAGAGACCTCTTCGGGCAGCCGCTAAATGGCCATCAGCTCCGTTTCCTTGTGGCTCAGATGCTTGTCGATCTCGGCGACGTAACGATCGGTGAGCTTCTGGATTTCGTCCTGAGCGCGGTGCTCGTCGTCCTCAGAGCACTCCTTCTTCTTGAGCATCTCCTTCAATACGGCGATCGCATCGCGACGGAGGTTGCGCACGGCAACCTTGGCACCCTCGGCTTCGCCCTTGACCACCTTGATCAGTTCGCGCCGTCGCTCCTCGGTCAACGGCGGCATCGGAACGCGAATCAGGTCGCCCTGGGCAGACGGATTGAGCCCGAGGTCAGAGTCACGGATCGCCCTTTCGACCTTCCCGGCCATCGCCTTCTCCCAGGGCTGGACACCCAGCGTACGCGAATCGAGGACGGTCACGCTGGCCACCGAGCTGATCGGCACCGATGTTCCGTAGTAGTCGACATGCACATGGTCGAGCAATCCCGCGTGCGCCCGTCCGGTGCGCACCTTGGCGAGGTCGGTCCTGAGCGCCTCGATCGACTTCTGCATCTTGTATTCGGCGGACTTCTTCACGTCTGCTAGGGACATCTCACTCTCCGTCAGCAATACACCAGAGTGCCTTCGTCTTCGCCCATCGTGACGCGCCTCAGCGCGCCCTCCCGAAAGATCGAGAAGACCTTCACGGGCAGCTTCTGGTCGCGGCACAAGGCGAAGGCGGTTGCGTCCATCACCGCGATGTTGCGCGCGATGGCCTCATCGAAACTGATCCGGTCATAGCGGCGGGCGGAGGGGTCCTTCTGCGGATCGGCCGAGTACACGCCATCGACCTTGGTCGCCTTGAGCACGATTTCAGCACCGATTTCCGCACCGCGCAAGGCCGCAGCGGTGTCGGTGGTGAAGAACGGATTCCCCGTTCCACCAGCGAAGACGACCGTCCGGCCCTGCTCGAGGTAACGGATCGCTTTGGCACGAATGTACGGCTCGACGACCTGCTCGATGTTCAGCGCAGACTGCACCCGCGAAGCCATCCCGGCGGCGCGCATCGCGTCCTGAAGCGCCAGCGCGTTCATCACCGTGGCCAGCATGCCCATGTAGTCCGCCTGGGCGCGATCCATTCCACGCGCAGCGGGCGCGACGCCGCGGAAGATGTTCCCGCCGCCGATGACCACGCCGACCTGCACGCCGAGATCCACGACCTCCTTGATCTCCGTGACGATTCCGGTGATCGTCCGCCAGTTGATGCCGTAGGCGTCACTGCCCATCAGGGCCTCACCCGAGAGCTTGAGCAGGATGCGTTTGAACCTCGGCTGACTTGCGGGCATCGGCGACTTCCTCCTTCAGCAGGATCGACAGGGTGGCGGCGAGCTCCGCCGCCTACTTCTGAGCCACAGCGGCTGCCTGAGCCGCCACTTCGGCAGCAAAGTCGTTCGAGCGTCTGGCCAAACCCTCGCCGACGACGAAGAGCGCGAAGCCAGCCACCGACGCCCCCCTGGCCTTGAGCAACTGGCCGATCGTCTGCTTGCCGTCTTCAGCCTTGACGAACACCTGCCCGAGCAGGGTCACCTCGTTGAGAAACTTCTGCACCGATCCCTCGGCGATCTTTTCGAGCATCGCCTCGGGCTTGTTGGCTTCGCGTGCCTTCTCGATCGCGATCCGCCGCTCGCTGTCGACGAGTTCGGCCGCGACTCCCGAGGCATCGAGCGCCTTCGGCTTGGTGGCCGCGATGTGCATTGCGAGATCCCGGCCGAGCTGCCCGTCGCCACCCGTGTAGTCGACCAGCACGCCGATCTTGGCGCCGCCATGGACGTAGGAAGCGAGTCGGCCCTTCGCCTCGAGACGGACGAAACGGCGGATCGACATGTTCTCGCCGATCCTGCCGACGAGCGCCGTGCGCGTCTCTTCGACGCTGCTGCTGCCCAGCGACAGAGCCGACAGGGCGGCCACGTCGGGCGGATTCGCGCCGGCGACCAGCGCTGCGCAATCGCCAGCGAGCTTGAGGAAGTCTTCGTTCTTGGCGACGAAATCGGTCTCGCAATTGACCTCGACGATCGCGCCGACCCTTTCGTCAGAGGACCGGAAGATCGCCACGACGCCCTCGGCAGTGATCCGCGTCGCCGCCTTGCTGGCCTTCGAGCCCAGTTTCACGCGCAGGATTTCCTCAGCCTTGGCGAGATCGCCGGCAGCCTCGGTCAATGCCTTCTTGCACTCCATCATCGGCGCGTCGGTCCTCTCGCGCAACTCCTTCACCATGCTTGCGGTGACTTCCGCCATATCCTTCTCCAGTTGCCTGCACGGGTCGCCTCGGCGACCACTTGTTTTCCGAACCGCCCGACTCCGCTGACCGGAACCGGGCGGCAGTCTGGCGTGAGCCCGCTGCGCCAGACTGCCCAGCCCGATGGCCAGGCCGGTGAGCGAATCGGCCAAACCATCGGCCCGCCGTCCCGCGCACCTGCTTTCACCCGAGCCTGTGACCAGTGCTTAGTCGGCTCGCTCTTGCCGCAAGACTTGTGGCCTGATGCACCAGGTCTCAGTCGTCGGACTCCTCGATGAACTCGTCGTCCGAAACCGCTTCGAGGATTTCCTCGACGAACTGGCTGCGTCCTTCGAGCACCGCATCGGCGACGCCGCGCGCATACAGCCGGATCGCTCGCGAAGAGTCATCGTTACCCGGGATCACATAATCGACTCCGTCCGGAGAGTGGTTGGTATCGACCACTCCGACGACCGGGATGCCCAGTTTGCGCGCTTCGGTGACGGCGATCTTGTGATAGCCGACGTCGACCACGAACAGGGCGTCGGGCAGCGACCCCATCTCCTTGATGCCACCGATCGACTTGTGCATCTTGTCGAGTTCGCGGGTGATCATCAGCGCTTCCTTCTTGGCGAGCTTGTCGAGCGAGCCGTCCTCGCACATCGTCTCGGTCTCCCTGAGGCGCTTGAGCGACTGCTTGATCGTCTTGAAGTTGGTCAGCATCCCGCCTAGCCAGCGCTGGTCGACGTACGGGGACCCGCTGCGCGTCGCTTCTTCGGCCATGATCTCGCGCGCCTGGCGCTTGGTGCCGACGAAGAGGATCGTCCCCTTGTTCGCCGACAGCCGGCGCACGAAAGCCAGCGCCTCGTTGTACTTGGCGAGCGTCCTTTCGAGGTTGACGATATGGATCTTGTTCCGCGAGCCGAAGATGTACGGCGCCATCTTCGGATTCCAGAAACGCGTCTGATGGCCGAAATGAACGCCGGCCTCGAGCATCTGCCGCATCGTTGTAGACATGCCTTGAATGTTCTCTCTGTCAGGGTTGAACCACCATCCGCCCCGTTAAAGCCCGCCCTGCTGCCAAGTACGGACACCCTTGATCAGGCGAATGTGCGAAATACGGACGCCCGTGAAACGAACGCCCAACGCGCCGTCGATGCACGCGTCCAGTCTCGCCAGCCGTCGGCCGGCAAAAATCGGCGGATGTTACCATCAGCAGGCGCCGACGGCAATTCTCGCCGGGCTCCAGCGAACGACGGGGGAAGCGCGACCCGCTGGCAGCTCTGCGGGTCGGCCTGGGCGACCAGTCGGGAACCCCACGGCAGGCTCGCCGAAGACCGCGCAAGCGCCGCAGTCGCCCGCGCCCGGCTCGCACGGCGCTAGAATACAAGTCATGATCGCCTTCTCGCCCGCAGCCTGCTGATGCCCCTGCCTGCGCCCGGTTTGGCCAACGACCGACGCGCGGACTCGGCTTTCGTTCGCTCGACCCGTCTGCCGCTCCATCTGGCGCTGGCCTACGTGATCCTCATCGCCTACGCCAGCCTGTACCCTTTGGCAAACTGGCGGAGCCTGGGCATTTCGCCGCTCGAGTTCCTCAGTGCCGGCTGGCCACGCTACTGGACGGTCTTCGACCTGACCGTAAACGTCCTCGCCTACCTGCCGCTGGGCTTCCTGTTGACCCTCGCGCTGCGCGGAATCCCGGGCGGCAACTGGTCGGCGGCGCTCGCCGCCCTGCTCCTCGGCAGCCTGCTCAGCCTCACCCTGGAATGCCTGCAGAACTGGCTGCCTTCGCGCGTGCCGTCGAACGTCGATCTCGGCTGCAACATCGCCGGCACGGCCTTGGGCGTGGCGCTCGCCTGCTGGAACGGCAGGAGGATCTTCCGCGCACTGGCACGATTCCAGCGCAGCGTGCTGGCGCCGATCGCGCATGCCGAGCTCGGTCTCGTTCTGCTCGGCATGTGGCTGCTGACTCAACTGTCACCGGAAACGCTGCTCTTCGGTGCCGGCGACCTGCGCAGCGTTCTCGATCTGACGCCAGCCGTACCGTACGCCGCCCCCTCGTTCCTGGTTCTCGAAACGGCGGTCATCGGCTGCAACACGGTGGTCATCGGCCTGTTCGCGCGAACCTTGTTCGCCGACAGCTCGTCGCCTCATCTCGTCCTGGCGGCGTTCTTCGTGCTCGCCCTGACGGTCCGAACGCTGGCCGCAGCCGTTCTCGTCGCCCCCCAGGACGCTTTCGCCTGGCTGACGCCTGGGGCCCAGGTGGGCCTGCTGATCGGCGGCTCGCTGCTTGCCATGGCGCTGCTCCTGCCGGCGCGCTTCCGCGTCGCGCTTGCCGGAGTCGCCCTGCTCGCCGGAACGACCCTGGTCAACCTGACCCCAGCCAACCCCTACTCCGAAGCAGCGCTCGCCGCCTGGCGCCAGGGCCATTTCCTGAACTTCAATGGTCTGACTCGCTGGGTCGCCAGCCTCTGGCCGTTCCTTGCCCTGCCCTACCTGACGGCCGTCGGAAGGAATCTGTAGCCGCGGCCCGCCCCACGGGTCGTGAATGAATCCACTGCGCGGCCAATCTGCGGCGTTGCTCAGTCGCTCCGCCCACGGCCGGCTGCGGCGGCGCGCAGCATGCTGCGCGAAACCCCGCCTGCGTCCACGGCCGGCTTTGCACAGCCGGCCGGCTGCGGCGGCGCGCAGCATGCTGCGCGAAACCCCGCCTTCGCCCTCTCCCATCCATCTGATAGGTCTCGCCGTTCGCTCCGGGAGAGAAAGGAAGGAACCCCCCTTTCCTGGCACCTGGCATCGCGACCTGCTCGTGACGATTCCTTGACAACCTCTCAGCGATGGCCGGAACCTCGCCGCAAGCGCATCCGCTCGTTCCACGCAGCGAGCGCCGGCGAGCACCGCCCGGGATCGGCAGCGACCCGCTCCTCGATTCCGGCGAGCAACTCGAGGTCCATGTCCGGCAGTTCCTGCGGATAGATCGCCTGCAGGTGAATGACCAGGTCACCCGCCAGCGAAGCCTGCTTGTCGGGATAGCCCAGTCCGGCGAAGCGCTGCTCGGGCGACTGGTGCGCGTGTCGTGGAAGCTCGACGCTGACCGTGCCGAACAGCGTCGGCACCTCGATGGCCCCCCCGCAAAGCATGAAGATTACGCTGACCGGAACGTGGCAATGGATATCCCTGCCCTGGAGATTGAACAGCGGATGCTCGGCGAAAGCGACCTCCAGATAGAGATCACCGGGCCGCATCCGGGTGCCCCCCGGAGGCAGCGGCGCCTGCCGTGAGAGACGCAGACGCTCGCCGTCGAGCAGGCCCGGCGGGACGGTGACCGACAGTGTTCGCAGTTCCGGGCGCCAGCCCGTCCCGGCGCATTCCGGACACGCCGTCTCGTAGAGGTAGCCGCGCCCACTACACCCCGTGCAGCGACTTGTTCGCCCACTACCACAGGAAACCCGGCCGCAGCCGCTGCACGCCGGGCAGGGCACCGAGTTCCTGTGCTGGATTCGACCGCTGTTGCGGCACGCAGCACAGCGGACGCTGTGCACGAGTTCGACGTTCTTCCGGCAGCCGAGTGCCGCCTCCTCGAGCGTCAGGATCAGCACCTGGGTCAGATCGGCTCCAACCTCGTCGCCTGCGGCCTGCCCTCCCTGATCCGCTGCGCCTTCCTCGTCTGGCTGCTCCAGCGCGGCCAGGCGCTGCGGGTCGAGATAGCTCTCGTAGGCGGCATGGATACGCTTGAACTCGCTCTCTGCGGCAGCCGAAGGGTTCCGGTCGGGGTGCCAGAACATCGCCAGCCGCCGGTAAGCGCGCTTGACTTCTTCGGGTGACGCCCCGCGGCTGACGCCCAGGACGACGAAGGGATCTTCGTTGCTGCTCATCGGACGATCACCAGGGAACCGGGCCTGCGGCCGGACAGCACAGCGACCGGCGACCCGTCGGATGGCCCCAATTCTACGCGATCGGCGACCGATCGCCGCGCTCCCTTCGCCGGACTGCACACGGCCTCGCGCGAGGGCCCCGGCAAACGGCGTTAGAATGGCCCCTGGCAGCCAGCCGACGACGACGCGAGGAGGCGCTTCGATGAGCTATTTCCGGCACCATGTGTTCTTCTGCTGCAATCAGCGCGGCGAGGGCGAGACCTGCTGCAACGGCGCAGGAGCCACGGCGGCTCAGACCTACGCCAGGGAGCGAGTCGCCGAACTCGGGCTCAAGGGACGCGGCAAGGTGCGCATCAACAAGTCGGGCTGCCTCGATCGCTGCGACGACGGTCCGGTTCTCGTCGTCTACCCCGAAGGCGTGTGGTATAGCTACGTCGACCACGAGGACATCGAGGAGATCATCCAGGAGCACCTGCGGAACGGGCGAATCGTCGAGCGTTTGAGGATCTGAACCGGCAGACCCGCCCCGGGCCGCGCATCTGCCGGCCAGGTAGGTGGCCTGGCGCCGGCGGTGGCGTCCGTTGCCGCAAAGCAAGAGGAGAGTCCGCGCATGAGAATCCAGCCCGAGCCCCTGCTGATCGACGGACCGGCCGGCCGGATCGAGGTCATCGTCGAGAATCCCGGTGCGCCGCGCGGCATCGCGCTGATCGCCCACCCGCATCCGCTGTTTGGAGGCGGCAACACCAATAAGGTCGTCCAGACGCTCGCGCGGACCTTCAATCACCTCGACTACGTCGCGTTGCGACCGAACTTCCGCGGCGTCGGTCTCAGCGAGGGCAGGCACGACGACGGCCAGGGCGAAACCGAAGACATGCTCTGCGTGCTCGCCGAGGCCAGGTGTCGCTTCGGGAATCTGCCGGTCGCCCTGGCCGGATTCTCCTTCGGCGCCTATGTGCAGACGCGCGTCGCCGAGGCGCTGCTGGCCAGCGGCCACCCGCCGCAGCGGCTGGTTCTCGTGGGCACCGCGTCGGGCTTCGTCGAAGGGGCACGCCGCTACCAGACGCGCGCCGTGCCCGGCGACACGATCGTCATCCACGGCTCCGAGGATGCCACCGTGCCGCTGGCCAACGTCATCGAGTGGGCCAGACCGCTCGACCTCCCGGTGGTCGTCGTTCCGGGGGCCGACCACTTCTTCCACCGGCGCCTGCACCTCATTCGCGAAATCGTCAGCCGCGCATGGCGTCACTGACCCGCCGCAGCACGCGGGCGGTCGGCGACCCGGGTGCGATCCTCGAAGTTGGACATCTGGCCAAGTCCTGGGCAGGCGAAGTCGTCGTCGACGATCTCTCGTTCTCGGTTCCGGCGGCGACCTGCTTCGGCCTGCTCGGGCCGAACGGCGCCGGCAAGACGACCACCCTGCGCTGCTGCCTTGGCCTGAGCGAGTTGGACGGCGGCGAGGTTCGCCTCGCCGGCCGGGCGATTCCCGGCGAGGCCAGGCTCGCCCGCGCGCGCGTCGGCGTCGTTCCGCAGGCCGACAATCTCGACCCGGATTTCACCTGCCACGAGAACCTGCTCGTTTACGGCCGATACTTCGGCATCGCCGACACGCTGATCGCCGAGCGCATTCCGCAGTTGCTCGACTTCGCCGGCCTTGCCGGCAAGCAGGACGCGCCGATCCAGACGCTGTCGGGTGGCATGAAGCGGCGGCTCACCCTGGCCCGGGCGCTGATCAACGACCCCGACATCCTGTTCCTCGACGAACCGACGACCGGCCTCGATCCGCAGGCCCGCCACCTGATCTGGGAGCGCCTCAAGCGGCTCGTCGCCGAAGGCAAGACACTGCTCCTGACCACCCACTTCATGGACGAAGCCGAACGCCTCTGCGATCGACTGGCGATCCTCGACCGCGGGCGGATCATCGCCGAGGGCGCTCCGCGCGGGCTGATCTCCAAGCACATCGAACCGCAGGTCGTCGAGGTCTTTGGCGACGACGCCGTCGACTGGGCCCGCAAGCGCATGGTTCTCGGCGAACGCGTCGAGGCGGCCGGTGACACCGCCTTCGTCTACTGCCTCGATCCCGCCCCCCTGCTGTCCGCACTGGCCGGCGAAGCGCAACTGCGCTTCGTGCATCGCGCAGCCAGTCTCGAGGACGTCTTCCTCAAGCTGACCGGTCGCGACCTGCGCGACTGAGAGGCTGTCAAGTCAAGATCTCCGAGCCATGCGTCTCGCCCGACTGCACCTCCCCCGCCCCGGCCTCCGCTGGCTGCCCGTCTGGCGCCGCAACTTCCTCGTCTGGCGCAAGCTCGCCGTTCCCTCGCTGCTCGGCAACCTCGCCGACCCGCTGATCTACATGCTCGGTCTCGGCTACGGACTCGGCAGCCTGATGCCGGCGATCGACGGGGTCGACTACCTCGGCTTCCTCGCCGCCGGAACGGTCGTCGCCAGCACGATGCACGCGGCGACCTTCGAGGCGCTCTACTCGGCCTTCTCGCGGATGCACGTCCAGAAGACCTGGGAGGCGATCCTCAACACGCCGCTGTCGCTCGACGAAGTGCTCGCCGGCGAACTCTTCTGGGCGGCTTCGAAGAGCCTCTTCTCGGGACTGGCGATCCTCGCCGTCGTCGCCGCCCTCGGGCTCGTTTCGTCGGTGTACGCGCTGGCGGCGATTCCGGTCATCTTCCTGACCGGCGCGGCCTTCGCTGCGCTCGGCCTGGTGGTCTGCGCCCTCGCTCCCTCGTTTGACTTCTTCATGTACTACTTCACGCTGTTCCTGACCCCGATGCTATTGATCTCGGGAGTGTTCTTCCCGGCCGGGCAGTTGCCGGCGGCGATCCAGGCGATCGCCGGCTGGCTGCCGCTGGCTCACGCCGTGCAGCTCGTGCGGCCTCTGTTGCTCGGCGAGCTTCCCGACGACCCGCTCGGCCATCTCGCAGTGCTGCTGCTGGTCGCCGGTCTCGGCTTCTGGATCGCCTGCGTCCTCGCTCGCCGCCGCCTTCTCGCCTGACACCGCGCGACGGCTCCCTCGCCGGGGGCGGCCGGCGGAGGTCACCGCGCCGATCGCCGACCCGGCAGCGCGCGAGGTAGAATCTCGCCAGTCCAAGCGGAGGAAAGCGACCATGCACGTCACCCTCGTCCATGTCCGGGTCAGACCGGAATCGATCGCCGCGTTCATCGCGGCCACGCGGCTCAATCACCAAGCGTCGGTCGGCGAGCCCGGGAATCGCCGATTCGACGTGCTGCAGGCCCCCGACGACCCGGCGCGATTCATCCTCTACGAGGCCTACGCCTCGGCGGCGGACGCCGCTGCGCACAAGCAGACGACACACTACCTCGCCTGGCGCGACACGGTCGCCGGGATGATGGCCGAAGCGCGGCGCGGTGAGCCGATGAACGGGCTGTTCCCCGAATGAGCGACGGCGCTGGCCGATTCTCGATCGGACGCCTGCCGCGAATCGAGTTCGGTAGCGGCGCGATCGCCCGGCTTCCGGAGATCGCCGCGGGCTATGGCCGGCGCCTGCTGCTGGTCACCGGCGCCCGCTCGTTCGTCGAGTCGGCCGCCGGCGAGCGGCTGTTCGCCGCCTTTCGCCAGCGTGGCCTCGATTGGCAGCGCGTCGGGGTCTCCGGAGAACCTTCGCCCGAATTCGTCAATCAGGCGGTGGCCAGCTTTCGCGCCTCTGCCTTCGACGCCGTCGTCGGCGTCGGCGGCGGCAGCGCGCTCGACGCGGCCAAGGCGATCGCCGGGCTGCTGCGCACCGGCAATCCGGTCGAAGACCACCTCGAGGGCGTCGGACCCGAACTGCCGTACCGTGGGCCGGCGACGCCGTTCATCGCCGTCCCGACGACCGCCGGAACGGGGTCCGAGGCGACCCGCAACGCCGTACTCAGCGCCCCCGGGGGGTTCAAGAAGTCGTTTCGCGACGAGCAGCTGGTCGCCGAATGGGCGATCGTCGACCCCGATCTGCTGGCCAGCTGCCCGCCCGAACTGATCGCCGCCGACGGTCTCGACGCCTTCACCCAGTTGCTCGAATCGTTCGTCTCGCTGCGCGCCAACCCGGTCACCGACGCGCTCGCCCGGTCGGGAATCATGGCCGCGCGGGATGCCCTGCCGGCTCTTCACCGCGCGCAGTCGGCCGCCGCGCGGGCACAGATGGCCTACGCCTCGCTGACCTCGGGGATCTGCCTCGCCCAGGCCGGGCTCGGCGCGGTCCACGGGCTCGCCTCGCCACTCGGCGCGCTGTTCCCGATCCCGCACGGCGTCGTCTGCGGAACGCTGGTCGCCAGCGCGACGGCAGGCAACATCGCCGCGCTCGAAGCGCGCGAGCCGGACAACCCGGCGCTGCCCAAATACGCCGAAATCGGGCGCCGCTTCGCCATGCAGAAGGGTCTCAACGGGCGCGACGCGCGGCGCTTCCTGGTCGACACCCTGCGCCGCTGGGAAGAGGAACTCGCCCTGCCACGCCTTTCGGCCTACGGAATCGCCGCGAGCGACCTGCCGCGGATCGTCGCCGCGAGCCGCGGGTCGAGCATGAAGACCAATCCCGTCGTGCTCGGCGACGACGAACTGACCGGCATCCTCGCCTCGCGCCTCTGAACGGGCGAGACGCCGGGGCGCGATCGGCACCGGTCCGCTCAGTCCTGGATCGCCGGGTCGGGGAGGATCAGCCGTTCGTAGACGGCCCGGTAAGGCTCAGGAGAGACGCTGATTCCGCCCTGGAACGGGTGGTCGCTGACGGCGATGAAATAGATCACCAGCGCAACCGGCGTCGCGACCAGAAGGGTCAGCGCGGTGTGCAGCTGGAAGCTGTCGACGCGCAGCAGAAAGCACGCCGATATCGCGCTCAGCCCGAGCAGCGTCACGACCACCCACAGTTCGATCGGCAGTGCCGTGTCGGTGACCGCCTGCAGCCGCCGCCAGTGCGCCTCGACCAGGCGGTTGTACGCTTCGAGGACGCGGGCGTGGACGATCTTCTGGCCTTCGCTCGCCGGTTCGAAGGCGAGGATCGCGCGCTGCGCCGCTTCGATGATCCGCAGCGTGTTCGGCGGCAGTTCGCCGTGCAGGTGCATCGGCCATTCGTGATCGATCACGTGCCGTGTATAGGCAGCGAGCGCCCTCTTCGTCTGCTTCTCGAGCAGCGGCGGATAGCCGCCGAGATTCTGGTAGAGGACGGCGATCGCCGCCGCCTCGCGGCCGACGTCGGCGGCCGCATCGTCCATGTTCTGCCAGACGGCCACCGCGGTCAGACCGGCAGCCACCGCATAGACGCCGATCAGTGCGGAGAGCAGCCCGGCGATCGAACCGTTGTCGAAATGCCGGTGAAGCAGCGACGCGCGCACCCGCGGCGTGACCAGCCAGACTCCAGCGACCGACAGCACGAGCGTCAGCGTCAGAACGAAGACGGCCAGTCCGATTGAAGAGAGTTCGTGGAACCAGTTCATCGTTGATCCTGTGGTGAGAGGTTGTGAAGAAATCGTCACGAGCAGGCCGATATGCCAGGCGCGAGCGAGCGAACGACGAGACATATCAGGTGGATAGGCGAGGAGTGAGCGAGTGAGCAACGCCGCAGATTGGCCGCGCAGTAGATTTATTCACAACCTCTTAGGGCGGCGGCCATTCTAGCGGCAATCGCCACCGGCCAGACAACCCGCTGATCCCGCGCGCCCGGATGGTCAGCCCCGCCGATCTGCCTCGGCCGCCGTCCGGTGCAGGCTCTCGATGAAGCGGGTAGCCAGGGCGATCTCGCGCAGAAAGCAGGCCAGTCCGGCAATCAGCGCGAGCATCGCGGCGACGAACAGGCCGGCGATCGTGCTCGACAGATCGACCTTCAGCTCGGCGCCGGCGAACAGCGCGACGACGACCAGGCAGACGAGCAGATCGCAGGCCGTACACAGACTGATCGCCCAGTGGATCCAGCGCGCCCTCCGGGAGAGCGCGAGGATCGTCGCCAGGCTCTCCGCGCGTTCGGCGGGATCGGGCTCGCCGGCCAGACTCCTCTCCAGCACGTGGAAACGGTCGATGACCCGTGCGAGGCGATTGGCCAGGACTCCGAGCAGCGCACCGACCCCGGCGAGCAGAAAGACCGGCGCGACGGCGAGCTGGATGACCTGCGCCACCGACGAGACCTGTTGCGGAAGAGGGATCATCGTCTGTCCTTTGGCAAGCGGGCGCCGCGCGGCCCGACTCGCGCCGCTTGCCCGCGGCAGGCACGGCGGCCGTTGACCGCCCGGCCTGCTCGTCACATACTCTGCGCCCGAACGGACGCCCGATCAACCCCGCTCCCCGCAAAGGAAGATTCCATGCCCAGACCGAGTCTTCGTGCGAGCCTGCTCGCCACCGCGATCGCCACCGCTGCCGGCTGCGCAGGCCAGCAGGCGAACCCGCCGCTCGCCGGCGATCCCGGGCCAACCTTCGCGCTGCCGCCGCCGGCGGCCAGCCCGGGCTTCGCTGCGCCGCCCGACACAGCAACTGCAGCCCAGAGCCAGACTGCTCCCGGCCAGCCGCCGAGCCAGTCGCTCGCCGACCCCTGGCCACGGCAGGTGAAGCTCTCCGGGGCGACGGCGCTGATCTATCTGCCGCAGGTCGACAGCTGGCAGGGCAACCGCCTCGCCTTTCGCGCGGCCGTCTCGGTCAACCCGAGTGGAACGAAGGAGCAGACTTTCGGAGTGATCACCGGCAGCGCGCGGACCGACGTCGATCGCCTGACCCGCACCGTCACGCTCTCCGACCTGAACCTGACGCAGGCCCGCTTCCCGACGCTGGCCGACGACGGTCTCGCCTACCTGAGCCAGCTGCGCGGGCAGCTCCCGGCGACGCTGACGACGGTCTCGCTCGACCTGCTGCAGGGTCAGCTCGCCGCCTCACGGACGGTCAAGCCGAAAGCCGTGCCGGTGAACAACGACCCGCCGCGGATCATCGTCAGCACCTCGCCGGCGATCCTCGTCCCGATCGACGGCGCGCCGGTGATCCGCCAGGTCAACAGCAGCCGCTTCGAGCGGGTGATCAATACCCAGGCACTGATCGCCCGGACGCGGCTCGACGGCACCTGGTACCTGCACGTCTTCGACGGCTGGCTGTCGTCGGCCTCGCTCGACGGTCGGTGGACGCGCGCCACGCGCGTGCCCTTCGGCCTCGACGACCTGGCCAGCCAGCTGGCCGGCGAGAAGCGCATCGATCTGCTCGACGGCGGTCCGCGGGCAAACCCGAAGCCGTCGCTGAACGACGGCGTGCCGACGATCTATGTCAGCCAGGTGCCCGCCGAGCTGATCGTCTTCAAGGGGCAGCCCAACTTCGTTCCGGTCACCGGCACTGGCCTGCTCTGGGCCGACAACACCACCGCCGACGTGCTCGTCGATACTTCCGACAACCAGTATTACACGCTGATGGCCGGGCGCTGGTACCGGGCGCCGGCGCTCGGCGGGCCGTGGACCTGGGTCGCGGCGAACTCGCTGCCGGCGGATTTCGCGCGCATTCCGGCCGACTCCCCGTCGGCCGTCGTGCTCGCCTCGGTCTCCGGAACGCCTCAGGCCCAGGAAATGCTGATCGCCAACTCGGTTCCGCAGACGGCCGTCGTCCCGCTGAGCAAGGGTCCGAAGTTCACCCCGACGTTCGACGGCGCCCCGCAATACCGGCCGATCGACGGAACGCCGCTGCAGTACGTCGCAAACTCCGCCGACCCGATCATCCGCGTCGGGCCGACGAGCTACTACGCGGTGCGCGCCGGCGTGTGGTTCACGGCGACCGGGCTGACCGGCCCGTGGTTCGTCGCGACCAGCGTCCCGCCGGTGATCTACACCATCCCGGCGAGCTCGCCACTGCATTACGTGACCTACGTGCAGGTCTATGGCGCGACCAGCGAGGTCGTCTACGTCGGGTACACGCCGGGCTACCTCGGCACGATGGTCGCCCCCGACGGCGTCGTCGTCTACGGCACCGGCTATGCCTACACTCCGTGGATCGGCAGCGTCTGGTACGCAGCGCCGTACACCTGGGGAATCGCCGCGGCACCGATCTACAACCCCTACGTCGGCTTCGCCTTCGGCTACGGGCTTGGTCTGGCTACGGCCGCCTGGGCTGCGCCGTACTGGGGCGCATACTATCACCCGGGATACTGGGGCTACCCCTGCTGCGGGTCGACGAGCGCCAGCGTCTATGGCCACTGGGGCAATACCGTGTACTCGGGAACGCGCACCTGGTACTCGGCCGCCGACGGCCGCGTCGGCACGGCGGCGACCGGAACCTACACCAACGAGCGCACCGGCACCAGCGGATCGTACGCCGCTGGACGCAGCTACAACCCGTGGACGGGTCAGGCGCAACGCGGCTACGACCGCACTTTCGATACCGCCGGCGGAACCACCGGCAACGTCGCCCGCGGCGGCTCGTACAACACCTACACCGGGCAGCGTTCGTACGGTTCGAGCGTCTCGGCGACCGGCCCCGAAGGCAGCTCGGTGTCACGAACGGCCACCGCGACCGCCGGGCCCGAAGGCGTCGGCGCGCAGCACACGGTCAGTGCCTACGACGCGCAGACCGGGCAAACCAAGAGCTACACCTCGAGCGGGCTGTTCGGCAACCACTACGCCGGGTCGGACGGCAACGTCTACCGCAACAGCGGCAGCGGCTGGCAACAGCAAGGCGCCGGCGGCTGGCAGTCGGCGACCGGCGACACCTCGTGGGCCGACCGTGAAGCGCAGGCCCGCAGCGCGGCCGACAGCCGTGCCAGCGGCTGGGGCGGCGGCGACGACCGCTTCGGCAGCGGAGGCTGGGGAGGCGGCGACCGCTACGGCGGCGGCGACTTCGGCGACCGCTTCGGCGGCGGCGGTTTCGGCGGCCGTTTCGGCGGCGGCGGTTTCGGCGGACGCTTTGGCGGGCGGCGCTGACGCGCAGCCGGCGGTCCCGATGACGGTCAGCGGATTGCGACGCACCTCGCCAACACCGGGCGTGCTTGTTCACCCAGGGGATCGAGTCTGCCGGCGTGATCGCCGCGCCGACCACTCCCCATCGATCATGGAGTCTCGATATGGTCTTCGAACGGAAATCCTTCGCCGGCTTGGCGCTCGGCGTGCTGACGCTGGCCGGCTGCGCCTCCGACCAGCAGATCCTGGCCAGCGAACAGGATCAGGCGTTGCTCGTCGCCACCCGCCGCGGACAGTTCGAACTGTCCTGCCCGACGGCCAGAGGAATCGTCCTGTCGAGCAACCTGCTCCAGCCGGTGGTCTGGAACGGTCTCGAACGCGCCGAGTATACGGTTGGCGTCGAGGGCTGCGGTCGGAAGACGACCTACGTCGTCGTCTGCCAGCTCGGCTCGCCGAGCTGCCTCGCCGTCGCCGCCCGAAATCCCGCCCTGGCGCCGTAGCCGCGGGGACCAGCCAGCGCAGCGCGGCGCTCTAACGAGCCACGTCGTTGCCGGCCGGCGTCCTCGGGCGACCGACCGGCGACCGAGCATCTCGCCGCAGAGAAAGGACGGATGTGAACGAGCCTTCCACGACCAAACAGGCTGCTCGCTTCGGGCTGTTCCAGGGCCTGCTGCCGATCGCCAGCCGGGCGGCGGCGACGCGCGACGCGCTGGCCGGCTTCACGCTCGCGGCGATGAACGTTCCGCAGGCGCTCGGCTACACCAAGATCGCCGGAACGCCGGTGATCAGCGGCCTGTACACGCTGCTGCTGCCGCTGATCGCCTTCGCCGCACTCGGCTCGTCGCGCTACCTGGTCGTCGCTGCCGACTCGGCGACCGCGGCGATCCTGGCCACCGGCCTCTCCGGGCTGGCCGTCGCCGACACCGCACACTACCTCTCCCTGGCCAGCCTCGTCGCGCTGCTCACCGCCGGCTTCCTGCTCCTCGCCCGCGTCTTCAGGCTCGGCTTCCTCTCCGACTTCCTGTCGCGCACCGTGCTCGTCGGCTTCCTGACCGGAGTCGGCTTCCAGGTCGGCATCGCGGTTCTCGACGAACTGCTGCGCCTGCCGATGCACGCTCACCAGCCGCTCGAGCAGTTGCTGACGATCGTCCGCGAATTGCCGCAGACCCACCTGCCGACGCTCGGCGTGTCGCTCGCCGTGATCGCCACGATCCTGCTCCTGCGCCGCGTCGCGCCGAAGCTGCCCGGCGCGCTGATCGCCGTCGTCGCGGCGATCAGCGCCAGCGCGAGCCTGGACTTCGCCGGCCACGGCATCGAGATCATCGGACCGGTGTCCGGTGGCTTCCCGAGGCTCGCGCTGCCACCGCTCGACTGGAACCTGATCCGCACGCTGCTGCCCACCGCCGGCGCCTGCTTCATCATGATCGTCGCGCAGAGCGCGGTGACCGCCCGCGCCTACGCGACGCGGCACCACCAGGCGCTCGACTCGAACCAGGACCTGCTCGGCCTGTCGGCAGCCAACGCCGCCGCCGCGTTGAGCGGCACCTTCGTGGTCAACGGCAGTCCGACGCAGACGGCGATGGTCGAGAGCTCGGGCGGGTCGAGCCAGCTCGCGCACCTGTCGACGGCGCTGGTCGTCCTCCTCGTGCTGCTCTTCCTCACCGGTCCGCTGCAGTACCTGCCGGTCAGCGCACTCGGAGCGATCGTGTTCACCATCGCGGTGCACCTCGTCGACCTCAAGGGCCTCGACGACCTGCGCCGCAAGTCGCGCGACGAGTGGCTCCTGGCGCTGGCCACCGCCGCGGCGGTCGTCGTTCTCGGCGTCGAGCACGGCATCCTGCTGGCCATTGTCCTTTCGCTGCTCGACCACGTGCGCCGCGGCTACCGCCCGCGCACCGCGATCGAGCTGCGCGACGCCGAGGGCAACTGGCACTGGGAAGCCGTCGCCCCCGGCAAGCACGCCCAGCCGGGACTCGTCGTCTACTGGTTCGGCGGCGACCTCTATTACGCCAGCGCCGGCCACTTCCGCAGCCAGGCGATGGCCCTCGTCCACGACTCGCCAGAGCCCGTCCGCTGGCTGGTCATCGACGCCGGAGCGATCACCGGAGTCGACTACTCGGCCGGCGGCGCCCTCGCCGAACTGCACGAAGACCTCGCCCGACAGGGCGTGCGGCTGGTTTTCGCGCATGTCGGCACGCCGCTGCGCGCCGACCTCGACCGGCTCGGACTCACCGCGCTGGTCGGCGAGAGCGCGCTCTTCGATCGCCTGCGCGACTGCGTCGATGCTTACGCGGCGCAGTGACGGCCAGTCGGCGAGCTGCGCGCGAAACCAGGGCGGAGCGGCGCGAGCCGACCAGCAGCGCCTCGAACATCGCGATCGACCTACCGGCAACGGGACGAAGGCCCCCCGACGAGGAACACGACCGGCGATCGGCGACGCCTTCGCGGACAGCCCGAAGTCGATTGATTGCCGGTGAGCCGGCGGCCTTCCCAAACGCCGGCGTAGTGCGTCGCGAGAGCCCGTCGGCTATCCGTCGGGCGTCTGCCGGCCGAACAGCGCGTCGACTTCGGCGAGCAGCGTGTGCCCCTTGGCTCCCGAGTTCGACACCTTTTACGTTCCAACGGCATAATTGGCTGGGCGGCCCCAATAAAAACAGGGGGTTAGTCATCTGGCCGAGTTGGTGTGTAGTGACA
>NZ_JAMTDX010000012.1 GCF_023806625.1 Accumulibacter sp.
ATTCTCGTCGGGGCGACGCGCGCATGGAAGAACGCCGGCTGGTTACCGGTTACGCCCCAGCGTCCAGTCGCGCATTGCGATCAGCGATGAGCGCCAGGCGCGTTGCTGTCGACCGTGCTCGCCTGCACCGGCGCGCTCGGACGCTCGCTGCTGCTCTTTCCAGGTCATACGCGTGCCGCCCGTTTCGTCAGTCCGGGATTTGTCCGCGGGGCTGGGGTCTTGGTGGCCGCCGCGACTGCCGGGCGGGGAGCGGCGACGCGCGCCAGGCGGCCGGACTCGTCGTAGGAGTAGGCAAGCGTGCGCCGCGAGGCGCTCGGGTCGTCGCCGCCGCCTACTTCGGCGCGCGCGACCCGCGGCCGTCCCTGGGCGTCGAGTTCATATTCGAGGGTCACGGTCTGCTTGCCGAGGGTGATCGCGCGCACCAGGCGGTCCTCGACATTGGGCACGGTGGCGCGATGGATTCCCGCCGTGTCGAACACCAGTTCATGACCGCTCGTATCCAGCAGGCGGAATGATCCATTCGTGAGGAGGGCGGCGAACTTCGTGCGACCTCCCGTTTTGGCCTCGGGCTCGTAGCCGATGATCCGCCCCTTGTCGCTGAAACGCAGGATCTCGTCCTTACCCGAGCCGCCCTTCAGCCGCAGGCGTGCAGGCAGCCTTGCGCCGCCGAAAGAGACTTTGTCCTCCGAGACGGGTTCGAGCCGCAAGCCACTTTCCCCGCCGGCCTGCACTGGACCCGAAAGGTAGTCGAAGTGGATTCGGTACTCCTCCGGGAGAATCATGTCGGTGAGGACGCCCGCTGGGTCGAACCAGAACTCGCTGCCCAGCTTGTCCGCCAGTCGGAACGAGCCATTCGACATGACAAACAGCCCGACGTGCTCGCTCCCCGCGAGGGCATCCGGAACATAGCCGGCGATGGCGTAGCGGTCGGTACTGAAGGTCAGCGTTTCATGGCGCCCCGTCAGGCGGTTTTCGACGACCATGCGTTTTGGCAGCCGGGCGTTGCGGAAGCTCACCTTCTCGTCGTCGGCGGGGCGAACGCGGTAAGGCACGAGTACCCGCCAGCCGGCGCCGAACTCTCCCACGGACTCGGCGGGATCGAAGGAGCGCACGAGTTCCAGCCCCGGCGTGTTGCCACGGTGCAGCGCGAGGTCGGTCTGGAAGCGGAGGCCGCGGCGGCTCTCGCCACCCGTCAGCAGTTGGTCGGGGAGGATTGTGTAGGACTCGCTCGTCGCGTTCGCTGCCGGCCTGCCGGCAGGATCTTGTGTCGTGCTGGTGGCGGAGCGATCGGCGCGCGTGGGGCTGGGGGCTGTGCTACGCGATGCCGCTTCGGCCAGCGCCTGGGCCATGCCCGCGTCGGCGACGTAACGCGCCCGTGGCGCCAGGTCGACGCCACCCTCGATGGTCACACCCTCGTGCTGGCGTGACCCTTTGGCCAGAGCGTCGACGGTCCCCGGCGAATCCTCGGTGAGGACGAGGTCCTTGTTCGCCAGCAGGAACCAGAGCAGGGGGATCTTGCGCTCCTTGAGGTAGGTGGCGAGACCGACCAGCTTGGCGTACTCGAACAGTTCGTCGTACACAGGGTAGCGTTTGGCGATTTGCGCATAGGCCTTGCTATAGAACGCCGCGAAGGCGCGATCGGCGGGGGCCGACCGGCCGCTGCCACCGGCCCCGATGAACTCGGTATGGAGACGCATGTGCCCGCTGTCGAACAGCAGCGAGCTGCCATCCCGGCGGAACACCATGTTCTCGGGCACGAACCAGAAGCGCCGGCTCGCCCCAATGAGTGGCATGCCATGCCGCGCGGTGAGCTGATCGACGTCCTGGAAGCCCGGCACCTCGAGTGGATGGGTGCCTACGGCGGCCTGTTTCATACGGTAGTCGGCGTCGCGCATGACACGGGCGAGATCGGTGTTGATCACGTTACCGATATAACGGACCAGATGCTTGCTGACGCCACGGCCGATCGGGTCGATCGACACGCCCGGGGCCTGCTTCGAGAAGTAGACCGCCCACAGGGCGGTGATGAAGCGGCGGTAGGCATCGGGCGCGAGGCGCGCGGTGGCGCCGTCGACGATCAGCCCGAAGCCGCCGTCGGAGAGGTCCGGAGCGGCGTTGGCAGCGCCCTGAATGGCGGCGGGACCGGCGAGCATGACGCCCCCCACATGCGTAGAGATAGCCTGAGAGGGCAGACGGTCACGGATCCCGATGCTTGGCTGGGGCAGCGGTCCGAGGGTCGGTGGCGCCGACTGCCAGCGCGGCGCTTGCGTGCCATTCGCCGTCGGGGCCAGCCACGTCCGGGTGATGTAGGTGCCGCCGGCGGAGCCGGCCCCAGGCCGCGCTGGGACGATCGCAGCTTCGTTCAGATCGAACTGGGGCCCGAGGCCTTCGACCCTGGCGACCGAGACCGGAAGCTTCCAGGTCAGCGTTCCCGGCGACGGTCGCGTACGCAGGACGACTTCGCGCAGAGCAGTCGCGTCACCGTCACGCAGGCGAATCGCCGCCGCCTGGAGTTCGATGCCGCCGTCCACATCGAGGATCTTTGCTCCACCCTTGGTGGAGACCTCGGCTCGCTGTCGCAACAACGGATAGGTGGTCGGCGTGTCGACCGGCGGGACCCGATAGGTCTTGAGCCAGTAGCTCATGTCCGGCAGCGCGGCCTGCGACTCCAGTCCCTTGGCCAGCACAACAAATCCGTAGAGTGGGTTCAACCTGGCGACCTCGCGGTGGTAGGCTCCGACATCTGCGAGCTTAGCCGAAAGGGCTTCCGCAAAGCGGTCGCCCATCCTGTCGCGAAAGCCGGCGGTCGGCGGCTGGCCATTGACGCTCATGACCTCGGTCTGTACCCCGACTCGCAGGCTGTGCACGACGATCACACCCTTGCCGACCAGGACGCGGTTGCTGTCGGGCGGCCGGAACCAGAAACGCGAGCCGACATGCTCTTCCAGCGCGCCGCTTCGAGCCGCCTCGGCGCACAAGTCGAAGTACGAGCGCACACCCCAGATCTCCGCGGAGAGAAGTCTCAGTCCGAGTTTCTTGAGGACGACGTCGGCATCGAGCAGGGTTTTTCCGAAGGCGCTCCTGGCGAGTTCGTCGCCGCCATCGAAGCGCACCTTCTGCTGCCCGGTCGTGGCGGTCTCCGCGGTTCTGTCGATGCTGACCAATGGCCACGCGTGATGGACGAGGCGGGCACGCAGCGCGACGACGAGGTCGTCGAGCGAGACCGGCGGTTTGCCCGCTTCACGCCCGCCCATCAGGATCACATCTGCCGAACTCTCGTCGACCACGCCGCCGATCACTCGGGTCATTCCGCCGAGGCGTTTGATCGTCTCGCCGCCGCTGTTGCCCGCCTTGAGCTGCCGTTCGGCCTCGCGCAGCGAAAAGGCAATGATGTCCTCGGCGCCCGCGGTGGGGCACAGCAGCGCCAGCAGCGGGCACAGAAGAGCAACCAGGAAGGGAATTCTCGGGATCATGTCAGTGGCCTCCGTGCAGGAAACTGGCGAGGAGTCGCGCTACCGGCTTGGGCTCCCAGCGGCTCGATAGAGCAGCCCGAACTGGGCCACGACCGGGAAGTCGCCGAGAGAGACGATGGTCGAGTCCTGATCCGTGTCTGCGCCGCCGACCTCGCGAGCTGCGTTTGGTCCCGTAAGCGACGCGGCCGCGGCGTGGCGTGCCTCGAGCTGGCGAACGAGCTGCTGCGCCAAAGGGCTCCCCGAGAAACCCATCGTCGTGTTTACGGACGCCCCTGTCTCCGTGCCGCGCGCGCCGGTGAGCTTGCCGACGTTTGCCGGCGGTGAGGTTCCAGTAGACACTGGCACGTGTACCGCCAATAGACCGGATACCCCCGCGAGCGCCTCCACGAACAAGCGGCCTGCTCCCTTTGCCGACGATCTTTCGCTCTCAAGTCGCACCTCTCGATCGATTCGCATGCCCAGATCGGGTCTGGCCTTGCCAATCGCATCGATTTGCCGCATGGCGCCATCCCTGAGCTCGGGGTGCTGGGCAACCAGCGATATGACGTCGCGCATCTTGCCCACGTTGCCGCCAGCGACGTCGGCCAGCATCGTGTGCAGGGTTGTTCCGGGATCACCCTTGAACGCTGCGACTCTGGTCTTCTCTCGTTCCTGCAAGGCAGCGAGGGCGTTCCTCGCTTCTTCCCCGAGCAGTCGCGCGCGGCACTCCGTGCCCCCACCGGAGGCCTTGAGCTCCTGGTCCGCTGCCCTGTCCTTCAGCACCGCCTTCGCCGAAGCGCGACCCGCCTCGGCCAGCGCGAAATTCGGCGAATGCTTCAGTGCCTGATCGTAGGCGGTGATGGCACTGCGCGGGTCGAGGCCGCGCAGCAGGGTGACGACGCCCCGGTTGGCGTAGGCGTCGGCGAAGTCGCGCCGGGCGCGCGCGGCAGCGTCGAGATCGACGACCGCCGCGTCCCACTGCCGCGTCCGCGCCAAACTCACTCCGCGAGCGTTGAGGAGTAGGGCATTGCGACGGTCACGCTCGAGACCCTTGGTGAACGCCTCGATTGCCTCGGTCCACCGTGCCCGGCGCGCCAGAGCGTCGCCCCGGAAGTACCAGGCCAGTGCCTGGCTGCCGTGCGCGGACAGCAGCGCTGCCGTCCAGCGGTCCCAGGCCTCGATCGTCGCCTGGTCGGCGCTGACGAAAGTGCAGGCAGATTCGTCGTTCTGGTTCTGTGCCAGGAGAGCGTGTCCCCTGACGAGGCGGACCACGGAGTCGCTGCTGGCAGCCGCCGCGGTTTGCGTGGCGACGGCTGCCCAGTCGCCACGCAACAGTGCCTCCTCGGTCTGCGGTGTGATACCCGGCCCGGCACGCAGCGACGCACTGCAGGCAAGGCCGACTGCCAGCAGGAGGGCGCGCAGCGTATGGAGCCCGACCAGGCGCCCGGTCCGGAATATTCGATGTTCGTTGCACATGGTGGATATCTCCTTGAAGGGTGTGGCCAGCGCCACTCAGGGGCCCGGGCTAGTCGCTTGTCAGCCGGCGTGCTGCGCAGGCATCTGCACCGGTACGGCGGTGAGAACGAAGGGCTGCTGGAACCGCTCCAGCACGGGACCAATCTTCTCGAGACCCTGGCCGACTTCGCTCAAGGCTTCGTTGAGTCGCAGTTCGCGCAGGGACTGGATGCCCTCCTGGACCGCGGTGTGGCAGGCAGCGAGGGCAAGGGTCGCTTCGGTGAGGTTCTTGATGGTGGTTGCTGCCGACTGCGTTTCGCGGCACTGGGTGGCAACCTGATCGGCGACGTTGTCGAGAGCCGGCCCGATATGCATCTCCTGCACTGCGGCGATCGACTCACGCACGCTGCCAGCCAGCGCAGTGGCACTCGCGCCCGCCTCGCGCAAGGCATCGACCTGAGCATTCAACGCCTCCGGCAGCGTGTAGCTGATCTCTGCCAAGGTGGATGTTTGCGTGGCGATCCCCGCCGCCAGGGTGGCAAGCATGGCGCGCAGCTCGTCGGTCTGCCCCGCGACCGTGCGCAGCACGGCCTCGGACTCCGCCACCAACCTGATGGTGGCGTCCGCCATGTGCTGTGCGGCACGCTCGCCGGACTGCGCGACCTCGGCCGCGGCCGCTGTCAGTTCGCGGCGCAGCAAGGCAGCGCCAATCTCGACAGCCGTCTCACGCACGTGGCGGTCGTTCGCCAGCAGTTGGGTGACTTCCTCACCAGTGCGGGAAAAGATCTGCCCCATGAACCGCGCACCATTGCGCATCTCCTGCCGTAAGGCCGCGAGGAATCCGTCGCCACCGAAGGCAGGCATCGTGGGTAGCGGCACCGGATGGGCGCGCTGCAGCGCCGGCAGGATGCGCTCCGAAATGCAGCCTTGCAGCCTGGTGAGGAAGGACTCCTCACGCGCCTGCACAGCCGAAGTGAGGAACATCAGGACCAGCGCTGTGGCCAGACCGAGCAGGGTGATGAGGAAGGCGAACGACAGTCCGCCGGTGACGCCGACGAGGTTGCGCTTGACCACGACGATGTCGTCGACGCTGCCGCCGAGGAAGTCGGCAAAGCCACCGACCGCTGCGGCGATGCCGATCACCGTGCCGATCAGTCCGAGCACCGGCAGCGCCCAGACGATCGTTCGCGGCAGGCTGTACGCGGCCTGCAGGTTCTCGGCGTCGGCGACGACGTGATGCTGGAGGGCCAGGTCGGCTTCGGCCAGACCGGGGCTCAGCAGCCACTGGCCGACGACTGACTGCACGCGGCGCAGCAAGGGACTCGCCTGGCTCACCGGGGCTTCGAGCCAACTCGCGACGGCGGCGGGTCCGTGCGCCTCGATCGCCTGGGCGATGGTCAGCGACAGCCGGTCGTGAGCGATCCGGCTGCCTGCCCGCAGGCGTTGCGCGCGCAGGAGGACGAGAACACAACCTACTAAGAACAGCGACACGATGGCCAGCGGAATCAGCGTCGCCGCGCTCGATGGATCGAAAATCCTTTCCAGAACGCTGCCGGACGGAGACAGGTGGTAAGCGGCGAACGACGTGACGACGCCAAGGCCGAGGCCGGCGACGGTCCCGACGATCCTGCTCGACCGCTCGGAAAGCAACAGGAAGGCGGGAACCGGCGGCAGCTCCGGCAGCGCTGGAACGGCCGCTTCCGTCGGCTCGTCTTCGGGCTCCGCGGCGGCTTCATCCCGCTGTTGGCCGGTGTTCCCGGCGGAAACGAAAGCAGTGCTGGCTGCGGCGGTAGCGCGGGTGGGCGCGGGTTGGGCAACGGCTTCGGGCGCAGTGACCGGCATGGGACCGTTCGCGGCGTAAGCGAGGGTGGGCAGGGGGATGGGCTCGGACATCGCAGGCTCCTGGTGGTGAAAATCGGGTTGGCAAGTCGGGTACCGCCGCGCTCCATGGGCAAGTGGGCGGAGCGCGACAGGGCTTGGGCAGAACGTTCATCGTCCGGGTGTTCGAGGATCATCCCCGCGCGGCGTCGGCGGCGCCGGCTCGCCGCACGGGGTCGGTCGCTCGCATGATGGGCATGGACATCACAGGATGTTGTCCTTGCCCGGCTGGCCCGGATCCGGGCCACGGGTGAGCGAGAAAGTGACCGCCGACCCTTCATCCGTCGGCGACCAGCCACTGCGCAGGCCGACGCTTTCCGCTCTCGCGCGCGCCGCGTTGAAGGCTTCGATGCCATCGGCGCTGACCAGAAAGCGGACGAAGAACCGGTCGCGGTCGAGTGCGCGGAAGTGCGCCAACAACCTGGATCCTGCGCCGGCCACGTCGGCGATGCTCTCGCCACCGGCGGCCAGCGGCGTGTAGGTGACGCTGACCTGGAGTCTGACGAGCGTGAAGGGTCCGAACGTCTTCGCGACCATTTGCGCCTTGCCGGTCACGGCGACACCTGAAGACTCGATCCTCTCGCCGTTGAAGCGCTTGATCCAGTTGTCGCGGTTGCTGGAGGAGCCAGGCTGGCCGACGCGTTCGATCAGCTTCTCCGCCGGCCCCGAGTCGAGCAGATAGACGCGGTCGGCGGCACAGAGGACGAACACCGGCCTGGCACTCGTCGCGCGTTCATAGGGCAGTCGCTTGGCGACGACCGCGCCCCCGGCAGCGAGCACGGTAAAGATCAGGATGAAGATCGCGATGCCGACGACATTGGTCAGCATGTCCGCCAGCGGTACGAGGGTGAGTTCCTGGCGTGCGCGCGGAAAGACCGTTTTCATCGCGTTTCTCCCTTCATGATCAGCTTCACCGGACGAGTCTGGGCGATCGGCTCGTAGCCGACATTGATTCCCTTGCCGCGAAAGTCGTCGGCGAAGCGATCGAAAGACTGGAAGCCGCTTGGCCGGACGGCGAACAGCGCGTAGTCGGTCGAGCGGCGGCCTTCGAGCTCGGCGATCAGGCGCGAGAAATCGGTCGTGCGGGTCCTCTTGCTCAGCGGAACCTCTCGGGAAACGCCGGCAGCGGTCTCCTCGAGCCAGGCCACGCGCGTCGGGCCGCCCTGGCCGTGGAACGTGGCGAACTGGCCGTCCCATTCGACCAGCAGCGGGGTCTTCGCGCGGACACCCTCCGCCGGCGAGACGATCCAGCCCTCGCCGGCGCCGGGGCCGAGGCTCAGCGCGGCGAAGCCGAGCGTGACCAGCAACAGCGTGCCGAGCACACACATCAGAATCGAGACATACGGGAGCAGGTCGAACTGGTCCTGCCCCGAGCTTGCAGCGGCTGTCGCCACGGTGATCTCCTTCCTGTTTCTCTGCGTCTGCCACCCGCGCAGCGGTGGCGCCGCTGCGGACCCCTGCCGCGGGCAGACTCCAGCGGAAGGGAACGTCTGCTGCCGTGCAGCGACCGTTCACAATTTATGGTTTGGGCTGCCGGATTTTCCGTAGCGCATCCCCGCTGGCGACTCGCCCGCAGGTTCGGCTGCTCGTGTCCCGGCCGACACGGCCCGGCTGACGAGCACGTTGCTGTGAGCGTGACCGGGCATCCGGACAGTCGCCGCAGCGCCTGTAGGTGCCGTCGGCCGCCGGAGGGTGGGGTCCTGGCGAGCGCACGGCAGCGGCGAGAGGGCGCTGGCGCGCTCCGCCGTTGCGCCGTCCCCCCGATGCATGCCCCGGAAAACCAGGCTTCCTGACCAATAATTCGTCGGGCCCGGGTGATTGCGGTTCTTCCTCGGTCCGGGGGAAGACCAGGCGGCCTCGCTGGCTTCTGCTCGGCTCGGCGGTGAGGCCCGGCGGATTGAGACGGAGGATCTGATGAAGACTGTTCTGTGCTTGCTGTGGTTGGTTGGGGCTTCGTTCGCCAGTGCGGCCGGTGCCTGTTCGGCCAGCCTGACCGTGCAGCTGGAGACGTTCGGCGAGGGCGTGACGGTCGAGTTGCGCCAGGGGACTCCGGGGAGTTCGAAGGTCGTGGCCAGTCAGCAAAGCCACGGCGGTACCGTGTACTTCCCGAAGCTGTGTGCGGGTTCGTACTTCATGGCCATTGGCAACGCGGAGTCGGTGAGTGTGACTCCGGTTCGCCAGTTCGAGGACAGCCGGGCATACCAGAGTTCGATTCGTGTCGTCCGGGGGCCTGGCAACGTGACTCGCAGGGGACGCAGTTCGCTCTGAGCGCGACGTGGCGTGCTGGCCAACGGCCGGCGCTGCCGGTTGGCCCGGTCACGGGGGCGTCCGGGGTGCTCATCCGGCCTTCCTGGCTTCGTCGCCAGGAGGGTGGGCCGAGGGCCGGGGACGGCTTGCAGTTCTTTTTGCCCGGCGCGGTTGACGTGTGCTATGCTTTTGTTGTAGCTGGACGTGAACTTCGCGCACTCGGGGATCGGGCGATGCTCGGGAGGTGCGCCTGTCTCGCACGTGGGGATGTGGCTCGGCCGAAGAGGGGGGCGATGACCGACCGCCTTGTGTTCCTGGTCTCGTACATTCTGCTGGCGCTGCTGGTAGTCGCCTGCAGTGACGGGGGAGCGCCCGCGCCGATGCCGACAGCACCGCCGCCAGCAAAACGGGCGGCACTGCCGGCGGACTTCGTCCTGTGCATCGACAATTCGGCGAGCATCGGTCGTCAGGAGCAGGACCTGCTGCGCGAGACGGCGATGCTGCTTGCCGACCTCGCCGATCCTGGCGACCGGATCGCCGTCCTGACCTTCGACGAGGACGCCCGTGAGGTGAAGGCCGTGCAGGTGCGCGGCGACGACGACCGGCGCACGTTCCAGCGAGCGGTCCGCGACAGGGTCGATTTCCGCGGCAGGTACTCCGACATCCGGCGCTGCATCCGTCTCCTGGTCGAGAAACAGAACGAGTTGTTCGGCGCCCCCGGTACTTCGGTTCGCGTACCGATCGTGCTCTCGGACGGCAAGCTCGAGCCGCAGGACAGGAAGTTCGCCGAGGCGTTCCGGGAAATGCGCGCCGATGTCCAGGGACCATTGGCGGACACCGGGCTGTACGCGCTGGCCCTCGGCGACAAAGCCAGTCTCGACCCTCTGCCGCGAGTCGACGGCGGGCCGGTCAACGGCCTGGCGCTGATGCGCGAGCACGTGGCACGTGTTCCCGACCGCTATTTCCAAGCCAGAAAGTTCGACGAGGTGCTGCCGATTGCTGTCGGGATCCTCAACCGCGCCAAGGGCGTCAGCTCGCTCGGCGAAGAAGGGGCGCGCGAGTTCCTCGTGGACGACACCGTCGAGTGGATGAGTTTCATCGTCCGCAAGCGCTCGGTGGACAGCGGTACGCCGCTCGCCGATTCGAGCGAGATCGAGATCGTCGCGCCGCGCGCCGTCAGCGAGACGCCGATCACGCTGGCGAACCACCGACAGGTGCTCGGCAACGCTGCCTACTGGAGCCAGTACCACCACTTCGACCTGATCATCGTTCGCCGGCCCCCACCCGGCAAATGGGCGATCCGACTGAGCAGCGACCGGCCGGTGGAGGTGATCAGCAAGATCGTCACTCCGGTCACGCTGCGCGTCGAACGCCGTCCGTTCTACTTCCTGAACGAGGCGGGGATGCTCGCCGCATTCCTGCAAAATCGGGACACCGGCGCGGTGGACCGGGGGGACTTCGTGCTGCAGGCGAAGGTGGCCGCCGGTACGCCGTTGAAGGACTCGAAGCGCTTTGCCACCTTCAGCAGCGACTCCGCCGGACACCAGTATCTGCTGGCGATGCCCGGCGCCGTCGCCGTGGCGCTCGGCAAGCAGCCGGAAGCGGGAGCGGTGGAGATGGAGGTGATCGCCCAGCGGCGCACAACGGCCGGGGGCAGCGACGTCGATCCCTGGTTCGTTCGCCGTTCGGGTGGCTTCACGGTCGAGTTGCGCGAGCCCTTCGTCGATTTCATGATTGGCGACAGGCTGCTGGCGAGCGCGTTCGATCGGGCGATCAATCTGGTCGGCGAAGGTCGGACACTGCTGCGACTGCCGTTCAGCAGCCTGCAGCTCGTGCTCGGTGCCGATCTGCACCTGGACAAGGCGACAACGCCTGCCTTCGAGACTCCGCCTCGTCTGACGGTGGAGGTCGAGCAGCGCAAGGACGACGGCGCCACTTACGAGACGGTGCTGCGCGAAGTTCTGGCCAGTACGCCGGACGCCCAGCAGACCCGGTACCGGCTGCAGCACGCGCTGTCGACGAACGGCGACTATCGCTACCGCTACCGACTCGCCGGCAACACCCCGGACGGTCCTTTCGCGCTGGACAGCCCGTGGTACGGGTTGCGGCTGGGGTACGCGTGGATGTATCTGGGCGCTGCCGCGGTGCTCGTGCTGGTCGTTCTTGAAATCGTGTCGCGGCGGACTGCCAGGCTCCAGGGGCAGCTTGCCGCGAGCGTCGGCGGCCGGCAGTACGCACTCAGCTACCGGCCGGGAAGAGTCATCGACAGCGAACAGCTGGCGGCAATGAACCAGAAGGCACAGTTTGGCGGCGCACGCTTCCGGCTCGAAGCGCGTCGCCTGTTGTTCGTTGCCGGCAAGCGCGTCCGGCTGACCATGCTGGCTGGTCAGGGCACGCTCGACGGCAGGCCGCTGGGCGCGGGAGCGGTGACGTCGTTTCCGCCGCGTCAGAAGCAGTTGTCGTTGCGGCGCGACGACGGGTCCACCGTGGTCGTGATGATTGGTCTGCGCGTCGCCTGACGGGGCGCCGGCAGCAACTGGCCTTTAGGAGGCGAGCATGGATACGCAGGGGGAACATCGTCAGATGCAGCCAACCCACACGCCGGAGTTCGGCAGGACATTGCTGATCGGTCTTGGAGGCGCCGGAGAACTGATGGTCATGAACGTCAAGCGCCTCTTTTTCGACACCTATGGCGTGTTGCCGCCGTCGATCAGGATCCTGTGCATGGATACCGACGTCGGGCAGGAGAGACTCCGCTCGCGCGTCAGCGACCGCGAGTACGGCCTCGACGCGGACGAGTTCCTCCATCTCAAGGTGCCAGCGCCACGGCAGTACGTCGAAGAGAGTCGCTCGCCAGTTGCCGACTGGTACACCAGGCCGGTTTCCGTGAGCGCAATGGTCCATGGAGCCGGCGGCATTCGCCAGAATGGCCGCCTGGCGCTGTTCTACCATATCGTCGAGATCAAGGCGCGCCTTGACCGGCTGGTTACCGACCTGCAGGATGCGCAGCTCGCGGCCAGGATGGGCAATGCCCGCGCGGGCCTTGGCGCATCGACTGATTTCGAGCTTTCCAACCGAGACGTCGAGGTGTTCGTCTGTGGCTCGCTGGCCGGCGGTACCGGTAGCGGCACCTTCGTCGATATGGGCATCCTGCTCCGCGCGTTGATGCCGCAAGCGCTGATCCACGGCTGCTTCGTGCTCGACTGGCCGTATCGCAACAAGCCGCACGCCACGCGCGTGCGCGGCAATGCCTACGCGGCACTGGCCGAGATCGACCATCTGCAGAGCATCGTCTTCGGGGCCGCGCAGCATGTTTCCCACTATACCGTCCACTATGCGGACAGGACGATCGAGGTGCGCGAACCCCCGTACAGCCTTTTTCACCTGATCGATGGCCGCAACGAGCACGGCCAGAACATCGACAATGTCAGCCAAATCTGTGAGACGGTCGCGACAGCCGTCTTCCTGTCGGTCAGCAGGATGGCCGACCGCGTCAGGAGTGTCGTCGACAACCTGCTGGCGCACATCAACGTCGGTCAGCCGAGGGTGTGGAACGGGCGCAGCGCGCGTTACTCGAGTCTCGGTGTCAGCTCGATCTACTACCCGGCTCGCGAGCTGCACCGGCTGCTCGCCGCCGACAGCGCGTTGCAACTGTGTATGGCGGCGATCGGCGACCTCGAAAAGGGTGCAATCAGCGTAGGCGGAGCGACTGCGCCCGCCTCGGATACGCACACTCAGCAGGGGCTCAAGGACTTTCTCGTTCGGCACGGCATCGACCGGCGAGAAACGATCCGCAATGGCGTGTGCCCGCCCGCGTCGGAGGTCGGCTTTGCCGTCGAACGCTTCGAGCTTGCCGATATGAGCCTGCTCAGGCCCAAGAAGGAGGGCGCGCTGGCGCAGTGCCAGACACAGGTCGACGACGCTGCGGCCGGTGACGGCAAGGCCTTCCACGAAGCGAAGCTCGAGGTGATCGAGCGGAAGCTTTCGGACCTCGCCCGTGACACGACGCTTTCCTCGGCGGCGCGGCGCGCGTGGTGTCAGGCGGCGATCGAATGCTTCGGCGCGTGGGATGCCGAGGCAGCGCGCGAACTGAGTGCCGCGACGATGCAGGTCAACGACCTCGGCGCGCAGGCCGACGCACAGCTGGAGGTGGTCGAGAAGGCGCACTACTTCCCGGTCTTTGGTGGTCCGCGCAAGAGCGCTGCCGAGCATTGGGCCAGCGTGGTCCTGGGGTGGCTACGGGCAAACGTGACGCGGCAGCGGCTCGAGCACGAGCGACTGTTTCACGCGGCCGTCATCAGCCTCGTGCAGCGCCAGATGGCGCCGCCGGTGAAGGCGGCCGACGTCGGGGCCGAACTGCAGGCGACCGCTCGGGAATTGCGCGAGCGGCTGCGCATTGCGAAAGAGAACTTCGAGGAGATCAAGGGCTTGCCGACGCAGGTGCTGCTCGGTTACGGGGACATCGTCGTCTTGCCGGAAGGAAGGAGCATCGCGCTCGCCGAGTCCCAGCGGGTGGACTACGACGAGTTCCTGGCCGAGCGCGAAGTGCATACGCCCGACCGTTACCTGCAGATCGCGCGCGAGCATCCGGGCGGCGTCGCAGCGTTCCTCAGCGACCATTGCGAGCACAAGCTCGCCTTCATCACCGAGGTCGGCGTCCAGCAGGCGCTGGAAGCCATCGGCGCCCACCGGGGTGATGCGGATGCGTATACGCGTAAACGGATCGACGATCTGTTCCGTCTGGCGTCGCCGATGTGGAGTTTCAACCGCAGCAGCCTCAACGAGCTGATGGCCCTCGAATACGACCGGATCGTGAACCTCGGCGTCCTGGAGCAGGAGACCGGCAGACAGCAGTACGATGGCCATGTCCGTGCCGTTAAGGCCAGGTATCACCTGAGGTCGGACCACACCTTCTCGACGACCGGCGATCCCTACCGGATCTGGTTGCTCGCCTACGCGGCCGCGCTGCCGGTGTATTTCCTGAGTGACCTCGATCAGAGCAGGGAACGCTACGAAGGGGAGATCACCCCGACTTACCACCTCGACCCGTACTTCGAGATGAACGTTCCGGACCTGTTCCCGGTCGACGACGTTGCCAACCGGACGCTCCGGGTATTGGCGATGGCGATCGTCAAGGGCATCGACGTGGTCGTCGACGAAAGGCTGATCAGGAGCCACAAGTTCACCTGCTCCATCCCTGCGGTGAAAGAGCTCAACTTCGGTGACCCGGTGGTCTGGGCACCCACCGGAAAAGGTCCGACGGGGACGCCGTTCCGTGACATGTATCTCGAGGTGACCCAGTCCTACACTCTGGGGGAAAAGCGCAATCTGCTCGACCCGATCACCGCGGCGCTGCGCGAAAGGCTGGCGAAGATTCCTCGGGATGAACTGCGGCGGCTGATCGGCGAGCACATCACGAAGCTGAAGCGCAAGCTCGCTGAACGCGACTTCAGCAAGCTCTACAGCGCGCGCCTGACCTACCGGGAAGTCAAACTGCTCGAGGACTTCCTCTCGCCGAAGGCTTACGCGATGGACCTCGATCGCTACCTCGATGGAAGACTCTAGATCGCCTGGCCGAGAACTCTGACGCTGGCGCGCAGAGCCGATCATGATCGTTCTCGGGTTTGACCCGTTCGCGGAGCGCGTGGCACGGGTGCTGGCCACAGAGGCGACCAGCCAGCAGCCTGAACTGCCAGTGCTGGTCTTCGAGCCGGCCGGCGACGATCCGGTGACCGAGCTGCGTGCCTTCGTCGCCGAGTTGATCGACTCGGCGCAGGCGCATGGGGAATCGTTTGAACCTCGCCTGGGCTGTCTGGTCTGCGCGGCTGCTCCGGAGGCGATCGGCAGTCTCGCTGCCCTGCGAGACACGTGCACGATGCTGCAGAGCCTCGTCGCCGGCAACCAGGCGGTCTCGCTGGTGGTGCTGCTGCCGCCGGCCAGTGCCGATGACGCCGCCAAGGCCTCGGCGTTCCGTTTCTTCGGCGCGCTCGAAGACGTGGTCGGCGAGCTGCCTTTTCTCGACACCGTTTTCGTGAACCAGCTGGTCGGCGGCAGCGAGCGGCTGGCAGAGGACGGAGTCGGCGAAGAGTTGAAGACCCTGCTCGCCTACCAGCTGCTCGATCCAGAACTGCGCCCGGTCATTGCCAGCCTCGGTCAGACGACAGTCAACTGGCGGATGCGTGTCGCCGGGCGCAAGGCGTGCTATTCGACCCTTGGATGCTACCGGCTCGAGTACGTGCCGGCCGAGGCACTGGCGATTCTGTCCCATCGACTCCAGCGCGATCTGCTCGATCGCGGGCTGATCCCGGAAGAGCCGCTCGACAAGCGGGTGCGCGCGGCGGTTCAGGCGTGTGCCGACGAACTCACCCGGGAACGACTGGCTGCGTTGATCGAGCACTTCCGGCAGTCGCTGCTACTCCCGGGCGGTGGCTCGGCTGCCGCCGCCGACGCGGCCAGCACGGAGTGTACCCTGCCCGCAACACCGCTGGTTGCCGAGGCCACCGTGAAAGCACTCGTGCCGCGGTTTCATTCGCTGGTCGACCTGATCGACGGCTGGACCAGGCGGGCGCTGCTCGATTTTCTGCCCTCCGCGCGCAGCTACCTGGCGACCGCGCGCATCTTCGTCGACGCCTTGCGGGGCCAGCGCGCTGCCGCTGGCGAAGGCAGTGCGTCGGGAGTCGAGTGGATCCTGCAGAAGCTGCATGCCGAGCCTCCCGACCGGTCGCCGACGGGTGCGCTGCGCGAACTGTTTGACTGCCTGGGCTGCGCCTCCAGCCTGCCCGGCCAATTGCCCGAATCGGTCGGCTTCGCAGCGCTCTTGCAGACGGTCGAAGGATTGGCGCAGGAAGCAGAAGCGCCGGCTGCTCCGGTGGCCCCGCTGCGCCTGCTGGCAGGCCTGTTGCGGCAGCTTCGTGACTGGTCGGCGCCCGGCGGAGCGGAGACCACCGCTGGGGGCTCGCTGGTCGTCGACATCGGCAGGATTTACCTCAGTGAAGTGGTGCCGCTGAGGAATCGCCTTTCGGCGAATGAGGCCGAGTCGAGAGAGGTGGAGCAGGAGTTCGGCCGGATGGAGAGCCGGTACTCGGGTCTGTTGCGTCGACTGCTGAAAGCGTCGGCGTATCGCGCCGAGTTCGAGCGGCTGGCGGCGCGCCGGGCCGAACTTGCCAGCGAGCGCGAGTCGCTGCAGCGGCAGCGAGCGCAGATGTCCTCGCTAACGCAGATCCTGCTGCAGAAAGTCGTGCCATCGCTGCTGCGGCGTGACAGCGATTCCCTGCTGCGCCGCGATGCCGAGCAGGCGTCGGACGAACTGCGGACATTCGTCGCTTCGCTGCACGGCGGCGTTGCCGGAGGCGATGCAGACGGCAAATCGGCGAGGGGTGGCCAGCGCACGAACACCGGCATGATGCTCCTCGACAGCCGGCACCTCGAGGCGCTGTACCGGAAGACGCTCGAGCGCCGCCGCCTCGTGTTTCCCGGGGCGGTCGAGGACATGCTGGCCTTCGTCCCGCCAGAGGACGATTCGTCGGCCGAACAGGGCAGTTCGTATCGCGACTGTCGTGGCCTCCGGGATCACTACCTTCGCGGTGCACGAAGCCTGCTCGATCGCATGGCCGACTATGCGCACGACGCATCGTCCTGGGTCCTGGCGCTCGACGCACTGCAGGTGATCGAGTGCGAGGGCGACGAGCTGGCGAAGGCTTTTCTGGCCGAAGCGATCGACCGGAGCCGGCGCTTCCTTCAACTCTCGCCCGGAATGCGTCCGCGTGCGGAGGCCGAGGGACGGTTGCGCGGGCTCGTCATCGTGCGCACCGCCAAGCCGGTAGCGAAGAGCCTGGCTGAGCACTATCGTCCCCTTTCCGGGTCGGAGATTCTCGACATCGATACCAGGAACCGCTGCGTCATCGAATTCATCACTCTGACGGTCGGCTTCCCGGCTTTTCTGATCCACGCGTTGCATGAGGGGCGGCGGCTCGCGCTGGCAGAGAACGGCGATCCCCGTGCAGACCTGTGGCCACGCGAATGAGCGCTCCAGGCTGGCGTTGCGAGGGGCTCGAAGCGCGCGACAGCGGCGCGGCCACCGAACATCCGGGAGGCAGGCCGGAATGAGCCAGGTAACCGAAGTGCTCGACAGGTCAGGGTACCGGCGGCAGGTCAGGACCTTCTCCGAAATCAGGCCGTACTACGAGCAGATGGCACGCTGTCTGGAGAGGGTGCTGCAGGAGCCGGCAAGGGTGCACGACCTGTTGCTGATCGTGCAGAGCAGGGCCAAGGGTGTGGCGAACTTTGCCGAGAAGATCCAGCGGAAGCGTTATGGTGACCCGCTGAACGAGATGTCGGACCTGTGCGGCGTGCGCGTCATTGCGCGCACGCTTGCCGACGTGGACATCGTCTGCCGCTATGTGGAACAGCATTTCGAGGTGCTGCCCGACGAATCCGACAATAAGGGCGAGCGGCTCACGGAAGTCGAGTTCGGCTACCTCTCGCGTCATTACGAAGTGCGTTTCAAACCGGGCGTCTTCCCGGAAGGCATCGTTCCGCCGGACCTGGTCGCCCGGCACCTGAAGGCCGAGGTGCAGGTGCGCACGATCCTGCAGCACGCCTGGGCCGACATCGCCCATGACACAGTTTACAAGAACAGTTTCACCTTGCCGAAGCACTGGAAGCGTGATCTCCATCGACTTGCGGCGGTCCTCGAAGCTGCCGACGTGGCGTTCGACCATCTGCAGAGCGGCCTGAAGGAGTACGCCGCAAGCTACGGCGCGTATTGCGACCGGTCCGAACTGCGGCGTCGGATCGGCGAGGCGGAGATCACGCTCGAATTCGACCCGCACAACGAGGCGGTGACGCACCGTCTTGCCGGCATGGCGATGAGCCTCGACGAATGGGACCGGGCGATTGCCGCCTTGATGCCATTTGCCGGGACCGGCAGGCCGGCCATGCTGCGCGACCTGGGCGTGAGTCTGTGCAAGCGTCATGCAGACGATCCCGAGGGGGAAGCTTTCTCTGGCGGGCAGGACCTGCTCCGGCGCGCGACCGAAGCCGATCCCGCGAATGTCGATGCGTGGGCGTCGCTGGCCGGTACGTGGCGCACGCGCCAACATGCAATTGACGACTGCGCGAAGGCGGACGAGTATCGAGGGAAAGCACGCGCCCTGTATCGGCAGGCCTTCGAGCTGGACTCCTCGGACCCTTACGCTCTGGGCAACTTCATAGAGTACGAACTGGCGGCGCATCCCGATGTTGACCTGATTCCCTACTTTCGTCCCCAGCTGGTGCGGGCGGCGCGCCGTTGCCGCGCCCAGGCCGAAGTGGGGATCAACATGCCCTGGGCGCATTTCGATCTGGGCAAGTTCCAGATGATGCTCTGCGAGCCTTACGCGGCCCTCGCGGCCTACGCGCTCGGTGTGATCAACAGTTCAGCGGGCTCTTCCGTCGCCTCAGCGCTGCGCTCGTTCGTCGAACTGCAACCTGCTCGGGGGCATCTGGCCGGCTTTGACTGGATCAAGGGATTTCTCGAATGCGCTCGCCGGATCCGCTTCCCCGAGAGCGAACAGCCGATCGACAGTGCGGCAGCGCTGCCCGATGGCCCGGTGCTCGTCGTTGCCGGCTATGGCGGTGCGGTGGCGAGCGACGTGCTCCGTGTCTTGCTGGCCGAAGGGCTTGCTGACTATCGGGGTACGATCGTTTCCGGCGGCACCAGGGCCGGTGTGTGCGAACTGGTGGGCGAGCTGCAGGCGGCGCACCCCGACACGCTGCGAACGATCGGCTACTTGCCGCGCGAACTGCCGGTCGGTGTCGAAGCGGACGATCGCTACGGGGAACTGCGTCGGAGCGCGGGCGCCGAGTTTTCCCCGGTCGAAGCGTTGGATTACTGGCGGGACATAGACGCAGCCGGCCTGCTGCCGAGGACGAAGCTCATCGCCATCGGCGGCGGCAACGTTGCTGCTGCCGAGTGCGTCATCGCGCTTGCTCTTGGCGTGCCGGTTGGTGTCGTCCCCGATGCGGGAGGACAACCGGCGAAGCTGCTGGCCGACCAGTGCTGGGCCCGACAACCGGCGCTGCTGCGCAAGCTCCCTGCGGAAGGCAGAGCGCTGCGGGAGTTCCTCGCGGTTGGCGACGGTGCGACGTAGGGGAGAAGACCGGGCACACCGGTCGCGACCGGGAAGGCGCGATCGATCAATCTGCCTCGCCGGGGACACCGCGCACGGTGGCCAGCGACAAGCGCTGCCCCGATCGTGTACGCAACCTGTTCGGCGGCGAGACTCGTCCGAAGCCGGCAAGTCGACCGCTGCCGGCAGGGCTCCGTGTCCGGGCCGGATTGCGGTCCGCGCCCAGCGTTCGCTTCGATCCGATCACGGGGGGTGATCATCAGGCAAGGAATGGCTGCCGCGAAGCGTCGTTCAGGCCCTCTCTGTGGCCTGGCGGGAGCGGATTCTCTGCGATTTCCTGCGATCGACGCACGGGCGATGGCGGTGCCCCGTTCGGCGACGAAGGGCGTGGAGCGGCTCGCGCTTCATCTGGCGTCACTGGCATCGAGCGATCTGGAAAAGGCCCGGGTCATCTACCGCTGGCTGACTGCAAACATCCAGTACGACAGCGTGGCATATTTCAGCGGCCAGTTTCCGCCGATGGATCCTGCTTCGGTCCTGTCTCGCCGCAGCGCCGTTTGCGCCGGATATGCGAATCTCTTCGCGGCGCTGGCGCGGGCGATGGGATTGCAGGTGGAGGTCGTCGCGGGCTTCGCCAAGGGGTACCGGTACGCGGTCGGCGAGCCTCTCGGCAACGAGCCGAACCATGACTGGAACGCCGTGCGGATCGACGGCCACTGGTACCTGGTCGACGCGACCTGGGGGTCGGGTCATCTGGATGACCTCGGGAGATCTGTCAGCCGGTTTTCCGAGTTCTATTTTCTCGTGCCCCCCGAGCAGTTGATCTACAGTCACTTGCCGGTCGACGCGGCGTGGCAGTTGCTCGACCCGCCGCTGGAACGGAGCGAGTTTGCGCGCCTGCCTCATGTGCGACCGGCGTTCTTCGAACTCGGCCTTGGCCTGCGCAGTCATCACGAAGCGATGATCGAGGCGGACCAGAGCTTGACCATCGAGATCGATGCGCCTGCACGGACTTCCGTAATCGCAACGATAAACGGGGACAAACGTGACGCTGCGGTGACCCCCGTCGCAAGGGGTTTCCGAATCGATTGTCGATTCCCGGCTGCCGGGGCATACGCGATCGACGTCTTCGGACGAAAGAGGGGCGACGATGGCTTGTACACAGGCGCCATCGAGTACCTCGCGGTCGTCGGCTCGGAGCGGGCGGCGAAAACGGGGGTTACCGCTCCGCGGGCGCTTGCCGCGGGCCACCAGGTCAACGTCCTGTTGCCGCGTGGGCAAAGCCTGTACCAGGGTCGTCGCCCGTTCGCGCTGGTTGCGCCGCAGGCTGTCGAGTTGTCGGTGATCCAGGGTGATCGGCGGACTCGTCTGACCGGCCGAGGCGATTACTTCTCTGGCGAGGTGCCTTTGCGCCGAGGTCGTTGTCGCCTGGTCGCGCGATTTCGCGACAGCGTAGCGGACGAACTCATCGCTGACTACAGGGTGCTCAGGAGCGGCTTCGCGACAACCTTGCGTGCCTTGGTCTGGGCAACGCTGGTGCTCACCCCGGCGACGCTTTACGGGGTCGAGGGCGGCTACTCTCCGCCAATGTGCAGCCTCTGGACACGAGAGGTCGCGGCGATCCACGCCGCGGCCGACTGCGCTGCGACGCCGCTGGCCGACGCGGCGGCTGTCGTCGAAACGAACAGTCCGCTCGCCCGAGGTCTTGTCCGGCTTGAGGCGTATTGTGGAATGAGCCGACGGCTACTAGAATCGCTGCACGGGTGTGCGCATCCAACGCCACGATTCATGCTCATCAAGGGAGGATCGACATGAAAACCGCGACTGCATCGTTCGCCCCGCTGTTTGCCGCGGTGGCGACAGCGGAACCGACGACGGCCGGGCCTGGTTGGGCGGCAAGCGACAATTCGCCGATGAAGCTCTCCGTGATCCAGGCCCTGTGGTCAGGCTGGCAGGCGTCGACGGTGTACGCGAACGACGCCCGGAAACCCCTGGCCCTCGAAGGCGAACTGCCTGGCAACAACTTCTCGCCAGAACAGTTGCACGCCGACCACACGTTACGGTTCAGACCGGCCAACGCGCCGTGGGACTGAACCTCGACGGAGAGGCGCAGGCCGCTCTCGACCTGGCGAAGAGAGCCGTTCCGCCAGGCGGTGAGCTGGATGCCGGGCTTCTGCTGATCGCGCTGCTGCGCAGTCCGACGCTCAAGGATCTCGTCCCGCCTGATCTGGCTGTCGCTTTTCCGCCGCTCAACACGAATGTCGGTCCTCCGGGAACCGTCGCGGTTGCGCCGACCCTGCAGCCGGTGCTTGCTGAACTGAGCCGCCAGTCGCGTCCCCTGACTCCGGCGATTCTTTGCCAGGCTCTGCTCGACAGCCAGGCCGGGCAGCAGTGGTGGCTTGCCCGGGGGATGGCCGAGAACGAGCGGACGGCCCTCAGTAGCAGTCTCGCCAAGCTCGCCGGAGCGGTCGTTCAGCCGGCTGCGCCGGCTGGCTGGCGCGGCTCCGCGGAGCGGCGCCAGGCCATCGAAGCGCTGACTCCCTATGGCCGGATGCTGACCGCGGTGGCGCTGCCGACACAGCAGGTCTGGGGTCTGGAGCCGGTCATCGCGTCGCTCGTGCGCACACTCAGCCGGATGCGCAGCCGCAACGCGATCGTCACCGGTCAGCCGGGAACGGGCAAGTCCGCGGTGATCTACGAGTTCGCTCGCCGGCTGGTCGCTGGCGACGACTCGATTCCCCCGAAACTCCGCGAACTCGACATCTTCGAGTTGTCGCCCGCATTCCTGCGCGCCGGAGCGTCGGTCGTCGGCGAGTACGACCATCGCGTCAAGGCCCTGCTGACGATTCTCGAGGCGCATCCGCAGATCGTCCTGTTCGTCGACGAGATCCACTCGCTGTTTCAGAGCGGGATCCACGAACGCGGACCGTTCAGCGACGCCAACGAGACGTTCAAGGGCAAACTCGGCCGCGGCGAGATCACCTGCATTGGCTGCACGACGCTCGCCGAATACCGGCACAGCATCGAGCCCGACAGGGCCCTGGCGCGCCGCTTTACCGAGATTCGCCTCGAGCCGCCCGGACCCGCCGCCGCCGTCGACATCCTCAAGGCCAGGCGGCCGCAGATGCAGGCGTACTTCGCCCCGCTGGTGATCCCCGACACGATCATCGAGCAGACCGTCAAGCTGACCGAGGAGTACATGCCCAGCCGCTTCCAGCCGGAGAAGTCGCTGCGTCTCCTCGACGAAGCGTGTGCCTACTGTGCGACCGCCCGGCCGCCGCTGGCGGAAGTCAGCGAGGACGCGCTCTGGCAGGCGCTCGGCGACATCACCGGCCAGAGCAGAAGGCGCGAGCCTTTCCGCGAGCGGGAACTCCTCGATCGTCTTCGCAAGCGGATCGTTGGCCAGGACCCGGCCCTGGACGCGATCACCCGTGCGGTGATCGCCGGCCATGGTGACTGGGTGAATCGCCATGGCCCGCGCGCCGTGATGCTCTTCGCCGGACCGACGGGGGTCGGCAAGACCGAGACGGCGGTGCTGCTCAGCGAACTGCTCGGCGACTGGCTGCTGCGCGTCAACTGCAACACGCTACAGGGGTCTGGCCGCGACATCGGTCCGGTGATCAACGTCCTGCTCGGCGCCCCGCCGGGTTACGTGGGCTTCGTCCGTGGCCAGGGTGGCGCGCTGTCGAAGATCCGCGATCATCCCGCCAGTGTCGTCCTGTTCGACGAGATCGAAAAGGCCGACCCGGGCGTCAGCAGGATTCTGCTGCAGATTCTCGACGAAGGGCGGATCGAGGACCACGAAGGCAATCCGCTCGATTTCCGGCGCAGCGTCATCGTGTTCACCACCAACGCCGGGTCCGGGCAAGGCCAGCGACCGATCGGCTTTGCGGCCGATGACGCCGCCGACAGGGCGCGAAATGAAGCGGATGCGGTCAAGGACGCGCTACGCGGGCTCGGCTACGCTGACGAGTTTCTCGGGAGGATCGGCCACACGATCGTCTTTCACAGCCTCGATCGGGGCACGATGCGCAGGGTACTCGAGAGGCAGCTCCGCAGGCTCAGGGAAAGCGCCGAACTCAAAGGCTACAAGCTGTCGTGGGATACGGAACTGATCGAACATCTTGCCGCGCAGTGGCAGCCGCGTTTTGGCGTGCGGCACCTGACCGCGCTGCTACGCATCCGCATCGTCGAGCAACTGAGCCTCGCCGAGGCGCAAGACGAGCTCTGCGGTGTCCGGCGCATTCGGGTGGGCATCCTGCCACCCGACCTGCGCGGCGTCGATGTCGCCAGCCGGGTGACGCGCCGCCGCGAGGACGACACCCTGATCATTGAACTGACCTGAGAAAGGAGTAAGCCCGCATGGCCATCAGCATGGACCAACTCAAGCGCCTGCTCGACAACGAGGGGCTGCGCTACTTCCTGGACCCGAGGCGCGATGCCGTGATGCTCAGCGGAGGCGGGATGTTCGGTGTCTATCAGTGCGTCATCCTGCTGGAGATGAACGGCACCTTCCTGCAGTTTCGCTCGCTGGCCTACGCCCATTGTGTGCAGCAGCATCCGCAGCTGGCCCCGGTCCTGAGATTGCTCGCCGAGGTCAACTACCTCAAGCGCATGTTCAAGATCGGATGGGACGCAGACGACGGCGAGATCACCGCCTATCTCGACGTGTGGATCGAAGACAACACGCTGACGCAGGCGCAGTTCGGACAGGTGCTGCGCCTCTACTTCTCGGTCCTCGACTCGACGCATCGCCGGCTGCGCCAGGTCCTCGAAACCGGAAAGGATCCCGGGGAACTCGGTCCGGAGGACATCATGCGCATACTTCGCGAGCAGGGCGTTCCGGTTCCCCCGGGGGGCGGCGGCACGGGTCCTCGCCGGCCATCCGGCGACGACCTCAGCCGGATCTAGCCGGCGCACGCGGGTCTACGATGGCGCACCAGGGCGCGGCACCCCCGCCTTATCCCGTTCCTGCCGTGCGGCTGATCATTGCCGACGGGGAAGGCCGCATCCTGGTCCTGCGCCGCCGGAGCGCGGCGTACGCCGACGGCGAGTGGTGCCTTCCGGGCGGCAAGGTCGACTACGGCGAGACGGTCGAGCAGACGGTCAGCAAGGAACTGCGCGAGGAGACGGGTCTCGCCTGCTCTTCGGCGCGTTTTCTGTTCTACCAGGACAGCCTGCCGATGCTCCCGGGAGGCATGCACTGCATCAACTTCTACTTCGAATGCTCGGTCAGCGGCACGGTCACTCTCAACGACGAGTCGACCGCCTTCGCCTGGATGGCCCGCGAAGATCTGGCCAATCGCGCGCTCGCCTTCCGCAACGATGAGGGATTGCGGCGCTACTGGGCGGGGATCGCGTAGCGCCGGGGTTCACGGCCAGGCGGTGGCAGCGCCTCGCGGACGCCGCGGCTGCGGGCGGCCCGTGCATCGCGCGCGTGCGGACGCTACTGATGGGCGCTGGTCAGTTCGGGCGGCCGCAGGCGGCCGGTGCCAGCGCCGAAAAATCCGCCCTTCTGAATAAACTACCGCAGGCGGCCGGGCGCGGCCCGGTCCTGCCGCTTGTGGGGTTCCCTCGTTCGTGTTGCCGAAAGGAGAAATCGATGAACGCGAATCGCCGTGCTCTTTCCTTGCTCGCCTCTGTCCTTGTTTCGCTATTCGTCGGCGTCGCCGGCCTCGCCCCGGCCGGGGCGCAGACGTCCGCCGCCGAGCCGGCGTCGCTGGCTCCGTTGACCGCGAGTATCCAGTCGCCGCCGGGCGATGCGAGGGTTGCGCGGCGCTTTGCCGTCGACGGAGTGGTCAACGGGACCTACCGCAACCTGTGGCTGGTCGTGCGCGTCGGTGATCTGTACTGGCCGAAGGAGCCGAAGCTGTCGCCGGTCAAGGGCCGCTGGACGGGCTGGGTGAATGAGGGCGGCCGCCCGCCCGGTGGCCGCTTCGAGGTCCTGCTGATCGATGTGCCGGATGCGCCGTCGGCCGCGTTCGAGGCTTGGCTCGGCGAGGGCCGGCGGACCGGTCGCTACCCGGGCATTCGTCAGGCCGAGGTGCGCGAAGCGGCGATTCTGGACCGGCGCAGCTACCAGCTCGCCGGGTCGTGAGCCGCACCGCTGCGCTCCGGGTGCCGATCAGGGCGGGCAGCATCGAGCTGTCGATGCTCCAGGCGCACCTTCGATGGATCAATCGGCGTGTCGGAGGGGGCGGTGACGATGTCGCCCGCGAAAGCGCCCGACCTCCTCGCGCTCGAAGTCTGCCGCGAGCGGGGCCGGTGCCGCGACCGGCGGTTCCTGATCGGCGTGATCGGCGAACGCTACGGCTGACTGCGACTGCAACATCCCGGAAGGAGATCGCCGCCTCTGTGACGTCCGGTTTCACGAGACGACCGGAAACGCCGGGCTCCTGACCATTTTCCCGAGAGGGCTCGTGACCCCTACAATGTGAGGGTTGTCGCGATGCCGGAACGGAGGGGCCAGCCTGGCGATCGGACCCGCGTGTCCGCCAGGGCAGGCCGGCAACGTGGGTCTCGCGAGGGGAGGGCGCATGGGCAATTGGTTCAGCAGATGGTTTCGCCGCGCAAAGCCCGCGACGGAGGCCTTGGGCGAGCAGCCACCTGCAGCCGCGGCAGACCCACCACCCGCGCCGGGAAGCACATCCCGCGGCGATCCGGCTGCTGCTGCCGGACCACCCGCCGCCGAACCACCCGCCCCTGCGTTGGCGGCATCACCCGTCGCCGGACCCCCCGCCCAGAGTCCCAGCGGCCGCCCCTGGCTCGCCCGGCCGATCTTCGTCAGCAGCACCTTCCGCGATCTGCAGGCCGAACGCGACTGGCTGCGCGAGCACGTCTTCCCGCGGCTCGAAGAAGACTACCGGCAGCGGCAGGTGCACCTCGAGCCGATCGACCTGCGCGTCGGCGTCGACACCAGCAGCGCGGTCGACGAAGGCGCGCGCGAACTGCTCGTGCTCAAGGTCTGCCTCGACGAGATCCGGCACAGCCGGCCGTTCCTGATCGTCCTGCTCGGCGAGCGCTACGGCTGGATCCCCCCGGCCGAGCGGAGCGAAGCCGCCGCCCGCGAACAGGGCTTCGCCACCGAGGTGGCCGGCAAGAGCGTCACCGCGCTGGAGATCGAGTACGGCCTGTTCCGCGAAGACCCCGAACAGCGTCAGCGTTGCCTCTTCTTCCTGCGCCAGCCGCTCGACCTCGCCGCGATCCCCGAAGAGCGGCGGTCCGACTACAGCGACGCCGCTTCCCCCGACCCCGTCGTGCGTGCCGGTTGGCAGCGCCTGCAGGCGCTGCGGCAGCGCCTGCCCGACGATCCCGAGCTCGCCGGCCGGGTCTTCGCCTACCGCGCCAGCTGGGACGCCGAGCGGCAGAGCGTCGCCGGGCTCGAAGCCTTCGGCGAACTCGTCTACCGCGAACTCGGCAGGCTGCTCGACGAAGAGACCCGCGAACGCCAGGCCAGGGCCCCGGCCACCTGGCAGGAACAGGAACACCAGGAGCTGCTCGAATTCATCGAACACCGCAGCCGCCTCGTCGTCGGCCGCGAAACGCTGCTCGACGAACTGCAGGCCGTCCTCGACGATCCCGAAGGCCCCTGGGGGCTGTGTCTCACCGGCGCCCCCGGACTCGGCAAGAGCGCCGTCTTCGCCAGCCTCTGGCGCCGGCTGCAGGCGGCCCCGACGGCGCCGCTGGTGCTCGCCAACAGCGCCGGCGGCACGCCGCGCGGCCACGCCATCGACGCCATGCTGCGCCGCTTCGTCTTCGAGATCGACCGCGCCACCGGCCAGCACAGCGAGATCCCCGAAGGCATCTCCCCGACCGACCTCGAAAACCTCTATCACCGCGCGCTCCACCGCGCCGTCCAGTCCGGCCAGCGCGTCGTCGTCCTGCTCGACGCCCTCGACCAGCTCGAAGCCCCCGCACGCGGGCTCGGCTGGCTGCGTCCGGGCGCCTGGCCGAAGGGCGTCCGGCTGATCGCCACCGCCCAGCCCGCGGCAGGAGCGGAGAGTGCCACTCCGGCGGCCGTCCTGCAGGCGCGCCCCGGCGTGCGCGCGATCGCCCTCGCGCCGCTCTCCGTCGCCGACGCCCGCGTCCTCGGCCCACAGGTCTGGCAACGCAGCCACCGGCAACTGAACCCGCAGGTCCTCGAGACGCTGCTCGCCAAGACCACCGCCCGCGGCGACGCCGCCTGCGGCCACCCGCTGTGGTTCACCCTCGCCCTCGAGCAGCTCAACCTGCTCGACGCCGACGACTTCGCCCGCGCCGAACGCCAGTACACCGGAACCGCCGAACAGCGGCTGCTCGCCCTGCTGCTCGACACCGCCCGGCAGCTGCCCGAAGAGCTCGGAGAACTCTACGGCACGCTGCTCGCGCACAGCGAGAAGGTGCACGGACGCGCGGCGAGCGCCGCCTTCGCGCTGGCCATCGCGCTCTCGCGCCAGGGCTGGCGCGAAGCCGATCTGCTCGACCTCGTCCCGCGGCTGATGCGCAGCCGCGCCGGCGCGAACGGCGCAGCCATTCCTGGCGAAGAGAGCGCTCCGGGCCGCTTCGACGAACTGGCGCTCGCCGGCCTGCGCCGCGCGTTTCGCGCGCACGTGATCCGCCGCGGCACGCTGCAGCAGGTCGACTTCTTCCATGCCCAGCTGCGCCCGGCGGTGCTCGCCCGCTATCTTCGCGACGAAGCCGCGCGCCGGGCGCTGCACCGGGAACTCAGCGACTACCTCGAGACGCTGCCCGACAGCGACCCGCTGCTGCCGGTCGAGCGCATGCACCAGCTGATCGGCGAACACGACGCGCTGCGCGCCGCGCGCTATTACGCGACGCTCGAAGCCGACGCCGAGGCGACCGCTGCGCCCGCGCACCGCGGCGCGACCGGCACGCTCGTCGAGTGGCTGCTCGCCGGTGCTGCCGACCGCGACGCCCGGATCGCCTGGCTCGGCGGCTGGTTCGACGTGGGCGGGCTGACCCCGGAAGAGATCCACCGCCTGGCGCAGAACTTCGTCTTTCCCCTCGACGACGCGCTCGGCCCGGTCGCCGCGCTGGCGATCCGCGCGCCGCTACTGGCGGCGCCGCGGGTCGCCCTCGAGCGCCTGGCGGCGATCGACCCGGGGAACGTCCTCTGGCAGCACACCCTGGCGGCGTCGCACAACAAGATCGGCGACCTGCTGACGGCGCAGGGGGATCTCGCCGGCGCCGGGCAGGCGTACACGGCGAGCCTAGCGATCCGAGAGCGCCTGGGGGCCATGGATCCGGGCAACGCCGGCTGGCAGCACGGCCTGGACGCCGTCTGGCAGCGCGACCTGTCGGTGTCGCACGAGAGGATCGGCGACCTGCTGACGGCGCAGGGCGATCTCGCCGGCGCCGGGCAGGCGTACGCGGCGAGCCTGGCGATCCGCGAGCTCCTGGCGGCGATCGATCCGGGCAACGCCGACTGGCAGCGCGACCTGTCGCTGTCGCACAGCAGGATCGGCGACCTGCTGAAGGAGCGGGGCGATCTCGCCGGCGCCGGGCAGGCGTATGCGGCGAGCCTCGCGATCTTCGAGCGCCTGGCGGCGATCGATCCGGGCAACGCCGACTGGCAGCGCGACCTGTCGGTGTCGCACGAGAGGATCGGCGACCTGCGGATGGTGCGGGGGGATCTCGCCGGCGCCCAAGCGGCCTACCGGGCGAGCCTGGCGATCATCGAGTGCCTGGTGCGGCTTGACCCGGCAAACGCCGACTGGCAACGCGACCTGTGCGTGTCGATCCTCAAGCTGGCGGACGTTGAGGACCCATGGGCCCGCATCGGCAGTGGCAATCAGCTGGAAGAGGCAAGCCTGGCGATCATCGAGCGCCTTGCGGCGGCCGACCCGGGTAACGCCAGCTGGCAACGCGACTTGGCGGTGGCGCACCAGAAGATGGGCGACCTGCGAATGGCGCTGGGCGATCTTTCCGGCGCCGCGCAGGCGTACGAGGCGGGACTGGCGATCATCGAGTGCCTGGCGGCGTCCGACCCGGGCAACGCCGAGTGGCAGCGCGACCTGTCGGTGTCGCACGAGAGGATCGGCGACCTGCGGATGGCGCAGGGCGAACTAGCCGATGCCGGGCAGGCGTACGAGGCGGGACTGGCGATCATCGAGTGCCTGGCGGCGTCCGACCCGGGCAACGCCGAGTGGCAGCGCGACCTGTCGGTGTCGCACGAGAGGATCGGCGACCTGCGGATGGCGCAGGGCGAACTAGCCGATGCCGGGCAGGCGTACGAGGCGAGCCTAGCGATCCGCGAGCGGCTGGCTGCGGCCTCCCCGGAGAACACCTGCTGGCAGCGCGACCTGTTGGTGTCGCACCTCAAGATCGGAGACCTTCGGATGGCGCAGGGCGATCTCGCCGGCGCCGGGCAGGCGTACCGGGCGAGCCAGAACGTTGGGTGCTGGATCCAGGACCAAACGCAAAGCGGCAAGGACTCGGCTGGCCTGGGAATCAAGAGGCTCAGCGACCGAGAGATGTTGCGGGACAGGGTCGACGACCTGCGGAAGGCGCAGAGCGATCTCGCCGGCGCTGGGCGGGCGTACGAGACAAGCCCAGCGATCATCGAGCATCGCATCGCGGGTGTCCGCCGCAAGCGCGAGTACCGCTGGCCGACCGGCCGGTCGATATCGCACAGCGAGGTCGGCAAGCTGTGGCGAGGCCAGGGGGATCGTCCCGGCGGCGGCGCCGCGTACCGGGGGAGACTCGCGATCCTCGGTGGGGAGACAGGCGATCTTCTGCTGGCGCAGGGGGATCGTGCCGGCGCCAGCGCGGCGTACCGGGCAAGCCTGCAGATCTCCGAGCACCTCACCGCGTCCTACCCGGGCAACGCCGAGTGGCAGCACGACTTGGTGGCGTCGCAACAGAAGATCGGCGACCTGCTACTGGCGCAGGGGGATCGTGCCGGCGCCGGCCCCGCGTACCGCATGAGCCTCGCGATAGCCGAGCGCCTAGCGGCGTCCGACCCCGGCAACCCTCTCGGGCAGCACGACTTGGCGGTGTCGCACGCGAGCATGGGCTTGCTGCTGCTGGGGGAGAACAATCTCACCGGTGCCGGGCAGGCGTACGAGGCGAGCCTAGCAATCTTCGAGCGCTTGGCGGCGATCGATCCGGGCAACGCCCTCGGGCAGCGCGACTTGGCGGTGGCGCACGCGAGCATGGGCGACCTGCGCATGAAGCTGGGCGATTTTTCCGGCGCCGGGCAGGCGTACGCGGCAAGCCTCGCGATCCGCGAGCGCCTGGCGGCGGCCGACCCGGCCAACGCTGGCTGGCAGCACGACCTGTCGGTGTCGCACAACAAAATCGGCGACCTGCGGCAGGCGCAGGGCGATCTCGCCGGAGCCGGGCAGGCGTACGTGGCGAGCCTGGCGATCGTCGGCACTGAGAAAGGCGACCTGCTGCTGGGGCAGAGGGATAGTGCGGGCGCTGGCACGACGTACGACGCGAGCCTGGAGGTCATCAAGCGCCTGGCGGCAGTCGAGCCGGGTAACGCGCTGTGGCAGCGAAATCTATCAGTGCTGCACGAGAGGATCGGCGACCTGCGGACGGTGCTGGGCGATCTCGCAGGCGCCGGGCAGGCATACGAGGCGAGCTTCGCGATCGCCAAGCGCCTGGCGGCGGCCGACCCGGCCAACGTGCTCTTTCAGCGCGACCTGTCGGTGTCGCACGAGAGGATTGGCGACCTGCGGAAGGCGCAGGGGGATCTCGCTGGCGCCGGGCAGGCGTACGAGGCAAGCCTCGCGATCGCCGAGCGCCTGGCGGCTTCCGACCCGACCAACGCCGATTGGCAGCGCGACCTTTCGGTGTCGCACGACAAGATAGGCGACCTGCAGACCGCCCTGGGCGATCTCGCCGGCGCCGCGGAGGCGTACGAGGAGAGCCTGGCGATCCGCGAGCGCCTGGTGCCGGCCGACCCGGCCAACGTGCTCTGGCAGCGGGACCTGGCGGCCTCGCTCATTAGGGTCGGTGACCTGCGTAGGGCGCTAGGCGACCTCGCCAGCGCCGGTCAGGCGTACCAGGCAAGCCAGGCGCTGATCCAGCGCCTGGCGGCGGCCGACCCGGGCAACGCCGACCGGCAACGTGACTTGGCCGCGTCGCACCAGAGGATCGGCGTGCTGCGGATGGCGCTGAACGATCCCGCCGGCGCCGGGCAGGCGTACGAGGAGAGCCTCGCGATCATCGAGCGCCTGGCTGCGGCCGACCCAACCAACGCCAACTGGCAGCGCAACCTGTCGCTGTCGCACGAGAAGATCGGCGACCTTAGGATGGCGAAGGGCGATCTCGCCGGCGCCAGCAGGGCATACGCGGCGAGCCTCGCGATAATCGAGCGCCTGGCGAGGCTCGACCCGGCCAACACCGACTGGCAGCGCGACCTGTCGGTGTCGCACACCAGGATCGGCGACCTGCGGTTGGCGCAGGGCGACCTCCCCGGCACTTGGCAGGCGTACGAGGTGAGCCTTCAAATAATCAAGCACTTGGCGAGGCTAGACCCGGCCAACGCCCACTGGCAGCGCGACAAGTCGCTGTTGCACAACAGGATCGGCAACCTGCGGAGGACGCAGGGCGATCTCGCCGGCGCCGGGCAAACGTACGGGGCGAGCCTGGCGATCGCCGAGCGCCTGCCGGCGGTCGACGCGGCCAACGCGCTCTGGCAGCGCGAGGTGTCGGCTTCGCACCAATGGAGCGGCGACCTGCTGAAGGCGCAGGGCGAGTTCGCCGGCGCCGGGCAGGCGTACGAGGCGAGCCTGGCGATCGCCGAACGCCTGGCGGCAGCCGACCCGGGCAGCGCGCTCTGGCAGCGTGACCTGGCGGTGTCGCACGAGAAGATCGGCGACCTGCGCATGGCGCAGGGCGAGTTCGCCGGCGCCGGGCAGGCGTACGAGGCGAGCCTGGCGATCGCCGAACGCCTGGCGGCAGCCGACCCGGGCAGCGCGCTCTGGCAGCGTGACCTGGCGGTGTCGCACGAGAAGATCGGCGACCTGCGCATGGCGCAGGGCGAGTTCGCCGGCGCCGGGCAGGCGTACGAGGCGAGCCTGGCGATCGCCGAACGCCTGGCGGCGATCGATCCGGCCAACACCCTCTGGCTGGAATTCAGGAGCGTGAGCGATCCGGTCAGCTTCTGGCAGCAATGCGCGGCGGCGTCGCACCAGAAGATCGGCGACCTGCTGACGGCGCAGGGCGAGCTTGCCGGCGCCGGGCAGGCGTACGAGGCGAGCCTGGCGATCCGCGAGCGCCTGGCGGCGATCGATCCGCACAACGCCGACTGGCAGCGCGACCTGTCGGTGTCGCACCAGAGGATCAGCGACCTGCTGCAGGCGCAGGGGGATCTGGCCGGCGCCAGCGCGGCGTACCGGGCGAGCCTCACGATCGCCGAGCGCCTGGCGGCGGCCGACCCGGGGAACGCCGAGTGGCAGCGCGACCTGTCGGTGTCGCACAACAAGATCGGCGACCTGCTGACGGCGCAGGGGGATCTGGCCGGCGCCGGCGCGGCGTACCGGGCGAGCCTCGCGATCTTCGAGCGCCTGGCGGCGTCCGACCCGGGCCACGCCGGCTGGCAGCGCGACCTGGCGGCGTCGCACAACCAGGTCGGCGACCTGCTGACGGCGCAGGGGGATCTGGCCGGCGCCGGCGCGGCGTACCGGGCGAGCCTCGCGATCTTCGAGCGCCTGGCGGCGATTGATCCGGGCCACGCCGGCTGGCAGCGCGACCTGATGGTCAGCTACGCCCAACTCGCGCAACTGGCCGAGGCAAGCGATCCGCGGGCCGCTTTGGTCTGGTGGCACAAGGCCTTCGAGCAGCTCGACGGGATGAAGCGGCGAGGGATCATGGCCCCTTCGGACCAGCCGGCGCTCGAGTTCCTCAGGCAGAAAGTGGCCACCGCCACGTTTCAGCCGCCAACTGGATCTGGCGTGGAAGCTACAGACACCGACGACGTCGACCCAGTTGCTGAGGCCGATGTCTATTTGGCTTACGGGCGAGACGCCCAGGCCGAGGAGATCCTGCTCGAAGCCAAGCGGAAGCACCCCGGACGCCACGCCATCCATCTCAAGCTGCTGGAGATCTACCTCGCGCACAGGGATGCGAAGCCCTTCCTGACCCTGGCGCAGGAGCTCTTCACGGCCACCGGAGGCGTCGGCGCGGATTGGGAGAAGGCTGCCAGCATGGGTCGCCAGCTGGATCCGGACAATCCTCTGTTCAGCGAGTCGGCTAGGTCGGCGGCCAACCGGAGCAGCATCGACACCAATGACGTCGACCCAGTTGCTGAGGCCGATGTCTATTTGCATTACGGGCGAGACGCCCAGGCCGAGGAGATCCTGCTCGAAGCCAAGCGGAAGCACCCCGGACGCCACGCCATCCATCTCAAGCTGCTGGAGATCTACCTCGCGCACAGGGATGCGAAGCCCTTCCTGACCCTGGCGCAGGAGCTCTTCACGGCCACCGGAGGCGTCGGCGCGGATTGGGAGAAGGCGGCCAGCATGGGTCGCCAGCTGGATTCGGGGGATCCCCTGTTCCTGGATCCGGAGAATCCCCTGTTCGACCCGCAACGGGTTTTCGCCAGGACTGCTGCCGGCGAGGAGGAATTGCTGCACAGGACGCGCACAGTCCCGAGAGCCCTGCGCATGGTGCTGATCCTCGTCGATGGCCGGGCCACGGTTGCCGAATTGTGCGAGACGACCGGCAATGGACCGCTGACCCGAAGCGCACTGAGCGAACTGGAGAGTGACGGATTCATCGAGTGAAAACGGGGTCAGAGCAACTTTTCCACTGATCTGCGAACACCTGATCGCCGGACGGCAGCGAATGGCAGCGAAGACCCGCGGTGGAGAGAACAGGCAATCTGTCCGGGCGTGATTTCCACGCAGCAAAACAACCGATCGCGGCGCCAGAAATTACTTGACCACGACAGGCAAACTACGTCAAGGATGATCGGATGCCGGAATTCAGCGGTACAGCGTTGCCACCGGCACACCAAGGTTCTTGGCCAACTTCACGGGGCGGTACCCCGTCGGCAAGCAGTTTCCTTGCTGACTCGGTCTTGCTGTCGCTCATCCACCGCTTGCGCCCGCCCTTGCGGGCCGTTTCAAGTCCCGCACGGGTGCGCTCTACCGTCAGTTCGCGCTCCATTTCGGCCAGGCTGGCCATGACATCGAAAAAGACCGGCCTGACGGCGTGCCGGTATCGATCGCTTCGCTGAGGCTCATGACCTCGACGCCTTGCCCGTGCAATTCGCCGACCAGATCGATCAGGTTCCTGACACCAGGGGCAAGTCGATCCAGCTTCCAGACGACGAGCGTGTCACCCTCTCGCAGCATTTCCTGCGCCCTGGCAAGCCCTGGGCGCTCGGCCCCACTACCGCTGATCTGGTCGTCGAACACCCTCCTGCAACCCGCTTTGGTCAAGGCTTCGATCTGGAGGTCAAGGTTCTGATCCTGCGTCGAGACGCGGGCGTAGCCGATCAACATGGCAGCTCAGCCCCTCGACCGCAATGGCAGCACGCGCAAGCGGGTGCGTGTCGGATCAATGGTGAGTAAGGCACCCTCTTCCAACTCGTACGCCATCTGTTGCAGAGCAGCGATCACTTGCTTGCCAATTTCATCCGGGCTGACATCCTCGGCCCGGATCTGCACGACGCTGGGCTTTTCGCCCTGACCGGCAGCAAGGATTGCGCTGAAGTCCAGATCGTGGGTGAGTACGACATAGTTGTTCGCTCTGGCGTAAGCCATGATCTCCGAGTCCGGAGCGTTCTTCGCGCCGAGGGTCGACCAGTGAGCCGCCTCAATGCCGACGCCAGCCAAAAAGCCCACCCAGCGCGGCGACAGGTTCATGTCGACGATCAGCTTCATGCATTGACCAGAATGACCTCGCGTTCTTCAGATCGCCACGCGGCATAGCGTAGCGCCTGCATGATGTCCTCGCGTTCAAGATAGGGGTAGTCGGCGAGCACTTCATCGACGCTGTGCCCCGCACCGATCTGACCGACGATCATGCCAACTGTGACGCGCATGCCGCGAATGCAGGCCTTGCCGCCCATCACGTCGGGCTGCTGGGTAATGCGATTCAGTGGTCCCATGCTCTGCTCCTTCGCGAAACTTCTGGTCATGGTAGCCGTTTGAGAATATGGTTTCCAGAACTACCTGGGAAAAAAGGTCGGACTACCTTTTGCGAGGGAGAGAAACCCGCGCCCGAAACTTCGGGCAGGAGATACGCGACAAGACCAGGCAGCTTGCGCTACATCCAGAGCTTGGTCGCGCGGGTCGTCCGGGTTTGCCTGCCGACGCGCGCGAACTGGTGGCACATCCGAACTACGTCGTCTTTTACCGAGTGCTCGCCGAGACACGAACCGTCCAGATCCTAAGAGTGAAGCACGCGGCGCAGCAAGTGCCAGTCCGTTGGGCCGAGCGCGTCTGCGACGACCTTGCACACGGCAATCTCTCGCTTGACCGCCTGGGCGACTTTCCGCAGGGCCTCAGCGCCGATCGCTGGCGAGTTGAGGTTCCGGAGCGGAACGACTATAGTAAGGATTCCTTACTGTGCGATTCATTGATTTTCCCATGCTTGCCAAGCTCACCGCCAAGAACCAATTGACGCTACCCAAGGCGGTCACGAATGCCATCGGGCCGGCGGAGTACTTCGACGTCCAGGCGCGCGACGGACAGATCATCCTGACCCCGGTGCGCATCCAGCGCGGGGACGCTGTACGGGCCAAGCTCGCCGAACTCGATCTCGACGAGCAGGACGTCGCCGACGCGGTGGCGTGGGCGCGCCAGTCCGCCGGCGAATCCAGCACCTGAACGTGGCCCTGCGCGTCGTGCTCGACACCAACGTCGTGCTCTCGGCGCTGGTCTTCGTCAACGGCCGGGTCGCCCCGCTCCGCTCCGCCTGGCAGAGCGCGTTGTTCGTTCCGCTCGTGTCGAATGCGACGATGTCGGAACTGATGCGCTCGCTCGCCTACCCCAGGTTCAGGCTCACCACCGTCGAACAGCGGGAACTTCTCGCCGACTACCTGCCGTATTGCGCTGCCGTGCGCGTGCCCGCCAGACCGCCCAAATTTCCGTCGTGCCGCGATCCGGCCGACGTGCGCTTCCTGGAACTTGCCGCGACGGGCAAGGCGGATTTCCTGGTAACCGGTGACCGCGATCTATTGAGTCTCGAACTCGAACTCCCTTGCCCGATCGTCACGCCAGGTGCCTTCCTGGCGTCGCTCGCAGCGACCTGAGCCGACCGCCTTGTGTGCGCAGTCAGGCATCAGCATGGGGAGGTCGGTCGCAACCCCGAAGTGAAACTGCGTCGATAAGGACGGCACTATTCCGGCGCCTTTCCGTCGTCCCCACGTCGATAGACATCGAGCCCGGCCGCTGGCCAGGAACTTCCCGACGGCGCGCAAGCCGGAACGGTCCCATTCGTTCATTTCCGTGCGCAGTTGGCCCCATGGTGTGAAGCGGGTTGTAGGGCTTGCCGGCGTGGTTGCGCGAGCGGTTGCGCCAGCCGTCGTGCAGGCGCGCGAGGTTACAGAAGCCGTGTTCAACTTGTTGGCGATCAGGTCGCCGATCTCGTGCGCCATCCGGCTGAGGTTGCGGTCGCCCTGCTCCACCAGCGAGGCGAGCAGGGTGCCGAAACGTCCGAGATCGAGCGAGAGGGTGAAGCCGTTCTTGTACAACCCGTTGCGGCGAAGTCACGCAGATTCCCTGTCCTGGGCACATGCGGGGAGGTGCTTCACCCTGCTCGCGGGCCCGACGGGCCTCGCACGCCCGGAAGTGTCCCGGGCGCGTCGCGGCGACGTCAAAACGGAGCTGGACGATGAAGCGACTCGCTTGCGGAACACACGACCTGTGCGACGGCCTCCGACGCAGCCCCAACGGCGCAGCGCAGACGCCTGCACGTTCGCCGCGCTTTCAGTTGGCAAGGCTTAACCGCCCTCACCGTATGGCTATAATGCAGTCCATCCCGGGCAAAACCACCCACTGCCCCACACTGCGCCCGCCAACGTCCGGCCCCGTCCCCAGCACGGGCCAGCCGCCCCACAGGAGAGCACGATGACCACCGCGCGAACCTGGCTCAGCCGGCCGATCTTCCTGACCAGCACCTTCCGCGATCTGCAGGCCGAGCGCGACTGGCTGCGCGAACACGTCTTCCCCGAACTCCAGGAACGGCTGCGCGGGCGGCGGGTGATCCTCGAACCGATCGACCTGCGCCTCGGCGTGGACACCGCCGCCATCGCCGACGAAGGCCAACGCGAGCTGCAGGTCCTGCAGGTGTGCCTCGCCGAAATCGAGCGCAGCCGCCCCTTCCTGATCGGCCTGATCGGCGAACGCTACGGCTGGATCCCGCCGCCGGAGCGCATGCAGGCCGCCGCCGCCGAAGCCGGCTTCACCGGCGAAGTCGCCGGCAAGAGCGTCACCGAACTCGAAATCGCCTACGGCGTCCTCGCCAGCCCGGCGCAGCAGCGGCGTTCCTACTTCTACCTGCGCGAGGCGCTGCCCTGCGGCGAGATGGACCCGGCGGTCGCCGCCGACTACGCCGAGACCTTCGCCTGCGACGCCGGCGCGCCCGAGCGCGCCGACAAACTCGCCGCGCTCAAGGCGCGCCTCGCCGAAGAACTCCCCGACCGCCTGCGGAGCTACCGCGCCACCTGGACCGGCGAGACCGTCAGCGGCCTTGAAGCCTTCGGCGAACAGGTCCTCGAAGACCTCTGGCGCGAACTCGATCGGGAGACCCGCGAGCGCATCGGCGCCCCGGCGCCGACCTGGCAGGAAAGCGAACGCGAGACGCTGCAGGAATTCCTCGACTGGCGCGCCAGCGGCTTCATCGGACGGCAGGCCGAACTCGAACGGCTCGAACGCCTGTGCCTCGACCCCGGGTCAGACGGGCAAGCGCTGTGCCTCACCGGCGAAGCCGGCGCCGGCAAGAGCGCGCTCCTCGCCGCGCTCGCGCAGCGGCTGGAGAGCGCCGCCGGCGCCCGTTTCGCGGCCGCATCGCCGCTGCTGCTGGTGCACGCCGCCGGCGTCAGCCCGCGCGCCGGGCAGGCCGACGCGATGGTCCGCCGCTGGGTCGGCGAACTCGCCGAAGCGCTCGGCATCCCCGAAGCGATCGACGAACGCACCGCCAGCGACGAACTGCGCCGCGCCTTCCACGACCTCCTGCGGCGAACGGCCGCCGGGCGGCGCGTCGTTCTCCTGATCGATGCCCTCGACCAGTTCGTCGGTGGCAGCGGCGCCGCCCGCGCGACGCTCGCCTGGCTGCCGGCGCGGCTGCCGGACAACGTCCGGCTGATCGCCAGCGCGCTCCCCGGCGCCGCGAGCGCGGCCGCCACGGAGGCCGGCTTCGCCGGCGAGGAACTGGCACCGATCGACGAAGCCGCCGCCCGCCGCATCGTCGAAGCGCTCTGCGCGCGCCATCACCGCACGCTCAACGAGCGCATCGTGCAGGCACTCCTCGGCCGCCGCCTGCCCGACGGTCGCGCGGCCCATGGCAACCCCCTGTGGCTGACGCTCGCCGTCGACGAACTCAACCTGCTCGACGCCGCCGACTTCGCCCGCGCCGAGCGCCTCCATCCCGACCAGACCCTGCCCGCCGCCGAGCGGCTGACGCGCTTCCTGATCGGTATCGCCGAGGAACTCCCGGCGACCGTCGGCCCGGCGTACCAGTGGCTGCTGCGGCGCGCCGAAGCCATCCACGGCGAAGCGCGCTGCCGCGCCTTCGCCGCGTCGCTGGCGCTGGCGCGCAGCGGCCTGCGCGAAGCCGACTTCGCCGGCCTCTGGCCGACGCTCACCGGTGAACCCTTGCAAGCGCTCGCCTTCGCCGCGCTGCGCCGCAGCTTCCGCGCGCACGTCATCGCCCGCGGCGCGAATGGCCAGTGGGACTTCACGCACGCGCAGATGCGCGAGGCGGCGCGGACGCGCTACCTGCCCGAAGAGAGCCAGCGGCAAGCCGGGCACGCGCAGCTCGCCCGGCACTTCGGCGGCCTCGACGCCGACGACCCGCTGCACCAGAGCGAGACGATGGCGCACCTGATCGGCGCCGACGACCCGGCCGGCGCGGCGGCACTCCATGGCGGCGAACTCACCGCCGGCGAACTCGCCGGAGCGACCGCGGCGCTCGCCGAACACGTGCTGCAGGCGGGCGAGACCGGCGCCGGCTGGGTGGCGGGACTCTGCGAGCAGCCGCTCGCGCCCTGGGCACTGGCGCGGCTGGGCGAGCGCTTGATCTTCGACCTCGGCGATGCGCTGGAACCGCGGGCGCCGCTGGCGCCGCGCCGGCGGGTGCTCGAAGCGAGTCGCGGCGCGCTCGAGCGCCTGGCGGCCTCCGATCCGGCCAACGCCGTCTGGCAGCGCGACCTGGCGGCGTCGCACAACCGGATCGGCGACCTGCTGCAGGCGCAGGGGGATCTGGCCGGCGCCGGTGCGTGCTCGAGGCGAGCCGCGGCGCGTTCGAGCGCCTGGCGGCGTCCGACCCGGGCAACGCCCTGTGGCAGCGCGACCTGTCGGTGTCGCACGAGAGGATCGGCGACCTGCTCAAGGCGCAGGGGGATCTGGCCGGCGCCGGCGCGGCGTTGCGGGCGAGCCTGGCGGTCCGCGAGCGCCTAGCGGCGTCCGACCCGGGCAACGCGCTCTGGCAGCGCGACCTGTCGGTGTCGCACAACCAGATCGGCGACCTGCTGACGGCGCAGGGGGATCTCGCCGGCGCCGGCGCGGCGTACCGGGCGGACCTCGCGATCGCCGAGCGCCTGGCGGCGTCCGACCCGGGGAACGCCGGCTGGCAGCGCGACCTGTCGGTGTCGCACATCAAGATCGGCGACCTGCTGCAGGCGCAGGGGGATCTCGCCGGCGCCGGCGCGGCGTACCGGGCGAGCCTCGCGATCATCGAGCGCCTGGCGGCGTCCGACCCGGGGAACGCCGACTGGCAGCGCGACCTGTCGGTGTCGCACGAGAAGATCGGCGACCTGCTGACGGCGCAGGGGGATCTCGCCGGCGCCGGCGCGGCGTTCCGGGCGAGCCTCGCGATCCGCGAGCGCCTGGCGGCGTCCGACCCGGGCAACGCCGGCTGGCAGCGCGACCTGTCGGTGTCGCACAACAAGATCGGCGACCTGCTGACGGCGCAGGGGGATCTGGCCGGCGCCGGCGCGGCGTACCGGGCGAGCCTCGCGATCGCCGAGCGCCTGGCGGCGTCCGACCCGGGGAACGCCGGCTGGCAGCGCGACCTGTCGGTGTCGCACAACAAGATCGGCGACCTGCTGACGGCGCAGGGGGATCTGGCCGGCGCCGGCGCGGCGTACCGGGCGAGCCTCGCGATCATCGAGCGCCTGGCGGCGTCCGACCCGGGGAACGCCGACTGGCAGCGCGACCTGTCGGTGTCGCACGAGAAGATCGGCGACCTGCTGACGGCGCAGGGGGATCTCGCCGGCGCCGGCGCGGCGTACGACGCGAGCCTCGCAATCGCCAAGCGCTTGGCGGCGATGGATCCGGCCAACACCGAGTGGCAGCACGACCTGGCGGCGTCGCACAGCAAGATCGGCGACCTGCTGCAGGCGCAGGGGGATCTCGCCGGCGCCGGCGCGGCGGTCCGGGCGAGCCTCGCGATCGCCGAGCGCCTGGCGGCGTCCGACCCGGGGAACGCCGGCTGGCAGCGCGACCTGTCGGTGTCGCACAACAAGATCGGCGACCTGCTGACGGCGCAGGGGGATCTGGCCGGCGCCGGCGCGGCGTACCGGGCGAGCCTCGCGATCGCCGAGCGCCTGGCGGCGTCCGACCCGGGGAACGCCCTGTGGCAGCGCGACCTGTCGGTGTCGCACAACAAGATCGGCGACCTGCTGACGGCGCAGGGGGATCTGTCCGGCGCCGGCGCGGCGTACCGGGCGAGCCTCGCGATCGCCGAGCGCCTGGCGCGGCTCGATCCCGAGGGCAGTGAGAGTGAATGCGAAGAGGAGGGACCCCTGTATTCGATCGAGTACCGTGCGTCCATCGTGCTTCCAGCCTGCCGCTCGTGCGAGTCGGATCACCGCGACCTTGAAGACGTAGACTTGCCCGGCCGGAACGCCCGAGAAGGATTGTTCGGCCGTCTTCGGCGGCTTTTCAGCCGCGCAACGCCATCCGAAGTCCCGATTTTCATTCCCATTCGGAGGGTTCGTGCAGCTTTGTTCGACCGTCTTCGCATGCTTCCACGGCGGCCGGCGCCCCCCGTCCCCGAAGGCCATGCTGCCAAAGCGGTCTGCTGCAGCGTTTACGCGCATCCCCGGGTCCCGCGTGGGCAGACGTCAATGGTCCACATGATTAGCCACAATGTTCAGCAAACCTGATCACGCGCTCTGGCCGAGG
>NZ_JAMTDX010000013.1 GCF_023806625.1 Accumulibacter sp.
GGGGTTCCGAGGACGTACGTCATGATGGATGGCTTGGGCTACGCCTTTGCGGGCGGGCACGAGCTGCGTCGCCTCTGCCTGCGCGCCCTCCTTAGCCTGATGTTTGCCGGCGCACTGCGGTTCGCGCATGCGATTTTCGTCCTGAACCCCGACGACAGCCGCGTTATCCGCAAATTGGGGCTCGATCGCCGATCGCGACCCGTCGTGCGAATCGGAGGAACGGGCATCGACCTGGAGGAGTTCAGTTATGCCCCGCCGGTGGCGGGCCCGCTCAAGGTTCTGATGATTGCGCGGTTACTCCGCGAAAAAGGGGTCTTCGAGTACGCAGCCGCCTCCAAACGGCTTCGTGATCAGGGGATTGCTTGCCAAATGGACCTTCTCGGTCCCTACGACAGCAATCCCGGCGCCATTGACGAGGACCAGGTCAACGCCTGGATCGCCGAACACCTGATCAGCTATCTCGGTGAGACCGACGACGTGCGGCCCTATCTGCGGGCGTGCAGCGTCCTCTGCTTGCCATCCTATCGCGAAGGCCTGCCGCGAACCATCCTCGAGGCGCTGGCGATTGGCCGGCCCATCATCACCACCGATGTTCCAGGTTGCCGCGAACTCGTGATCGACGGCGTGAACGGCTTCATCATTCCGCCGCGCGATCCTGATGCACTGGCAGCAGCCATCACCCGCTTCGCCGATCGACCCGACCTGCTCGTCACAATGGCGGAAGCAAGCCGCGCGCTGGCCGAAGCCCGCTACAACGTGCGTGACATTAATCCCCTCATCATGAAAACCATGGGTCTGTCGGGCCCACCGACTTCGCCGCCTCGATAGCGCTGCGCCATGGCAACGCTCATCGCCAACGGCACGGGCCAGCCCCACGACGGCGCAAGTGGCACATCGTCGGATCCGATCGGCCGCGCGCAGCGATGGACCGTCGGCGTCGTTTTGGCTTCGCTCGCAGTGTTCCTGGTCGTGATGGGAGGCGAGTTCATCATGGCTTCGCTAGCAGGGTTCGCGGGCGCGCCGGTGTTGGCGAAGCTCCGGCAGGCGATACCCGTGAGCGCCAACGAGGCCAAGGATCTCCTCTCTGCCAAGCAAGACGAGATGAAGTGGCTCGAGAGTGGCGAAGCTGCGATCGATTCTGGACTGGCTCGGCTGCTGATCGCGGAGTCACTCCCTGCCGACGCGAAGGAACGCGACCGCTTCGTCGCTGCGGCCGCGCGTGATCTCAAGCAGGGCTTGGCGGCGGCGCCGCTCAGTGGCCGCGGGTGGGCGCGCCTGGCTTATAGCCTTGCGGCGCTGGAAGGATGGTCGCCCGCTGCAATGTCGGCCCTGCGCTTCTCCATCGCGGCGGCGCCGTTCGAGCCGTCGCTGACGCTGTTCCGGCTGCGGATGGGCCTTGAGGCATGGCCGCAGCTGGATGCTCGCGACCGAGCGTCGGTCCTGCAGCAGATCCGCTACGCAGCAAAGGTCGACCTCAAGGCGCTTGCCTTGCTTGCCGAGGAGCAACAGAGCATCCCTATCGTTCGCGCAGCACTTCGCGATGAACCGCATGTTTTGGCCGAGCTGGATCGGCTCCGCGCCCAAACTGGACGCGATCCTCAGAGGCGATCGGGTGGCTGATCCGGGGGCCGCGTCCGGCCGCGTCGATGCACCGTCGGTTCGCTGGGGTCTGCCTGTGCGCAGGCGATGCCAGCAATCAGACAGTAAGCCGCCGTTACTGCTGGGATCTGGAGACTGAAGTCGAGAAGCGAATGAACGCCGACCAGGACCGTGGCACTGAACCCGATGCAGGGGTAGATGGCGTCACGACGGCGTCTGCGGGCTCCGCGCCACGTGCGAACAGCGATCGAAACGAAAACCGCGACCAGCATTACCGCTGCCGGCAGCCCCAACTCCACCGCGCTTTCGAGGTAGGTGTTGTGGGCCTTCGTGTAGCGGGGTTCCATGTCCGCTGGCCGGCGATACTCGAAGTAGGTCTCGAAGTTTCCGTATCCGGTGCCCAAGAGTGGCCGTTCTTCAATACCCTGCAAGGAGAGCAGTGCCAGCTTCCCCCGGTCATCCGGCTGGTTCCAGAGAGCCTGGTTGAAACGCTCCTCCCAGCCAGTGCTGCCGACGACAACGGCAGCCCCGAGCAGCACGATCGCGCCGGTCGCAAGACCGATAATGACCTCTCGGCGCGCACCGCGCGCGTAGATGTAGAGCGCCACCAGGCTCGCCAACGCCAGCACCGTGCTGAAAATGCCGCCGAGGGAATGGGTGAGCAGCAGCGCGCTCGCGATCAACAGCCACCCCGCAATGAGGGTCGAACTGCGGGCGATGATCGCATCGATCCCGCGGTCGACACTATCCGCCAGATCATCCGTGTTAGCCATCCGACCCTCAACCCGCGCGAGAATAAGTCCACTTACGCAGACCAGAGCGAGGCCGGCATAGGTTGCGAACGTGTTGCGGTTCACGAATGTGCTGCTGAGGTCGTCTATTGCGGTCGCTTTCGGGAACCAAAGAACCATCCTGATTTCAGACAGTTCCACGACCAAACCATAGAGAGAAAAGGCAACTGCGGCGAAAACGAGTGCCTTGATCATCATCTGCGCGGCGCGCCGGTCACGGCCGTATTGCAGCGCGAGCCAGAAGATCGCCCCATAGGTGATCAAGCGCGTCAGGGCCGCGCTGGTCCTTGCGGGGTCAACGGTGATCCGGGAACTGGGGGTGGCGTTGAAGGCGCTTGCGGGCCATGACCATGCGGGGTGATGCCAGGAATCGGGCGTGGCCGACACCATCTGCAGGACGATCCACGCGACGACCAGAAAAAAAGGGAGGAGGGTAGGCCAAACGGCGGTCAATGGCACGGCCAGCGGAGCCTTTCCGGCGAGAAGCCGGAAACACCAGATACCGAGAACGCAGCCGGTGCCGACAGCCAACAAACCCCAACTCCACGGGTAAACGGACCCGAGCGGCAATGGCGTCAGAACGACGAGAGCAACAAAAAAGTGAAGCATCCCGGCTACGAGCTTACGGTTTTCAGATCTTCATCACAGGAGCGCGTCGGCAACGCAAGGAAAACCGCGCCCTGGCCGGCCCGCTTGCTGCCGATTGACCAACGGCGGCCATCCATATGATACGATAGTGCAAAATGGCGCTGTCTCGGTGGCGTATGATCCGGACGAACCGGCGGTACGATCTCTTTATCAATAACAGGTCCTGCCGGGTGGCGGATCCGCGGAGGGCGTAAGGCGTGCAGATGGACAGACCGAATTTGACGCCAGCGTATCCATCGGTTTGGGCCGCCGAGCGGTCTTACGACATCCGCGAGCTGACCAGAATTGTCCGGCGGCGCAAAAGCATCGTCATCGGCACGGTTACGCTGATACTTGCGTTGACGGTCTTCTTTCTCTCGCAGCTTACGCCCACGTACAGGGCCGAGGCCCTGGTTATCGTTGAGAGCCGGAAGGCCAATATTGCTGACTTGCGAGAAATCCTCACCGACGTCAGTGCGAACCAGGAGACGACGCGGAATGAAATCGAGGTCATTCGTTCACGAACCCTCGCCCGCCGGGTGATCGAACAGCTCGGGTTGGCGGAGCGCGACGAATTCAACTCCTCGCGTTCGCGGTCGTTGCTGGAAATCGCATCGAAGGCAGCGGCGCTCGGTGGCAAGGACGAGACGAATCCCGGCCCAGCCGACCGCCAGGCCCTAGCGGCACAGGCGGCGCGGGCTGCCAGCCTCGATGAGGTCGTGGATGAATTTCTCAAACACCTGGATGTTCGCCCGACCAAGGCGTCGCGCGTGATTTCGGTCCGGTTCCAGTCCCGCGATGCCCAGCTTGCCGCCGACGTCGCCAACGCCGTCGCCGACACCTACACGAACCGCTTCATCGAGACAAAGATTGCGATCGCCGAGAAGGCCGCCGGCTGGCTCAACGGCCAGGTCAATGCGCTCCGCGAAGCGGTGGCGCGCTCGGAAAAAGCGGTCGAGGCATTTCGGACCCAGTCCGGCCTGTTGCGCGGCAGCCAGGTCACGCTCATCAGTGAGGAGATCTCCGAAATCAACCGACGGCTGGCGGCTGCCAGTGCGGACCGGGCGCAAGCGACGGCGACCTTGAACGAAGTGCAGGCCCTGCAGAAAGCCAGCAACATCGAGGCGGCGCAGGCCATCATGGAGTCCCCGGTCGTTCAGCAATTGCGCATTCAAGAAGCCGCGGTGCTGCGTGAACTGGCCGAACTATCGATCGAACTGGGAGAGCGCCATCCAAGGGTCATCAATAAGAAGTCGGAGCTGGAAAAGTTTCGCGCCAAGATCGAAGCTGAGATGGAACGGGTCCTAAAGGGCTATGCGACAGCAGTTTCAGTCGCGACAGCGCGAGAGGACAGCCTCGATCGTGAACTGAACAAACTAAAATCGAAGCAGGCCCTGGCCAACAGTCGTGAAATTGAACTTCGGGAACTGGAACGCGAAGCGGATGCGAATCGCAAGCTTCTTGAGACGTTCTTGACCCGTTTGAAGGAGACGACGCCGCAACTTGATACGGAAATGCAAGTCCCGGGCGCGACCGTCCTCTCTCCGGCGGCTGTCCCTCTGCGCTCATTGCCGGATAAGCGGATCGTGCTTGCGGTCGCGACGATCATCGCGCTCTTGCTTGGCCTGGGCCTTGCCCTCATGGCCGAGCGCCTCGACTACGGCTTTCGCCATGCCGAACAGGTCTCGGAGGCAACCGGGCTGCCGGTGATTGCACACCTACCGGTGGCGCGCGGCGGTCGCGACGGGCCCGAATCGGCGATGCTCGATAGCCAGCCGTCGCTCTTCCTCGAAGGCATTCGCTCGACGTACATCCAGCTGGCGCTGCGCAGCAAGCGGCCGGCGATCCGCAGCCTTCTCGTCACTTCGTCGATGCCAAAGGAAGGCAAGACGACGTTGGCGATCGGCCTGACGCGGGCGCGGGCGATTGCCGGGCATCGGGCGCTCCTGATTGATGCCGACCTGCGCCGGCCGTCGGTCCATGTCCGCCTCAAACTCGCGCGCGAGCCCGGCCTGGTCGATCTCCTTGTCGGCGATGCAAGCCTGGAGCAGGTCCTCCAGCGCGACGAGCCGACCGGAGCGTTCGTGATCGCGTCCGGCAGTGCGGCCCGCGATCCCTCCGATCTGCTCGGATCCAAAGCCGTGAAGGCGTTCCTTGATCAGGCGTGTGAGTCCTTTGACCTTGTGGTCTTGGACTCGTCACCATTGATGAGCGTATCCGACGCCTGCAACTTGGCGCCCCTGGCCGAGGAAACCGTGTTCGTCATCCAATGGGGCAAGACGGGTCGCGAAGTGGTCAAGCTTGCACTTGAAAAATTGACCGAAACCCAAGGCGTGCCGAGAGGAATTGTGTTGTCGCGGGTCGACACCGCCAAGATCAGGCTTTATGGCTATGGAGACGCCGCCTACTACGATCGGACAGTGCGCGAATACTATACGCGTGGATCAGCGTAGTTGCGAAGTCGGCTAAATATATCGTCTGGTGCAACCGGCCCTGTGGTGGTTGGCTCGACCTATAGATAGAATAGAACATCGATACGAAAGTTATCGAACAGCGGGAGGAGCGAACGGAGATGGGCGCGAACAAGCGAGCGGTCGTTCGAGGTCTCGGAGCGGCAAGCGCGTGGCTTGTCACCGTCGTGCTGGCGGCCACCCCGGCGGGATCGGCCGAGCTCACGACGATCGGTGAGACGGCGGCGCGGATTGGCGAGACGTCTCTGGTCGTCAAGTCGGTTTCGGGCGTGCTGCCGGCCGGCCGGCGTGCCCTCGCGATAACCGACCCGGTTTACACGAACGAGGTGATCGAGACCGGCGCCGAGAGCGCGGGGCGCTTTGTCTTCGTCGACAAGACCGAGCTCGCAACCGGCCCCAATTCGCGGATTACCCTCGATCAGTT
>NZ_JAMTDX010000014.1 GCF_023806625.1 Accumulibacter sp.
GACCTCGGCCAGAGCGCGTGATCAGGTTTGCTGAACATTGTGGCTAATCATGAACTGCCATGACAACCGAGTGCGGAGGCCCTGAATCGCGGTCCGGCCCCGATTTCACCCGTGATCCGCCGATCTTCCGATGGCGTTCGTGTGCAGGGCGGCAAGAAAATGGCCAGCCACGGCTTTGCACAAATCGCCAGCTGCTTTCATACTTGCGTGCTGCCGGCGGATCTTCGGCACCAGCCATGAGCGGATGGATTCAGCCGGACCGGGCGCATTCATTCGGCGAGCAACCTGACGGTACGGAGTGACGCACATGCAGCAAAGAGACAATCACAGCAAGCTGATCGGCTACCTGCTCTGGCTTTTCGGCTTTCTCGGCGCCCATCGCTTCTATTACGGCAAGCCGGTGACCGGGACGATCTGGTTCTTCACGCTCGGCCTGCTGGGCGTCGGCTGGCTGATCGACCTCTTCCTGATCCCGGGCATGGACCACGAAGCTGACCTGCGCTTCCGCTCCGGGGCCATCGACTACAACATCGCCTGGCTGCTGCTGACTTTCCTCGGCGTCCTCGGCGTACACCGGATGTATCAGGGCAAATGGCCGACCGGCATCCTCTACCTGCTTACCGGCGGGCTCTTCCTGGTCGGCGTCCTGTACGATTTCTGGACGATGAACGAGCAGATCTCCCTGCGCAACGCCAGCCAGGCGAACTGATCGGTCATGAAGCTCAAGGACATCCCTGTCGAGACCCGCTTCGAATACCAGGGCCGCGTCTTCGTCAAGACGGGGCCGATCACCGCGACGGCGGAAGACGGCAGCCAGCGCTTGATCCCACGCTACGCCGATCTCCGGCCGATCGACCCGCTGCCCATCGAAACAGACGGGCGCGCGCGCCGCCAGCTCGATGAAACGAAGGTGCTGAACGCCTTCGACGCCTTCTACCGCACCTGCCTGCGCACCGCCGACGATTCTTCACGGCCGGAACTGGAGCTTGCGCGGCAGAGGTTTCTGGCGGAGCTGAAGTAGCGCAGACCCATTCCCGCCGTACGAGTGTCCGCGGTCGGAGGTCGTCCATGTTTCGGTTGGCTGCCGCCCGGCGGCAGATTGCGGTGAATGGCAGCTTCGCTGTCCGACGAACTCAAGTTTCCAACCCTGAAAAGCCGGCCGTGGCGTCGAAACTTCAGGGTCCGTGATCTCCGTGGCGCACTGGCACGACTCGGCCGCCCTCAGGCAGCATGCGGCCACAAGCGACCTTGGCCGATGACCCGGACCGGTCGTCGATACATCGGTCAGGGCTCGTCGCAACGATCATCTCGGGTCTGCCGAGCAGCGGGCTCTTGCCGCTGCCGCCGGGGCCGTGCAGGAAGACCCGCTCGCCGGCGGTGATTTCGAGATGCTCGACATCGGGACAGGGAACCCCCTGCCGCGGCCAGCGGAAGACCATGTCGCGAATGGCCAGCGCGCTCACCGGAGCCGTTTCACCAGCTCAGAACCGGCTTGGCGGGCGTCAGTAACGGCGAGCGCTGGCCGGCGACAGCCTTCCTTTCCCTCTCGTTCCGCGGCGCGCGCTCGAAACCGACGACCGCCTCGAGCGGCAATTCGAGCTCGATGGTCACCAGGTCATGGTCGATGGCCAGGTCCAGTTGGCCCTGCCCATGGACATGCGCCCGGTTCGTCGCGTGGACGGGACCGGGGAGCATAACGCTACGCTGATCGCGATCAACGCTCTGAAGGGCTCGTTTCCTCGGCGGAGGGCAGAAGGGCGTGGCCGCGGCTAGCGCAACGCCTCGAGCAAGACCCGGGCATTGTGGCGCATCATCGCCAGGTAGCTTGCGGCCGGTCCGTCGGTTGGCGAGAGTGCGTCGGAATAGAGCGTTCCTCCGATCCGGACTCCGGTCTCGGCGCGAATCTGCTCGACGAGCCGCGGATCGGAGATGTTTTCCATGAACACCGCCTGAATCCTTTCACGCTTGATCTGGCGGATCAGCGCCGCGACGCCGGCCGCGGAGGGCTCCGCGTCGGTACTGAATCCCGTCGGCGAACGGAAGCGCACGTGGTAGGCCTCGGCGAAGTATGCGAAAGCGTCGTGTGAGCTGACCACGGTGCGTCGCTCGGGTGGCAGGGCGTCCAGTTGGCGGCGGATCTCTGTGTCGAGCGCATCGATTTCGTCGATCAGGCGACTCGCGTTGCCTTCATACTCGCCCTTGCCGGCCGGATCGATGGTGGCCAGTGCCCGAGCGATGTTGCGCACATAGTGTTTCGCATTGCGCAGATCCTGCCAGGCGTGCGGGTCGACCCCCTCGGCGTGGGCGTGCGCGTCGCGCCTGCCTGGTGCGTGGCGGTCGGCCTGGCCGCTTGTCGGGAGCGGCGTGATTCCCCGGCTGGCGACGACGACTTCGCCACGGTACCCGGCCGAGCGGACCAGACGATCGATCCAGCCCTCGAAGCCCAGTCCGTTGACGATGACCACTTTCGCACGCGCCAGTCGTCGGGCGTCCGCTGGAGTCGGGGAGTAAACGTGCGCGTCCGCGTTGGGGCCGACCAGGGCATGCACCCGGACCCGCTGGCCACCGATCCGCTCGACCAGATCGCCGAGAATGCTGAAGCTCGCCACGGCCTCCAGCGGTTCGGCGCAGGCCGGAAGGGCAAGCAGGCCGACGAGCAGCGCGACGAGAGAAATCAGTCCCTTGGTCATTTCGTTCGCATCTCCGATGCCCTTCCTTGGGAGCCGCGGCGGGTGGAAAGTGCGCCAGCCACGCTGCCGGCAATCACCAGCCGGCATCACGAGCGAGCCGCAATGGCTTGGGCCGGGCCTCTTCGAGCTGCTGTTGCATGCTGAACAAGCGTGCGAAAATTGGAACACAGCGTTCTCGACAATGCAACCGTGTTGCATTGGGTCTCGATCAATGCTTTCATCGAATCATGGAGCGTAGTCACGATTCGTCCCCGGGAGGACAGCTTCGCACAGCGGGTCTGAAGCGGACGCCGGGTCGCCTTCGCGTCCTCGGTGCCCTGCAGGAAGCTCGCCAGCCGCTCAGTCACGCGGACCTCGAGCGGGTGCTGACTACCGACGCCCACCAGGGACTCGATCGCGTGACGCTCTATCGGGTTCTCGATTCGCTCGTCGCCGGTGGTCTGGCGCTCAAGGCCGTCGATGCGCACGGCGTATACCGGTACTCTGCGGCGGACGCACGGCAGCGCCACGAGGGCCACCTGCATTTCCGCTGCGTCGACTGCGGCGGCGTCTTCTGCCTCGACGAGTTGCCGCCACCGCCACCCAAGCTGCCCAACGGTTTCCGCCTCGAGGCGGTCGGTCTTGACGTCAGTGGCGTCTGTGCGAAGTGCGATCTGAAGGGCCACCCGAAGAGTGACGAGGATTCGAGCGACCGCTAGTTGCCGAGGAGTCCCCGGCAGTCCGCTTACCGCCGCGCCTCGATCCAGCCGGCGATCCGTTCCGCCGCCGATCGCCAGTGGGCGTCGAGCATCAGCGTGTGCCCGGCGCGAGGAATCACGGCCACCTCGCCCCCCCAGCGCGCGGCGATGAAGTCGAGTCCAGAGGCCGGAAAGAGCGCGTCGGCCTCGCCGCCGACGACGAGTACCGGCAGGGCCGGCAGACGCCAGGCGAAGCGCATCGGCAGCAGCGTCAGGTCGAGCAGTGCGCGGCGCGACTCGACGCCGAAGAGCGTCGCGAAACGGAGCACGTCCTCGGCGCTGGTCTCCGGCGAGTAATAGACGCGGCGCAGCGTCTCGACCGCTTCCGGCGTGACTTCGCCGTCGAGTGCGCGCGCGTGCTGGCTGAAGAACCCGGGGCTGGTCAGCGCGGTTCTCGCCGTCGCACCGAAAATTCCCGTCGCAGGAACCGGCGCGGTGAGAACCGCTGCCCGCGCCCGGCGCACTTTGAGGCAGCGTTCGACGACCACGCTGCCCATCGAGTGACCGATCAGCACGGGCGCTTCGTCGAGGGCATCGACGACCTGGCCGACGTCCTCGACGTAGTCGTCGAGGCCGAAGGCGTCGAGCCGCTCGCCGCCTTCGCTGTCGCCGTGGCCCGAGAGATCGGGCGCGTGGCAGTCGAAACCGCGTGCGCTGAACCAGGGGAGAAAGTGTACATCCCAGCACGCCGACGAAGCGTAGCCGCCGTGCACGAAAACGAGCGGCGGCAGCCTCGTCGATCCGACTGCCTCGCGGCGCCGGACATGGATTCGGCGAGCGCTCATCTCGCTGCACGACGACGGCCGGCTCGCCCGACGCGTGGCCGGCGTCTGCCGGTTTCAGATCCCTGTGACAGACCAGCGCCCTGCTGGCGCACTGCGGTCACGTCGTCGCCTTGACCCTTGCCGGGGCAGTCGTCGCCGCCGGGTCGTAAATGTGCTCGCGGGTCCAGGGTGCGACGCTTTGCCCCCCTTCCGGGGGCTTCTGCGCGAGGATCTGATGGATGTTGATCCACCCGTGGTCGAAGGCCCAGGCACAGCCCGCGAGGTAGAGCCGCCAGATCCGGTAGCGCTTCGTTCCCGCCTGCGCCTCGGCCCGGGCCTGATGCGCCTCGAGACGCGATGCCCAGTGCCAGAGAGTCTGCGCGTAGTGCGGGCGCAGCGATTCGACGTCGGTGACCTCGAGTCCCTGGCGGCTGATTTCGCGGATGGCCAGCGAGAGATGCGGCAGTTCACCATCCGGGAAGACGTGGCGGCGAATGAATTCGCCGGCGCCGCTGGACAGCTCGCGGCTGTCGGGATCGCTCGAGGTGATCCCGTGGTTGAGCACCCAGCCGCCCGGGCGCAGCAGGCGCTGGATCACCGAGAAATACGCCGGCAGCTTGGCCAGTCCGACGTGCTCGAACATGCCGATGCTGGCAATCCTGTCGAAGACTTCGTGGCCGGGGACGTCGCGGTAGTCCTGCAGCCGGATGTCCACGCGGCCGGCGAGCCCCTCGTCGTCGACCCGGGCGCGAGCGTAGTCGTGCTGATTGCGCGACAGCGTGCTTCCGGTCACCTGTGCGCCGTAGTGACGCGCCGCCCAGATGGCCAGCGCGCCCCAGCCGCAGCCGATGTCGAGCAGGCGATCGCCGGGACGAAGCATCAGCTTGCGGCAGATGTGCTCGAGCTTCTGTTCCTGGGCGGTATCGATGTCTTCCTCGCCGGTCCGGAAATAGGCGCAGGAGTAGACGAGCTGTCGGTCGAGCCAGAGGCCATAGAAGTCGTTCGACACGTCGTAGTGGTAGCCGATGGCCCGGGCGTCGGCCCGCCGGGTGTGCCGCAGGTGGCGCCACATGGGCAGCCGTCCGTGACGGTGGCGACCGTGGAAGGTGAGCTGGTCGGCGACGTGGATGACGTCGCCGAGCCTGCCGTCGATCTCGATCAGTCCGTCGAAGTAGGCCTCGGCGAGGCGGTTGAGACTCGGCGCGACGAGCGCGGGAATCGCCGCCGGCGAAGACAGGCGGAGCGTCACCCGTGGCTCCGGTCCGAGGACCACTTCCTGGCCGTTCCACAACTGCAGCCGCAAGGGGATTTCCTGCGACTGCCGTTGCTGCAGGAAATGGGTCAGGCGAGCTTCAAGGAGCATGTATCCCCCTCCACACAGAGCAAAGAGTGCAACATGAACAGGGGCCATTTCAGTTTAGCATGGACTCCTCGCGCTTCGCCGCTGACCAGCCATGACTCGGGAGCTTGAGTTAGAATCGGCATGGCGCCCGCGAAACGACGGGTCGGCGCGTGCACACGGAGGAGACGATGCTACGGCAACCATTCGATCTGAACGACATCATCCACGAGCCGTCCGACGAACAACTCGACGAACTGATGGAAGCGGTCGCCGAAGAAGCGCGGAAGCACTCGGAGGTCGCGCGAACACAGTTGATGCTCCGCCTGCGCGCCGAACTCACGGCGATCCGGCCACCGCCGCGACCCGAGGCATGAACAATGGGACGCGCCCGCGGCTGATCGTCGTCGCCGGGCCGAACGGTTCCGGCAAGACATCGATCACCCAGCAACTCCTGATGCACGAGTGGATGGGCGGCTGCGTCTATGTCAATCCGGACTTCATCGCGCGCGACGAATTCGGCGACTGGAACTCGCCGCAAGCGGTCGTCCAGGCTGCACGGCGGGCGACCGAGATCCGCGAGCACTGTCTCGAAAACCGCCTGAGCCTCGCTTTCGAGACGGTGCTCTCGGCGCCGGACAAGATCGACTTCATCCGCCGCGCGCACGACGCCGGCTTCTTCATCCGCCTGTTCTTCGTCGGCACCGACGATCCGTCGATCAACGCCAAGCGCGTCGCCATGCGCGTGATGGAGGGCGGACACGACGTGCCGATTCCGAAGATCATCTCCCGCTACACCCGGTCGCTCGCCTGCTGCTATTTCGTCGCCTGGCTCGCCGACCGGACCTACGTCTACGACAACTCGGTCGATAACGCGCGTGCCCGGCTGCTTTTCCGCGCCTCGGAGGGACGGCTGGTCAAGGTGTACGGCGAGATCAACCTGTGGGCTCGCGAAATCGCGCAGCGTCTGCTGCCGCCGCTGTCCAACGACCTGCCGACGGTTGCCGCGGCGCTCGCGCCGGAACCGGGAACAGAATTCTCGGCCCGCCTGTGCGGCGAGACCTGATCTACGCCGGCGCGACGCGTCGCACCCTGCAGCGCTGCGACGTCGCCCTGTCAGAGCGCCAATCGGACCAAGACACCCGGCCTGATCCGACTCTGGCTCGCCCATCTTCGCCTCGTCAAGTCGCGCATGGGCCGCTCGGCCACGGAGATCATCGACGGCAGTCCGTGGTCGGCGACCCGCCGGGTCGACCGGCCCGCCGGCTACCTGACTATGGTCACCGGAATGTGGGCGAAGTGAAGAACCTTCGTGGTCACTGAACCGAGGAGCAGGCCGGCGATCGCCGAGACGCCCCGGCTGCCCATGATGATCTGGTCGCAACCGATTTCCTCCGCGCGCCTGGCGATCGTTCGTCCGATGTCGCCGACCAGCACCTCGGCCGTATAACGGATTCCGGCGGCGTCGAGCCGCCTTCTGGCCGCCTGCAGGACGTCCTCACCCTCCGAGAGCTGCAGCGCCGAGATTTCCTCGGGGGTCAGCACCCGCCGAACTTCCCAGGAATCGATCGGCTCGCGCACGTGAAGCAGATGGAGATCGATCGCTTGCTGATCGCGGATCAGTGCGACGACGTGGTCGACGGCGTGCAGTGCGTTTTCCGAGCCGTCGAACGGGACGAGAGTCTTGAGCATGGCTTTCCCTGGTCAGCTGAACGGCGAGGTGGCGAGCATCGGACGCGGAGCGACCGTCGACGGACCCGGAGAACTCGGCCCGTTCGGCCGGGCGACTAACCTGGCCTCGGTCGGCGCGCTCAGCTTCGCCTTGTGCGGTGGGCGAGGCTGCCAGCCGACGATCAGCAGCAGCGCGATGAAGCCGAGCACATAGGCGACGGTCACGTGCCACCCGTGGACCAGCCAGCGGCCGGCCGACCGGGCCTCCGGGAACATGTTCGCCAGCGCGACGCCGGCCGACGAGCCGAACCAGATCATCGAGCCACCGAAGCCGACTGCGTAGGCGAGCATGCCCCAGTCGTAGCCGCCCTGGGCGAGGGCCAGCGCGGTCAGCGGGATGTTGTCGAAGACCGCCGAAACGAAGCCGAGCCCCAGCGCAGTCTGCCATGAAGCCTGCGGGAGCTTCTCGACGGGCATCAGCGACGCACAGAGGACCAGCGAGAGCAGGAAGACGCTGCCCTTGAGCGCTTCGGGGAGCAGCCGCCACTCCGGCCGACGCACGGGTGCGGCGAGGAGCAGGGCCACCCACACCGCGGCGCCGAGGAAAGGGAAGCGGTCCGAGGCCGCGGCAAAGAAGACGTTGACCGTCACGTTGGTGGCCACCGCGGCGACCAGGATGAAGCCGACGATCAGCACGCGCGGCCAGTCGACCGGCTCGTTCCGCCCATCGGGTGCGGCGATCGGCGCGTAGCGGTGCTGCTGCAGCGCGGCGACGATGCCGCTGACCAGCAGTGCGGTTCCGGCGGCGACGTAGGCATGGGTGACGTCGAGCGGACTCACGCCATCGATCCACATCATCGTCGTCGTCGTATCGCCGACGACGCTGCCCGAGCCGCCGGCGTTCGACGCGGCGACGATCGCTGCCAGGTAGCCGATGTGGATCCGGTGCCGGAAGACGATGCGCGCGATCGTGCCGCCGATCAGCGCAGCGGCGATGTTGTCGAGAAAGCTCGACAGCACGAAGATCATCGCCAGCAGCATGAAGCCGCCGAGCCAGCCGGCCGGCAGGTACCGAGGCAGGGCTTCGGGTACCCGGCTGTCCTCGAAATGACGTGCGAGCAGGGCGAAGCCGAGCAGCAGGCCGAGCAGGTTGCTGAGCATCACCCATTCGTGTTGCAGATGCACGGCGAGTCCGGTGAGCCCCGGCCCGGCGGCGAACCCGGTGAAGGCGAGCTTGTAAATGCCGATCGTGATCAGCCCGGTCAGCGCGACCTGCAGCGTGTGGTGATGGAACAGGGCGACGCCGAGCAGCGTCAGCGCGAAGAGGACGAAGTCGACCGGAATCCCGAGCACCTGCGGTCCTTCACCGGCGCTGCCGGTCGCGGCCTCGGCGCTGCCGGCGGAAAAGATCAGTACCAGCCAGAGTGCTGGTCCGAGGCGATGGGCGAGCTTGCGGAGCATGAGCCGGGCTTTGCGGAGTTCGACTGCTCGCGATTGTAGTCGAAAGTTTCCGGCGAGCTCGAGTGGTCGGTGCCGTGCCAGGCGCAGGGCCTGCCGCGCAGCCCGGAATTCGTCCGAGCCTTTCCGTGAGGCAGCGAGCGAAACGCCCGGGTCGTCGATCCACGGCGGGTTGGTGATCTGGCAGGCGCCGGAAATCGGCGCTAGGTTTGCCGGAATCTTGCGTGCGTCAGGATGCTCGGCCGGCGGATCGTTCGGCCCGCTCAGCGGGTCTTCCGGGCGATCCGCGTCCGGCGCTTCGCGAAGTTTCGCCGGGGCGCGCGGTGGAGTACGCGCGCGAGATTCCCAAGCCCGGTACGACGCTGGCGATCGAGGGGATCCGTTTCACGATCCCGCGCGCGACGCCGCAAGCGATCCAGGAGGCGCAGATTTGCTGGTGAGCGCGTCGCGCTCTGCTCGTCTCCGGGCCTCGTACCGGGGCCTACCGCCGGCCGACCTCAGTGCCGCCAGAAGGCCGGCGTCAGAACGACCAGCAGCGTGAAGATCTCGAGTCGGCCGAGGAGCATCGCCCAGCAGCACACCCAGGTCTGGAAATCGCTGAGCACGGCGTACGTCGTCGTCGGTCCGACGAGGTTGAGCCCCGGCCCGGTGTTGTTGATACAGGCCACGATCGCCGAGAAGGCAGTGATGGCGTCGAGCCGCGTGGCGATCAGCAGCAGGGTCAGCGAGACGATGCTGACCACGTAGATGAACAGGAATCCGAGGATCGCGTGCAGCACGTGGTCGGGCATGACCACGTCACCGAAACGGACGTTGTGCAGGCCGCGCGGGTGCATCGCGCGCAGCAACTCGCGGAAGACCTGCTTGTAGAGCACGACGGCGCGGATCATCTTGATGCCCCCGCCGGCCGATCCCGAACAGGCGACGAAGCTGCCGAGAAAGAGAATCCACAGTTGGGCAAAAAGCGGCCACTGCGCGTAGTCGGTGATCGCGAAGCCGAGCGAAGTGGCCAGGGACACCGAGTGGAAGGCGACGTAGCGGAAGGTGGTCAGGAAGTCGTCGTAGATCCCCTCCGGGAGCAGGTAGATGGTCAGCGCGACGCTGCTCAGCGCGAGGAAGCCGAGGAAATAATGCGCTTCGCGGTCGGATCGGTATGGACGCAGCGAGCGCTTCGCAAAAGCCAGGAAGTGGGTGCTGAAGTTGATCCCGGCGAGCAGAGCGAAGAAGACGACGACGAGTTCGATTTCGAGGCTGTCGAAATGGCCGAGGCTGCCGTCCTTGGTCGAAAAGCCGCCGAGGCCCATGATCGAGAAGGCATGCATCAGCGCGTCCCACGCGGGCATGCCGGCGTAGTGCAGGGCGAGCGCGCAGGCGATCGTCAGGATCACGTAGACGACCCAGAGGCCCTTGGCCGTCTCGGTGATCCGCGGAGTGACCTTCGAGTCCTTCATCGGACCCGGCGTTTCAGCCTTGAACATGCCCCGGCCACCAAAGCCGAGTAGCGGCAGGATGGCCACGGCGAGGACGACGACGCCGAGTCCGCCGACCCAGTGCATGAACGTGCGCCAGAAATTGATCGACAGCGGCAGCTCGTCGAGCCCCGAGAGCACCGTCGCTCCGGTCGCGGTGAGCCCAGAGACGGCTTCGAAGTAGGCGTCGGTCCACGACAGTCCGGCAATCTGCAGGTACAGCGGTAGCGCACCGAAGGCGGGGAGCAGCGACCAGATCAGCGCGACGAGCAGAAAGCTCTCGCGCACGCGCATCTCACGCTGGTGTCGGCGAACCGACAGCGAAAGCAGCGCTCCGCAGGTCAGGGTGATCAGGACCGCCTCGTCGTACGCGCTGTGTGCGCCGTCGTCGGTCAGCCACGAGACGCTCAGCGGGATGAGCATCAGCGCGCCGAAGCCGGCGACGAGGATGCCGAGAATGTACAGGACCGGTGCAAAACGGCTGATCATCGGTGGTCGGGCGTCAGGGTTGGAGTTTGCCGGCATCGTCCCGCGCCTGGCGGCCGCTCTCCCGCCCGGCCCGAACCGTGGGCCGCGGCGACGACCATCGGGTGTCGTCGAGGTGGGGGCGTATGGACTTGCCGGGGATTTGCCGGTAACATATTTTTACATGAACCAGGCAAGTATCGCCGTTTGCTGCCAGAGGCGTCAATCCGGCCCCCCGCACGACGGAGCGAAGGCGCTCCCACCGGTGTGCGTCCAAGGAGTCGGCAAACTGGACGCTGCCGATCGCGGTCGGCACGACTCTGGTCGGTCGCCAGGCCGTCGCCGGGCAATCCGGCGTCGGGTGGCGAGGGTCGATGGGTGGGCTCGTGCCCGTTCGAGCGAGGCGTGGGCGCCAGGGGCGCCAAGCCCGGGAGCGCTCGTCACGGGCTTCAGCCCCGAAGGCGGATGATGCTCGGCTCGGTCTCCCGTGTCGCGCGCGAACTGCTCCACGAGGCGTCGCGCGACCTTGCACCGACGCTGATCGTCGTCGCCCTCTTCCAGGCTTTCTTCATCCAGCGCCTGCCCGACAGCCCCGGCGGACTGATCGGCGGCTTCGCCGTCGTGCTGGTCGGTCTCGCGCTGTTCGTCAAGGGCCTCGACGCGGCGATCTTCCCGGCCGGCGAGACGATGGCTTTCGACTTCGCACGGCGCGGCTCCTTCGTCTGGCTGATGCTCTTCGCTTTCTGCATCAGCTTCGCTTCGGTCGCCGCCGAACCGGCGCTGATGGCCGTCGCCTACAAGGCCGAGGTGGTTTCGGGGGGCAGCATGGGCGCGCTGACGCTGCGTCTCGTCGCCGGGCTCGGCGTCGGCCTGGCGGTCGTCGGCGGAGTCTGGCGGATCGTCGCCGGCGACTCGATCGGCAGCTACCTCGTCCCGGGCTATCTGGTGGTCATCGCGCTGACCTGGTTGGCGCCGCCGCAACTGGTCGGCCTGGCCTTCGATTCGGGCGGTGTCGTCGCGTCCACGGTCACCGCGCCGCTGCTCACCGCGCTCGGCGTCGGGCTGGCGACGAGCATCCGCGGCCGCAATCCGCTGCTCGACGGCTTCGGGCTGATCGCCTTCGGTGCCCTGGCGCCGATGGTCATCATCCAGCTCTACGGAATCGTTTTCTTCGAGCCTCCGGCGGCCGGCACGCCGGTGGTCATGATGCCCAGCGACGACCAGCATCAGTACGTCGCCGTCGAGATGCTGATCGACTTCCTGATCATGGTCAGGAACCTGCTGCCGATCATCGCGGTCGTGCTGTTCTCGAGTTTCGTGATCCTCAGACGGCCGCTCGCCGATCCGAAAGGACTGGCGGTGGGCATGGTGCTCGTGGCGGTCGGTCTTTTCCTCTTCGACGAAGGGTTGCAGGTCGGCCTCTTCCCGCTCGGCGACGAGATGACCAACGGGCTGATGCGCGACGGCGTGGCGATCTGGGCGATCCACCTGTACGGTTTCCTGATCGGCTTCGCGACGACGATGGCCGAGCCGGCGCTGATCGCCCTGTCGATCAAGGCCGACGAGGTCAGCCTCGGTCAACTCGACGGCTTCTGGCTGCGCTGCCTGGTGTCGATCGGCGTCGGCATCGGCATCGTCATCGGCTGCGCGCGGATCCTCCACGGTACGAACATCGCCTACTGGCTGATTCCGGGCTACCTGCTCGTGCTGGCGATGGCCGTCGTCGCTCCGCGCTTCATCGTGCCGATCGCCTTCGACTGCGGGGGGGTGACGACGTCGACGGTGACCGTCCCGCTGGTCACTGCGCTCGGCGTCGGTCTGGCCGAGCGGACCCCGGGGCGGGACCCGATGATCGACGGCTTCGGGCTGATCGCCTTCGCTTCGCTGCTGCCGATGATCATCGTCATGGCCTATGGCATGCTGGCCACCTGGATGCTGCGCACACGAAGAACTGCTGGGGAGGAGGGAGAATGAAGTTTTCGGCGGTAGTGGTCATCGTTCCGGAAGAAGACGAGAACCGGGCGGTCGAGATCGTCAAGCAGGCCGGGGCGACCGGAATCACCATCCTCAAGAGCAAGGGACTGCGCCACAACGAGCGCAAGACCTTCCTCGGGCTTGGGCTGGAGCGCAAGGAATCGGTCCTCGTCTGCGTCGTCGAGAAACAGCTGGCGATGCGTATCCTCCGGGCGGTCAAGATCGAGATGAAGCTCGATCTGCCGGGCGGAGGGCTGGCTTTCTCGCTGCCGGTCGGCAGCGTCGTCGGCATCGGGCTCGAACAGATGGAGGCCTTCCGGCGCGAAGTCGAGGGGGAACTGTGAGCGGGGGTCCGCGCCCGGACCCGCCGCCGAGACGAGCAGCCGGGTCGACAACCTGGCCGCACGACCGATTGACTGACAGAGTTTGAGGATCCATTGCCATGCTGGTTGCCGGAATCATGAAGCGCAAGGTGGTCACGATCAGCCCGCTGGCCACCGTCCGCGAGGCGTTGATGCTGATGAAGGAGCGCGGCGTCAAGTCGCTGGTCGTCGAGAAGCGTCACGCCGGCGACGCGTACGGGCTGATCGCCTACCGCGACGTCGCCCGGGCGGTGATCGCCGACGATGGCGACATCGACCTGCTCAACGTCTACGACATCGCCCAGAAGCCGGCATTGCAGGTCTCGCAACATCTCGAGGTGCGCTATCTGGCTCGCCTGATGATCCAGTACTCGGTGAAGAGCGTGTTGGTCATCGACAACAACGAACTGCAGGGCTTCGTGTCGGATACCGACGTCGTCGGCAGCCTGATCGAGCGGGCGATCAGCGGACGCTAGGAAAGAGTTCGGGTGGACAGGATCGTTCGTCGTTATTCGGCGTATTTTCCGCGCTGGTGCCAGGCCTTCGGAGATCACCAGCCGGATCCGGGCGGCGAGGGCCGGGCCGTCGAGTGGCTCGTCGGTAGCGAGAGCGTCGGCGTGATCCTCCTGCCGGAGGTCCGTCACCGGCTGATGCGCGAACTGCTCGCCGAGCGCAAGCCCGACATCGAATTCCGGCCGCAATCGATCCGTCTCAACGGCCGCGAGTTCAGCGAGGCGGGCGTGCTCAGACACGCCGGTTATGCAGCGCTGAGGGAGTTGCTCCTGTCCAGAGAAGAAGTGCACATGTTCCTGAGCTATCACCTGATCTACCCGAGCGGAACGCGGATCCTCACCGCTTCGAGCCGGCCACCGCTGCCGCTGCTCTACAAGGAGATGGCAGCGCTGCAGATCGCCGTCTACGAGTAAACGCCGGCGGGCGATCGCCGGTCCCGGGCAAGGGGAACGGGAAACGGTGCGTGGTCAGCGCGTCGGCGGTGCTTCCCGTGGCTCGGTGAGCCGCTCGATCATTGCCCGGACGGCGCTGATCTGTCGGCCGTCGCGGGTCGCGTAATCCTCACCCGAATAACCCCACCAGTCCCAGCAGGCGAAGGGGTTGCTCAGCCATTTCCAGGAGCCGATCGCTGGTCCGTAGCGCGCCGTCGTCTGCGGGTAGAGGACGATCAACCGGTTGTGGTCGGCCCAGTTGTTGTAACCGGCGCCGTCGACGAAGCGCCTGCCGATCTGCCCGGCGCTCTGGCGGCAGCCGTGAAAGACGACATGCACGCGGCAGCTCGCGCTGCGGCAGACGGTCGGGACATAGACGTAGCCGTCGTCAGCGAGGCTGGCGTCGATCGCCTTGCCTTTGACGAACGGTCGCTGGTCGAAGGCGATCGTCTCGCCGGTCGGATCGGCGACGCGTGGCTGTAACCGGCCGAGCATCCAGGCGAGCATCTGGCCGGCCGCGTCGAGGTCGCCGCAGCGGTTGATGTACGGCGCCTGGAGCTGGTCGCAGGCCGTGGCCAGCGGATCGGCGACCGAGATCATCGCGTGTGCGGCGTCGGCGACGTGCAGCGACTCGATCGATCGGGGTGGCAGCCATTCGGCGTAGAACGCCGCGAGGCGGTCGACGACCTCAGGCGCGACCGTCCGGTCCCTGCCTCCCGAGAGCAGCCAGACCCGATCGTCGCGCAGGTCGTCGAGCGGGTCGATCCGTCGTCCGCGGGCCAGCGCTTCGGCGTTTGCGCGCAGCTCGGCCACCGTCGGCAGCGGTGCCCAGGAAGAAGGCGCCATGCAGCTCGTCAGTGCCCGCCAGATCGAGCCACCGGCACAGCCGTAGGGTCCGCCGGCGATGATCCCGGCGCCGGAGACGAGCCGCGAGTGGGCGACCTGGAACTGGACGGCCAGGTAGGCGCCCGAGGACACGCCCGAGACGGTCAGACCGCGCGGGTCGGCAGCCAGCGCGGGCAGCGCCGGAGCGGCGCTGGCCAGTCCGTGGCTCAGGCAGAGGGCCGCGAGCACGATGCGCGCGCTCGCCGGACAGCGGTTGGCCGGGCTCATGTCGGGTTGCCGTGACGCGGCAGGCAGGTAAGACGAGATCAGCGGATGATGCTAGCAGACTTTGCGCACCGCTGCGCCTTGTTTCGCCGGCCGCTGCTCCCTAAACTGCCGCTTCCCATTGACCGCTGCGAAAAGGCCCGCCATGTACACGTCCACCGTCGCCATCGACTCGAAGCTCCCGTGGGTCGGGACGACCATCTTCACGGTCATGTCCAAGCTCGCCGCCGACTGCGGGGCAATCAACCTCTCGCAAGGTTTCCCGGACTTTCAGGCCGAGCCGTCGCTGTTCGACGCCGCAGCGCGGGCGATGCGCGAAGGCAGGAACCAGTATCCGCCGATGGCCGGAGTCCCCGAGCTGCGCCTGGCGATCGCTGCCAAGGTGGCCGCGCTGTACGGGGCCGCCTATGATCCGGAGAGCGAGATCACCGTCACCGCCGGGGCGACTCAGGCGATCTTCACGGCGATCGCCGCCTTCGTTCGTCCCGGCGACGAAGTGATCGTCTTCGAGCCGGTCTACGACAGCTACGTCCCGGCGATCGAGACGGTTGGCGGGCGCGCGGTCCATACACGCCTGCGCTTTCCCGAGTATCGGCCCGACTGGGAGGAAGTGGCCGCGCTGATCGGCCCGCGCACGCGGATGATCGTCGTCAATTCGCCGCACAATCCGACCGGCAGTCTGCTCGACGCTACAGACCTGGCGCGGCTCGCCGATCTGACCCGCGACACGGACATCGTCGTCCTCGCCGACGAGGTGTACGAACACATCGTCTTCGACGGCGCCGTGCATCGGAGCGTCGCCGGCAATCCGGAGCTGGCGGCGAGGAGCCTCGTCGTCTCGTCGTTCGGAAAGACCTATCACATCACCGGCTGGAAGGTCGGCTACGTGCTCGGCGCTGCCGAGCTGACCAGCGAGTTCCGCAAGGTTCACCAGTTCAACGTGTTCACGGTCAACACGCCGTGCCAGGTGGCGATCGCCGAGTACATGGGCGACGCGTCGCGCCATCTCGCGCTGGCCGCGTTCTACGAAGCGAGACGTGAGTGCTTCCGCCGCGAACTCGGCGGCTCGCGCTTCACCTGTCTGCCCTGCCGCGGAACCTACTTTCAGCTGGCCAGCTACCGCCGTATAGCCGATCTGCCCGACCGCGAATTCGTCCGCTGGCTGGCCTGCGAGGCCGGGGTCGCGGCGATCCCGGTCTCGGCCTTCTACCACGACGGTCACGACGAGCGCGTCGTGCGCTTCTGTTTCGCCAAGCAGGAAGCGACGCTCGCCGCAGCCGGTGAGCGACTGCGCAGGGTGTAGGCGACCGTTCCCGCTTCACAGTCGGCGGGGACTGCTCCTATAATCGGCCAAGGATCCCCATCCCACCCCAACTCGAGCACACCGAAAGCGAGGAAGACGATGAGCATGCTGCAGGAATTCAAGGAATTTGCCATGAAGGGCAACGTCATGGATCTCGCCGTCGGCGTGATCATCGGCGGGGCCTTCGGAAGGATCGTCGAGTCGGTCGTCGGCGACCTGATCATGCCGTTCATCGCCTGGATCATGGGCGGCAGGCTCGACTTTTCCGGGATGTTTCTGGTCCTCGGGACGATTCCCGAGGGCACGGCGAGGACGCTCGACGCGCTGAGGAAAGCCCAGGTGCCGGTCTTTGCCTATGGCAATTTCCTGACCATCCTGGTCAACTTCGTGATCCTCGCGTTCATCATCTTCATCATGGTCAAGCAGGTCAATCGGCTCAGGAAGAGCGAGGCCGCCGCGCCGCCGGCTCCGGAGCCGGAACCCCAACCCGCCGAGGAAGTCCTGCTCCTGCGCGAGATCCGCGACAGTCTGAAGAAGTAGCCGACGCGCCGCGTGCCAGCGTCTGCGGCAGGCGACGCGGGGCCAGGGGCCGCGTCAGTCCGCCTGTCGCTTGCCCGGATCGGCGGCGATGACCACCGTCAGCCGGTCGGAGTCGATGTACTTGCGGAAGGCGGCATTGACCTGCTCGGGGCGGGTGGCCAGCAACCGGGCTTCGCGCTCCCTGGCCAGTTCCCAGGTCCGCCCGAGGTCGAGTAGGGAAGTCCAGCGCGAGGCGACGGTGCTGTCGTCGGCGCGCGCGATCGCTCGCGCGTCGACGATGCTCTTCTTGGCCTGGGCGATCTCCTCGGCCGTGAAGCCGTCGCGACGCGCGCGCTGCAGCTCCTCGAAGATCGCCTTCTCGGCGCGCGCGGCATTCTGCGGTGCGACCATCGCCGCCAGCGTCCAGGTCGACAACCGCTGCCGCGACCCGAGGCTGAGGCTCGACCCGACGCTGTAACTCAGCCCGTCCTTCTGGCGCAGCCGGTCCATCAGCCGGTTGGTCAGCCCACCGCTGCCGCCAAAGACGTGGTTGGCGAGCAGCAGCGCCGGCATATCCTCGTCGTCGTCGCGCAGCGGCAGGTCGATCCGGGCGCGAATGATCGCGCTCTCCTTGTCCGGGGTGTCGATGACCATCCGCGCCGCCGGGACCTCGCGGTACGCGCGTTCGACGCGTCCATACGCCGACGGCGAAGGCTGGCTGGCGAAAAGCCGGCGGATCTCGTCGACTACCGGGGCCTCGTCGAAGTCGCCGACGATGGCGATCTCGCCACGCGCCGTGCCGATCAGCTCGCGCCGGTAGGCGAGCACGTCGTCGAGACTGACGCTGCGCAACTGCGCGATCCGCTCGTCGAGCGGAGTGTAGTGGCGCGGATCGCCGGGTGGGTAGGTGTTGAAGTGGGTGAGCAATGCGTCGGCCGAGAGGTCCTCCGGGCTGTCGAGTTGCGCCTGAAGCGCGGTCAGAGTCTGCCGGCGGAGTTCATCGAACTCGGCCGGCGGAAAGCTCGCCTCGTGGTAGATATGGGCGACGAGGCGGAGCGCCTCGGGCAGCTTCTCGCGAGTCGTTTCGAACTGCGTCAGCCCGCCGCGCATCTTCAGACGGATGATCTCGTCGGCGATCTGCTGGCGACTCAGTTGCCGGGTCCCGCGGCTGAGCATCGCCACCGCGAGGCTGCCGCTGAGGCCGCGGCTGCTCAGCGAGCGCTCGTCGCCCCAGCGAAAGCTGATCGCCACGTTGACCGTCTGGCCACGGTTCCTTTTCGGCAGCAGGGCGAGTTTCAGGTCGCCGATCGTCTCGATGCGTGTCCGCCGGTCGAGGTTCTCGTACGACGAGTCGAAAGCCTCGCCCGAGTCGCCCTTTTCGTTGGCCCTGAAGCCAGCGAGCCGTTCGGCCGGCGCCGGGGCGACCGGGACGACAGCGCGCCGGGGGGAGTCGTCGGGGATGAAGCTGCCGAGCACGCGATTGTCGCGGACGAAGTAGCGGCCGACTGCTGCGTCGAGCTGCTCGGGCCGGATCCGTTCGAGCTGCTCGCGGGCGAGGAAGAAAAGTCGCCAGTCGCCGAGTGCGATGTACTCGGAGAGCAGGATGGCGAAATCCTCAGGATCGGCCAGCGCACGTTCGTGCGCCGTCCGCGCTTCGTCGACCACCCGCGCCAGTTCGCTGGCCGTCACCGGCTCACGCGCGAAGTCATCTTCGACCACCTCGATCAGGCGCTCGCGTACTCGTTCGATCGACTCGCCCTTGCCAACGATCGCTCCGAAGACCGCGAAGCCGGGCTCCCTGGCGTCGACGTTGTAGGCAAAGACATGGCTGGCCAGCCCGGGTTTGACGAGCGCGTGGTAGAGGCGCCCGTTCGGCGTGTCACCAAGCACTTGGCTGGCCATTTCAAGTGCTTCTGCATCGGGGTGGAGGCCCGACGGCGTCCGGTAGCCGACGGCGACGATCTGCACCTCGCCCTTGCGCCGGACGACGAACTGGCGCTCACCGTCGGCGGTCGGTTCGACCGTCCACTGCGGGATCAGGCTGCGGACCGGTCGCGGGATTCTTCCGAAGGCGGCGACGACCCAGCGCAGGGCCTTTGCTTCGTCGAAGCGGCCGGCCACCGTCAGTACGGCGTTGTCCGGCTGGTAATACCTGCGGTAGAAGGCCTGGAGGTTCTCGATGCGCACGTTCTCGATGTCGCTGCGCGCCCCGATCGTCGCGTTGCCGTAGTTGTGCCAGTCGAAGAGCAGCGACTGCATACGCTTCTGCATGACGCTTCCCGGGTCGTTCTCGGCGATCTCGAACTCGTTGCGCACGACGCTCATCTCGCTGTCGAGGTCCTTGCGCGCGATGAACGAGTTGACCATCGCGTCGGCGGTCCAGGCCAGCGCCCAGCGCAACTTCTCGTCGCTGGCCGTGAAGCTCAGGTAATAGTTCGTCCGGTCGAGCCAGGTCGTGCCGTTGACGTGGAATCCGCCAGCCTCGAAGTCCTTGTCCGGGTTGGGGAAACGCTTCGAACCCTTGAACAGCAGGTGCTCGAGCAGATGCGCCATGCCGGTCTCGCCGTAGTTCTCGTGACGCGATCCGACGAGATAGGTGATGTTCACCGTCGCGGTCGGTCGGCTCGAGTCCGGGAACAGGATCACCCGGAGCCCGTTGGCCAGGCGGTACTCGGTGATGCCCTCGACGGTGGTGACCCGGGTCACGCCGGTCGGCGGCGTCGTCGACGCCTGAGCGCTCGCCGACGCCGGAGCGAAGGCCAGCACAAGCCAGGTCAGCAGCCAGCCCAGGACGTTGATCGACTGGTTCATCGCGCGGCACACTCCGGAAGAGCGGTCGTGGGTCCCGATCGGGAGGAGCCGGGGACGAAGCCCGGCAGGGGCAGAAAGAGAACGGCCCGCTCAGAGGGAGGGGCTGGGCGGGCCGGGTGCTGCCGTCAGTGCCAAGCAGAGGAGGGGGGATAGCCTGGCAGAGACGGGACGAATTCTAGCCAGCGGCAGCCGACCGGTCTGTTGTCTTTGTGTAACGGCGTGTGCTTGCCTGGTGCACGCGTTGCTGCCGGCATTCCGCACGAGCCGCCAGCCAGCGAACTGGCCGCATCCGGACTCCCGCCGGATGGTCCTCGGCCGCGCAGCTCCGACCGACGCCCGGCCTGGTTTCGGCCATCCATCCGCTGCCCCGGCCTTTGTGGCATCATTGGCCGCTCGGGCCCGCGCCCGCCAGACCGGCGGAGCCGCTGCGTCCCGGAGCCATCGTCATTGAGGAAAGGAATCTTGCCATGAGTCAGCAAACCCGGGATCAGGAGGTCGGCATCGCGACAGTCCTTCTGCAGCGGATGGAAAAGGAGCGGCTGCCCAGGGCCCTCGATCTGAAGGCCAAGGTCGACGCCGGCGGGTGCCTGGACGACCTTGATATTGCCTTCCTCGAGCGCGTCTTCGCCGACACCCAGGAGATCACTCCCTTCCTCGAACGCCACCCCGAGTACCAGGAGGTGGTCTCGAAGATGGCCACCCTCTACCAGGAGATCACCGCCCGGGCGCTCGAGAACGAGAAGTCGGGCTGATCGGCACCCCGCGGCTGCCGCGTCAGAGCCCGAGCAAGCGGCGCGTGTGCCGCGCGATCATCAGTTCCTCGTTGGTCGGCACGACCCACACCGAGCAGCGACTGTCGGCGCGGGTGATCCGCGCGTCGCCCCGCTCGTTGGCCGCTTCGTCGAGCTCGATGCCCAGCCAGCGTGCCTTATCGCAGACGAGCTGGCGGATCCGCGCGCTGTTTTCACCGATCCCGGCGGTGAACACCAGCGCGTCGAGTCCGCCGAGCACCGCGGCCAGCGCGCCGAGCTCGCGGTTGATGCGGTAGACGAAGTGCTCGATCGCCAGCCTTGCGCGCGGCGCGTCGCTGGCCAGCAGCACGCGCATGTCGTTGCCGATTCCCGAGAGGCCGAGCAGGCCTGAACGCTTGTAGAGCAGGTCTTCGATCTGCTTCGCCGAGAGACCCTCCTGCTGCAGCAGGTAGAGGACGATTCCCGGGTCGATGTTGCCGGGTCTTGTGCCCATCATCAGCCCGTCGAGCGCGGTGAAGCCCATCGAGCTGCCGACGCTGTGCCCGTGATCGAGCGCGCACATGCTCGCGCCGCTGCCGAGGTGCGCGACGACGACGCGGCCGTCGGCGACTTCGGGAGCGACTGCCGGCAGCGTCGCGGCGATGTATTCGTACGACAGGCCGTGGAAGCCGTACCGGCGGACGCCGCGCTCGTAGTACTCCCAGGGCAGGCCGTAGAGTTGACCGACCGTGTCCTGCGTGCGGTGGAACGCCGTGTCGAAACAGGCGACCTGCGGCAGGTCGGGTTGAACCTCCTGGACGGCGCGGATCGCCGCGAGGTTGTGCGGCTGATGCAGCGGCGCCAGCGGCACGAAGGCTTCGAGCCGGCTGATCACCGCTTCGCTGATCAGCGCCGGCGCCGAGTAATCGGCGCCGCCATGGACGACGCGATGCCCGACTCCGGCGAGCATCCCGCCGTCGAAACGCGAGCGCAGCAACTCGGCGATTCGCTGCAGCGCCTGCGCATGGGTCGCCACCTCGCTGGTGTCCCATGACTTTTCGGCGATGCTCTGGCCGCTGCCGTCTCTGGCCTTGAGCCGCGGTGCGGTGCCCAGTCCCTCGACCTGACCGCTGGCGATCGCGCGCAGCTCGCCCGCTTCGGGAACCACGAAAATCGAGAACTTGATGCTCGACGACCCCGCGTTGAGAACCAGTATCGCCTTGTCCATTTCAGCCTCCGCTCTTCGTCTGGATCGGCGCACTGGCCATCAGACAGGCGACCGCGCACGAGGCGAGCCTGGTCCGCCGGTTGTCGGCCCGGCTGGTCAGGATGATCGGCACGCGAGCGCCAAGGACGATCCCGGCACCGTCGGCGTAGCTCATGAAGGTGAGTTGCTTGGCGAGGATGTTGCCGGCGGCGAGGTCGGGGACGACGACGATGTCCGGGTCGCCGGCGACGACCGAGTCGATCTTCTTGATCCGTGCTGCTTCGCTGCTGATCGCGTTGTCCAGGGCCAGCGGGCCGTCAAGGATCGCCCCGCTGATCTGCCCGCGATCGGCCATCTTGCACAGCGACGCGGCGTCGGTCGTGCAGATCATCCGCGAGTTGATCACTTCGACCGCGCAGATGATCGCCACCTTCGGTCTTTCGACTCCGAGGACGTGGGCCAGGTCGATCGCGTTCTGGCAGATGTCGCGCTTGGTGTCGAGGTCGGGGGCGATGTTGATCGCCGCATCGGTGACGATCAACGGCTTGTGATAGGTCGGGACATCCATCAGGAAAGCGTGGGTGATCCGCCGCTCGGTGCGCAGACCGGTCTCGCGGCTGACCACTTCGGCCATCAGCTCGTCGGTATGCAGGCTGCCCTTCATCAGCGCCGCCGCCTTCCCCTGGCGAACGAGTTCGACGGCACGGAAGGCCGCCGCGTGGCTGTGCGGAACGTCTTCGATCGCTGCCCCCGACAGGTCGAGTCCGTACTGCCCGGCGATCGCGCGCAGCCTGGCCTCCGGAGCGACGAGGATCGGCGTGATCAGCCCCTCGCGCGCGGCTTCGAGCGCCGCACCGAGAGACGACTCGTCGCAGGGATGCGCGACGGCGACCGACACCGGCGGCAGTTTCTGGCAGAGTTCGACGAAGCTCGCGAAGCGGTCGTGGCTCTGGATCGACACCTGAGCCGCGTCGGGCCGAGTCATGGTGACTTTGGTGTCCGGAGCGACGACCCGCGCCGTGCCGGTCATGATCGTCTCGCCGCGTCCGTTGACGCCGCGGCAGGCGAAGGTCACGCGCCGGCCCGCGGCTTCCTTCGCGGTCACCGTGACGGTGATCGTCACCGTTTCACCGATCGGCACCGGGGCGAGCAGATCGAGGTCCTGCCCGGCGTGGACCGTTCCCGGCCCGGGGATCTGGTTGCCGAGCAGGCCCGAGATCTGCGCTCCGAGCCACATGCTCTGCGCGCCGAGGTCCGCCGGGCCAATCTGCCGGTCGAGCTCGCTGTCCAGGTAGGTCGGATTGATGTCGCCGGAAACGGCAGCGAACAACTGGACGTCGCGCAGCGTCAGCGTGTGCGTGACGCTGGCGCTGTCGCCGATGGCGATCTCGTCGAAGGGGCGGTTGTGGAGGGTTTCGCTACTCATCGTGAACTCCGCGAAAGGGTTGCGGGAGCTGGGTTGCCGGTCTGCCTGGAGATCGGCCTCCGCGGCAGGTTCCGGCGGCAAACGCCCCGGATTTTACTCTCCTCGCCGCTCGTCCTCCACTTCCTCGGCAGTCGCCACCTCGTCGCGGCCGCGCCACTGGCGGATCGCCTGGCGCATCGTCGGATACGCCCGTTGGCGCAGCGACTCGTCGGGATGGCCGGTCGTCTCGAGCCAGCGCTCGAACTCGATCTGGCGGCCGGCGAGCGTCATGGTGATCCCCCGCGCGGCGAGTTCGGCGTCGAGCCGCTCGAGCGTGTCGATTCCGGTGATGTCGATGCTGGTCATCGGCACGAGGTCGAGCACGACGCGTTCGACCGGCGCTTTCTGCCGGGCGATCGCGTGATGGACCTCGCTGCGGAAATGGCTGGCGTTGAAGAAGACGAGCGGTCCGCAGAAGCGCAGCAGCAGCAGGCCGTCGATCGGTGCAGCATCGGGGAAGAGGTGGCGGGCGTAGAGCCCGGCGCGCCCCGGGACATTGACGAGTTCCTCGCAGCTCGGGCGGGCGACGCGGCGGATGAACATCAGCAAGGCGAGCACGACGGCCAGGACGATCGCCTTGATCGCGCCGAAGGCGAGGACACCGAACATGGTGATCGCGCCGAGGATCAGTGCCGCGCGCTCGACCTGGTGGTAGCGGCGGAAGACCTGCATGTCGAGCAGCGACCACGAGGCGAAGAGCAGCACGACGCCGAGCGCCGGAATCGGCAGCCAGGCGAGCGAACCGGTGCCCACGAGTAGCAGCAGGCTGATCGTCACGGCGGCGACGATGCCGACCATCTGCGTGCGGCCGCCGTTGGCGTCGCTGACCGCGGTTCGCGAGTCCGCACCGGTCACCGCGAAGCCCTGGCTCAGCGCGGAGGCGATGTTCGCCAGCCCGAAGGCGGCGAATTCGCGGTCGACGTCGATGTCGTAGCCGTTTCGTTCGGCGAAGCTGCGCGCGGTGAGCATGCCGCTGGTGAACAGGACGAGAGCGAGACCCGCGGCCGCACCGGCGAGGTCGCCGATCTCGTGCAGCGGCAGGTCTGGCCACTCGAGATCGGGGAGCCCACCGGCGACTGGGCCGATCAATGCCACGCCCATCTCGTCGAGGCGCAGCAGCCAGGCCGCCAGCCCGGCGAGGATCATCGTCACCAGCGAAGCCGGCACACGCTTCGACAACCGCGGGACGACGAGCATCACGACCACGCAACCCGCCGAGAGGAGAACCGTCGGCACGTGGGCCCCGATGATCAGTTGGGGAAGTTCGACGAGCTGGCGGAAGAAGCGGGTCGCTTCGGGCTTGCTGCCGAGAACCTTGCCCGCCTGGCCGATCATGATCGAGATCGAGACGCCGTTGAGCAGCCCGACGAGGATCGGTCGGGCGAGGAAGTCGGCGAGCCCGCCGAGGCGCAGGAAGCTCGCCGCGACGCAGAAGACTCCGGTGAGCAGCGTCAGGGCAATGGTCAGCGACAGGTAGAGGCCGCTGTTGCCGGAGGCGAGCGGGGTGACCACCGTCGCGATCATCGCGCAGGTCGCCGCGTCGGGGCCGATGACCAGCTGCCGTGAGGTGCCCGCGAAAGCATAGACGATCATCGGCAGGATCGACGCGTAGAGGCCGGTCGACGGGCTGAAACCGGCGAGTTCGGCGTAGGCGATGGCCACCGGAATGGCCACCGCGGCGACCGACAGGCCGGCCCTGAGGTCGTGCGGCCAGTCGGCCGGGCGGTAGTCGAGCAGCGGCTGGAGGCCAGGGAGCAGGCGGCCGATCTGGCTGAAAACGGGCATTCGGATCCTCCGGGAGTTTCGGCGCGCGCCGGTCGTCGCCCGCGAGGCGAAGCGGGCGCGCAGATTCTAGGTCAAACTCCGCGGTGAAGGAACGCGGGGGAGGGGAGCGCTGCAGAGGCGACGAGGACGTCGGGTTCAGCGGAGACGCGGCGAAATCCCGGCAGCGCTCTTGCCGGGATTTCGCCGGACGGAAACCGCGCTAGCGGCTTCCGTCTGTCGGGGCTATTCGGTGACCAGCTCGCGCCAGGAAATCCGGCGCGTAGTGAACAGCGTCGAGGCGGTCGGGATGGGCAGCGTCACTGTGCTCGGCACGTCGGTGCGCACCAGATCGCGGATCGTGCCGTCGGCCAGACGAACGATGCTCGGGGCGCTGGCCAGGAAGTGGCCGAGCAGGACGCCGGCCAGGCCGTTCGTGCCCTGGACGAAGGAGCCGCTCCGGTAGTCGAGAAAATACGCCCGGCTGTCGGCGATCGGCACGCAGGCGCCCAGCGTCGGCGTGTTCGTGTGGAAGGCCAGCGTGCCGAGTTGCAGGCGCAGGTCGGTGTTCACGCGTTCGCCGGCGAGCGGGAAATCCGCGTACCAGCCGCCATGTATGGAGAGATCGACCGGGTTGTTGCTGGCGGTGACGATCGGGTCACCGGCCGTGCAGTACGGGTTGCCCGTCGGGCAGGTACTCGCCGTGAGCGTCTGCTGGACGAAGGAATCGCTGCCGGTCGCCGTGCGCGGGTTTCCGTAGTCCGGGGTCAGGTCGTCGAGCTTGTCCTTGATCCCGTAGACGGTCTGCCTCTGCGTCGACAGCAGGTCGTTGAGTCCGAGCAGTTGCCCGGTAGCGACGAAGACCATCGAGTAGCTGTCTACCTTGCCGAGTTCGGGCCGCGCGGTGACCGGCTGGCTGGCGCCGCTCGTGTCCTTCAGCTGGGCGAGCCGCTGCGCGTCGTAGGCGACCGGCGCGCCGATTGGCGTGATGTCGCCATTGACGTCGAAGCGCCAGACGTTGCCGATCTGGTCACCGCCATAGACGCGCTGGGTCGTGTTGTTCTGGTCCGGGAAATTGGCCCAGGCCGCGATGCGCGCCAGTCCGCTCGGCGTCGTCGTGCTGCCGACGTTGGTCGGAATCGTCCGGATCAGCGAGCCGGTGTTCGCGTTCAGCACGTACAGGTAACCCTTGCCGTCGCCGAGGTTGATGTTGTTGTAGCCGGAGGTGAACATGACCACCCACGTGCCATTCTTGAGCTTGCTGATCACCGGGTTGCCGTACGTGTACCCGAGGTTGGCGTCGTCGGCTTCGCTGAACTCCCAGAGCGCCTTGGGCGCCGCCGGATTGGTGATGTCCAGCGCGTAGTAGCCGCGTCCGCCGTTGTTCAGACCGCCGACGAGGATCGTCTTCCAGACTGCCGGGCCAGCCGCCGGAGACGTGCAGTTGCTGACGCAGATGTCGCCGGCCACCGGCGTGCCGTCGACGGTGAACTGATGGACGCCCTGCATGCTGTAGGTCTTGTCGGCGAGACGGAACAGGCGGCCCATGACCATCGACGGCACGTACGCCCACGACTCGTTGCCGGTGGCCGCATCGAGTGCGTGGAGCATGCCGTCGTTGGCCGCGACATAGACCATCGCGGTCCGCGTCTGGTTCGCCGTCTTGAAGCTGCCATAGCCGAAATCGGCGTAGTTGAACTGCGGCTCCTTGACATAAACGGCTTCCGAACCGACGATGTCGCCGAGCAGGTGCGTACGCTGGCGATAGTAGGTCGACGCATTCAGCATCTGACCCTCGTTGCTCTTGTCGCCGCGCAGGAAGTTGACGAGTGGCTGGCCGCTTGCCGCGGTCTGCGTCGCCGATGCCAGGCACATTCCACCGACGCCGGTGCAGAACTGGGCCAGCGAGTTGATGTACGGCTTCGTGAAATACGCCTGCTGATTGGGACAGAGGTTGGCCCAGAGGAATGGCTTGAGGTTGTCCGCCGTCGCCGGCTGTACCGCCGGGCATGGGCCCGACGGCGGGTTGTAGGTGTAGATCGTCCGCGCCAGGTGACCGTTGGGCGCGTTGCCGACCAGGTTGTCGAGTTGCTGCTGGGCGGACCATGCCGGTGTCGGGGAGAGGGCTCCGGTGGTTCCGTTGATCGTCCGCTTGACCACCTCGCCCGACCAGTCGCCGACCGTGAAGGACACTTCGAAGAAGTCGTTGGCTCCGGCGGCGAGGTTCGGGCTGGTGACCGTGACCGCGGCGAGAGCGCCGGCCTTGACGGTGATCGCCGTCAGCGCGCCACTGATGCCCGAGGACAGCGACAGCGGATCGGTCGCACTGAAGTAGACGCCTCGGCCGTTGACCGCGGCATGCCAGAGGTCGTCGATGTTGGTCTGCGCGTTGCTCGCCGGCGCTGGCCAGTTGCACGCCCCCGAGGTCTGCCACGGACAGATTGCGGCGGCCGGGTTGGCCGTCTGACCGGTGCTGACGCTGTAGAAGTCGCCTTTCGTCGCCGTCAGATAGTCGCTGCGGTACTGCATGAAGCCCGAAGCGCCGAGGCCCAGCGTGTAGGTGCTCATGTACTGGCGCGGAGCGAGCGGGTCGTTGGTGCACACGTTGTTCTGCACGCCGGCGACGACAGCGCCGGAGCAATTGCTCAGCGCCGGGTCGCGCAGGTCGGTTTTCCAGTAATACTGCGCGACGTCGGACAACGTGTCGGGAGTCGCTCCGCCGTCGAGCTGGGGCCGGACCTCGCCGCTCGACGGTCCGTCCTGATCGCCGACGGCCGTCGAACCATCGAGCTTGAAGCCGGGGCCGGTGTTCCAGTAGCCGTCGGTCGACAGGATCGTCACGTTGGCCTGGCAGTAGTACTGCACAGGATCGTTGACCTGGACGCCGTTGAACGTCTGGCCGTTCAGCTTGCCCGCGTAGATCCGCCCGGCGTTGGCCAGAGCGGCGCGCAGCGGCGTGTTGTTGTTCGGTTCGGCGGCGAACAGCTTGTCGTACCAGCCCTTCTTCTGCGCGCCGGTGAACGAGTCGATGTTCTGGAAGTCGGTTCCCGTATTGTTGTTGATGCTCATGTAGCCGACCCGGAAGGTGCTGCCGATCGTTTCGAAGGCCTGGCTCGATGCGGTCTTCATGGTCTGCATGCGCGTCCGGTAATAGGCCCACCAGTTCGCGAAGTTGGTCATTTCCTCACTGTAGGTGCACGGACTCGCCGCGCAGTCGCTGCGCGTCGACGCTGCCGGCGGCAGGGGGAGCGCCGGATCGATCACCGTCAGAGCGATCTCGCCCGGGGCCTGATTGGTGGCGGGTTTGGCGAAGGCCGTGGGGGTGATGGTCATCGCATTCGCCGGCGACTGGGCCGTGGTTACCGCCGGAGTCCCGGTCACGGTCTTGCTCGGCGCCATGATCGTGACCGTCGACCCTGTGACCGCCGCGCGGTAGCCGCCGACCTGGCACTTGCCGGTCTTGCCCCCGGTGCAGTCGTTGATCCGGTCCCTGATTCCCTGCGCGAGCAACGAGGAATTGGTCGTACTCGACGCCGGAGCGTTACCGGAAAGGATCTCGGTGCCGTTGATCTTGACGCTGGTCACTTGGGTCGACTTCGAGCCGCCGATCGTCAGTGTGGCCTGGCGTGCCGCAGGCATCCTCGCGTTCGTGAAGGTGACCGTCGCCGGCGACTGGATCCGCGTTGCCTGACACGCCCCGGCCGGCGGGACGGCGGCACTCGCGTCAGACGCCGTCTTGCACCAGCGAAGTTTCGCGGCGATCGGGTACTGCGGGCTCGGCGCGGTCTGCGCGTTGCAGGTCTGCAGTCGCTCGTCGGTACAGTATTCGCCCGCTTCGGTCGTCACGTAATAGGCGTTGCCGACGAGGTTGCACTTGTAAGTGGCCGAACTGCAGTAGCCGATCGTTATGTCCACGCTCTGCTGCTTGTAGCCATCGTAGAGGACCTGCGTCCAGCCGGTGGTGACCGCCGAGGTCTGGACCGGGTACGTCGTCGTGTCGGGCTGGCCGCTGGCGGTGAAGTATTTCGGCGGTGTATAGGTCAGTGCCGGGTTGTAGGCGACGCCGTTGTAGCTCGCGTTGCGCAGCTGAGTGAAGTCGGTCGGTGCGGTTGCCCAGTCGGGCAGGTAAGCCCAGTCCATGCTGCCCGAGTCGTCGAGGACGAACAGGATGTTCGGCGGGATCGGGACCGACGAAGCGCTCGATAGCGGCGAGTCGGCCAGCTGGGTGGGCGCTCCGCGGACGCTCGCGGCAAGCACGAGGAGGGCCAGCGAGGCGATCGACAGGGTGGGGCGTGGGCGGCTGGACATGGCGGACTCCTTCGGGAAACTCGTGCCGCTCTACAGGGCGACGATCGTCTGGATGTAGGCGACCGTCCTGCGCGGACCGGCAATGCGCGTCGTGATCCGGTAATAGACCTGGTTGTTGGCCAGCGGCGGGACGCCTCCGGCACTCTGGCTGCCGCCGACGTTGAGGCTCGCCGGCGCCTTGGTGCAGTTGGCCAGGTACGGCGCCCCGGCGTTCTGACAGAGCCGGTGGACGAAGTACTGGACCGTGTTGCCGGCGGCGTCGGCGGCGATCGTCACCGGCACACGGCCGGCAGCCAGCTGGGCGTTCCAGAAGGCGTCCCACGAAGCGGCCCCGGTCGCCGCGGGCGAGGCCAGCGTCAGCCCGTTGGCGATGTACCAGGCCGCAACCGGACCCGGCCAATTCTGGTGCAGCGTCGTGTTGCCGACGACGTTGTTCGGCAGCAGGAAGTTGGTCACCGCAAGCTCGGTGCTCCGTTCGCCCGAGTGGATCGCCGACTGATGGAACGACAGGTTGCCGGCGACGACGTTGGCGGTGTCGACCGAACGCATCACCGCGATGCCGGCGAGCGTCAGCGCGACGAGGATGATCAGCGCGACGAGCAGAACCACGCCGCGCTGGCTGCGGGCGACGCCGACTCGAGGCACGGGGCACGATTTCAGGAGCATGCGGGCATCCAGGGCAGGTTGCGCAGCGGGATGACCGTTTCCGATACCCGGTAACGGTAGTTCTGCCAGTTGGCCAGTCCGGAGAGGTTGATCGGCGCCGTGGCGCTGCCTTCCCAGGTCGGTGCCGCCGCGGTCAGGATGTCCCGGCTGAACTGCGTGTTGCGCGCGACGACGGCGATGCGCACGGCCAGTGTTCGCGCCCACCGGCAGGCGAAGGCTTCCTGATCGGGTGGGACGAGCTGCTGCGGGGTCGTCTGATCCCAGACGTCGATGTTCCCGTCCATTCCCGGGGCCGTGGTGTCGCGGCCGTACTGGGCACGCAGGCTGACGATGTCGCTGGCGATCGGCACCCAGATCGCCGGGTTGCCGGTATTGGCCGCGATGCTGCAGTCGTTCTGCAGGTAGTCGCAGACGGTCAGGTCGCCGCCGCGGACCGCGTAGGCGAACACCCGCGGGGCGAAGCCGAGATTGAACAGCGTGTCCCCGTCGTTGGCGCCCCCCGCTGCCGACGTCGTGACGATCGGCGGGGCGACCGCCGTAACCGTCAGCGTCGTCAGAGCGCAGCCGATCGTCGGCGCCGACGGAGCGACCATCACCCGCTCATTGACGTTGAAACTCGCCGCGGTGTCGACGCCGAGCGCAGCGCCCATCGCCAGGGTGATCACGGCGCCTTCGGGCGACCCGTCGCCGCTGCCGTAGGCGATCAGCAGGCGGTCGGTATTCGCGTCGCCTGCCGGCACATCCGGTGGGTTGATGATCACCGGCGCGAGTTGCGACAACGTGTGGCCCGACGGCGCCGGCAGCGTCAGCGGGCAGGCCAGCGCATTCAGCGCGTTGAAGCCGAAGCCCGCCTGACGGATGTCGCGCTGCAGGATGTAGAGGGCCATCGCGCCGTTGCTCTGGGCATCGCCAGTGCCCGTCGTCGCTCGCCGCTGCGCTTCGGAGGTGGTGAACACCTGCATCATGATGATCACGCCGATCATCCCGATGACCATCGCGACGAGCACTTCGACGAGCGTGAAGCCGCGGCGCTTGACGACCGGTGCGGGGAGCCGTTTCATGTCTTTTCCGCTAGTTCCTGACGATCTGCGAGACGACGGTGTGCTGGTGTCCCGGGGCGTTGAGCGGCATCTCCGGGGTGCGCCAGAAGAGGACGATGGTCACCTGGCTCGAGTTGGCCGCGGTCGGCACGACGGTGACCGTCGGCAGCGTCGATACGACGCCGGCCCCCGCGGCGACGACACCCGGCAGACCGTCCCTGCCCGAGACGTCGGCGAGCCAGCCCTGATAGGCCGCTCCGGGTGGGGTCGACTGAAACGCGACCTGCAGCTGAGCGGGCGTCAGGTAGCCGCTGGTCCACATCTGCCCGATCAGCCGGTTGGCCAGCAGCGTCGCGTCGGTCCGGTACCTGGCGTCGCTGGTCAGCTGGACCGCTGTCGCCTGCAGGGCGACGAGGGCCAGGATCCCGAGCGAGAAGATCAGGATGCCGATCAGCGCTTCGAGAAGCATCACCCCCTGCTGTGCCCGGGCAATTCGCGAACGCGGTTTCATCAGCAGGCCTGCGTGTCGGTGACCGGAAGCGCCGGGTCGCACATCCGGATCAGGCCGTTGGTCGACACGACGACGCGCAGACAGCGCACCGGACCGCCATTGACGAGACACGCCGCACCGGTCGAGCTCGACACGTCGACGGTGACGTTGCCGCCGGCGGGGACCGGTACGACGCGACCGAGACCGTTGAAGACCACCGCCGTCTGGCTGGCGGCGATCGTCGTCGAGGCCGAGCCCTCGGCTGCGCTGCGCACCTGGACGATCCTCGGCGCGACGGTGTCCGACGGCGCCGCATTGCACTGGCCGGCGGGGTTGTCGCCGCTGACCACCCAGTTCGGCCCGGCGACGTTCAGCGCGCAGCCGCCGGCGAGCGTGTCGACGAGATAGAAGCCGATCCGCTCGTTGCGCCGCACGGCGTCGGCCCGGGCGAGTTGCAGCCCGTTCTGGAACGACTCGGCGGCGGTGCGCACGCGCGTGTTGCGCAGCCAGTCGGTGAATACCGGGATCGCCACGCTCATCAGGACGCCGGTGATGATCAGCGCGACGAGCAGTTCGATCAGGCTGAAGCCGCGTGCAGGTCTCAACAGCCGCCTCCCTTGCTGGTCACCCAGCACTGCACCGGAGGCGTGCCCCAGCCGGCCTTGACGGCGGTCGTCTGCCGGACATTGGCCTGGTTGACGGTGTAGGTGAATCCGGCCATCGAGCTCTTGCCGGTCGCGGTCAGCGTGTAGGTCGTCGCCGTCGGCGCCGGGCAGGAGAAGTTGAAATAGGCGCTCGACGTCGTGTCGGTGACCGCCGGGTCGCAGACCGGCGAGGCGATCTGCGGGTTGCCGCCGGCGGCCGCCTGGAAGTAGAGGTGATTGTCCTGGAAGAACTGCTCGAGACGCGCCCGCCGCTCGGCGAGCCCCGACGTCGCCTGCGTGATCCGCGAGCGGATCAGGTGATCGGTGTAGTTGGGAATCGCGATGGCCGCGAGGATGCCGATGACCACCACGACGACCATGACCTCGATCAGGGTGAAGCCGTTCTGCCTGTTCACCAATTCGGGCTCCTCAGGTACAAGAGTACAAGACCTTCCGTACAGGATCCGGATTCGCTGTCCGCGAGAAGCGCTGCCGGTACGAGCTGTATCATAGACGGCCGCGTGCGCGCGGCAAGCATCCGGCGACGGGCGGCAGCCTGCGGCGGACGAGTGGCGCATCGTCCGCCAGCTCGGGCGCTACAATCAGCGCTCCGCCGGTTTCGGTTTCCTCGCGGGGTGGCCCGCATCGACAGTGATCTTCTCCGGCAATCCTGTGCTCGAAGGCCAGCGCGCCCTGTTCGGGGCGCTGGCCGTTTCGCTGCTCGTGCATCTCGCGCCGGCGGCTGCCGTCGCTCGCTGGTGGGCCGGTGCAGCGAGCGAGGCGACGCCGGCAGTGCGCGGGTCGGCGCTGGTCGCGGTGTTCGCTGCGGCCGACGATGCTCGCCCAGCGCCGGCGCGCAACAACGCCGCGGTACCGTTGCGGCAGCCCCCGACAGCAGATCGTCCGGCGACGACACGCTGGCCGGATCTTCCCGTGGACGCCGCCACCGCCGGTGGCTGGCGGCGGCTGCTCGCCGATCCACCGGACGACCTGGCGCGGCCCGCCGGTCCGCCAGACGATCGCTGGTATTTCCCGCGCGCGGAACTCACCGTCGCGCCGCGGCTCATCGAAGACCCGGTGATCGACTGGCCCCTGGCGCGGCCGGGGGAGACGCCGTCCTCCGGGACGATCGTCCTGCGCGTCCTCGTCGGCTTCGACGGCGTCGTGGACGGTGTCGAAGCGACCGGCGGCGACCTCCCTGTCGCTTATCAGGAATCGGCGGCCGCCGGTTTCGCCCGTGCGCGCTTCGTACCTGGTGAGATCGCCGGCGTGGCGGTGACCAGCGAACTGCGTTTCGAGGTCTTCTTCGACCCCGGAGTTCAGCGAAGAAGCCAGTAGGCAGATCCGCAAGCGACGGGGTCAGGTCTTGACTTTTGCCTTGCTCGGCGTAGAGTGCCCGGCAAGGCCAGCCCTCTTTGTCTCGAATACGCCGGCGCTCTCCATGATCTCGCCGCCAGGGGCGGCGGACGGGAAGGCATCTTCCTGAACGACGGCGACCGGCGGCATTTCCTGGCTCTTCTCGGCCAGGTCAGGGCTCGCTGCAACTGTGCGGTCCGTGCCTGCTGCCTGATGAACAGAACCATTACCAGCCGCTCGTCGAGACGCCGGATGCCGATCTGGCGCGGGATGCGCCGGCTCGACGGGGCCTCCACGCAAGACTCCAATCGCACGCAGGATCGGCCAGGCACGTCTTTCAGGGGCGCGACAAGGCGATCCGTCGTCGAGAGAGAGGCCTACGCTTTTCGAACTGGCGGGTTACGTGGTGCTCAATCCGGTCCGGGCGGGGCTCGACACCGCCCCGCCCCCCGGCCGCTCACGGAAAGCGCCAGCCGGTTCGTCGACCGGGATCGTCCGATCGCGGCTGCCTACGCCAAAGGCGAATACACGATGAAGGAAATCGGCGAGCATTTCGCCCTGCAGCGCTCGAGGGTGAACCGAATCGTCGGTCTTGCCGACCGCGCCGCGCCGGACCCACCGGGGGCACGAGTCAAGACCTGACCCTTTAGCCTTTTTTCGTGTCAGCGAACTTTACACATGGGCGCCGACGAGTCCGGAGCCAAAAAAACATTCTGGCTTAAATCCGACGCTTGGAATTTGTGGCACGAACCATGCTTATCGATGTGCAGCCGACCTGGTGTCGGCCAATTTGACAGACTTGCGCATTGTGCTAATCTTTGATCACGGAGAAAGAAACATGAAACCAGGACTCAAGCCGATCGTCGCCGCCATCGCTCTGGCGTGTGGAATGACTGTCGCCCAAGCGCAGCCGAACACCGCCCTCTACCTGACGATGGACGGATCCGGCAGCATCAGCGTTGCCGACTTCACGACCCAGATCACCTCGTACGTGAACGCTCTGAATAACGTCTTCACCGCCAACCCGTCGCTCTATGGCCAGGTGGCCATCGGCGGTGGCATCTTCGGCGCAAACTTCTACGAATTCTTCCTCCCGACAGCGATTACCAACTCCACGATCCTGGGCAACCTCACGACCGCGATCTCCAGTCTCGATCCCGGAAGAGCCGGCATCGACACCACCGGGACCGCGATCGGCGACGCCGTCACGGCCTCCGCCCTCAGCCTCGTTGCCTACAAGAACAGCCAAGGCGAAAACACCATGGAACTGGTGATCGACGTGACCACCGACGGGCAGAACAACGTCGGTGCCGATCCGGCCACGGTCGTAGCTAGTCTCGTTCCCCCTCCCACCAAGCCCTTGACCGCAGTAAACTGCCTCGGCATCGGCGTCAACGCAGACTGCACGTGGGTTACCGGCTACGGGACCAATTTCGGGAGCCCAAGCTTCCCGCAGTTTCAGGCAGCTCTCTCGAACAAGCTCACTCAGGAGTTCAAGACGCCAGAACCCGGCACGCTCGCGCTCGCCGGTCTGGCGATGACCGGTCTGTTCGGCCTGCGCCGCCGCAGCACCGCCGCCTGAACGTCGCTTGCAGCCAGGACCTTTCCTGGCCGAGAATCGGGGCCACCGGATCCGTCCGGTGGCCCTTTTCTTTGGCACCCAATGGGGTCAGGTCTTGACTTTTGCCAGGCCTGGCGTAGAGTGCCCGGCATGGTCAGACCCCTGCGTCTCGAATACACCGGCGCGCTCTATCACCTCACCGCCAGGGGCGACGGGCGCGAAGACGTCTTCCTCAATGACGCCGACCGGCAGCATTTCCTCGTCCTTCTCGGCAAGGTCAGGGCTCGCTTCAACTGGGCGATCCATGCCTACTGCCTGATGAACAACCATTACCACCTGCTCGTCGAGACGCCCGATGCCAACCTGGCGCGCGGGATGCGGCAACTCAACGGGGTCTACACGCAGGACTTCAACCGCACGCACGATCGCGTCGGGCACGTCTTTCAGGGACGCTACAAAGCGATCGTCGTCGAGAAGGAGTCCTACCTGGTCGAACTCGCCCGCTACGTGGTGCTCAATCCGGTTCGCGCGGGGCTCGTCGGCGATCCGGGCGAGTGGCCGTGGAGCAGTTACCGGGCGACGGTCGGCGCTCCCGAACAGGCGCCGGACTGGCTCGAGAGGCAGTGGATCCTGTCGGCCTTCGGCGAGACGGAGGGCGAGGCGATCGCCGCCTACGTCGGCTTCGTCGCCGACGGCATCGGGCGATCGGCACCGTGGAAACAGCTGAGGCATCAGCTGCTGCTCGGCTCCGACGGCTTCGTCGATGCGCTCCGCAGCAAGGTTCCGGCCGGGGTCGACCTGAGCGAGGTTCCGCAGGCCCGACAGCGGCCTACCCCGCGCCCGCTCGCGGAAATCGCCAGCCGGTTCGCCGACCGGGATCGCGCGATCGCCGCGGCCTACGCCAGCGGCGGGTACACGATGAAGGAAATCGGCGAGCACTTCGGCCTGCACTACTCGAGGGTCAGCCGGATCGTCCGCCTGGCCGACCAGGCCCCCGCCGAACCCGCCAGCAGCAAAAGTCAAGACCTGACCCCGGAGTCTGCATGAGAATCCTGCGCTCATCGACCGTTGCCGCGTTGTTTCTGCTCACTGCCGCCGGTGCGCTTGCCGAGGGCGCCTGGAAGCCTGACGTCGCGAGAGCGCAGGCGGCGCTCGAGAAGGAGACCGGCGTACCGCTACGCGCGGGTTTCCGGATCGAGCCGACGGTCTTCGCCGGCTACTATGCGCTGCGTTCGGGTGCCCCCGGCGGTCCGGTGGCCTATTTCCGCGACGACATGGTGTGGACCGGCAATCTCCGGGCGCCGGGCTGGACGGTCCGCTCGGCTGCCGAAAACAGTCCCGAGGGCCGGATTCAATGGCTCCGCGAGCGGGTCGGCCAGGTGCCGCTCGACCGGCTGGTCTTCGTCAGGCGGACCAGTCGACCAGCGGTGATCATCTGGTCGGCGCCCGACTGCCCGTTCTGTCGACGGCTCGAGGCCTTCCTCGAGCAGCAGGGCGTATCGGCCTACGTCGCTCCGGTCGGTCTTTCCGAGGACGGCTTCCGGCAGGCCGCGGCCGCGTATTGCAGCAGGGAGCCGGGCAGGGCGTGGACGGAGGCGATGCACGGCAGACCGGTGTCCGGCGCGCCGCGACCTTCGTGCGCCTACCCGCGTGAGTTGCTCGGCGACATCGGTTTCTTCTTCGGTCAGGGTCGCGTGGCGACGCCGATCGTCGTCTTCGCCGATGGTTCGACGATCAGTGGCTGGGACGACCAGAAAGGCCCGGCGCGGCTGCGCGAGAAGCTCGCCCAGGGGGTCTTCTTCCCGGCGCCCGGGGCCGCCGCGGTGAAGTGAGCCGAGGCGCGCGGCCGCTCGGGCAAGGGCTGCGGGCCTGTCCGGTCGCCGGCCGCCTGGCGGCCAGAGTGTCGGATTCTTTTACACCGGGCGGCCGCGGACGTAGACATTCGGTGAACCCGTAGGCGCAGTCGGATCGTGAACGGCGGCGCCAGCGACAGAGGTTGAACCGGGAGTTCGCGTCGTCCGCGGGATGGGGCGCGATGTCTTTGCTGAGCGGGATGGGCTTTCGGGTGTGGCATTTCTTGCCACGGCCAGCGGGGTGACCGAGCGTGATCCAGTTGGCGGCGTGCTGGCCGGTGCACTGATGCCAGGGTGTATTGACAAAGGTTTGGGGCAGCGCGGGGTGGTAGCCCTGGCGCGCCAGCCGGTCATTGGGCGGTCGTCGATGAGCCAGCGAGAGAATCCTGGAGGCCAGACCGCTGGACGGGATCCAGAGCAGAATCGAGAAGCGGGCGTCATGACCACGAGGTCTCGATTCCGCTGTCGCCCGTCGTCCCGCCAGTCGAACAACACGCAGACCCCGCGCGAGATCCGTGCGCGGCGTGCGTTGGCCTGGCTCGGCGACGTCGTGGTCCATCGCCACCTCGGAGCGGTCGACGAACACCGGCGGGTCCGACCAGTGTCTCTGCAGGCTTTGCAGCACCTTTCCGGCCGGGCCCTCGAGCGTGTTGGGCACTTCAGTGCCTCGGCGCGGTCGAGGGTGTAGCGGCCGGCGAAGACCAGAACGCCGGGATAGCGCTCGCGCAATCGGGCGCGAAACCGCCCGGTCGGCTTCGGGCCACCGATCCAGTCGGGCTCTGCGAGGCGCAGGGTGGGGAAGCCCGCGCGTCGAACTGCGTCGCCAGGCGGTAGGCCATCGCTTCGGCCTCGCTGTCGCTAGTGTCGTTGAACGTGCCGAACGGCGAGATGCGGATCCCGTGCGCCCGGCACCCATTTTCGGCGATCAGCGCGTCGAAGACTTCGATCGTCAGCCGGGCAGGGTTGCCGACGCTGCCGCCGCAGGCGCCGCTGGGCCGGTTCGTCGCGGTGCTCTCTCTGGAACGGGTCGAACAGAGTGCCGTTCGCCGCGTGGCTGGCGACGAGAGCGAAGCCCGCAGCCATCGCCCGGCGGCGCGCCCGGCGGGTGCGGGCCCGAAGGTCACGCGTCTTCCGCGTACCCGAAGTATTCGATGAACGGCCGCAACAGCCCGAGGACGGGGGCGAGTTCCCGTTCGTAGCGTCGCCAACGGTACCTGGCATGCCGGTAGAGAGGCTGGGTGACCTGGTGATAGCTGGGCGTAGTGATCACTGCCTTTTCCCGTGCATGGCGGGTGTGGTCGAGCACCGCGTCGTCCCAGCGCACGCCCAGGAAGGAGAGCAGCCTCCCGGCCTCCGCCTCGAAGTCCGTGACCAGGTCCTCGTAGCGGATGCGGTGGGTGCGCAGCGGCAGGCGTTCCGCGAACTCGCGCCAGGCGCCCATGACCTGGGCGTAGATCTCCGCCACGCCTTCCAGGCTGATGAATCCGGCCATCGCCTCGTTGGGCCCGAAACTCTGCATCAGACAGCTCAGAGTCACGTCGCAGGGATGGCGGATGGCCAAAATGAAACGGGCCTCAGGGAAAACTCGCCAGAGGAGCGGAACCCTTACCGTGTTGAGTGGCAGCTTGTCCACCAGTCGAACATCCGGCCGCAGGGTGACATGCCGCCCGGCCTCTTCCCAGTAGGCTTGGCGCAGCGCCAGGACCTGCTCCCCGGAGAGGTCCGCCAGCGCCGCCGGACCTCCATCAGTCAGGGCGAGGAAGGTCTGCTCCATGACCGCGGCGCAGGGCTTCTCGTCGAGGGTCTGCAAGGCCGGGTGGCTGTCCAGGACCTGCTCCAGGAGCGTGGTGCCGGAGCGGGGGAAGCCGATCAGGAAGATCGGGCTGTCTGGCGACGGCGGAAGGGCGCCGGCCGAGTCCGGCAGCCGGGCGCTCGCCCAGGCGCGGGAGGCGTCGATCTTGGCCAGGAAGCGGCGCTGTCCGGCGCCCTCCGGATCGGCGGCCGCGGCCGTGCGCCGCTTGCCTTCGACCAGATGGGCGAGAACCCGCTCCGTCATGCCGAGCCGATCGTAGATCTGCCCCAGAAGCAGATGGATCTCCCCGCGCGTGCTCTCGGACATGGACCTGACCAAGGTGGCCTCGAGCCGCGCCGCGGCCTCGGCGTGGCGGCCCTCGCGGCGGTCAATGCGGGCGGTGACCAGGTTGAGGAGGGGGTGCTCCGGGTCGAGAGCGAGACCGCGTGCCAGGGAGTCCCGGGCCTCATCGAGGCGGCCGGCCTTTTCCAGCAGCTCGGCCTGCTTGGCGAGCACATCGGGCGAATCCGGGCGGGCCGTCAGGGCACGTTGGTAGAGTTGCAGCGCCTGCTCCACCTGCTCGTCCAGCTCGAGCAGGTTCGCGAGGTTGGCGAGCACCTCCGGCGAATCGGGACGCAACCCGAGGGCCTGCTGCAAGACGGCCGGCGCCTCCGAAACCCGCCCCATCATCAACAGCACCGCTCCCAGATCGCTCAGCGCCTCGAAGAAGCCCGGACGCAGGCGCAGCGCCTGGCGCAGGCTGGCCTCGGCCGCGTGCAACTGACCGGTCTCCATCAGGGGTGCGGATTTCACGCAAAGTGACCGGTCATTTCGCGTCATCGTGACCGACGGAGTGATGCTGCATGAATAGGCTCTGATGATACCTCAACCGGTCACGCTTTTCGTGAAACGGCGGTCACGCATTTGTGAAATCGCGGTCACGAT
>NZ_JAMTDX010000015.1 GCF_023806625.1 Accumulibacter sp.
CCTTCAGGCTCTCGTCAAAAGCGGCGTTGGACGGTGCCGTGTGGCGGCCGCCGACCATGAACGGGCCATACAGATAGAGAACGCCGCTGCGCTTCAAAACGCGTGCCGCACCAGCCATCAGCCCTTGGCAGGCTTCCCACGGTGCGATGTGGATCATGTTGATGCTGACCACGACGTCGACAACCCGATCAGCAAGCGCGCGCCAGGGACGATCCTCGACATTGAGACGCAAGGGTGGCCGCAGGTTTGGCAGCGCAGCCTCCGCCATCCAAGCGGCGATGCTCGCCAGACATTCAGGGTCCGTGTCGGATGGCTGCCAGACGATCTCGGGAAACGATGCCGCAAAGAAGACGGCGTGCTCACCGCTGCCGGAGCCGATCTCCAGCACTTGCCCATGCCGCGGCAGAACGTCACGAAGCACATCTCTGATCGGCTCGCGATTGCGCAGCGTTACCGGTGCATATCGTTTCGCGTTGTTCATCGGCATCGGCTTTAGCGGTCAAGCTGCAGGCACACAAGATGCGCAACGTTAACCGCGCTTGCCTCGTGTGCAGCGGCAGCATCGACAACGCTGATCGAAGTGACAGCAAGCGGTGAAGATCTCGCGGTTGTCCAAGGCGCCGCCTTCACCTTGTTCGATCCCGGCGATTTCACCGTGATCCGGTCCCTTCCTGTTCCTCAATCTCTGGCGGCTCAGTCAGCAAGGAAGCGTTTGCGGCCGCCGATTTCGTCGCAGACTCCCTGGTAGTAGCGGAGGTTGAACAGGCCGGACAGCGCCGCCCGGGAGCCCCGATCGAGACCCCACGCATGGCAGGCGACGCTCAGCCCGCTCAGCATTGCCGACACCAGTTCGGAGAGCCGAGGCCGGTCGAGGCACCCCCTCACCAGAGCCTGATTGAGTTTGTGGCGGCCGGCGAACTCCTCCTTGACGGTCTGCCACCGCCTCTGCTCCCCATCTTGGAAGAAGACGGCGTCATGACGGCCATAGACGCTGGCAATATCGAGCCAGGACCGGAAACTGCGGTTGGCGTAATGATAGCCACGGGCTCGCGGATTAAAGACGAACTCAACGCCGCGCTTCGCCAGCCGATATCCGAGTTCCACATCCTCGGCGCGACGGTAGCGCTCGTCGAAGCCACCGACGTCGATCAGCTGCGATCGGGCCACTGACGCGTTGCCGGTGAAAAACTGTCGTGCCGTCGGCGTCCACTTGCCCTCTGCCAGGGCTGTGTACTGCTTTTCCAGCATCGCTTGCTCCCAAGCGTTCCATGCTGAGAGGCGATAATCGCCGGGGGTGAGTAAGGGGCCGACCACGGCAATCCCTTTTCTTCCCGCGTGCGTGCGGAGATGCTCGCTGAGAAAGTCGGTTGCGGGGACGACGTCGTCGTCAAGGAATACGAGGAGATCGCTCCGGGCTTCGGCGATGCCGCGATTACGGGCCGCCGCCGGCCCCTTATTCTCCTGCACGAAGGCGCGGACGGCCAGAGGGCCAGCAAGGGACTGCAGGTAGGGATCGGTGCCATCGGTGCACCCGTCGGCGATGACCACAACTTCGAACTTGGCCAGGGACAGGTCTTGTCGCCCGAGGGCCTCCAGCATCCGTCGAAGCTGTGTCAGCCGGTTATAGGTCGGAACGATAACACTGACGACGAGCGCCATAGGCCCTACACGCGCTCCTGGCCTGCGACAGAGATCTCAGGCAGTTGTGATGGCAACTCGAAGATCACCCGCGCCGGCCCTCCCGCGACGAGGGGTATCGTCTGATCCACGATTGCATCGTAAACCGGCCGCACGCTGCAGCCGGTTTACGAAAAGGCAGGCGGAGACGGCTGACGGTGGTCGTCTGCTTCCTTGCCTCTGCGGTCATGTGCTCGTTCCTGCTCGTGGATCGATTCAGCCAAGGGATGGGGTTCCTCCGCTGGCATCGAACCACAACGAAGCGCCCGGGCATCACTCGCCTACTCGTCTGCGCAAGCTGGCTCGGGATGCAGTACGGGAAATGACGGATTTCATGAGAGCAACATCTTCCGGATCCGCTGCCCGCATGACCGCAACCATGCCGATGTACACCACCACGCCGGCGAGAACGGCGAACAACAGGGAGGCGTCGCGCACCAGCCAGACTGCCGCCGCCATTGTCACCGCTGCAAAGACGACGCGCGCTCCGTAACCGGCGTCGGCTCGGCTTAGGGTGCCCTTCGGCAGCAGCCGCATTCCCGCCACGGCGATCGCCACTTCGCTCACTGCGATGCTGACGGCGGCGCCGACCGCACCATTTTCGAGGAAGTTCTGACACGACCAGACCAAGGCAAGGTCTAGGAGGATTTTCACCGGCAGGGCAACAGCCTGGATGGTAACCCAGGTCGCTTGCCGATCGACAGCCGCGAGCAGGAACGCCAGCACGATTGTCTGGTAGGTGGCAATCAACGACAAGCCCAGCACCATCAGAACTGCGCCGCTCGGGAGGAATTTTTCTCCGTACAGCAAGCTGACCATCGGCTCGGCTGTGACTGCTACGCCGAGAGCGATCGGCATGGCGCAAAGCAACATCAGCCTGACCGACCGCGCCGCCAGCGCGGGAAGCACCTGCGCGCCTTCAAGGTGTCGCTTGGCGGCCGCTGGGTACACCGCGGTCATCAGGATCGCCGGTATGAACAACAGGGTCGCCGTCAGGGTCCGGGCAACGCTGAACCAGCCGACGGCTTGGGCGTCCAGCACCATGGCGATGACGATCACGCTCGTTTCCTGGTAGGCGATAACCAGAAGTGCGGACGCAAGGAACGGTGCGCTGGCAACGATGGACCAGCGCGCCGTCCTTATCGAGAAACCCCATCGCCAGTTCGCTCGGACAACCGGAAACAGGCAAACCGCCAACGCACAAAGATGGGCGGCATTGCCAATAACGGTCGCAACGGCGACCCATTCGACGTTGAAACCGGCAATGACGGCGAGTAACGCCATAAGCGTATACAGGGCTTTACTGATGACGGTTGCTACGGCGATCGACTGCATCCGCTGAAAACCCTGCAGGGCCGCCTGCAGTACGTTCGCCGTCAGCAACAAGGGTTGCGCCATGCCAAGAATGACGAACAAAGAAACCTGCACCGAATCTGCTGTCACTGCGCCTATGTACAGCGAGACAGCGAGACAGCCACCAACAAAGAAAATTATTCGTAGGAAAATGACCGTGCAAAGAAGGCGTGCCGCCTGCTGTGGGCGTCTGGCAATTTCTTTTGTCAGCATCATTTCTGAGCCGAAGGCAACTACGGAGAAGACAATTGTCCACACCGTTGTCGCCAATTGCAGCTGGCCGACGGCTCTTGGTCCGAGATACCGAGGCAGGACGACGGCGAGCACCAGCGCGAGCGCCCATGTCGTCAACTGTGATGCCATCAGTGCGGCAGCATTTCTTACAATTCTTGTTTCGGCCCCAGATAACGGTCCGTCTGCTGAAATATATTCAGGCACCGCGCCAGTCATATTGAACAACAAAAACGATTATCATGTTTCATACGAGCGCTACTATTATCATTCTCTAATGTACAGGAAAACGGCATATGCGTTTCATTTATCTTTGATACTTGCTTTTGGTGCCTATAAATACGGCGTTCACGGTAAGCAGTTCTTCTCTTCCATAATCGGCGAGTTCACGCGCGAGGTTGGCATCAATGCGCGGACCTAGAACCTCCGGATGCTCGTACTGATCGAGAATTTCGGTATGCCCTGGACACATCTGCGAAAACAGCTCTCGCCACTGCTGCAATCGCCAACGGTTGAGGTAGGCGCTCGGGCGGACAAGGTGCTGGGTCGAGCGGCGAAGATGCGCCCAAAGTGGAAGTGCGTCGGCCTGCCCGGTAAACGATCGGATGTCGTGATGCCCGTTATTGCAAGTCCATAGATGGATACTTACATAAAATAGCCCGCAAGGCCGCAGAGAAGCCAGTATATTTTTCAGGGCCTGCGCCGGATCCGCAAAGTGCTCGAACGCCGACCATGTCATGGCAAGATCAAACGATTTCTCCGGAGGTGCATCAGAGCAAATGTCCCCCTCCAGGAACTGCGGCCGCGGCAACGAAGACAATCCAAGAAGGCGAACATACCGAGTGCGGGCGTAATGGCCAATGAGAACTTCATTCGCCGCGCTCTTCAGGCATCTTGCAAGGCCGTTTCTTGCCAGCATCTGCCGGTATCTGCCCGGATCGAGACCAATGGCGATGACATCGTGATCAAAAGCCGTGACACGATTGCTTCGGCCAAAAAAGATTGCGCGGGCGAGATCCTGTCCGGGACCGATCTCGAGGACATCGAGATCGCTGACCGGCCTGCCGAGCGCCTTTGTCATCCGGGCTTCGGCCTCACGAAGGTGATCGATGAGGGGTTGATAGTCAGGTGGCTCGAAGAACCGGCGACGGATCGCATGTCGGATCTGTCTCAGCGCGCGCGCCACGCCGAAGGACGCATAGGTTCGTCCAGGACCGCTGTCGTAGTGACGGTTCGCTGCGGAGGGTCGCGATGCGCCTTCCGTTGCCGCGGTCTCCGGTGCCGTCGCTCGCTGCGGGTCGGTCATGCCCTAGCGCCCTGTTTGCCATCCTTCCCAGCCCTCTGGAGCCATCCCGCACCGTACCCGCGCAGCATCGTTCGATGCCTATGAGTGTCCAAAGGGCTCAGCTGCGAAATCAAGCGGGTTCTTTCTCTACCATGTCTGCAAGGTGGTTCAACGCCTCCTGGCGCTCCAGCAGGCGTGGGGTGGGGGATAGGCCGACGGCCGCCAAGATCTTCTGCCACGAATGTAGCCAGTCGAACCGGCGAAGAGCGTTCACGACCCCGCTGCGGCGAATACGGGAGAGACGTTGCGGTTGGCTGTCGAGGTGGTCGACAACTTCGACAATGTGGGCTGCATCGAAAGGTAGGTCGATGACCGCATCCTCCCAGTCCAGAAGCTTCCGGCCCTCCGCCGTACTGGGCAGCATGCCGAGCATGACCGTTCCCGCCGCTGCACCTTCAATGTACCGGAAGGCCATCTCCAAGTGCCCCTGGTGCAGCTCAGGACGGTCAATGCGCGCCGGATACGCCAGAAAATACCGCGTTCGCTTCAGTTGTTCAGCCAAGAGAAGGCGGTGCTCGTCATGCCGAGAAAAACGCAGCTGCCTGCCCGTATCATACAAGTAAAAGAAATTCGTGTTACGGGCGTGCGCGAGAAGAGCGTCATGTGTCACGCGCGAGCGCCGACCAATGCTCATTAGATCGACGGTTCGCTCCGGTTGTCGCGGGACAGGACAGAACCGCGTGGCGTCGATGCCTGGCCCAAGGTAAGTGCAAGGGCGCCGGCAAATGCGCTCGATGCGCTCGCACATGTGCACCTGTGCAGAAAACAGGGCATCAAAGCGAGAAAAATATTTTTTTAGATATTCTAGTGCCGACGTATCCTGTTTCCATGATTCGACAATGTAACAAGCTGACAGCCGCGACAGAGAATGCCAATCATAACGAGAGCATATCTCTTCCACTTCCCATGGCTCAGACAGAATTAGAAAAAAGAAATCAAACTTCCTGCCGCTAATAGAGCTATTGAGGGAAATGT
>NZ_JAMTDX010000016.1 GCF_023806625.1 Accumulibacter sp.
ACCACGAGCCCTTGCCCTTCAGGTGCGTGCAGAAGCGCACCTCGTGGTCGTCCACGGCGAAGTGCACCACGCAGCGGCCGAACTCGAAGAGCTTCTCGCGTGGGTCGCGGTCGCGCTGGTACTGCTGGACGGCATCCTCCACCGTCTGCTTGGTCAGGCTGTTCTTCAGCTCGAACGTCGCGACCGGCAGGCCGTTGATGAACAGCCCCAGATCGAGCGCGCGCTCCATCTCGTCGCGGCTGTAGCGGAGCTGCCGCGTGACGCTGAAGCGGTTGGCCGCGTGCTGCTGCGCCGCCTTGGCGTTGCCCGGTGACGGCGTGCCGAAGAACACGTCGATGTGATGCGGCCCGTGCTTGAGCCCGTGGCGCAGCACGTCGATGGTGCCGCGCTTGCTCACCTCGCCTTGCAGCCGAGCCAGGAACTTGCGTCGTGTCGGCCCGTCCTGACCGAGATCGAGCGCCTCGCAGACCTCCGGCTGCGTCTCGCGCAGGAAGGCCGCAAGCTGCGCCAGGTCCACGCAGTACTCGCGGTCGTAGTCGTCCGCCGCGCCGCAGATCCAGCCGGCCGCGTAGGTCGCCGGGCGCTGCTGCACCCTGTTGGCCGGCGCGCCCGGATCGCACGGCGCGCCGGTCAGCGCCGTGCAGATCAGGCGTTCGAGGCCGCACTCGCTGGTGTCGCTCGTCGTCATGGCTGCTCGCCGCCCACGAGCAGATGCATCACGATGCGCACCAGCACGTCCTTCTCCTGCGGCCGGCTCTCGGCGATCATCAGCGTCAGCGCCACCAGCGCGCCGTCGGAAATGCGCGGCGTGCCGTCGGGGTGGCGCAGCGCGCCGTTGCGCTCGAGGAACCACAGGAACAGCGCCGCGGCGATGCGCTTGTTGCCATCGACGAAGGCATGGTTCTTCACCAGCAGGTACAGCAGCTGGGCCGCCTTCTCCTCCAGGCTCGGATACAGCTCCTCGCCGGCGAAGGTCTGCATCACCGCGCCGAGCGCGCTGGCCAGCCCCTGGTCCTTCTCGACGCCGAACAGCGCCGAGCCGCCGAAGCGCTCGCGCAGCCGGCCGACGATGCGCAAGGCCTCGTCATGGTGAAGCTCATGGGTCGTCGTGGCGCCGGCGGCGGGCTTCGAGACGCGCTGGTGGTCGTAGTCGTCCAGCAGTTCCAGCGCGCGGTTGTACTCGCCGACGATCGCCAGCAGCGCCTGGGCTTCGTCGCCCGACAGCTCGCGCCGCCGGGCCGTGGCGGCCACCAGCCGCACGGCCTGGTTCAGGTCGCGCAGCCGCGCGGCGTTGACCGAATAACCCTTGACCAGATGGTCGCGCAGCACGTTCGTGGCCCAGATGCGGAACTGCGTCCCGCGTCGCGAGCTCACGCGATAGCCCACCGAGATGACGGCGTCCAGGTTGTAAACGCGCGCCCGGCGGCGTACCCGGCGCCGGCCCTCGGTTTGAACCACCGAGGATTCCTCGGTGGTTGCGGCTTCGTCCAGCTCGCCCTCGGCGTAGATGTTGCGCAGGTGCAGGCCGATCGTGTCGGAGTCCTTGTCGAACAGCAGCGCCATCTGGCGCTGGCTCAGCCACAAGGTCTCGTGTTCCAGACGAAGCCGCAGCTCGACGCTGCCGTCCGCGGCCTGGTAGAGGACCAGTTCGCCGCGGGAGGCGTCGTCGGGCTCGGCGGTCATGCTTCGGCATCCTCGGGCTCGCCATCGCCGTCGTCGGCGTCGACCTCTTCCGTCTCGCTCTCGGCCTCGGTGTCGTCGAGCGGCTTGAGGTCTTCGGCTTCATGCGGCAGTCGCGCGGCCGCCTCGCGCACGTCGAGCTTACCGGTGACGACGTCGGCGATCAGGCGGGTGCGGTATTCGCCGAGGAGGTCGATTTCGCGACCAGTAGAGACAATCGCCCGTTCGGAGCTTGCCGTGGCCTCGTCCAAGTAGGCGACGATTGCAGCTTGCTCACCAGGAGGAGGCCAACCGACGCAAATTCCGCCTACGGTATCGGTGTTCAGATTGAGCTGAGTCCCGAGCTTTCCAAGCCGACCGAAAGGAGCGCCGCATGAGAAGATGCGGCACAAGAATTCAGCGTTCCCGCGAAATTGTGGAAAGTAGACGAAGCCGTCGTGAATGCAGCACTTGATCTTGGAGATCATCGGCTTTCCAACTGATCCAGCAATGCTCAAGAACAATGCGCCGGGTTCCAGCCGCACACTCAACGAGTCTCCCAGCGAGGACAGTCGTTGGGTGGTTTTCTCAAGATACCTGCTGCTAGCTGATACGTCTGCGATGCGGACCCATGCATATTCGCCGGCCTCGTCAAAGTACTTCGGGTCTGCAATCGGCCGCGGAGACGCGCCACGTTTGACCAAGGAAAGGCTCTTCACCCTCCTAACCTCCCAATGCTCCGGCACATCCCCCAGCCACTCCACGCCGGAGGGCTTGAGGCGGACGCTGGGGTCGAGGCCGCGGGTGACGGCGCTGTGGATGATGGCCTGCTTCTGCTCCTCCAGCAGCTTGATCAGCTTCTGCTTGGCGCGGATGTACCGCCGAATCCGCCGGTCCGCGTGGTCGAGAAAGCGGACGATGGCGGCTTGTTCGGGGAGGTGTGGGACCGCGATATGAAATGATCCAAGTCGCGTCTCAGCAATCGCCGGGTAGGCGATCCCGACAGAATCTGCCGTGACTCGATCAGTGAATGAGCTGCTTTGAGCGACGTAACTTAGAAACTTAGGCAGCGTATCGCGATCGGGGGAGAGCACAGCAAAACCCGTAGAGCAAACAAGATCGTCGGCCTCTCCTTCAACGAAATAGACTGCCTTTAGATAGGTCCGGACAGTCGAGACGATCGTGTCGCCGTTGCGAACGACACGGCGCGCTCGGGAAGGTGCCGTGCCAAACCGGAGTCGCTGTGGCTTCTGCGTCAGCACGCCAGTACCGACCGAACCAATGTCCAGATACCGGAACTGGTGATCTGGCGCAGTTGTTTCAGGCAACACCTCAGCATTCATCCTTACCCAGCGCTTGAGTGGTCGAGTTCCCCAATGCTCCGGCACATCCCCCAGCCACGGCACGCCGGAGTCCTTCATCGTGGGATAGGGCTTGAGTTCAATCATCAGGCATCCGCATCGGCTTGGTACTGCCAACCTCGTGCCTGAGCCAATCCCCGGAGCTGTTTTGCCTTCTTCTCGATCTGCGTATTGGTCAGCTCGCCGAAGCCAATGACCGCGTGCTCGGGAAACGGCTCGGGGTCGGGCCTGGCATCAAGGTGCAGCGATCGGCATTCGGCGACGCTGACACCGAGGACGCCGACCGACGCGAATCCCAAGGCCTCCGTGTAGTGCCGCCAGGAATCGAACGCAGTGATCTGGTCGCCGTCGTAGACCGACAGTTGCTTTTGATCCTTCGGGGTCGGCTTGAAGACCTGCGATGTCACGCGGCCCGATTGGATCCAAGCCGGGGTGACTTGCCGGAGCAGCACGGTGTCCGCGTTCATGCGGCACCTCCGGCGAGGCGCCGAAGTTCCGCGACAAGCCATTTCCATCCGTCTGACTCATCGAGACGCACGACACGCGAAGCCTCTTCTTCTGTCGGAAGATCCAAAGTGTGCCAGTGTGCGGCATGAGCGAACAAGTCGATCTCCAGTGAGACTTCGGTCTTTCCTAAAGTCCACTCCATCTGAATCCCGCCCTCGGGCGTCGGGTAGAGGTAAGGCAAGACAAGATCGTCCGGGTAGTGAGTGGCGAAAGACCGGGACAGCCACTCCAGACCCTCCTTGGGTGGCGAGACGCCTTTGCCTTCGATCCAGCCGTCCTTCAACAGAAAGATTTCCTCCAGTCGAGCCGGGACATCCAAAGGATCCAGCAGACTTACGTGTTCTACGGAATCGAGGCCGAGCAGTCGCTCGGAGCGATTGAAGCGCCCGATCCCTTGGAGCATGACGCGGATCGCCGCCTTGTAGCCATTGAAGGCTTCGAGAATCGTGTCCAGATGCTGAGTCGCCAAGGGTGACTTGACCTTCCTGCCATCGGGCAACTGAATCTCGAAAGTCATGTCCGCTTGGTCGATTTCGGGAACGTATCCCCGGATCGTCACCTCCTCGGTGAGTTCCTTCACGTTGGCAGAAGCAAGCAGTAGTTTCCGGCGTGTTTCCTTCGTCAGCCGCGCTACCCCCTGTCCATCGGGCACTTCGAACTCCATGGCTTCGCCATCCCGCAGGCTGCGCCCGATCCTATCGAAGTACCCAAGCGCCCTTTCCGGCAAGTACTCGGTTACCGCTCGCTGGTGTTCTGCGGCACTGATGGCGCGGACGACCGAGTCGCGCGCGCGCTCGAAGTAGAGCTGGCTATCAGTTGGAAACAGCGTGGCACTCGTAACGATCAGACTGATGACCGGTATGGCGCTGCCATCCTCGATACCGGTGAGCTTCAATTCGATGCCTTCGGTAAAACCCCTCGGCGAGCGCTTGCGATCAGGATGATCTGTCAGGAAGGCTGACTTCGCGATCTCGACGATCATCTCCTCGAAAACCGCCAGGTCCTTCAGGAACTCCAGCGGTATCGCACGCCGGTCGAATCGTACCCCCGTCAAACGCGGGCGCAAGAATGGTGTTGTGGTCATTGCGCTCCTCCAATGATTTCACCCAGCAACCCGTCCGTTTCCTTCTCCAGCGCCAGGATGTCGCCCCGGATCTCGTCCAGCGTGCGCAGCGGCTGCGGCTTCCAGAAGTAACGGGTGAAGCTGGTCTCGTAGCCAGTCCTGACGCTGTCCGGCACGTACCAGGCGTCGGGAGCGTGCGGCAGCACTTCGCGCCTCGGGACGGTCTTGATGCCGCCATCTTCGAACAGCGGCACGCCCGGGTCCTTTGCCGTAGGATTTGGTTGCATCACCCGCCTCTCCTGGTTTCCCGCGCGAGGCGGGCGCGGCCCTTGTCGGTGAGACGGTATTTCTGGAGCCGGCTCGTGGGCTTGCTGGGAATGGTCATCTCGATCAGGCCGGCTTCGAGCGCGGGCAGGAGGTAGGCCTTGCGGAAGTGTTCATCGTCCTTCAGCCCCAGTGCCTGCTGGAGTTGCTGGCGGGACATCTCGCCGCGCAGGGCAAGCGCCAGGGGGACTTCCGGGGTGACTTCCGGGGTAACTTCCGGGGTGACTTCCGGGGTAACTTCGGGGGCGACGATCTCCAGTCCGCGCAGCGGGCGCCGTTCGAGGGTGGTGGCGAAGCCGTCCCGCAGGCTGAACTGCGGTTCGGGCAATCCGGCCTCGCGGCAGCGGGCGATCATGTCGCCGGTGCCGG
>NZ_JAMTDX010000017.1 GCF_023806625.1 Accumulibacter sp.
GTCAAGCGCCAGATGGAGAAGAGCCAGCGCGAGTACTACCTGAACGAGCAGGTCAAGGCGATCCAGAAGGAACTCGGCGAAGGCGAAGACGGAGCCGACCTCGACGAGCTCGACAAGAAGATCAAGGCTGCCGGAATGAGCAAGGAGGGACTTGCCAAGGCGCAGGCCGAGTTCCGCAAGCTCCGGCTGATGTCGCCGATGTCCGCAGAAGCGACCGTCGTGCGCAACTTCATCGAGACGCTGATCGGCCTCCCCTGGCGCAAACGGACGCGAATCAGCAAGGACCTCGCCGCCGCAGGGCGAATCCTCGACGCCGACCACTGGGGTCTCGAGAAGGTCAAGGAACGGATCATCGAGTACCTGGCCGTCCAGCAGCGCGTCGACCGACTGAAGGCGCCGATCCTCTGTCTGGTCGGTCCGCCCGGAGTCGGCAAGACTTCGCTCGGACAGTCGATCGCCCACGCGACCGGGCGCAAGTTCGTGCGCATGAGCCTCGGCGGGGTGCGCGACGAGGCCGAGATCCGCGGTCACCGGCGAACCTACATCGGGTCAATGCCCGGCAAGATTCTCCAGAACATGAGCAAGATCGGCGTCAAGAATCCGCTGTTCCTGCTCGACGAGGTCGACAAGATGGGCCAGGACTTCCGCGGCGACCCGAGTTCGGCGCTGCTCGAGGTTCTCGATCCCGAACAGAATTCGACCTTCGTTGATCACTACGTCGAGGTCGAGTACGACCTGTCCGAAGTGATGTTCGTCGCCACGGCGAACACGCTGAACATTCCGCCGCCGCTGCTCGACCGCATGGAAGTGATCCGCTTGTCGGGGTACACCGAAGACGAGAAGGTGAACATCGCCCAGCGCTACCTGCTGCCCAAGCAGATGAAGAGCAACGGACTGAAGACGACCGAACTGTCGGTCGCCGAGAGCGCCTTGCGCGACATCGTCCGCTACTACACGCGCGAGGCCGGCGTGCGCGCGCTCGAGCGAGACATTTCGAAGATCTGCCGCAAGGTCGTCAAGACGCTCCTGCTCAAGAAGACGCCGGGCAAGGTCGCGGTCAGCGCGCGCAATCTCGACAAGTTTCTCGGTGTGCGCCGTTTCAACTTCGGCGTCGCCGAACGAGAGAACCAGATCGGCCAGGTCACCGGCCTGGCGTGGACCGAAGTGGGTGGCGAGCTCCTGACCATCGAGTCGGTCGTCCTGCCCGGCAAGGGCAAGACGACGACCACCGGAAAGCTGGGCGAGGTGATGCAGGAATCGGTCCAGGCGGCGCTCTCGGTCGTGCGCAAGCGCGCACAGTCGCTGGGCATCGATCCCGAGTTCTACCAGAAGAGCGACATCCACATCCATCTGCCCGAGGGGGCGATCCCCAAGGACGGACCGTCGGCCGGGGTCGGCATCTGCACGGCGCTGGTCTCGGTGCTGACCGGGATCCCGGTCTGCTGTGACGTCGCGATGACCGGAGAAATCACCCTGCGTGGCGAGGTGCTGCCGATCGGCGGCCTCAAAGAGAAGCTGCTCGCCGCGGTCCGCGGCGGTCTCGCGCGCGTGCTGATTCCCGAAGAGAACGTCCGCGATCTCGCCGAAATCCCCGACAACATCAAGAACAAGCTCGAGATCATCCCGGTTCGCTGGATCGACCAGGTGCTCGGGCTGGCGCTCGAGCGCAAACCCGAGCCCTGCCAGGCGGAGGAAGTCGCGACGGCTCCGGCAACGGTGACGCCCGGTTCAGCGGAAGGGGTTGCCCCACCGATGATCACCACCCATTGACCGGGCCAGCAGGCTCGGCCGAGTCGGCGATCGAGTGTGCCGCTTCACCGGCGCTCGCGCCGGCGACCGTGCGATCCAGCCGCCCTCCGCCGATGACCTCTTCGCCGGAAGTTGCGCTCACCCGGTGATCCGGGCGGGGTGACTTTGTCCTCCCGGCAAGCCATAGGGAATCAATCGATTGCTTGTCCCCCTGAACATCGACCCGGAGGGGCTGTATAAGTGGGGTATGCAACGGGATCTTGGTGCGCTGGCTGTTCGGCTGATAGAGAAGAGCGAGGAAGCTCGTTATCGGGAGTTGATGGCGCAGCATCACGACTTGGGCGATCTGGCGAAGATCGGGCACACGCTTTGGTACGTGGCGGAGCAAGGCGAAGCGTAGGCTGCGTTGCTGAGTTCTTCTGCGGCGGCCTGGAAGTGTGGTGTTCGTGACCGGTGGATCGGCTGGGATTCTCGGCATCAGCACGACCGTCTGGGGCTGGTGGCCAACAACAGTCGCCTTCTGATCCTGCCCGCCTGGCATTGTCCGAATCTGGGGTCCAAGGTCCTCGCACTCTGCGAGCGGCGGATCGCTGCGGACTGGCAAGCCCGTTTCGGCCAGCCGCTGCTGCTCCTGGAGACCTTTGTCGACCCGTCGCGCGTCCAGGGCACGGTCTATCGGGCCGCCAACGGGACGCCTCTGGGGCTGACGCGAGGCTTTCGGCGGACCCGAGAGGGCTACAGCGCCCACGCGCAGTTGCCCAAGCGGGTCTTTGTTCGCCCGTTGCAGACCAACGCTCGAGCCCTGCTTTCCCAACCGATCCTCAACCCCCGCTATCGCACAGGAGCGCCCCGGATGATGCTCACCGCCGAACAGATGCGCACGCTTCCCGACTGCTTTGCCGACATCGCCGACCCGCGTCGCGGCCAAAGCAGGCGTCATCCCCTTCCGACCGTGCTGGCCATCGCCACGGCCGCGGTCCTGTGCGGCATGCGGGGTTACAAGGCGATCGCCGGGTGGGCCAAAGACCTCAAGCCCAAAGCGCGCGAGCGCTTTCGTTGCCGTCGCGAGAGCAGGATTTACCGCGTGCCCAGTGAATCCATCATTCGCGATGTCCTGATCCGCGTCGATCCCACAGCAGTCGATCGGGCTTGCCAGCGCTGGAACGAGGCCTACGCCCGGGACGATCCCAGTCTGGCCGTCGACGGCAAGACCATGTGCCATGCCCAGGACGAACACGGGCGCCAAACGCACATCATGAGCGTGGTCGGGCATGAGACCAGCGTCTGTCACGCCCAAAAAAAGTCGGGACCTTGCCCGTAGGCGGTGGGGAAGAACTCAAACAGACCAACGAAATCGGCATGTTCATCCCGCTGCTCGAGACGATCGACATCGAGAACAAGGACATCACGGCCGATGCGCTCCTCCCCCAGCGCAAGCTCGCAGACTACCTGGACGGGCGTCAGGCCCACTACCACTTCACCGTCAAAGGCAATCAGCCGACGCCACAGGCCGATATCACACGCCTCTTCCAGAATCGGCAGGCGCCAGACTTGACGCTCGTTTCCCCGCCGGACCATGGTCGGATCGAGGCCCGCCGCCTCTGGTGCAGCACCGCCCTCAACGCCTATCTCGATTTCCCGCACGTCGGCCAGGCGTTCCTGATCGAACGTGAGGTGCTCCACAAAAAGACGGGCAAGCGCACCTGCGAAACCGCTCGCGGCATCACCTCGGAGTATTTACAGAAAGAAGGTTGCACTGCCGCGCCGCTTCGCCATCAGCATCCTTCATCACTTCTCGGACGGCAAAACCAGCATCGCCGAAACCATGCGCCATCTCACCCGAAACATCCGCTTGCTCTTCGACTATCTGCGAATGACCAAAAACTCCATCGGCCATGCCTCCGCCTGACGCCAGTGTGAGAACAAATTTGCCGTGACTCCACACCCCTGGCAACATACTCTTGCTTGCGCTAGGCTTATACTGAGTTGTTGCTTCTTTCCTTCTCCGTATCCACGCTTTGACAACGTGAACTTTCCGAAGCGAAGCGGTGGCTGACCAGCCACTCGAATTGCAGCAGTTTACGGCCTCGATCCGACGCCGCTGACCACTCATTTCAATTGGAGACTGCCATGCCCCTGCAGAACCGCGTCAACCCCGAAGGCGAGATCTGTTGTTCCCCGGCCCGTGGCACGCTGATGGGCAATCGCGGCTGCCTGCACAATGATGCCCAGCAGATCGTCTCACGCTCGAAACGCGATGCTTGGGTCACCTGCCTCCTCGCCTTCCAGAACCGCAAGCGCGCGGTGATGAGTCCCGGCAACTACACCGAGCTCTTTTTCCTCGACGAGGCGACCGCTCTGGCTGCGGGACACCGCCCCTGCGCCACCTGCCGGCGCGATCGTTACGACGCCTTCTTGGCTGCCTGGGGCGCGGGCAACCGCAACGGTGCGAGGGTCCTGGCCGCTGAAGTCGACAAGCAAATGAAGCTGGATCGCACCGCCAGCCAGCGTCTCGAGGCGACATCGCTCAAAGGTCTGCCTGATGGCGTGATCGTCAAGCAAAAAGGCACCGGCACCTGTTACTTGGTGCGTGGCGCCAACCTTCATCCCTGGGCCTTCGCAGGCTATGGTCCAGCCGAGGCCATGAGCACGGTCGGTGGGCATTTCGTCATCCTCACCCCGGCCAGCACGGTCAAAGCCCTGCAACACGGCTACCGGGCGCAGATTCACCCCAGTGCCACATGATGCCTCCGCAAGAAGCTCAAGGGCCCGCGCTTGAGCACCCAGAGAGTCGTCCAAGGGCTCTGGAGCCTGTGCGACATCCTGCGCGATGACGGTATCACCTATCACCAGTACGTCACCGACCTGACGCTGCTGCTGTTCCTCAAGATGGCGCAAGAGACTGCCACCGAGCATCGCCTCCCGGCACCCAGGCGCTGGGCCGACGTCAAGAGCAGGCACGGCGTCGCGCACCACATCTTCCTTGGCGAGTTGCTGATCGAACTCGGCGTGGGGCCCGACCGCCTCGTCGCGGCCATCTACGCCAACGCCGGCACCTGGATCAAGGATCCACGCCACTTGGCACAACTGATTGCCGACATCAAGGGTCTGAACTCCTATTCAGCGCGCCAGGACGGCCTTGGCAACCTCGACGAAGGGCGGCTCGAAAAGAACGCCGGCGAACTCAAGAGCGGTGCCGGCCAGCACTTTACGCCACGCGCACTGATCAAGGCCATGACCCAGGTGGTCAAGCCGCAGCCCGGCGAGCTCATGCAGGACCGCCCACCGGCACCGGCGGCTTCCTGATCGTCGCCGACCGCTACACAAGGCCCATGGGAACGAGTTCTTTCACCTCGCCACCGCGCAGCAGACTGAAGTTGACCCTTTTCGGTGGACACCTGATGCTTACGCAACAAGGAGTCCAAGATGC
>NZ_JAMTDX010000018.1 GCF_023806625.1 Accumulibacter sp.
GCTGAAAACCGTCCACCCGTCGCCGGTTTCGCCGGGTTCTCGCGCGGGGAGCGCTGATGCGGCGCGTCACCTGGCTTGACCGGGCGATCGGATCGGTCGCCCCTCGGGCGGCACTGCGCCGTGTGCAGGCGCGGGAGAGCTTCATTGCCCTGGCGCGCGGCTATGACGGCGCTGCCAAGGGGCGGCGAACCGATGGATGGCGCGCGGCCGGGACATCGGCCGACAGCGAGATCGCCGTCGCTGGCGGGTTGCTCCGCGACCGCATGCGCGATCTCGTGCGCAACAATCCGCATGCCGCCAAGGCGGTATCGGTTCTGGTCAACAACATCATCGGCTCCGGCATCATCGCCCGTGCCGCAAGTGGGAACGACAAACTCGACGCGCAGGTCAATGCGCTCTGGGAGACATGGTCGGCGCGCTGCGATGCCGACGGCCAGCTCGACTTTCTCGGTCTGCAGACCTTGGCCTGTCGTCAGATGATCGAGGCCGGGGAGGTTCTGCTGCGTCGCCGCCCGCGTCGTGCGAATGACGGACTGGACGTGCCGCTGCAGCTGCAGTTGCTCGAAGCCGACATGCTCGATGCCGGGCGCAATGGCGATCTCGCGGACGGTGGTCGTGTCGTCCAGGGGATCGAGTTCTCAAGCCTCGGACAGCGGCGGGCTTTCTGGCTCTTCGCGCAGCACCCGGGCGACAGCGTGGTCACGACGCGCCGGCGTCTCGACAGTCTCGCGATCCCGGCTGCCGACATCGTGCATCTTTACGAGAAGCAGCGCATGCAGGTACGCGGGGTGCCGTGGGGCACGCCGGTCATGCGGGCACTGCGCGATCTCGACGACTGGACGCAAGCCGAGCTGGTTCGCAAGAAGACCGAAGCCTGTGTCGTCGGCATCGTGCTTGGCGCCGATGAGGCCGAGCAGGGAATAGCCCCGTCCGTGGTTGACGCCGACGGCAACCGCGTGGAGCAATTCGAGCCTGGCCTCATCGCCTATGCGCGCGGCGGCAAGGATATCCGCTTCAATCAGCCGGCAACGACAGCCGGCGTGGCGGAATGGCTGCGCGCCCAGCTGCACATCGTGGCGGCGGGTTTCCGGATGCCCTACGAACTGCTGACCGGCGATCTCAGTCAGGTCAACTACTCGTCGATCCGGGCGGGTCTCGTCGAATTCCGCCGCCTGATCGATGCGGTCCAGTGGCAGATCGTCATTCCGATGCTCTGCCAGCCCACTTGGGACTGGTTCACCGAGCAGGCCTGGGCGGCCGGCAAGCTCCCGCAGCCGCGCATCCAAGTCGAATGGTCGCCACCGCGCTTCGAGGCAGTCGATCCGTTGAAGGATGCCATGGCCGACCTTCTGGCGATGCGGTCCGGCACCATGACGTTGGCACAAGCCATCGCGCGTCAGGGTCACAACCCCGATGCGGTGCTGGCCGAGATCGCCGCGATGAACGCGAAGATCGATGCGCTAGGACTCATTTTCGACAGCGACCCGCGCCGGGTCACCAAGACCGGCGTGATGCAGCCCGATCCAGGGCTCACCTCACCGTAAGGACGACAACATGCATGGCACGATCGAACTGCCGGCGATGCGCCGCGCAGCCGACCTGTTGCCGGCCACGCTCGACGAGCAGGATCGCTCGATCGAGGTGGTCTGGTCGACGGGCGCAAGGGTCCGGCGGCAGCCGCTATTCGGCGAACCGTTCGACGAAGAACTCAGCATGGACCCGAGCAGCGTGAGGCTCGAACGGCTCAATGCCGGGGGGCCGCTGCTCAAGGTTCATGATCTCCGCACGCTCGACAGCGTCATCGGCTCCGTCGTGCCAGGGACTGCCAGGATCGATAGCGGCCGGGGCATTGCTCGGGTCCGCTTTAGCGAGCGCGACGATGTCGAGCCGATCTGGGCCGATGTGCGGGCGGGCCATCTGCGCGCCGTCTCCATCGGCTATCAGGTCCATCGCTTCGAGGTCAGCCGACCCGCCAATGCGCCGGAGGTCTGGCGCGCGGTCGACTGGACACCTTTCGAGATTTCCGCGGTCCCGGTCGGGGCCGATCCGGCGGCCGGCTTCCGTTCGGTTGACCCGCTGATCCCCTGCGTCGTGGACCGGGACGACGCTTCCCAACAGATGAGGACTTCCATGGAAGAGACCAATGTGACCCCCACGCCGGCGCAGGCGGCACCCGAGCCGATCACCCGTGCGGCCGATCCCCAGCCCGATACGCAGGTGCTTATCGCCCATGCCCAGACGGCTGAGCGCGAGCGGGTCGGGACCATCTACGATCTCGCAAGCCGCCTCGGTCTGGAGCGCAGCCTTGCCGAAGATCTGGTTGGTCGCGGGGTCGCCATCGACGAAGCCCGCCGGGTCATTCTCGACAAGGTGGCCGACACCGCCGAGAAGACGCGGACCTTCCCGCATGTCTCGGTTCCGCTCGGCGGGCGTGACGAGCGACTGACCCGTCGCGAGGCGGTCGCCAATGCGCTGCTGCATCGCTACAGCCCGACGCTTTTCGGCTTGAGCGATCCCGCGCGTGAATATCGCGGCATGACGCTCCTGGAGTTGTCGCGAGAGTTTCTTGCCTCGGCTGGCGTCAATGTACGCGGCATGTCGCGCGACGAAATCGCCACGCGAGCTTTGCACTCGACCTCCGACTTCCCGGAAGTGCTGTCCGCCGTCACCAACAAGACGCTGCGCCAGGCCTATGACGTCTATCCGCGCACCTTCGTGCCGTTCTGCCGTCAGGTGCTCGCGACCGACTTCAAGGCGATGAACCGGGTCCAGCTGGGTGAGGCACCTCAGCTGCTGAAGGTGAGCGAGGGCGGCGAGTTCAAGCGCGGCACCATCTCGGAGTCGAAGGAGAGCTATCGCATCGAGACCTATGGCCGCGTGGTCGCCATCACGCGTCAGGTCCTGATCAACGATGATCTCGACGCCTTCACGCGCATTCCCGCGATGTACGGCACGGCGATCGCCACGCTCGAAAGCGACGTGGTCTGGGGCATCGTCACGGCCAACGCCGCCATGGCCGATGGCGTGGCGCTGTTCCATGCGACTCACAAGAACCTCGCCGGTACCGGCGCCGCACTCAGCGTCGCTTCAGTCGGCGAAGGACGCGCCTCGATGGCAAAGCAGACCGGACTCGACAAGAAAACCGTTCTGAACATCCGTCCGAGCTATCTGGTGGTTCCGGCTGCACTCGAACTCGCGGCCGAGCAGCTCATCGCTCAGAACCTCGTCCCTGCGAAGACCGGGGATGTGGTGCCGCAATCGATCCGCACGCTGACGCCGATCTCCGAGCCGCGTCTCGATGCCGTCAGCACTGGGGCTTGGTTCCTGGCAGCGAACCCCGCGCAGATCGACACCATCGAGTTTGCTTATCTCGAAGGTCAGCAGGGTGCCTATATCGAGACCCGCAACGGCTTCGATGTCGACGGTGTCGAGATCAAGTGCCGCCTCGACTTTGGCGCGAAGGCGATCGACTGGCGCGGCCTCTACAAGAACCCCGGCGCGTAAGGCGCCCCACTCCACACAATCATCCTGACAAGAAGGGGCGGCCCTGCGGCGGCAGCCGCAAATCCTTACGACTTGCCGCCCTTCGTCTTTTGGAGAGGAGTTTTCGATGAAGAACTATGTCCAGCCCGGAAAGACCATCACGCTTGCCGCACCCTATGCCGTGGCGGCCGGCGACGGCTTGCTGGTGGGCGCCATCTTCGGGGTGGCAACCGCCGCCGCCGCAAACGGAGAAGCCGTCGAGGCTGTGCTCGTCGGTGTGTTCGATCTCAAGAAGACCGCGTCGCAAGCCTGGGCTGTGGGCGACAAGGTCTATTGGGACAACACGGCCAAGGAAACGACCAAGACCGCCACCAGCAACACTCTAATCGGTGTCGCGGTCGATGCTGTCGGAAACGGTGCTGGTGAGACCATCGGTCGGGTTCGCCTGAGCGCCAGCCTCTGACGAACGGACCTGAAGGAAGCCGAGACATGCCGCTCCCGGAAAAGCCCAGCGATCCGCCGGAGCTGCATTGGACGATCGACCGGCGTATTCCGCTCGCGCTCATCACCACGCTGCTGATCCAGTTTGGCGGCTTTATCTGGTGGTTCTCGTCGGTCGAGTCCCGGCTTACCGTCAAGGAGCAACGGTTGGCGCGTGTCGAACAGCGGCTCGACGACGACCAACGGACGATTTCGACCATTGTCGAACGTCTGGCGCGCATCGAGGAGCGATCCAACACCCAACTGGAATTGCTGCGCCGGATCGATACTCGGATGCAGGAGCGGCGGCAATGACGGTGTTCGACGCCGCACTGCTGACGCTCTTTGCCGATCCCAACCTGGCCGAGGACGCGCTCTGGCGTCCGGGCGGAATGGGAGCGGGGCAGGCGATCAGGGTCATTCGGGTACAGCCTCAGCCGGTGGTCGATATCGGCGGCGCCAAATTGGTGCAGGACGGCACGGTCTTCGACGTCCCGGCTGCTGTCGCACCGGCCATTGCTGAAAGGGACACGATCGAGGCAAACGGGCAGCTTTACCGCGTCCAGGCACCACCGATGCCGACGATGGACGGTCGGGTCTATCGGCTCGACGTGGTGGCGATATGAAATTCGACGTTCGCATCGATGGCGATCTTGCCAAGATTCTGGCCGGTGAGGTGCGCACCGCCGAGGCGGCCGTCACGGCTGCCGTGCGCAAGACGGGCGATGGGCTGAAGGCTGACCTGCGCTCGCAAGTCATGGGTGCGGGCCTTGGCCGTCGCCTCGCCAATGCCGTCCGGCTCAACATCTATCCGGATCGTGGGGAGAGCCTGAGCACGGCGGCGTGGGTCTTTGCCCGTCCGGGGAAGGGTGGGCGCGGCGGTGCGGCCGACATCGTCGCGGCGTTCGAGGAAGGCACGCTGATCCGCCGCAGCGGCGGCCGGTACCTCGCCATCCCGACCGAGAATGTGCCCATGAAGGCCGGTGGCCGCCGCCGCATGACGCCCGACGACATGCAGAGCGCCACCAAATTCGGCGGCTTTGGCCGCGATCTGGAACTCGTGCCGACCAATCGTCCGGGCGTTCTGCTGCTGGTCTTGCCGGTGGTGCGGGCGACAAGCGGCAAGCGGCTGCGACCGGCAACGGTGCGGCGCGTCAAGGCGGGACGAATCGTCGAATGGGTGACGATGTTCATTCTCGTGCGCCAGGTCCAGATGCCACGGCTTCTGGATTGGCGGGGGCCTGCGGAAGCCTGGGCTGGCCGGTTGCCCGATCAGGTGGTCAAGGAATGGGAGGCGCGGGACACCGCGACCCGTAATGCCCAGTAAGCGCGAAGAAGTGCTTCAGGCGCTGCATGCCCGGCTGCAAGCCGTGCCGCTGGTGAAAGTCGAACGGAACCGCCTGCGCCCCGAGCGGCTTCCGCCCGAGGGTCTGATCATCCTGCGCGATGGCGATGTCGGCGAGCCCGAAATCCTGCTCTCGCCCTTGAGCTATGTCTGGACCCACGCGACGCGTATCGAAGTGTTCTCGGGGGCGACCGATCCCGATGGCCATCTCGACGATCTGCTCATGGCGATCGCCACGGCCCTCATTGCCGATCCGACGTTGGGTGGGTTCGTCGATCTCATTGATGTCGGTGCGCCGGATTTCGACGCGGCGGCACCCGAGGGCGGTCCCGACGTCAAAGCGGCGATCGTGCCTGTGCGGCTCATCTACGAGACCGCGCATCCACTGAATTGAGATCGGCTTGGAAAGCCGATCGCTGAAAGAGGGGTTAGGCGGGATCGACCTTTGGTTCTGCGTTGACTTCAAACGTAAAGCGCAGGGTTCGATCTTTCCGAACATTGCCAACAACTGCGGGGCGGAAGCACGCAATGCAGGTGCCACCGTCATGGCGAACACTCGGGTATACGAGCCCCAAGGAGTTTTCGCCGAGCAGCTGTTGCGATAGCCGTTGAGACTCGATGTAGCTTTCCGGATCGAGGCAGGTGGCGAACGCGGCGGTTCCTCGAAGATCGTGAAAACTGCCGGTGAAATCGGCGAGATAATCGTCGTAGGTCACTGACACGGGCTTCGTCCAAGAGACCTCGGCAAGCTCGACCCGCTTGTGAAAGCCGACTTCCGCGATCGATGTTTCGATCGCAAAGCCGCCATACCAAGCGCCTCGATCGGGGCCGTTGAAGCGGCTGCCATGGGGATGGGCATGACAGAAGGCCGCATTGATGATGCGGTAATAGGGAACACCGAAAACAAGCTCGCCGAGCCCGATGCCCGGCAAGCGGTCATTCTCGGCCAAGAGGCGATCGTTGGTCGCGTGATCGAGATCGAAGATGTCTTTCAGATGCGCGTCGTCATCAGCGATGCGCGTGAGCACGCTGTCATTGTTGTCGCTGTATTTCGACGGTATCAGTCGATGCGTGTCGAATTGACGGACGAGCGAAACCGGCGGGGAGACCGTCAATGTCCACCCCGCCGTGAGTCGACCAGCCGCCGAACAGTCCACATCGCGGCCAGTCCGCCCTGGACCATGTAGGACAAAGGCGTTCCGCCACTGAAGAGACGGTTCTTGTTCGGCAGCGTCACCCAGGCATCGGCTAGATCTTCTGGGTAGAGGATATTGAGGCTCTTGAAGATGCCGATGAGCAGCGAGATCCGTGCGAGCCGATCCGTGTCGAGAACCCGGTTCGGGTTTTTCTTCATCTCGTAGAACACGCCATTCGAAACGCCGCCCAATAGGTCGCGAGCGTCCGCGTCCTTGATTGCCCACTTCTCCGTGATGTTGAAGAAGGCTTTGATGGAGGACGGGCTCAAACGCTCCCGCTCCGTCTGATCGTTCAAGTTGATCAGCGGCGAGGGCTCGTAACCGGACTTTGGATAAGAGAGCTGGGCTTGCATGGCGTCCTCCGAATTAGGAGTGAATATACTCCAAAACCGGAGAATTGCAAGGGCCCTCCGAGCTTAGATCGCCCCACGTCAGGGATGTCTCAGCGGTAACAGAAAAACTAACTGAATCAGTGGTTTGTTTCGGATTTGCCGGCAAATCGCGACCTCCTCTGCCTCCCGCTCTGGCGGGTTGCCTGATCCACACCCTTCACACTGAGAAAGGAGACCCGGCATGGCGCTCGGTTTCGGCGCAAACGCGCGTCTGCTTGCGGCCTTTGAAGCCACCTACGGAAGCCCGCCGACGGACAACTATCATCGTCTGGGCTTCTCCCGGTATGGCCTCTCGGCACGCCAGCAGCTGATCGACAACGACTTGCTCGGGGAAGGCCGAGACCCGGCGCCGGCCGTGCTGGGTGCGCTCACCTGCGACGGCGAAGTCTCCGTCCCCTGTGATGCGCGCCAGATCGGCTTCTGGCTGAAGGCCCTGCTCGGCGAACCGGCAACGACCGGCACGACCAATTTCACGCACACGTTCCAATCGGCCGCGTCCGTGATCCCGAGCCTTGCCTGCCAGGCAATCAATCCGGACGTGCCCTTGCGCCGGACCCATTTCGGAGCGCGCGTCGATAGCTTCACGCTGCCGCTGCGCCGGGATGGTCTCACCACAGCGACGATGTCGTTGATCGCGCAGGGCGAGAGTGCAGACAATGCCGATCGGGATTTGTCGCCGACCACCTATGCGCCGCTGCGCTTCGGCTCCTTCCAGGGCACCGTTCGTCGCGACGGTTCGGCACTGGGCCGCGTCGTCTCGGCCGAGATCGTCTACCGCAACGGGCTCGACCGCATCGAGACGATCCGCTCAGACGGTCTTATCGACAGCGTCGAGCCGACCGTGGCGGCCTGCACCGGCAATGTCGTCGTGCGGGTCGATGGCACGACGCTGATCGATGCGGCGATCGCCGGCACGCCGATGGAACTCGAGTTCGGCTATGTGCGTGACGCTAATACGAGCCTGATCTTCACGGTGCATGAGGCGGTGCTGTCGCGGCCCTCAGTACCGATCGAAGGCCCCGCCGGCATTCAGGTCACCTTCGAGTTTCGCGGCGCCAAGGATCCCACGCTCGGCCGGATGCTTACCGCCATCCTCAAAAACGACATCGCCGCTTACGGAGCCACGCCATGATCCGCCTTGGTCTCAAATCCGAGCCCTATTGGCTCGACCTCCTGCCCGGCGTGCGGATCAAGGTCCGCCCGTTCGGCACTGCACTTTTCTTCGCCGCACAATCGGCCATGGTGCGAGTGGACACCGAGGGCGAGACGGCGAGCGAAGTCATCGACGCCCTGCGCGGTGTCGCTTTCATAAAGGCGCTGGCGCGGCTCTCCATCCTCGAATGGGAGGGGGTGGCCGACGCGAAAGGCGAGCCCGCTCCGGTGTCGCCGGACGCGGTCGATGCGCTGATGGAAATCTGGCAGGCGGCGGCCGCGTTCGAGCGCATCTACGCCCGGCCGATCTCGGAGATCGAAACCGAAAAAAACGGCTGAGCGCCCGCGCCGAATGGCATTTCGGCGGCGGGTCGGACTATTGCGCCGCCTGCCCGGAGCGCTGCCCGGAATGCCCCTATGACCGCGAAGTCCCGGCGACCGCCGAGGGCTGGGAGGTCTGGGATCTTCTGGAGCGCTGTGCGGGTCAGTTGCGCATGGGGCCGATGGGCCCGGTCGGGCTCGATTTTGGCGCCGTGTTTCTCATGGCTGATGCGCTTGGCGTGAGCCGACCGGCGCTCGCCGAATTCCTGCCAGCCGCCGAAATCGGCCTGATGCGTGGCATCACCAAGCGAAGCGACAAGAAGGACGATGGCCAACCGTAACATCTCGGTCCGACTGCAGGTCGATGGCGGACGCTTCAAGGCCGAACTGGTCGAAGCGGGACGCACCGGCCAGCAGGCGCTGAAGTCTATCGAGACGGCGGCGCAGGAAGCGGGTGCGGCCCTCGAAAAGACCGGCGCCTCTGCGCAGAAGGCCGACCGGGAGCAGGAGAAGCTTGCCCGTTCCGCCGAACGGTTGAAGCGGCAATATGCTCAAGGCTATCAGGCGACTCAGGAACAGGGCCGTGCCGCCGATCTTTTGGGCAAAGGTCTGCTGACGCAGGCCGAGCATGCCAGCGTGCTCGAAGGTATTGGCCGGAAGTATCTGGTCGCCAACGCCAATGCCCGGACGTTTGGGCAGACCGTCGAGCAGCAGGGCCAGCGCACACGCATCACGGCCCAGCAGATGGCGCAGCTGCAGCCGCAGCTGAACGACATCTTTACGACCCTGACGACGGGCATGAGCCCGTTGACGATCGCCCTGCAGCAGGGTCCGCAGATTACGCAGATTTTCGGCGGGATCGGCGCCACATTCCGCGCTATTCCGCCGGTCGCACTCGGCGCTGCGGCGGCTTTGGCGGCGGTTGGCATCCCGCTCGGCATCATTCTGTCGCGCGCCTTCGATCTCTCGGCACAATCGCGCACGTTCAACGTGGCCCTGGCCGCGATGGGCCGCCAGGGGCAGACGACCGCCGAGCAACTCGGCGAGTTGGTCGAAAAACTGCGCGATGTCGGAGTGGCGCGCGATGAAGCCCGCACGGCCATCGCCACGCTGGTCCGCACACCCAATCTATCGGCCGGTGAAATCCCCCGGCTGGCCAGCATGGCGCCGGATCTCGCAGCGGCGACGGGGACGACCGCGAGCGACGCGGCGCGCCAGCTCGCTGAATTCGCGACCGGTGGCTACGACGCCATCATCAAGCTCGACCGGGCGCTCAACGGCTTCCTGAACCCGTCGCAGCGCGAGAATATCCGCCTGCTCACGCAGCAGGGCGAGCGCACGCAAGCCTACCGGATCGCGATCGACGCGCTGCAGGAGCGCATTCGCGGCCTCAACGACCAGGCGCTATCGCCGACCCAGAAATCGCTCAACGAGATCGGGCGTGCCTGGGACCGGCTGGTCGACAATCTCGCGCGGGGTGCGGTCGGGCGCGTCACGCTTCAGGTCGTCGAAGGCGCCATCAGCGGCGCTGCCAATCTGGTGGCTCCCTCGCAGCCGCGCGTCCGCGATCCTCTGGCGGACGCGGCGAATGCGCTCGAACAGGCCGTCGAAGGCCTCGACCGGCTCAACCGCGAAACCCGCCTCTATCGGGATCCGAATGCGGAAGTCTTCATCCCCGGCTTCAGCTTCGGCTCGCCCAATGCGGTCCGGGCTCAGCTGCAGAGCCAAGTCGATGCTGCGCGCGCCGAATTGGATCGGCTGCAGCAGGCGACCGAACGGGCGCAAGTACAGGCCCAGGCTGCCGCAACGGCACGCACACCCGCCGCGCCCGAGCCGATGCGGATCGGCGAGGAGACCGCGCGGCAGATCGCGGACCTCGAGCGTCGGCAACGGGTCTATGACGCGACACCTGCGCGTCGGCCGATCATCGAAGCCGAAATCCAGGCCGAGACGATCGCGCGCGAGCGCAATCTCAATGCGCTGGAAGCCGAAGCCCTCAAACGGCGCATGGTCGCCGATGCTGCCGCCCAACAGCGCCAGCAATATCAGGACCAGACCCGCGAGCTGGACATCCAGTCCCGGGCGACGCTGGCCGTCGCCGACGCCTATGGGCAGGGGCAGGCCGCCGTCATCCGGGCGGAAGCAGCACGCCAGGCGGCACTGGAAGGTTATCGCAGTGGCGTCGATCAAGCTTCCCGCGCCGAGGAAATCCTGCGCGGCCGGGTGGTCGAAAGTGCCGAAGCGCAGGCCCGTGCCGCGTTTCAGGCAGAACTCGCGACCCAGAGCGCGCGGCGTCTCGCCGAGGCGGAGGCACAGGGCACCGCTACCGTTCAACAGGCCGAAGTCGCCGAGCGGTCGCTCGCTGCGACCCGCGACGCCCGTGCCGCCTTGTCTCTCGCAACAGGGGCAGCCGAAGAGCGGCTCCGGGCATCGATCGAGGCGACGACGCGTGCCATCGAAGCGCAGGCTGCCGCCGAGCGCGCGCGGCAGTTGGCGCGCGAGCGGCGCACGGCATCGAACGATCTCGATATCGCCGAGCGCGAGGCGCAGGCTGCGCGTCTCAGCGATCCCTCACAGCGTCGGGCAGCGGAACTGGCCATCGAGCGCGAGAAGCGCATGCAGTCTATGCGCGAGCGGTTGGGCGGGGTCGATAGCCAGATCCTCGAAGCCCAGGATTCAGCGGCGGCATTCAGGGAGCAGGCGCGCTACTTCAGCGAGATCCGCGATCAGGCCAAAAGCATGGCCAGCGACATCTCGGGTTTTCTGGTCGACGGGTTCGCCAATGCGGGTAAGGCGGGCAAAAGCGTCTTCGCCAATCTGGCCGAGGGCGCGGAGGGCTTATTCCGCCGCATGGCCGCGCGCATTGCGGCCACGCTCATCGAGCAGAAGTTCATCCTGCCGATCACCACCCAGATCGTCGGCGCGATGCCCAACCTGTTCGGTGTCGTCGCTCCCCAGGCTGCCGCCTCGGCCGGAGCGTCTGCGGCAGCCAGTACGGGTCCCGGCTTCTTCGAGAGCATCGGCAACTGGTTTTCTGGTCTGTTCGGTGCGGGCCATGATGGTGCGCTCGTCGGTATCGCGCCCTCGCACACGCGCATGGTGGCGCTCGGCGCCTTCGCCGGCGCTGGACGTTTCCATGCCGGCGGCATGTTGGGCTTGCGGCCTGACGAGGTGCCCTTCCTGGGGCTTCGCGGCGAGGAGGTTCTGACCCGCAACGATCCGCGTCACCGGTGGAACCTCGATCGTCGCGATCGGGTGCTGCCGTCGGCGCCCTCCAATGACGTGGCGGTGAATGTCTACGACATGCGCATCGGCCGCGACCAGCCGCCCGCTCGCACCGAGCAGCGGCGGGGTGCTGACGGTCGACGCGAGATCGCAGTCTTCATCGAGGACAAGATCGAGGAAGCCATCCGTAGCGGCAGGCTCGATCGCGCGCAGGGCGAGACCTATGGCTCGCGGCGCATGACCAAGCGGGTCTGATCCATGTCGAACCTCGTCTGGCCGAGCAGCCTGCCGCAGCGCCCCACCGTGGGCGGCTATCAGGAGCGGTTTGCCGAAACCGTGCTGCGCACGGCGATGGATGCCGGTGCGGCCAAGCTGCGCCGGCGGTTCACGGCGGCTCCGCGTCAGATCGAACTGACGTTTCGGATGACCGCAGCCCACGTGGCGGTGCTGCGGAGCTTCTATGAAGAAACCACCGGCGGCGGCGCGCTGCCGTTCGACTGGGTGCATCCGCGCGAAGGCGGTGTTGCGGAGTACCGATTCATGGAGGCGCCCCGCGTCTCGGCTGCAACCGCCGTTCTTTTCTCGGTCTCGTTGAAACTGGAGCAACTGCCGTGAGAACGATTTCGCCTGCGGCGACGCGAGCCGGGCATTCAGACGCGACCGACAAGGTCTGGCTGGTGCTTCTGGAGATCACCGCGACCGGGCTCAGTTCACCGATCCGCGTCGTCAACGACAATGTCGATGTCGTGCATCAGGGCTGGACCTTCATCGGCTATCCGTTCGAGGTCGAGCTCCCGCCTGAAAGCCAGGACCGGCCGATGATCGCCCGGATCCGGATCGACAATACCGAGCGGCTGATCGTCGACGAGGTGCGCACCATCGCCGAGCCGCCGAGCGTCACGCTGCGGGTCGTGCTCGCCGACCAGCCCGATGTGATCGAGGTCGAATATGCCGGGATGCGTCTGCGCAACGTCACCTGGGACGCGGGCGAGATCTCCGGCGACCTCGTCTACGAAGACATCCTCTCCGAGCCGGTCTGCGAGCAGATGACGCCTGCGCGTTTTCCAGGAGCGTTTTGATGTCGGAGCTTCCCGATTGGGCCGGCATGTATGTCGGTCTGCCTTTCAAGGAGGGCGGGCGTGATCGACAGGGCCTCGATTGCTACGGGCTCCTGCGTCTCGTGATCAATGAACACTTCGGCGGTGGTATCCCCGAATACGAGGGGATCGCTTACCGGCCAGGCCACGACCGCGATCTGCTTGCTACCTTGATGGACGAGCGCATCCGGCTTTGGACGCCTGTCCCCATGGGCAGCGAGAAACAAGGGGACGGCGTGCTGCTGCGCGTGATGGGCCGCCCCATCCATGTCGGTGTCGTCGTGGCGTCCGGCTGGATGCTCCACATCGAAAAGGACTGCGACAGCGTCCTCGAACGCTTCGATGCGGGCTCCCGCTGGGAGCGCCGCTTGCTCGGGTTTTACCGCCATGCCGCTTGATGGATTGCAGGTCGAGACACCGATCCGCTGGACGCTTGTCGCGCGCCCGTTCTCGACGGATCGGGAGGAGCGGTCCGCACCTGCGGGCTTGAGCCTCGCGCAGATGCTCGAAGCCTCCGACCTGCCGCAGCGCTACTGGCCTTATCTCCAGGTCTTCGTCGACGACGAGGAAGTGCCGCGCCACTGGTGGGCACGGGTGCGCCCTAAACCCAATGCGCGGCTCTTCGTGCGGGTCAACGCCATGGGCGGCGGCGGAGGCGGGGGTGGCAAGAACCCGCTCGCCATCATCGGCGCCATCGCGGTCATCGCCTTCGCGGCATGGGCAGCACCGGCGCTGACAGCCGCCCTGTTCGGGGTCGAGGTCGCAGCGGTCAATGCGGCCGGGGTCTTCACAGCCATGGGGCTCACCAAGCTGGTGATTGCGGGCGCCATCACCATGGTCGGCTCGCTCCTCGTGAATGCGATCGCACCCACGCCGAGTCCTGCCATGCGCGGGACCGATGCCCCCGGCCTTTCGGCCCCCGCCTATGCGATCACGGGGACGTCCAACCGGCTCAATCCCTATGGCGCGATCCCGCGCGTCTACGGAACACGGCGTCTGTTCCCGGTCCTGGCGGCCAAGCCCTATACCGAAACGGTCGGCAACGAGCGCTACATGCGGCTCCTGCTGCTGGTCGGCTATGGCCCCCTCAAGATCGAGGACATCCGCGTCGGCGCCACGCCGATCTCGGCCTTCGACGGCGCCGAGGTCGAAATCCGCGAGGGCTGGGAGAACGACGCATCGATCACGCTTTATACCCAGCGTATCGAGGAAGACCCGCTTTCCATTGCTCTCACGGCGGCAGGCGGCTGGCGCACGATCACCTCGCGTCCCGGTGCGCGCGAGATCAGCCTCGATATCTCCTTCGATCGCGGGCTCGCCTTCTACAACGATCAGGGCGGGCGCTCGAACGCGACGGTCGAGTTTGACGCCGAGTATCGCGCGGTCGGGAACGATGCCTGGAGCGCCATCCCTTGGAAGTCGGGCGGCGATGCGGGCTTCGAGACGGCGGGCAAGATCACGATCACGGAAGCATCGTCCTCGCCGGTGCGTCGCGGCGGGCGGTTCGATGCGCCAGACGCCGGTCAGTATGAAGTGCGGCTGCGTCGAACGACGGCTGACGCGACCGGTCCACGTTTGATCGACAGTGCGACGCTCTCGGCATTGCGCTCGATCACCAACGATCCACCGGTCACGATGAGCGGGCTCGCCATGGTGGCGTTGCGGCTCAAGGCTTATGAGCAAATCAACAACCAGCTGCAGCAGATCAGCTGCCTGACGTCGTCTTATCTCGAGGTCTGGGATGGCGCTGCCTGGTCCTGGCAGCTCTCGCGCAATCCCGCCTGGGCCTATTGCGACATCCTGCGCCGGCGCGGCCGTGCGCGGTTGATGAGCGACGAGCGCATCGACTTGGCCTCGATCCGCGCCTGGGCGCAAGCCTGCGATGCCGTTGCGCAGGATGGCCAACCAAAATGGACCTTCGATGGTGTGGTCGAAGGCGGCTCCGTCGTCGAGGCGCTGCGCGATATCGCGGGCCATGCGCGGGCGCGCTATGGGATCCGCGACGGCAAGCATTCGGTCGTGCGCGATGTACCGCAGAGCGTGCCGGTGTTGCACATCACACCGCGCAACTCCTTCAACTACACCGGCCGCAAACAGTTCATTGATCTGCCGCACGCGCTGAAGGTCCGCTTCGTCAATCCCGACAAGGATTGGCAGGAGGACGAGCGCATCGTCTATGCCGATGGCTACAGCGCTGCGAATGCCGAGCGCTTCGAGACCGTCGACATGATGGCTTGTATCCGCTCCGAGCAGGCGTGGCGCGAGGGGCGCTATCATCTCGCCGTCGGCCGGCTTCGTCCCGAGACCCACGAAATCTATCAGGATGTCGAGGCGCTGCGGGCGACCGATGGCGACCTCGTCATGTTCGCCCACGACGTCATCCTGGTCGGCCTGGCATGGGGACGGGTCAAAGGCCTGATCGTCACGGACGACATGGTGACCGGCCTGCGGCTCGACGAGCTGGCCGCCATGGCGGCCGGCAAGACTTACGCGCTGCGGGTCCGGCGTGCCGACGGCGCCAGTCAGGTCCTGCCCTTGGTTACGGCACCGGGGGATAGCCGCGATGTGACTCTTGCGACGGCGCTGCCGGAAAGCCTGGCGCCGGAGCCGGGCGACCTGTTCCAGTTCGGGGAGTCGGGCCGCGAGGCCGCCCCCATGCTGGTGAAGGGCATCGAGCCCGGCCCGAACCTTTCGGCCAAGCTGATCCTGATCCCGGCAGCACCCGGCGTGCATGAGGCTGACACCGGACCGATCCCACCATTCGACAGCTACATCACGCGTCCGGCGCAGATCGAATTGATCCGCCCGCCGGCACCGGTCGTCTGGTCGGTGGTGTCGGACGAGACAGTGCTGGTGCGAGGCCCGGACGGCCGATCGAGCCCGCGCATCGTCGTGCGTCTCTATCCGCCGGCATCCGACGCTCTCAATCCGCCCGACGGGATCGAAATCCGTTACCGCCAATCGGGCAGCAGCGGCCCTTGGTCTGCCGTGCCCACACAGCCAGCCGATACGCTGGTGGTCGGCGTGCAGCCGGTCGAGGACGGCGTCACCTACGATCTGCGCCTGCGCTTCGTCAGCCGCATCGGGATCGCATCGGATTGGACGGAAATCGCCGGGCATCTGGTGGTGGGCCGGACGACACCCCCGCCGGCAGTCGCCGACTTTGCCGCCGAGCGCCGCGCGGACGGGGTGCAGCTCAGTTGGGAGCCGGTTTCGGCGCTCGACCTCGTCGGCTACGAAATCCGCGACGGCGCTTCTTGGGATGCCGGGACGGTTGTCACCACCCGGCATCGTGGAACGACGCTGTTCGTGGCACTCGCCGATGCCGCCGAGCGCATCTTCTACATCAAGGCAATCGATGAAGTGGGGCTGCTGAGCCCGACGGCGTCGAGTGTCTCGGCTGCCGTCTCGCCACCGGATGGCGTGACGGCGTTCGATGTCGTGCCGCAGGGCGATCACGTCCGGGCCTCCTGGGAACCCGTCGATGGCAGCGGTGTCGAATATGAGATGCGGGCCGGGCTCACCTGGGGCACCGGGCGCTTCGTTGGCCGGGCGGCCGGCAACCATCTCGTCGCACTTTGGCCGATCCGCGACGCCACGGACGAGACGTTCTGGATCAAGGCGGTGTCGTCCGCGGGCCTCTACAGCGACACGGCCGCTTACGCCACCACGCAGCTCGCACCACTCACCGGGCGCAACGCCATCCTGACCAGCGACCGCCAGGCGCTGAACTGGGCGGGCGTGTCCCAGGGCATGGAAGTGATCGGCGGCAATCTTCTGGCGCTTGCGCGCACCGGCGGTGCCAACCTGCCGCGCGGCGAGTATGTCTTCCCGGTCGATCTCGGTCGGACATGGCGGGCGCGCAACTGGCTGGAAGCGCGCATCGCCACGGTGCCGGCCGACGACCTGACCTGGGATGGGGCCGCCTTCCGCTGGGACGACACCGAAGCCACGTCCGCCTGGCTGCCGCTGGGCGATGTCGATGGGGCAACGGTGCGCACGCAGATCGCGGTCGAGGCTTCGCTCGCTAATGACCTGATCGAAGGTTTCCGTTTGGCCGGCAACGTAACGGGCGTCAAAGGCATGGCGGCAACCCAAGCAGCGAATCTTGGCTATGCGCCAGCGCGCTTCGATCAGGGATTGAAGGTCGGCGGTGGCACCAAGGCGGCGTGGCCGGTGAGCATCCCCTCGGAGTTCTCAACCACCTTCGATGTTCGGCTCGACACGCTGCTCGACGAGCCGATCGTCTATCTCGCACTCACCGGTACGGCCGGGACCCTGCGCCTGATCTGGTCGCCCGACATTGGCGCGTTCGCCCTGGAAGATGACCAGGGACGCAGGGTGGTCGCCTCGCTCGTTCGCCGCGCCGGCGATCTCGTGACCTTCGGGATCTGCCAGACGCCAACTACGCGCCGTTTGTTCGCCGCCTCGATCCAGACGGGCGTCATCGCGTCGGGAGCCGAGCCCTTTGCTCCCCTTGGCGCTTTCACCGGCGCGCAGCTTCACCCCGCATAGGAGAACATCATGAAGATCGGCATTGCCGACCTTCTGGCCCTGCTGGGCCGGAAGGCGGAAGGAGATCGCTTTTGCCTGCACGGACGCATGGAAGCCCGGCTGATCAAGCCGGACGGCACAGCGATCCTGCGGGTGAAAGACAACCTGATCGTCGACGCAGGCTTTAGCTTCGTGGCGCAGGCAATCGGCGCATCCTCGGGACGCCCCGGCGTCATGAGCCATATCGCCGTGGGGACCGGCATCACCGCTGCGGCGGCTGGCAATACGGCGCTGCAGACCGAAATCGCTCGCAAGGCCGCGACCTTCTCGCACACGGTGGGCACCAAGGTCTTTCAGTTCGAGGCGACCTTCAATCCCGGCGAGGCGACGGGTGCCATTACCGAGGCCGGCGTCCTCAACGCTTCTTCCGACGGCACCCTGCTGGATCGGGTGGTCTTCGCCGTGATCAACAAGGGCGCCGACGACACGCTGACCCAGCGCTTCACCTTCACGATGAGCTGATGCCGTGGCGGTTGAAGTCGTCACGACACCCGGAGCCGACTATCTCTGGAACGGATCGCCTTTTGCGTGGGACAGCGCTGAAGGCGGCAAGACCTGGGCCGACGCCTCGGCGACCAGCTTTGTCGCTACCGAAAGCGGCGGGCTGATCCTGTCGGCGCTCGAAGCCCGGCTGCCCTTGGCGGTTCGTGCCGATGCATTCGTAGTCGGCGACGCCCGCCAACAGACGGCGATCGCTGCCCGCGCCGAGGTGCTGGCGCTGGCCGAGACCTATATCGATCTAATCGCTTTCGTTCTGAAGGTCGCGGAGTCCTTCGCCATCGCCGAAGCCGCGCCGAAGCAGATATTGCCGACGGCCGCCCTTGAGACGTTTGCGGTCGGCGGTGCCGCAGATCGGCAGTTGATTCGCGCCGTCGCCGGGTTGTTCGGCGTCATCGATGCGCGGGTCGGAGTGGCACAGCGGAATTCCCAGGAGTCCGTGTCGTTCGCCGACCAGTCAGAGCGGTTCGTGGTCAAGCCGAGCCTGTCGAGTCTTGGGCTGACGGAAGAACGCCGCGCCATCGCCCAGCCGGACGCACACCAGTCACTCGCGCTGTCCGAGACCTACAGCGATCTCATCGGCTTCATCGTTCAGATCGCCGAAGCGCTCTCGGTGGTCGATCGCGTATCCGCCGCAGTGGTTCACCTGGACCCGGAACAGCTCGCCGTGCTGGATCGCGTCTTGCGGGCCAGTGAGGCGGTAATCGCCGATCTCGCCTTTCGGACGACGCCGCTCGACGCGGAAAGCTTCGCGGCACTCGTTGCCGAGAGCCGTCCGCTCGGCTACGGCCCGTTCCGCGACCTGACGCCGGGCGACTATGAATATGCCCGAGCACTCCTGCGTCTTGCTCTCGAAGCGCCAAGCACGACCGGCAGCCGCGTGGCGCTGGCCGAAGCCCGGCTCAATATCGATGTGCCCGATGTCCGCGACCGGGGAACGGTGGCTGTGCCGATCGGCGGCGCCGTTGTTCCCTTCGCCCGGACCTTCAATGCGCCGCCGGAAGTGCAGGCGACATTCAAGGGTGGCGCCGTGCTGGCCGTGCCGCAGATCGGCACGATCACGACCACCGGCTTCCAGCTCTCGCTCATCAATCCCGACACGCAGGCTTCCGTCGCCGGCAATGCGAGCTGGTCGGCCGAAGGTTACTGAACGAGGTTCTCAATGGCTCAGACCTATCCCGATATCCCGGCAACCAAGGCGGTCCGGGATAGCCGTCAGGACATTCTCGATCGGGACGAAGCCGTCCGGTCGGCCTTCTCCGGCACGACCTTCCCGAGCGCCAATCTCGCCGTCGGCATGTTCTGCTTCAGGACCGATCTCGGGCAGATCTACGAGCTGACGGCTACATCCCCGGTGACCTGGACCCGAATCCCGCTCGGGGTGCCGGTGCCGCTGGCGCAGGGTGGCACGGGGGCGTCGGATGCCGCGACCGCCCGCGCCAACCTTGGCCTCGCGGCACTCGCGGTGAAGAACACGGTCGCGGCAGCCGATATTGACAACGCCGCCGTCCAAACCGCGAAGCTGCAGGATTCGTCGGTCACCGCCGCGAAGATCGCGGACGGTCACGTGACGTCCGCCAAGATCGCCGATGGGAACGTGACGACGGCCAAGATCGGCGATCAGCAGGTCGTCACGGCGAAGCTCGCGGATGCCGCTGTAACGAATGCGAAGATCGCCGATGGCGCGGTCACGAGCGGAAAGGTCGCCGACTCCAGCATCACCAGCGCGAAGATTGCGGATGGGACGATCGCGACCGCCGATCTGGCAGCGCAGACGATCGCCGACATTCGCAACGGTGTCGATCTCGGCAGCCGCGTGGCGAAGACCGGCGACAGCATGAGCGGCGAACTCGCCGGAACGACGTTCCGGTCGAATGGCACAGGCGGATCGAACACGGGATTTCGGCTCGCGAATGCCACGGATATCGGGACCCTGTTCGCCGCCGCCAGCGATGCTTTCACCGGGGCAAGCGGGTCCGGGGGCGGCTACGGCTCCAATCCCAAAATCACGTCCGTGTCGCTGTCACGCTCAGGCACGACCGCGGTGCTGTCCGTCGGGACCGCGTGCGACTGCGCCTGTGCATGTGACTGCGCCTGCAACTGCTGAGGTCCACGATGTCGATCTATGTCTGTACCCACTACACGAGCCTTCGGAATGGCTTCGACATTCAGGTCGAGCCGACACGAATCGCGATCACCGGCCTCAATGCCTGCAATGGTGCTCCCGATGATCCTCCGGTCCCGCTACCGGCGGTGAACATCGAACTTGAGGAACTGAGGGCGCGACGCGACTGGAGCGATTTCGCGCTCTGGGTCGTGGGAGTCGACTTCTATGAGAACCGAACCTTTCCGCCCTTCAATCTCTATGCCCTGACCGCGACGACCAAGAGCGACCCGCACCAGCAGGCGCTACGCGATCGACGAAATTACCCGATCCACATCTTCGTGCCGACGGCCGACAGCGACTTCCTCGACTGCAGCATCGTCGCCTACGCCCACCCCGATCTCGGTGTCACCAGCAACCTGCCGACAGAAGAGCGGGTCTGGACCGGTCAGCCGCTGGTCGATCGCCCGGCCCTTCAGATCACGGCGCCCGCCACCATCCCCGCCAACGGTACTGTGAAGGCCCGCATCGGACTGCGAGATCATCGCAACAAGGCGCTCGCCCGTGCCTGCGAGGTCCATCTCGAAACCACCGGCGGCCAACTCGCGCGCTCGCGGCTGCCGCTCGACGCCGGCAAGGGCAGTTTCGCGGTGTCGGCCTCGGGTTTGGAGCCTGGCGAGCGCTTCAAGATCAAAGCTGGGTTCCGGCACTATAGCGGCGTCGCCGAGCATTGGTTCGAGGTGACGGCATGAACCGGAACACCATCACGCTGCAGGACCGCGCCGGCGCATCGCACCGGGTTGTCTACGACCCTCACGCATCGACGCTCTGCTGGTCGAGTGGGGATCCAGTCGACCTTGCCAAGATCGGCATGGCGCCGCAGGTACGGGATCGCGACTGGCAGCACGCCGTCGCGATCAATGGCGTCCATGCGCCCGGGCGGAAGTCGCGGGCCATCCGTCGTCTCAAAATCCAGCTCGGCCTCAAATGCAACTATGGCTGCAGCTACTGCCTGCAGCGCTTCCAGCCGGAGGCGGGCAGCGGCGCGCCAGATCAAGTCGAGGCGTTCCTGCGCAACCTGCCGCTCTGGTTCGATGGCGGCGAGGACGGCAAGGGCGCAGGCGTGCGCTTCGAGTTCTGGGGTGGCGAGCCCTTCGCTTACTGGAAGACCCTGAAGCCCCTCGGCAGCGCGATCAAGGCTACCTACCCGAACGCAAGCTTCGCGATCGTGACCAACGGCTCGCTCATCACGCCGGAGATCGTCGAATGGCTCGACGCGCTCGGGGCGACGGTGGGCATCTCGCATGACGGGCCGGGGCAGTCGGCGCGCGGTCCCGATCCGCTCGACAATCGGCTGCAACGCCGGCATCTGCTCGCCCTCTACGACCGCCTGCTGCCACAGGGCCGGGTCAGCTTCAACGTCGTCCTCACCGATACGAACCACGATCTGCGCGCCATCGCGGATTGGTTCGCGGCGAAGCTTGACCGGCGGGCGTTGTCGCTGACCGTCGAGGGCGTGGTGATCCCCTATCATGCCGAGGGTCACGAATGCTCCCTGGGCGGCGACGAGCGCCAGGCGGCCTTCATGCGTTCCATCCTGCACGCGGTCGCAGCCGGCGAGGGGCTCGCCTTCCAGGCCGTGCGCCGGAAGCTCGATGACTTCTTTCAATCCCTGGCAACCGCGCGGCCCGCGCATGCCCTTGGCCAGAAATGCGGCATGGACCGCGACGACACCATCGCCGTGACCCTCGATGGCAAGGTGATCACCTGCCAGAACGTCAGTGCTGCGGGCACGGCGCCCAACGGCGCGTCGCACGAGATCGGCAATGTCGAGGCCCTCGATGCCGTGCGGCTTGCGAGTGCTCGGCATTGGTCCCATCGCGAGGAATGCCGCAACTGCCCGGTGCTGCAGCTGTGCAAGGGCTCCTGCATGTACCTCGAAGGCCGCGACCGGCAGCAGGCTTGCGACAACGAGTTCGCCTGGAACCTCGGACTCTTTGCAGCCGCCCTGTTCCTGCTGACCGACATGGTTCCCGTCCAGATCGACGGACCGATGCGACATCCGCCTGCGGAGTCTGCCGCCGCCTGATGTAGGCGCGCCACTGCCGTCCGTATCGCCCGCCTTCTGGCGGATTTTTTGTGTCCAGAGGAGAACGACCATGACTGCCTCGATCGCTCGAGGCCGCGCGCTGCCGCGCGGCATTCGCAACCATAATCCCGGCAATCTGCGCCGGTCCGCCGATCCCTGGCAGGGCCTCGCGCCGGGCCAGACCGACCAGGAGTTCTTCCAGTTCGCCTCGGCCAAATGGGGCATCCGGGCGCTCGCGCGGACCCTGATCGCCTACCAGGACAGGGTCGGCCTCAAAACCATCAAGCAGATGATCGGTCGCTGGGCGCCGCCGAACGAGAACGATACCGGCGCCTATGTGCGGGTGGTGGCTGTGAGTGTGGGCGTTGGGGCGGACGATGAGATTGACGTTCATGACTACGCGATTCTGCGCCTGCTCACATTGGCGATCATCCGCCACGAGAACGGTCAGCAGCCCTACACCGATGCCGAAATCGACGCAGGTTTGATTCTGGCCGGGGTGGAGCCCGCGCAGCGACCACTGGCGCAAACGCGCACCGTGCAAGGCGGCCAGGTGGCGGCCGGCGCCACGGTCCTCGGATTGACGGCCGAGGCCGTTCGCCAGGTCGAGCCCGCGATCCCGCTGCTGCAGTCGCTGCTTCAGGTGGCGCCCTGGGTGGTCGGCGCCGCCGCGCTCGCCGGCATCGCCTACATGATCTGGGCCCGCATCGATGACCGGCGCAGGGGGCTCCGGTGATAGCGATCATCGGCCGGCTGCTGGCCCCCTATGCCCTCAAGCTCGCAGGGCTCTTCGCAATCATCGGCGCTGTCGCTGCGATCCTGCTCGGCGCTCGTCAGGCCGGGCGCAATGCCGAACGTGTCGAACGCATGCGCAGAACCATCGAGGTGCAACATGACCAACTGGATGCCGCGTCTCGCCGCCCTCGCGATCGCGACGAGCTTGCTCGCCGGATGCGCGACGGCTCGTTCTGACGGGGGAGGCTGCCCGCCAGTCCCGACGTACAGCCGCGAGTTCTTGGCGCGGGCGACGGCGGAGTTGCAGCAGCTGCCGCCAGAGGCCGCAATCGAGCAGATGCTTGCCGACTATCAGGTGATGCGGGATCAGGCGCGACTTTGTCGGGGTCGAAGTCCGTAAGAATTGGCACCGCAAGAGCATGTGCCGATCAGACTTATCTCGTTGATAATAATATAAAAAAGAGCGTGTTGGTGTCGTGGTTACCGCGCCTAAGGAAACAAAAATGGCTCCCAAGTATCCCAACATCACGGTTCGCCTGTCCGGCCGTGACAGCAATGCCTTCATGATCCTTGGCTTGTGCCAACGGGCTGCAAAAGATGCGGGACTCCCGAAGGAAGAGATTGACGCCTTCTACAAAGAGGCCACAAGCGGCGATCATGATCATCTGATCCAAACCGCCATGCGCTGGTTCAGCTGCGCGTAGCCGCCGCCCCGCCCTGCGCCGCCTTGTTGGCATAGGTGGCCGCGAAAATCGTCTCCGAGAGCCACTTCTTGAACGATGGATTATCGCTGAATTGTTTGAAGAGTTCGGTGTGGTCTGACAGCAGCTCGATGACTGCCCGCTCCAGCGCCTTGTCGTGCTCGATACGAGCGTTTTGTTTATCCGAGTTCTTCATCGCGTTCTGGTAGGCCTTGTCGGCCGCTACCTTAGTCGGCAATTCCTCCGCGATCACTTTTCCAATCTTATCAGCGTCCTTCCAGTCGATGTTGCCGAACATCTCGTTGAACGTCTTCAGGATGTTGCTCAGCAGGTCGAGCTCCGGCTCCGGCTTTCGGCCGCCGCCGCTGGTGGGGACGGGGCCGATTTCTGCATTGGCATCGGGCAACGCGATCGACATAGTCGCCTGCGCCTCGACCCGGTAGCTGTCCATGTCGATGGATTCGAGAATACCCTTCGAGAGGTCCTGCTCTTCTGGTGCCGGCAATTTCGGCGTGAGGAAGTTCAGGAAAATCGAGAGCTTCTCCCACGCCGCGTTGGTATAGGGCAGGATCGCGGCGAGGAACCCGTAGGTCCGCGTAAACGCCTTTGCCTTGCCCTTGAAGTCTACCTGTCCGTCTTCATCGAGGTCGGTCTTGTAAACCGCAACACACGCATCGAGAATCGGGTCGAGTTTGTCCCTGTCGGCACCGCCGAGATACAGCGCCACAAGGTTTTCAACCTGCTCCCAGGAATAGACCTGATAACCATCGAGCCGCGCTTTCAGGTCGTGCAATTTGTTCGGGTCAGTCTCCTCGCTCAGGATCGTCGTGCGGTAATAATCCTCGAACGACGCCTTGATCCCATCCACGTCGTTCATGAAGTCCAGAACGAAGGTGTCGTGCTTCTGCGGATGTGCCCGGTTCAGGCGCGACAGCGTCTGCACGGCCTTGATGCCGGAAAGCGTCTTGTCCACGTACATCGTGTGCAGCAGCGGTTCGTCGTAGCCGGTCTGGAACTTGTCGGCGACGATGAGGAATCGGTACGGGTCCTTCTGGATCAACTCTTCGATCTTGTTGCTCGGAAAGCCGTTGAGCGACGCCTCGGTAACCTTCTGTCCGCCAAATTCATGCTCGCCCGAGAAGGCGACGATGGCCTGATAGGGGCTCTTGCGCTCCTTCAGATACTCCCCAAAGGCGTGAAAGTACTGTATGGCGCGGTGAATCCCGCTGGTCACCACCATGGCGCGCGCCGCACCACCGATCTTGCGGTGGGCCATCACCTGGTCATGGAAATGATCGACCATGATCTCCGCCTTCTTACGGATGGCATGATCGTGGGATTCGACATAGCGGCGGAGCTTCTTCTGCGCCCGCTTGGTGTCGAACTGCGGATCGTCCTCCACCGTCTTCATGAGGCGGTAATAGCTCTCGACTGGCGTGTAGTGCTTCAGAACATCGAGGATGAAACCCTCCTCGATGGCCTGCTTCATCGAGTAATTATGGAACGGGACGTGCCTGACCTTGCCGCCCTCCGGTACTGCCGTGCCGAAAATCTCCAGCGTCTTGTTCTTCGGCGTGGCCGTAAAAGCGAAGTAGCTCGCGTTCGGCAGAACCTTCCGCGCCTCCATCAGCCGGTTGATGGTGTCCTCGACCGTCTCCTCTTCCTCCTCGGCGCCGTTCGCGGCGAGTGCGATGTTCATCTTTGCGGATGTCCGCCCGCCCTGGCTGGAATGCGCCTCGTCGATGATGATGGCGAAGGTTCGCCCACGATGCTCGTCCCCGATCTCGTCCAGGATGAACGGGAACTTTTGTACCGTGGTGATGATGATCTTCTTGCCCTGCTGCAGGAAAGTCCGCAGCTGCTGCGACCCTTCGGTCACCGCTCCGACAATGGAGGATACCTGCGCGAACTGCTTGATGGTGTCGCGGATCTGTTTGTCGAGATTGCGCCTGTCTGTGACCACGATGACGGTGTCGAAGGTCGGCTTGCCACCGCTCTCCAGCCCAATCAGCTGGTGGCCGAGCCAGGCAATCGAGTTGCTCTTGCCCGACCCCGCCGAGTGCTGGATCAGGTACCGCCGCCCTGCGCCGGAGGACTTGGCATCCGCCAGCAACTTTCGGACCACATCGAGCTGGTGAAAGCGCGGGAAGACCTGCTTCGGCGGCTTCTTCTTGCCCCGTTCGTCCGTTTCCTCGACCACCTGCGCATAGTTTTCCAGGATATCAGTTAGGTTCCGCTTGGTCAGAACCTGCTTCCAAAGATAGTCGGTCTTCAGGCCATGGGGGTTGGGCGGGTTCCCCGCGCCGTCGTTCCAGCCCTTGTTGAACGGCAGGAACCAGGACGCCTTGCCCTTCAGATGCGTGCACATCCGCACCTCGTGGTCGTCCACGGCGAAGTGGACGACGCAGCGGCCGAACTGGAACAGCAGCTCCTTGGGATCGCGGTCGCGCTTGTACTGCTCGATGGCGTCCTCGACCGTCTGCTTGGTCAGGCTGTTCTTCAGCTCGAACGTGGCGACAGGCAGACCGTTGATGAACAGCGCCACATCGAGCGACAGTTTGGCCGCATCCTTGGAATAATGCAGCTGGCGGGTGACGCTGAAGATGTTGGCGGCGAACAGCTCCTCGGCCTTGGCGTTGCCAGGCGTTGGCGTGCCGAAGAACAGCTCCACCGAGCCAGGGCCGTGCTTCACCCCGTTGCGCAGCACGTCGATGACGCCGCGCTTGGCGATCTCGCCCTGCAACCGGTGCAGGAACTGAAGCCGCTTCGGTCCGTCCTCGCGGATGCCGAGCGCTTCGACGGCCTCCGGCTGCGTGGCGCCCAAGAAGTCGAACAGCTTCCCCTGGTCGACGGCGTGGTCCCGGTCGAAATCCTTCGAGTCCCCGGCGACGTACCCCGCCTCGTCGATCAGCGAGCGGACGATCAGGGCTTCGAGGCCCTTTTCGCTGGTGTCAGTCGTCGGCATCGGCCCCCTCCATCACCTCGGCGTCGTCGCCTTCCAGGTTCGGGTCCAACGCATCGTCCCCGTCGGAAATCAGTTCATCCGCAGGAGCGGTGATCTCGATATGCCGAACATCCAGCTTGCCGGTAACGACATCGGCGATCAGGCGTTCGCGGTACTCGCGGACCAGCTGTATCTCACGTTGAACCCGATCAATGGTTTGTTCGAGCGTTGCCGTTTCTGTTGCAAGCCAAGCCGATATCTCTCGCTGCTCTTCAATAGGCGGGACCGGAAAACGAAGCCTCTTTATATCAGACGACGAAAGATGCTTCACGGTGGTCGAGAATGTCTGGTCGTTGATCCACTTCAGAGGGAAGGCGATGAGCGAGGCGAGGTACGCTTCGTGCAGTTGCTCATTGGGACGGATACAGCAAACACGCTGATTTAATAGGGCCGTAGGCCCCTTCCACCGCGCAACATTGAAGTCTCCATCCATTCCAACGAGTATGTCGCCAGTTTGAACGGCCGCATCTTCGACGAATTCTCCCGTGTACGTGACTATCGTATCTTCGCGAAAAATGTCTCTGATCCGGATGAGCGGATGCCCAGTTCCGTCATTGGAAAAAAGCCTGGAATCAAATGGGTAACCGTTGATCAGTTTTATCTTCGAGCCAAGGTGAATTGTTTGCCAATGCGCCGGAACCTCGGGCATCCAGTCGATACCGGTGGGCTTCATCGGGGCGTCGGGGTTTAGGCCGCGGGTGACGGCGCGGTTGATGATCGCCTGCTTCTGCTCGTTCAACAGCCCGATCAGCCGCCGCTTGTTGCGGATCAGCCGGCGGACCTGCGCTTCCTTGGCGCGAAGGAAGGCGACCATGCGCTCCTGCTCCTCGCGCGGCGGGCACGGGAACGCGATGTCGAGGAATTTATCGGGATAGAGCCGCAACCGCGATGCCCGAATGCCAGTCGAACGGCAGATGTACTCCCACCTCAGCATCGGCGTGCGCAGGAGGTAGTCGACGTACTCGGGCAGGAAGTCCTCCGAGTTCAGGGGGCGATAGACGCCATAGGCCGGGCTTACGATCCCCACGTTCTTCGAGACGCCAAGCGCCGACATCCACGCCCACATCGTGTTAATGACCACGTCGTTCGGCCGCGCCACCTTGTGGCCGACGTAGGACTCGGCCTTGAACATTGTCACGTTCTTCTGGCTGCGTGGTGTCACGCCTGTGGTGTGCGAGACTGAAAGCAGCTCCTCCTCGCCGGTCTGCGAACGCTCGTCGATTTCGCGGAAGAAGTACTTTCCGCGCTTCTCCTGCCATTGCGCCGGGATCTCACCGAGCCAATGAACTCGCGCGGGTCTGTATGCCGGATAGGCTGCGGGCGACTGCTTCGGTTTCGCCTCGACGGCAAGATTGGGCTGAATATCCATTTGGCCCTTGGCGATCATCGGCTGATCGAACAGAGAAGGTTGCGGCAGGTCGCGCAGCGGTGGCGCGACAACCGGACGTGACTCGATCCCGACCGGCCTGGAGGCCCCGTCGGCGGCGCGAATCGCCTCGATCGGCTGGCGGAACAGAAGGAACTCCGGAATGGCCAGCGGCTCGATGAACCGCAGGCCCTCCGCCTCATCGCCCTTTAGCTGCTCGCGAAGCTCCATCAGCAGGCGGCCCAGCACGTTCATGCCGACGAGTGAGCCGTCGTCGGCGACCTTCGCGCCCCAGAAATCATCCTTGCGGGATTGCTCGACGATGGGGCGGCCCCCCGTCGCCAGCAGCAGCCTGCCGAACTCACGCCAGTTCTGCGCCAGCTTCACCCGAAGGCACCAGCGCATGATCTTGACGCGCACCGCGTCCCAGTCCGGCCGCGAGTCCTTGCGAAACGGCTTGCTGCGCATCTTCGCCGTCATCGGGCTATGCTCGTCGATGATCTTGCGCTGCACGTCCGGCAGATGCGGAAATCGGCACGCCTGATAGAGGGCTTCCGACGTACGGATGCGAACGCCGTTCACCCGCAGCGGAAAGCCCGGCGCCATGTTCGACAGACCGCCGAACCGCTCATTCGTCTTCAGGAAGACGACGCTGGCGGAGGGGTCATATGTGCGAACCTGGCTGGCCTGGGACATCAGAACACGTCCTTCGCCAGCATGGCCATGAAGCGCTTCATCGACGTGTCGCTGTTGGTCGTCCGGGGGAACAGGGGATGCCAAGGATCGCCCGCCCAAAGCGCCAGCGGCGCATTGTTCGGACAGTTCCTGAAAGTGACGATCAGCGAACCGAAGCCGAGGGTCTCAAGGAGCATGTTTCCCAACGGACGTTGGTACTTATTGAGGTTCGGGCACATCTGCCGAATGCGTACGCCAGCCTTCAGAAACTCTTCTTCCAGAAGCTGGCGCGCTTCGTCGCTTGAAAAAATCCCCTTTCCACCGACCTGTCCTGCTGTCCGCAAGTGCGGCTTATGGGTCATAGCCGCTACGTATTCGTTCACCGCAGCGTCATCAGGAATACGGACAGGTCGCAATACGTCTGATGTATCGGTCTGGGCATTCTGATTTTCGAGACCTAGCTCACACCACCAATGGAACTCTATTTTCTTTCCGGCATCTTTAGCGGTTTTCCGAATATTTCCCTTGTTATAGTGTTCTGCGTAATACCTTGCGCCGGTGTGCATCGCGATCATGATTATATGCACCGTGGCTTTCGCAGGCGCGTTCTTGGCGATCCATTTCTCGATGTCTTGCTTTACTCTGTTTCCAGTGAAGGTCGCGTCATCAATGTAGACGAATACTTCTGCGTCCTTGCCGCACTCGGAAACCTCGAAACCACAATTTGCCTTCAGCAACTTGCTGAACAGAGCGAGCATCTGCGTCTGGCTGGCACCGCCGCCCTGAATATCGAGGAACTGGACCTCTTTCCAAAATGCACACGGGTTATCACCGACCAATTTCTCGGTTTGAAACAGTCCGTGCAGAAATTTCGTGGTCCTCGCGCGGGAAAAGTAGGTCTTCTTAAGGACGTGATCCATCTCGCGCAGGATTGGAAGCTGCACCGCAGCGTCAAACTGGTTGATCCAGCGCTCGACATGCTTCGGGGTCGGCGCGGGCAGGTCGCCTTCACGATAATCGGCGGTCGTCGCGGCTATTGACGCGAGAAGGTCGTCCCGTTCAGCCATGTCTCGCCCCTCCGCTTGCGTTGCGTGTCCCCGACGGCATTTCAGAGCCCTTCGAAATAGGTTTTGATCTTCTGGGACATCAGCTTTCGCCGCTGTTCCAGGAAGTCATCGAAGGACGGGATGTCGCCGTCGAGCAGGCTTTCCGGCAGGCAGCTCATCGCAAGGTTGGCGCGCATCTCATCGGCCGTCGTGATGCCGCCATACTTCCGGGTGCCGCCGTTGCATTGGTCCGCCAGCTCGGCGAAGTAGACCTTTGGATCGCGATCGCCGATGCCGATGTTGATCTCGCTTTGCGCGAGGACGAAGTTGGCAATCTGGTTGTAGCGACCGCGCGTCAGGCCCTGGCCCTTGAGGTGATTGCGAGGGTAGACGTGATGGACGTCGCTGCGGTTCAGCAGCAGATCGCGCACCGTGATGTCCCGCGACAGGAAGCCTAGATCGCCGAGCTTCACCTGCGCCGCTTGATAAACGAGGAAATAGGGGCTCGACGCGGACGAGGTGTCCATCTCCTGCGGCAGCAGCGTGGTCCAGAAGCTTTCCGGCAGTTCGGCGTCGATCACCGAATCCGTATAGGTAGCAAGGCCGCGGGTCTCGATCTGGCGGATATCGAAATCGAAAGCCGTTTCGGGGCTACCCGAATAGCGCCCGCGCAGGAGCGACATGACGTACCAGCGCCGGACGAGACGCTCGATGTCGGCGGCCGGCATCCCTTCGGCGCGGCCGCGTAGGTAGAGGATGTAGGCGAAGTTGATGGCATTCTGGCTGCGGATCAGGCCGGCAGTGACGAAACCTGCCGAGCGCAGGATCATCGTCAGGCGGTCGAAATGCGTCTTGTTGATGAAGTTCAGGACACCGGTCTTCAGGCGGGCGAATGCCTCCTCGGCGACCGTCTCCTCATACTGCTTCGTCTCGAAGTTCCGGCCCGACAGAAGGGCGACCAAATCCTGCAGTTTGCCCCTTCGGAACTCCGACGTGAACGCCACGCGCAGCATGTCGGTGTAGGACGGGTCATAGAGGTCGTCATTGACGTCCTTCAGCCAGCGCATCTTCGGAAGAAACTCGGATGCGGCGAAGGCCTTGTCGCCCTTCTCGATGCGGGGCAGAAATTCGGGCGCGATTGAGAGGTGGCAGAAATAGTCGATCGCCTTGCGCAGCATGTTGCCGCCATAGGTGTCGTTCGCCGCGATTTTCGACATCGCGAAATCCGCTTGGCTGAGCGATGCGCCGGCGGAATTCACGCGGATGAAGATTTCGGTTACCGTCTCGATGTCGAGGTCTTCGGCCAGCTCGATGATGCCGACCTGGTTATTGATAATCTTGCGGACCTTCTCCAGCACCAATGAAATTTGGTCCTGATCCGCATCCGGATTGCGCGCTGCATATTCACGCGTGAGCTTGGTTAGGCTGGCGTCAGGCGCGAAGACTGTGGCCAAGTCAGGAATCCACGAGGCGTCCTTCTGAATGGCCGGGTTCGAGACTTCGAAGCGCTCCTCCACGGGATGGAACGCGATCCGAATGCGTACGGTCTCGTAGTCCTTGGTCAGCACCTCCTGGCCGAGCAACGCGGCCATGAGCGCGGTAACGCGCTGCTGCCCATCGATAAGGATGCGCTTGCCCGAGGACGTGGAGCCATCCTTCAGCCGGACCGACGGGTTCCGCCAGGCGATCAGATAGCCCACCGGGTAGCCCTGATAGAGCGAGTCCAGCAGGTTTCGGACCTTGGTCGCATCCCACACGAAAGGACGCTGGATTTCCGGAATGGCGATCTCGCCGGACTTCACCCAGGTAAGCAAGGTCTCAATCGGATGGGGGGTGACGGAGTAGCGCTGGGTGGCCATGTTCAGTGACCTCCCGTCAGCACGTCTTCAAGAAGGCCCTCGGTTTCCTCCTCAAGCGCCCGAATGTCGGCTTCGATATCCTGGAGCGTCCGCAGCGGCTGCGGCTTGTAGAAGTGCCGCGTGAAAGAGATTTCATAACCGATGACAGTCTTCGACGGGTCGATCCAGGCGTCCGATGCATGAGGCAGAACCTCACGGCGGAAGAAAGCCTCGATACCGCCGTCCTCCAAGAACGGCACCTGCTCGGTGTCCCTCAACTCCGTGTCCGGCTCGTATTCGACGATCGCCGTTTTGCCTCCGACGGTCCGATGGTAGTTGCCGTGCAGCGCGTCGGTTTCGGCATCAGCGCCCGGCTTGATCTTGGACACCTTCTTGATGACCGGTTCCGCTCCAGCATCCTTTGTGCCAAGGCCATCCACGAGCAGCTTTTGGCGTTTGGCCGTCATGCGGACGCCGAGCTTGCCCGCGACAGCTTCGGCTTCTTCAATGAAGCGGTTGAAATCGAGATGAGGGCCTTCGCCAAGCCTCTCGGTCACCGCTTCCACAACGCCAATGAGGGACTCTTCAGCAGCCTCCACGCACGTCTTGGCGAAGCGGCGCTGCGCGCTTGCCGACAGTTCGACCTTCAAGCGCAAGGGCCGCTCGACCGTCACCTTCCAGTAACCGAACGCCGCGTTAGGGAAGATCTTCGACTGCTCGCTGTCCTCGCTGTTGAGGAAGCTGTCGCAGATGTGCTTGATGTCGTCCGGTCCGAGAGCGCAGTTCTTCTTGCCGAGGTTCTTTCGCAGCGGTTTGAACCATGCCGTTGCGTCGATCAGCTGGACTTTGCCCTTGCGGGACCCTGCCTTGCGATTGCTAAGCACCCAGATGTAGGTCGCGATGCCGGTGTTGTAGAAGATGTTCAGCGGCAGCGCGATGATGGCCTCAAGCCAATCATTCTCGATGACCCAGCGCCGCACATTGCTCTCACCTGATCCCGCATCACCTGTGAAAAGCGATGAGCCATTGTGGACCTCAGCGATGCGGCTGCCGACTTTGGTGTCCTTCTTCATCTTGCTCAGCATGTTTGCCAGGAACACCATCTGGCCGTCGCTTGAGCGCGTGATCAGGCTGTACTCGGGATCGCCACCGTGCTCGATCACAAAACGGGGGTCGACGATGTCCTTCTTGCCGCCGAGCCGATCGAGGTCCGATTTCCAACTCTTGCCGTAGGGCGGGTTCGAAAGCATGAAATCGAATTCGCGCGATGGGAAAGCATCGCTGGACAGTGTCGAGCCGTATTTCATGTTCTCGGCTTCGGCGCCTTCACCCTTGAGGATGAGATCCGCCTTGCTGATGGCGAAGGTCTCTGGGTTGACCTCCTGTCCGTAGAGGTGGACGGACACTTCCTTGCCATGGTCGGCCGCCAGCTTGACCAGCGTCTCTTCCGCCACCGTCAGCATGCCGCCTGTGCCGCAGGCCCCGTCGTAGACGAGATAAGTGCCGGACTGAATTTCATCCGCGATCGGCATGAAGATCAGGTAGGCCATGAGCTCTACCACGTCGCGCGGGGTGAAGTGCTCTCCGGCCTCCTCGTTGTTCTCTTCGTTGAACCGCCTGATCAACTCCTCGAAAATTGTTCCCATGGAGTGGTTGTCGAGACCCGGCAGGCGCACACTGCCATCCTGGTGCAGCACGGGCTTGGGGCTGAGATTGACCGACGGATCGAGGAACTTCTCGATCAGGAACCCGAGTGCGTCTGCTTCGACAAGCGTCGGGATCTGATTGCGGAATTTGAACTTGTCCAGCACCTCCTGGACGTTCGGGGAAAAGCCATCGAGGTAGGCCTCGAAATCCGACTTCAGCTGCTGGCGGCGCGCACGCGAGGCAAGGTCGCGAAGTCGGAACTGCGATGTGTTGTAGAAGGCCTCGCCCGACGCCTGACAAAGAGCGGCGTGCTGGTTGGCGACCCCTGCTTTGTCCAACTGCCCTTTCATGGCCAGGACGGCATCTTTAGTCGGTTCAAGTACGGCATCGAGCCGGCGAATGACCGTCATTGGCAGGATGACGTCCCGATATTTGCCGCGAACATAGACATCGCGCAGAACATCGTCGGCGATGTTCCAGATGAAATTGCTGATGTTCAGATCGCTCACTCGGGCCCCCTCACGCCTTGGTCTGCGTGGCTTTTTTCTGAAAATCTATCCAGTTGTTGAGGTCCGATCTCTTGAACCGCCACGCACCAGCTACCTTGAAGCCCGGAAGGTCACCGCGCTTGGCCAGCCGGTAAACGGTCTTCTCATCTACGTTCAGGTAGTCAGCCACATCCCGGACGGTCATGGCTTGGTCGAGCGTTTCTGCCATATGGAATCCTCGCTGTTCAGGAACCTTAGCAGAGGAATCAGGGGCAAGCCAGTCCAAGCCGGTCCAAGCGGCGTCTTATCCGAGTGCCTGTTGGAGGGATGACGACACGGTCTCGGCGGCGGATTTCACCGGATCTGCCGCGAGATGGGCGTACCGGGCGGTCGTCTGGACCTGGGTGTGGCCAAGCAGCTTGCCGATCATGGGTAACCCCTGGCCAGCGGCGACTGCCGTCGAGGCAAACGTGTGCCGAAGATCGTGGATCCGGACGTCCTTCAAGCCGGCGCGGGCGCGGACGCGCTGCCAAAAAGGCTGAAGATCGGTCAGGCGTGCGCCGGGGAGGGTGCCAACGATCACCCATGGGTTCTTGTCGACCTTCTTGATGCTCGTCAGGACGTCGATCGCGGGCTGACCGAGATGGACGACTTTGGCGCCGGTCTTGGAGTCCGGCAGGCGCAAGGCCCTGCCAGGCAGATCGACGTGTTCCCACTGGAGCATCATGATCTCGCCGAGCCGGCAACCGGTCAGGATCAGCAGTCGCGCCGCCGCGATGGCCGATGAAAGCTCGATCCCTTCGTCCTCCATCTCGCGCAGGACATCCCCGACCCGCTTGAGTTCGGCGGGGCTCAGGAATCGCTCCCGCTTCTCCTCGGCATACTTCTTTATATGCTTGCGTGGGTTCGACCCGTCCGGACGCAGCCCCCACATCTCGGCGAGGCTGAACATCTTCGAGATCACTTCGAGGCAGCGATTGGCCTCGTAGGGAATATGCCGCAGGTCGTGGTGGAGCTTTGCGATGTCGGCCCGAGTGACCTCGGTGACACGATGCCGTCCGAGCGCGGGCAGGATCGTCCGCTCGATGAGGCGGCGATAGCCCTTTGCCGTGGTTTCCTTGACCCTGACCGAGACGTGCTCCTTGTCGAACCGCTCGGCCAGTTCCTTGACCGTGATCGTTTTCCTTTCGGCATCGCGTTCGGCGGCAGGGTCATCGCCGTTCCTCGCGGCCGCAATGATGCCGATGGCGCGGGTGCGCGCCTGTTCGCAGGTCAGGACAGTGCTGGGTCCGAGGCTCATTCGGCGGGAGCGTCGCCCGGCCCGGTACTGGACGATGTATCCCTTGCGACCGCTGGGCAGGACGCGGAGGGCGAAACCGGGGAGCTCGTCGTCCCAGATGAAATACTCGGCCGCCTGAATCTCGGCGGCGTCGATCACGCGTTTGGTCAGTTTCGGCATGGCCTGCGATCCGCTCTTGATGCTCACTCTGCTTCCAGGCACCCGCTGCGCCCGCCCGTGGAAGCACTGTGGAAGCAAGAGGGCGAAAGTCGCGGCGTGAGCCTGCGAAAATCAGAGTGTGGGGCGTCGCGCTTTAAGTCAACTAAGGCATTGAAAATGCGAAGAAAAAAGCAAATCTGCGTGTTCCTTCGCAATCGCTTCCCGGCCACTCATAACCTGAAGGTCGTAGGTTCAAATCCTACCCCCGCAACCAAATTCTCTTT
>NZ_JAMTDX010000019.1 GCF_023806625.1 Accumulibacter sp.
TTCACCCCGGCAGGCTCGCCACGTGAGCTTGCTGAACATTGTGGCTAATCAAGATACTGTTTGATTATCGACGACTGCGAGACGGTGTTCAAGTTCCCCTGATGTTCATGCCTGGCCAGCGCTCGGTCGAAACGCTCAGACGCGGTCGCGGTGAGAGATCTCGAGCACGCGTGCTCTCTGCGACAGTTCCTCGACCAGCGCGCTGGCCGTTGCACGATTCGCCGAGTCCAGGTTTGCATCCCATTCGTCGAGCAGATAGAGCGGGTAGTGGGTACGGGCGACGATCTCCCGGAGAACACGCAACTGTCTTTCTCCTGACGAGTAGCCGCGCTTCTCCTCGATCTCTTCTGCAGCGCTGATCGCCGCCGGGTCATCGACCGCTTCTTCTTCACCAGCACCGCCGTCCTTGCCAGGCTCTGCGCGCGCCGCTGACGCGGCGACGTTGAAGGCGAAAGCCAGCCGATCATGAGTTGGCCAGTAATAGGCCTTGCCGCGCAGGCAGGCCTTGAGTGCCGAAAGCAGGGAGGATTTGCCACTGCCATTTCCGCCGCGCAGCACGATGCGCCCGGTCGGTGAGGCCAGGACATGCACCACCGCGTCCCCCACCGTGGAGCAGGCGATTTCGCGGTCGCCTTCCCTGAGGATCAGGCGCGCGAACTGTATTCGCTCATCGAACGCGGGGTCCGGCTGCGGATCGAAATGCTCGCAGACGCCAGCGATACGCGTCCAGACGGCGATCAGGTCGACCAGACCCGAAGTCAGCTGATGCATGTCCAGGGTCATCTCGATCTGCCTCGGCAGCGTAGCGGCCAAGGCAATCAGCACGGCCGTGTCGCCTGCATCCTGAATGGCCACCCAGGCGGTCGTCGACAGGACGACGAGCAAGGCCAGGACCCCACTCACCGCGCTCCACCCCTCGCGCGCCAGGATGGCCCTGATCTGCGCCACCAGGGCTTCGCGCAAGCGCCAGCGGAAATCCCGATGCCAGACGCCAAAGTTGTAACGGTTGCCGCTGAAGATGTTGTCCCAGGCGTTGTAGGTGCGCGCCCGCATGCGGTTGGTCATCCGCTGGTTGTTCAGAAATACCGCCGCCAGCGGTCTGCGCAACAGCCACTGCAGGCTCCCCAGCAGCACGAAGGCGAAGGCAAACGAAATCGGCAGCCCGACGTCGATTTCGATGCCGAGGACCAGCGAGTTGAAGAGCAGCTGGAAGAACAGACGCAGGTAGAACTGTAGGTTGTAGACCAGGTCGAAACAGACGTCGAAGGTCTCGCTGGTCAGGAAGGGCTCGACGCGTTCGCGAGTCGCGCTCTCGGACAGCAGCGCGGTACGGAACCGGTTACGCCGCGCAAAGTGCAGCATGTAGTGCCCATAAGCGCCGAATCCGGCGCGTTCGGCAAAGATCCAGCTGACTGCCCCCGCGAGGTACGAAACGGTTTGCGCGACGACGATCCCGACGAAGCCGCTCGCCGAAACGTGCTCTTCGGTGATGTCCCGGGCAATCTGGATGACCAGCCAGGTGGTCGTCGCCCCAGCGGCTTCCTGGACGACGATCAGGAGCAGCATGCCGAACGCCGCCGGTCCGACGAAAAAGCCAAGAAAATCCCGGGGTCGGAAGGTATCGGAAATCGGCGAAGACATCTGCTCTCGAAGGCTACGGCACGAAGGACCAGGAAGGGGGAACGGCGATCCGCGCCACCCGGAGGCGACGACTATCGATCAGGCCGCCAGCGGATCATGGTCACCTCAGTGCCAGGATCACGCGCGACAGTGCGGGGTTGCCTCTCTGCCTGGTCACGGCCGCGCTGCCGGCAAACGGCTTCGACCGGCCGACCGGCGACAGTCTCTCATCGTTTTCCGGCAAGCAGAGGGAGCCCGGCGCGAGGAGCGACGGGTACACCATCCGGCTCGCGTCGGTCTGCCGACAGACGGCGAGCCGACCGGAAAAGGACCGGACCGCGGAAGCATAACCCACAAACGCGGAAGGCAGACTTGCGTCTGCCTTCCGCGCCTTGGTCAGGACAGGCACCACCTGCCATCGGGTCTTACTTCTTGGGTGCCTTTTTCTTTTTCTGGGTCGCCATGATGAGCTCCTTCAACGAGGGTGGATGGAAGTTGCGGTCGCCGAAGCCGATTCGGCGCCGGCATTCTAGTTGAGCGGATGAATGCCAGCAAAGGGGTCGCGCCCAGACAAATGTTTCAGAGCGGAAACGTTTGCCCGCACGGCAACAACGGCATCGGCCCGAGCGCCGGCGCTGTCGACGAACTCGCTGCGCAACCGTTCCGAGCTGCTGTCGGGAGTGACGCCAACCACCAAGGCGAGAAATCAGGCGACAAACTGGAGCGCGGCGAGTCGCGCGTACAGCCCGCCGAGCTTGATCAGTTCTTCGTGCCTGCCGGCCTCGACCACTCGCCCCTGATCGAGGACAAAGATGCGGTCGGCACGTTGCACGGTAGCCAGACGGTGGGCGATGACGATCGTCGTCCGTCCGGCCATCGCCGCATCCAGTGCCTGCTGGACGATGCGCTCGCTCTCCGCGTCGAGACTGCTCGTCGCCTCGTCGAGCAGAAGGAGGGGCGCATCCTTCAGAATGGCCCGGGCGATCGCCACACGCTGCCGCTGTCCACCCGAGAGCCTGAGGCCCCGCTCACCGACGAAGGTCCGCAAACGGTCGGGCAACTGGCCTGCGAATTCATCGACGAAAGCCGCCTGCGCAGCCTTGCGCACCTCATCCTCGTCGGCTGCCGGCCGGCCGTAGCGAATGTTGTCGGAAATGCTTCCCGAGAAGATCACCGCCTCCTGCGGCACGACCGCGACGTGCGAACGCAGATCGGAGAGCCGCAGTCGACGCAGGTCCTGGCCGTCGATCGCGAGCGAACCGCCGTCGACGTCGTAGAAGCGTTGCAGCAGCTGGAAAACGGTCGTCTTGCCCGCTCCCGAAGGCCCGACCAGGGCAACCGTCTGACCGGCCGCAATGGTCAAGCAGAGCCCGTGCAGCACAGGTTGCGCCGGCCGCGACGGATAGGCGAAGCTGACGTCGGCAAAGCTCACCCGAAGACCGCCCGACACTCCCGGCAGGGACACCGGCTGCTCGGGATCGGCAACCGGAGAACGGGCGGCAAGCAGTTCCAGCAGGCGTTCGCTGGCTCCCGAGGCGCGCAACAGGTCGCTCCAGACCTCGGCGAGCACCCCGACGCTGCCCGCAATGACGATCACGTAGAGGGCTGTCTGGCTCAACTCGCCAGCGCTGATCTCTCCGGCGAACACCGCCTGAACACCGCCGTAGAGTCCGTAGAGAAGCGAACCGAACACGCCGACGATGACGAAGGCCGTCAATGCCGAACGCGTGCGGGCACGGTGCATCGAAGTCCGGAAGGCCTGCTCGTTGGCCTCGGCGAAGCGCGCCGTCTCTTCGACCTCGCGAGTGTAGCTCTGGACGACCGGGATGGCGTGCAGCATTTCCCCGGCGAGGCCGCTCGTGTCCGCCAGACGATCCTGTGCGGCTCGTGATAGGCGGCGCACGCGGCGACCTATCACCACTGCCGGGAAGACGAACAGCACGACGATGCCGGTGACGGTCAGCACGAGACGGGGCGTCGAGCTGAGCAGCATGGTCAGGCCGCCAACGAACAGCACGAGGTTGCGCATCCCCATGCTCAGGCTCGAACCCACCGCGTGGTGGATGACCGTGGTATCGGCAGTCAGTCGCGACAGGACTTCACCGGTCCTCAGTGTCTCGAAGAACTGAGGACTCTGACGCAGGACATGACCATAGACGGCCAGACGGAGGTCCGCGGTCACCCGCTCGCCGATCCAGCTCATCATGTAGAAGCGGCCGGCCGTCGCCAGCCCGAGAACGGCAGCCCCTGCGAAGAGCAGCAGGAAGTGTCGGCCGACCAGGGACCGACCCGGATCGCTGCCCGCCCGAGCAACCACCAGGCCGCCATCGACGAGGCCCTTCACCGCGTACGGCAAGGCCAGTGTCGTCGCCGCAGCGATCAGCAGCAGCAGCAACGCCAGGAAGACCTGCGCACGATAGGGCCTGACGTAGGGCAACAACCCGGACAACGCCCTGAGGCGTCTTACCGGCGTCGCGGACGGGGCGGCATCAGCCGCGCCTGAGCGCACTCCCGGCCCTAGTCGAGGGAGGCGATCAACTGATCAGCCCGCGCACGACGCCCCAGCCACCGCCAACCAGAAGCACGGCGAAGGCGAACATCGCGAGCATGAAGCCCGGCCCCCTCTTCCCCGGGTCCCGCGCGTAGGCCAGCGCGTACCAGGCCCGTCCAGCAAGCCAGAATCCTCCAAGAACCGTCGCCCACTGGCTCGACACACTCAACGTAAAGATCCAGAGCGCCGGCAGAAAGGCGACGGCGTTCTCGATCGTGTTCATCTGGATGCGGTAGGCGACTTCGAACTGCGGGTGACCGGTGGTCGCTGGTGCCTTGACCTCGAAGCGAATCCGGCAGCGCCCGACATAGGCGGCGCAGGCGAAAAGCAGCAAAGAGGTGGCGAGAGTGACCAGTGCGGGTCCAGAGTAGGCGTTCATGGCATTCGTCGTCGCAGGAAGGAGGAAGACAAGGGATCTTTCAGGTGTGCGGAGATTCAGGTTGACTGACCACCAAGCAGGAAGTTGCCGATGCGCAGCAGGCGCCTCTTCGCCGCCTCGCCGTCGAGACCGGCGGTCAGCGGGCCTGCCGCCAGAGCCAGCTCTGCAGCCCGCTCGGGAGTCAGCAACGTCACCCTCCTGGTGTACTCGATGATCGCGATGTGCTCCTCCCGAGTCAAGGCAAAGGGCGGCGCCTCACTCCCGTCAGCACCGTCGGCTTCCTCCGCCGGCCGCGGTGTCCGGTGGACATGAACGACCAGAGTCCCGGCAGCGAGATCGCCGAGCCGCCTGCCCTGGCCGTCGAGCAGGGTGCTGACGAAACCTGCCGCATAGCCCAAGGGAAGGAAATCGACACCGCGCAGCGCATTGCGAATGAACGCCCCGCTCCAGCCAACCGGCCGGCCGTCGTCATGAACGACCGCGAGCCCGCAGGACCTTTTTCCGGGAGTCTGACCTTGCGCATAGACTTCGAACAGAATCGGGTAGAACCACTCGAGCAGGAAGGCGCCAAGGAGCAGCAGCACCGCTCCGGGATCGCCGAGACGCGTCCCGGCAATCGCCAGCAAGACCCACAAGGCGAAGCGGATCAGGAAGTCGATGAACCAGGCCCGTGCCCGGGCAACTGGCCCTGCGACGTGCAGGTCGATTTCGCAGCCCTCAGGGGTGACGACGCGGTGGAGGGTATCGAGACGACTGCCCAAGCGGCGTCCCCGTCGCTTTCAGCCTTGGCCGGCCAACCATTGCGGCACGCCGGCAGCGAAAGCGGACGTCAGCCCGTCGTGCTGGCCGGCCTGAGCACTCACTGCAACTCGCTGAAAAACAGGTCCCTGTAGGCGGCGTAGATCGACGCGTAGAGTACCGGCAAGAGCAACAGCCAGCCAAGCAGCAGCGGCAGGCTGGCGATCACCGAGGCGACGACGACGAGAATTCCGAACACGAGAAAGGGCGGGAAATTACGCAATGCGACGACGAGGCCCGTCCTGACTGCCTGCCAGGCGGTCAGCCCATTGAACACGACCAGCGGCGGTGCCAGCCAGACGGCCATGGCCAGAGGCGCAAAGACCAGGACCATGGCCAGGATCGAGACGAGCTCGGTCCAGGAGGCTGCCCAACCTTCAGCACCACCGCTGCCCTTGGCGGCGATCCCCGAAAGCGTTGCGACGATGCCAAAGACCACTGCAAGGATCAGCAGAGCCACGAGATAGAGCAGCCCGACAAGCAGCAGTCTTCCAGGCTGACACAAGAACCCGGCAAACAGGTGAATGAAGCGGATGCCCTGACCTTCCTCGATCGACCGACAACCGACGCAGATCCCACCGATGAACACCGGGATCAGAAGGTTCGCCGTGACGTTCAGCAGCGGGATCATGCTGACGACGATGATCAGCACCATGAACGCCACAGCGATACCGATCCAGGTTCCCGGCGCCACCCGAAACAGCTCCCAGCCCCGCAGGAGCCAGTGGTAGCCGCGTCCCGCGGGGACCAGACGACCCTCCGGCAGGAAGGTGCCGAGAGCGGTCCGCTCGTCGTCTGCGACGCGCGACGCCGGTGCTCTGAATGGGTTGTCATCGAAGTCCATCCCTTCCCTCCTGGCGATGATCGTCCTGACCGTACAGCGGTCGCGCACCCAATGCGCTTCGCCGACGAGAAGACGACGCATACTATAGCGTGCCCGCCCGCTTCCTGGCCCAGTAATGATTGATCAGGGCGACCGGTAGCCCCTGCGCGCCGACGTCGAGGATCTGCGCGCCATCACGGCGCAACAGGGTGAGTTGCCGACGGCGGGACTGAAGGTACTCGAGGCCTGCGGCACGAGTCAGCGCGTCGTCGAAGCCGCCGATTGGCGCGGACAGCACTTCGTCGATGATCGGCTCCCGCAGGCTGGCGACGCTGACCGCGTGGCGAATGCGGAGGTGACGAAGCGCGGGGAGCAACGTGTCGTCATCTTCGTCACGCAGGTTGGTGACCAGCAGGATCAACGCCCGCTTGCGCAGTCGTCGATCGAGCAGTTCGGCAGCGTTCAGGTAATCCGGAACCTGCAGCGAGGGCTCGAGATCATAGACGGCATTGAGCAGTGTATTGACCGTCGCCACCGACCTGGCTGGCGCGAGCACTCTTGGCCGGGGATGGCCAAGAGTGACCAGGCCGACCGAATCCCCCTGGTGCAGGGCGACCCAGGCCAACAGGAGCAGCGCGTTGAGCGCGTGGTCGAAGTGCGACAGATCGCCATCACGCGCGCGCATGCGTGCGCTGCAATCGAGCAGGAAGACGATCTGCTGGTCTCGTTCGTCCGTATACTCGCGTGAGATCAGGCGGCCAGCGCGTGAGCTCGCTTTCCAGTCGATCTGCCGCGGCGAGTCGTCCTGTCGGTAGTCTCTCAACTGCTGGAATTCCATTCCCTCGCCGCGCCGCCGCCGGTGCAGGATGCCGATCTGGGCCAGGCGGTTGTCGGTGGCCAGCAACGTGTAGTGTGCGATGCGCGCGAAATCGGGATAGACGCGCACTTCGTCGCGCACCGCGACACGCTCCTGGACCAGCCAGAAGCGCAGTGGTGACGACCAGCGCAAGGTCACGCCATCGAAGATCTGGCGACCTCGCTCGCCGATCCGCAAGCGATAACCCACGCGCAACGACTGTCCAGGAGCCAGGGCGAAGCGCAGCGGCAGCCCTTCGCTGACGAAGGCTGCCGGATATCCGTCCAGGAGCCAGCCGCTGGCTCCACCACCGGTCGAAGTCTGCAGCACCAGTCGCACGTTCTGCCAGGTGCCGACGGGCATCGCGTGAGCCACCTCGCGACGCACGAGCAGGCGGCTGCACCGCTGCCTCGCCAGGTGTCCATCGCCTGCGGCGAGCAGCAGCCATACACCGGCGGCCGCCAGCCAGAGGTCGAGCAACGTGGGACAAAAGGCGACGACCACTCCAAACGCGAACCACAGCGATGCAGCAAGGAAAAGCCGGCGATCAGGAATCAGCATTGGGTCATACACTCGTCCACGAACAGGGAACCGGCCGAGTCAGGCCCTTGGCGCCGGCACGCGATCGAGCAGCGAGAGCAAGAGGTCGTCGGTAGTCAGACCGTCGATCTCGGCTTCGGCAGTCGGCGTCACCCGGTGGCGCAAAGCTGGCAGGGCAACCGCCTTGATGTCGTCAGGAGTGGCAAAGCCGCGCCCGGCGAGCAGCGCACGCGCGCGGGCCGCGCGGACCAGCGCGATCGGTCCACGCGGCCCAGCGCCACTAGCCAACCCCGAGGACGTGCGGGTCTCCCTGACGATCGCCACGGCATAGCGAATGACGCGCTCGTCGAGAGCAATCTGGACCGCCCACTGTTGCAGAGCGACGACCGTTGCCGGTTGGATCAGCGTCGCCACGGCTTCGACGTCGAGATCCGCGCCTGTCCTGTCCTGGGTGACCAGGCGGGTGAGGGCGACTTCTTCGTCCTCGCCCGGGTAGGCCATGCGAATCTTGAACAGGAAGCGATCGAGCTGGGCTTCGGGCAGCGGATAGGTGCCTTCCTGCTCGACGGGGTTCTGCGTCGCGAGGACCATGAACGGATGAGGCAGCGGAGAGCTGGTTCCCTCGAGCGTCACCTGCCTCTCCTGCATCGCTTCGAGCAGAGCCGACTGGGTCTTGGCTGGCGCGCGATTGATCTCGTCGGCAAGCAGCAGATGCGTGAACACCGGACCCTGGCGAGTCACGAAACGGGCAGTCGCAGCGTCGAAAAGGGTATGGCCGACGACGTCTGACGGCATCAGATCAGGGGTAAACTGGATTCGCCGCGTCTGCCCGGCGAAGGTCTTGGCCAGAGATCGGACGAGCAGAGTCTTGCCGAGACCGGGAACTCCCTCGATCAGAACGTGGGCATCGGCGAGCAGACCGATCAGCACCTCGTCGACGACCGCCTGCTGTCCAATCACTGCCCTGGCCAGCTCGTCACGTAGAGCGCCCAGCAGTTGGCGCGCATGGATCAATCGCTGTTCAGTCAGGACAGCGTCGTCTGGACTCATCGTGGTCATCCCGGAGATGGCGCTCGAGCACCTGCAACGTGCGCAGCACCTCGACAAACGCCTGCCGGTCGTCGGCTTCGCCTGCGAGGGCCAGGGCGATCCATGCCGGGGACAGGCGGGACAGCGCCGCCAGGGCGGACACCTGCGCACGGACCGAACACGCCGCGACTTCTGGCCGGCGCTGCGCCAGGCAATGGCGAAAGTGCTCGCGCGCAGGTTCGAGCAGCGCCGACGGCGCACGACAACGCCACAGGTAATGGCCGACCGCGGCCAGATGCTCGCGCAACTCGCGACGAACTGGTGGCGGATCGGATCGCAGCGGGCCAAAACGCGGCACGATGCGCCACAACCACAGGGCGATCAGTACGAGCGTAGCGAAGCAGGCAGCCCATGCCTGATCGATGAGCCATCCGGCGAGCGTCGGCATCTCGAAGCCCGAGAGCAGCAGCACCTGCGGCGGTGACGAGTGACCGTGAAATCTGAGCAGTGTCCAGAACATTTCGGCGTGATCGTGCCTGCCGATACGGCGGTTGCTCAACTGCTGGTCGAGTTCGCAGGCAACCGTCAGATTCCCTCGACCGAGGCGGAAGTTGACGACCTGCGCACCGCGCCGATCCTCGCCGGCCAACCAGTCCGGCTGGCGTTCGCCGACCGTGAGCACCTGGCGCGCGACGTCGACACGCAGCGCTCGTTCCGCTCCGGGCAGACTCAGCGAAATCGACCGGTCGCCTGACCCGTGCTCGGTCGAAGCCGGCTCGACGCGCGAAACGCCCATGCTGTCGAGGAGCGGGTCGGCGATCCCCGTCTCCTCGGCAACGACGATCAGGTACCCGCCACCCTCGACCCAGCCGAGCAGCCTTTGCAGTCGCTCTTCCTGAAGATGATCGAGGCGCCGACGGTCCAGGAAGACGATGCCGCCTTCCGGCAAGCGATCGAGGACTCTGGTTTCCGGGTGCCGGGTCACCGTACCGCCCATCCGAATGACAAAGCGCTCGAGCGCCAGGTACGGATTGCGGCGTGCCTCGGTCCTTGGTGGCTCGTGCCGCTGAACCGGTACTCGTTCGATGTTCGAGGCCAGCCAGACGATCAGCATCGCGGTCACGCCGACAGCGAGCAGACCGGCGAGCACGAAACGCCTCGGCATCACGATGCGCCCCGTCTGCCGAAATGAACTGCCCAGTCGACGATCAGCCGGTCGACTTCGGCCATTGACGGAGCGAGAGGACCGTAGGCGGCCAGCCGCCAGCAGCTCACGAGAGCCTCGAAGAAGCGCTGCACGGCTTCCGGCAGCCGGCCTGTGACCCGGCCCAGGCAGTCGGCTTCGGTATCGCCAGCGGCAAAGTCGATCTGCCGCTCGACGATCAGCGACATCAGGGCTCCCCGGTAAAGGAGACTCACGGCTTCGACGGCCCGGCCACTCGCCAGGGCGAACCGCGCAGCCTCCGGAACGTCGGCGGGCAGCGCGTCGCCGCGATCATCAGGACCGGTGACGGGCTCGGACGGAGTGTGCACCCGCCCGGCTCCCAGGCGTCTGCGCCGACCGTAGAGGAACCGGATGGCGAGGGCCACTCCGAGGCCCGAGGCGACCCATACGAGAACCCTCAGAAGCTCGGCGAGCGACTCGACCGCTTCGCCGATCCAGTTCAGCCAGACCGGCAGCGACTCGTCGGACGGTGTTCCGGGGTCACGCCAGCGCCAGCTCCAGCCTTGGCTCGCGCGGCCGAAGACCGGATCCTCGAGAACGCCATCGATCACCGCGCGGGCCGATCCCGGCTCCCCTCTTGCCGGCCCGACCTCGCCGGGACCATCCCTCGGCTTCCTGCTCGAGTCAGCGGCGGCTGCCGTGCAGCTGTCGGCGGGAGCGCAGGCAAGCGCCGGATCGGTCTCCGCCGCGGCGTGCAGTGACACAGACGGCCAGCCGATCAGCACGGCGCCCGACAACGCGAGCACGGCGCAGCCAGTCCAGTTGTTCGTACGCCTCGGCGCCATTCCGCGAAGGACGATCTCGATGTCCCAGCCCTCGAGTTCGCTGCGCCGGTTGAGATAGAGCGCGAAACCCGAGGCGACGTAGAGCGGCTCGACGATCGTCTCAGCAAGCATGAACAGCAGATGTCCGAAAACGCGCTGGAGCCCGGATCGTTCCTCGGCGAACCACTCCCAGATCGAAAGCGACGACCCTTGTTCCGGCTTCAGCGCAAGCAGCGCGATCAGCAAGGCGAACATCAGAATCGTCGACATGTTCGCACAGAAGAAGGTCAACCAGACCGCATGGCCCCGACAACGTCGCGCGAGCAGCGTGAAACGCGCGCGCGCCGCTGCGCCACGCTGTTCTTCGAGTTGCCAGACCGGAAGAAGCAGAGATCGGGCCAGGCTCAGGCGGCGAAGAGTCAGTCCCGAGAGCACCCCGGGGCTGCGCAGGAGCCGAGGCAACGCGCGCAGCACATCGCGCACGCCGCACTCCTCGCCAAACACCGCGCGGCTGAAAACGTGCAGGAGTAGCCGATCGAACACCGGCTTGAGCCACCAGATGACCAGCATCGCGTACCCGGGCGAGGACCACAGGAGCAGCAGGACGGCGAGGCCGGCGGGCCAGTAGGTGACCAGCCACGCGAGGTACGCCTGCCGCGCCCAGCTGCGCAGCATGACTCTCCCGAGGTCCACTGCCTCCCAGGGGCTGCGCCGTCGCAGGACGACGGCGATAGACTCAAGGCGCACGAGGCGATCGTCCGGCGAGCAGGAAATACAGGCAGGTCAGGAGCCACAGGAGCAGGCCGACGGCGACCCTGAATTCGAAGGGAATCGCCTGCAGCGGCGACCAGAAAGCCTCGATGAAGGCCGCAAGAAAGGTCAGGATGGCTGCCCCGTAGAGGAGCCGTACGGCGATCGAGGCGTTCTGCCTGAGCGCGGCGAGGCGCGTGCGTTGCCCAGGGGCAATCAGCGCCATGCCGAGTTTCAGGCCGGCGGCGCCCGAGAGCACGGCGCCGCTCATCTCGAAGGCACTGTGACCGGCAACGAACCCCCAGAACGTGGACCCGTAACCGATCTGCGTCAGATGGCCGGCGATCGCGCCGATGTGCAAGCCGTTGTAGAGCAGATAGAAGACGCTTCCCAGGCCGAAGGTGAGCCCTCCTGCGAAAGCCTGGAAATCGATCCGCAGGTTGTGGGCCACGTAGAAGCCCCACATCGCCCAGTCGCTCGATGCCGCCCGCGGCCGACCAAGGTGGCGGGCAGTCGGCGAATACATTTCCTCGACTTCGCCGATCATCCCCGGGGAGAGAACGAGCTGGACGCATTCGGGCCAGGCCTGGGCAACAACGATGAAGGTCAGCAAGGGCACGAAGAGCAGCAGGAAGGCCACGAGCATCACCCGCCATTCGCTGCGCGCGAGTTCTGGAAAGCCCTCGCTCAGGAAGCGTAGCCAGCGGCTGCCATCCGGCCTGACCGAGCCATGAACACGCTGGTGGACGGCAAGGACGCGCCGATGCAGGTCGTCGACCAGAACTGCCGAATAGTTGCGGTCCCGGGCGAGGGCGAGATCATGGCACAGCCGGCGAAAGCGGTGCGGAAAACTTGCTGCTCCCGCGGGGTCGCCTTCGGGCGAGACGCTTCCGAAGCGCTGGCCGGCGGTCAGCCACTGGTCCCACGCCTCCCACTCGGCCTGGCGGCAGAAGATGTAACGCCGTTCCTTCACTCTGGCTTCCCCGCCCCCCCTCGGGCAACGCGGGTGATGATGAGCGATTCCTGGACAAAGGACAAGGCCGGCGGGGTGCCCGCTCTCGCCGGTGAGGCGGCCGGCATGCCCGATCCAGCTTCGCCCGGCCGACCCTCCGGTGGCGCGACTGCAGACAGCCGCCCGAGGCCGGGTCAACCGAGTCCGCGTCGAGTTGCGTCGCGTGTCATCCAGGCGGAGCTTCAACGACCTTTCCAGAACACCTGATCTGACCCTACTCCCCCGACGTTCGAGCATTGAATCCCCGCCCCCGGGCGATCTGACCGCCCCGGCAGCGCAAGCCGCAGCTTCCGGCCAATGGGTCCGCTTCGCCCGGGTCATGCTTCAGGGCTGTTTCGGCCTGGGCACAATTGACCGTCCCGGCGACTTGTGATGTAATCCGGGCCCGCGTTGGCTGACACCACCTGCAACGGGCGATTAACTCAGCGGTAGAGTGCCACCTTCACACGGTGGAAGTCAGTGGTTCGATCCCACTATCGCCCACCACCGAGGTGCCCGTCGGCCCTTGTCCGGCCCCATTCGATGCGGCGCCGGAAACACCTCTCCCAACTCCGCTCGGCAGACACCCTTCCGCGGCAATCGTGCTCCGGAGTCCGATCCCTACGGGTTATAGGCTCAAGGGCGATGCAGCGGCTCTTGCTGAATGGCCATGGCCAGAAACCCTGACTGGCTGCAGGCTTTGCCCCGCGATCGTTCCCTTGCCGAATGCTTGGCCGTTGTTGGCCAAGGCTGTGTCCGGCAAGCTCGCTGGGTTTCTGTTAGAATCGAGGCGCAACGGGCGTTTGGCGCCAACCCGAGAAAGCAACAACCCGCGGTTATCCGCGCTACGAATCCACCGGCCAATGAGCACTTCGTCGCATCCCTCTTTCATCATCGTGGGTCTCACCGTGGCGGGCAAGAGGTTTCGGCCGAGCGACTGGGCCGAAAGACTCTGCGGCGTCCTCTCGGCCTTTGGCGCCGAGAAGAAGATGCGCTACTCGCCCTACGTTGGTCCGGGGACTTACAGCGGCGAGAAGGCCGTTTTCGTCAACGGGTCGCTCTACGAAGTTGAGCCGATGGCCTACCGTTTTGTTCTCCATTTCGCCCAGGACAACGATCTTCAGCTGATCCAGGACGTCGGTGACATCGCCGAGACCCGTCGACGGTCCTAGTGTGCCGTCTCGCAAATCCGATTGCTGGCTTTTCAGCCTGGATCGCCGCGTTGCCTGACGCCTATTTCGCAAAATCCGACTGCCCTCACCTGGATGGCCTCGCGTCCATTCCGTGCGAGCCTCCTCCCCGACCTGTCGAGGCATTTGCGAGACGGCACGCTAGTCGACCGGACGGCAGCATCGCGTGCTGCGCCAGTCTGACGGAGCATCGTCGCCAAGCCGCTGTCGGCACAGGCGTCGGCACTGCCGGCCGTCGCCCAGGGCTCAACCGCCTGCGCGACGGCGGCGCTGGATTCCTGGCACCCGCTTACGCGACCACCGAACACTTCCTGACAACCACGCTACCGATCGAGTAACCAGCGCCGAAGGAGCAGATCAGCCCGACGTCGCCCGCGGCCAGATCGGCGCTGTGACGGTGAAAAGCGATGATCGACCCCGCCGACGCGGTGTTCGCGAATTCGTCGAGGATCACCGGCGCCTCGTCGCTGGTCGCTTCGCGGCCGAGCAGGCGGCGCCCGATCAGCTGGTTCATCGCCAGATTGGCCTGATGCAGCCAGAAGCGACGGACATCGGCCGGGCTCAGATCGAGGCTCGCAAGATGGCGGGTGATGCGATCGGCAGCCATCGGGCAGACTTCCTTGAACACCCGTCTTCCCTCCTGCACGAAGAGCTGATCGCGGTCGGCTGGGTCACGATCCTCGCACCGCGACATGAATCCGGCGTTGTTGCGGATGTTGTTCGAAAAACTCGTCGCCAGCCGGGTGCCCAGGACCTCCCAGGCGTTGGCTGCGGTCGCCCCGTCGAGTCGTTCAACGACCAGCGCTGTGCACACGTCACCAAAAATGAAATGGCAGTCGCGGTCCTGCCACGCAAGATGCGCCGAGCAAATCTCCGGATTGACGATCAGGACGGTTCGCGCGGTTGCGCAGCGCAGCGCATTGACTGCCAGTTCGAGCGCAAAAGTCGCCGACGAGCAGGCGACATTCATGTCGAACCCATAGCCCTGGCCAATTCCCAGCGCCTTCTGGATCTCGATGGCCATCGCCGGGTAAGGGCGCTGCATGTTGGACGCGGCGCAGATCACGGCGTCGATGTCGGCCGGTGTTCGCCCGGCAGCGGCCAGCGCCTGACTTCCGGCAGCGACGGCCATTTCGGCCTGCAGCGACACCTCGTCGTTTCCACGCCGGCTGAACTTCGGGCGCATGCGTCGCGGGTCGAGCACCCCTGCCTTGTCGATGACGTAACGCCGGGTAATCCCCGAGGCCTTCTCGATGAAGTCGACGCTCGATTCCTCGAGCGCAATCAACGCCTCGGCAGCGATCTCTTGGGCATGGGCCGCGTTGAACTGGGCGGCGAAACTGTTGTACGACGCCACCAGTTCCGCGTTGGTGATGACCTGCGGTGCAGTGTAGAGGCCGGTGGCACTGATCACGACACGATTCATGGCTATTCTCCGGAAGCATTCAGAAGTACTGGCTGATCAGCAAGGCGGCCAGCAACACGGTGATCACCGCCAGCAGGCGACTCTGCTGGCGCTGGGTTCGTTGCAGCGCGACGAGCACCGGCCCGAGATCCTGAGCTTGCGGCCGGGCCAGCACCTGGTGCACGAGGCGCGGCAGTTGCGGCAGGGTACGCGCCCAGTACGGAGCTTCCTGCTGGAGGCAGCGCTGAAATGCCCGGCCGCCAACCTGCTCGCGCATCCAGCGCTCGAGAAAAGGCTTGGCGGTCTTCCACAAGTCCAGATCCGGGTCGAGTTGCCGGCCGAGACCCTCGATGTTCAGCAGTGTTTTCTGAAGCATCATGAGCTGCGGCTGGATTTCGACGTTGAAGCGGCGCGAGGTCTGGAACAGACGCAGCAGAACGCGGCCGAAGGAGATTTCGTGCAGTGGCCGGTCAAAGATCGGCTCACAGACGGCACGAATCGCTGCCTCGAACTCGTCGGCCCGTGTCTCGGGCGGCGCCCAGCCGGCTTCGATGTGCGCGGTCGCCACGCGCTTGTAGTCCCGCTGGAAAAAGGCGAGGAAGTTCTGCGCCAGGTAGTTCTTGTCCGTATCGGTCAGCGTGCCGACGATGCCGAAGTCGAGCGCGATGTAGCTGCCATGATGGACAGGATCGGTGGCCACGAAAATGTTCCCGGGATGCATGTCGGCATGGAAGAAACCATCGCGAAACACCTGGGTGAAGAAGATTTCGACTCCGGCCCGCGAGAGCGCCGAGAGGTCGATTCCCGCGGCCAGCAGCGCTTCGGTCTGGCTGATCGGGATACCACGCATCCTCTCCATGACCATCACCGTCGTCGTGCACTGATCCCAGTGAACCTCCGGCACACGCAGAAGTCTCGAGCCCAGGAAATTGCGGCGCAGTTGCGAACAGTTGGCCGCTTCGCGCATCAGGTCGAGTTCGTCGTAAAGATACTTGGCGAACTCGCTGACCACTTCCCTCGGCTTCAGGCGCTTGCCGTCTGGCCAGGCTTTTTCGAGGACCACGGCGAGCGTTTCGAGTAGTGCGAGATCGTTGGCGATCACCTCGTGCATTTGCGGACGCAGGATCTTGACCGCCACCTCGTGGCCACCGTCTTCCGGACGAAGGCGGGCGAAGTGCACCTGCGCGATCGAGGCGCTGGCCACCGGCTGGAGATCGAATTCCGCAAACACTGCGCTCGCCGGCCGACCGTAGGCCTGCTCGATCTGCGCCAGAGCCAGCTCCGAAGAAAACGGCGGAACGCGATCCTGGAGTTTGGCGAGTTCGTCGGCGATGTCCGGGCGCAGCAGATCTCGGCGCGTGGACAGCACCTGGCCGAACTTGACGAAGATCGGCCCCAGGGCTTCGAGAGCCTGCCGCAGGCGGACTGCCGACGGCGCGTCGAAACGTCGCCAGAAGTGTAGCGACCGGGACAGCGCAGCCAGCCGCCCGCTCGGCTCGTGCTCGAGGATCATTTCGTCGAGGCCGTAGCGGCTCGCAATGGTCAGGATTTTGGCGAGACGGAGGAGGCGCACGGCTGGCGATGGCGTTCGGATCGGCAAGGCAGCGAGTTTACACAGAAATGCGCCCGCCCGCTCCGGCTCGTTCGCCCGGGTCTTGCCTGGGCATCGTATAATCAGGACCTTGAGACTCCTTGCTGATCCTGGAAACGTGATTGATGAGTTCCGACCCCAAGTCCCACATCGCCGATCTGATGCGCAGCGCTCTGCTCAGCGTTGCACCCGATCAGGCGGCCACCCCGATCCATATCGAAAGACCCAGGCAGACTGAGCACGGCGACTTTGCCTGCAACCTGGCCATGCAACTGGCGCGTTCGACGCGCCGCAGCCCGCGACAACTGGCACAGCTACTGGTCTCCGAACTGCCCTACTCGTCGCTGATCGAGTCGAGCGAGGTCGCCGGGGCCGGGTTCATCAACTTTCGTCTGTCGGCCGAGGCCAAGCTTTCCGGCCTCCTCGACGTCTTCGAACAGGGTGCCGACTATGGCCGTTCGCTCAGCGGAGGCCGGCGCAAGGTCCTCGTCGAGTTCGTATCGGCCAACCCAACCGGTCCACTGCACGTCGGTCATGGGCGTGGGGCAGCATACGGGGACAGCCTGTGCAAGCTCCTCGACTTCGCTGGCTGGAACGTGACCAGCGAGTATTACGTCAATGACGCCGGGCGACAGATGGACATCCTGGCCATCTCGACCTGGCTGCGCTACCTCGAACTGTCCCGGCGGCAGGGCCCGCTGATCGATTTTCCGCCCAACGCGTATCAGGGAGACTATGTCCGCGAGATGGCCACCCAGATGCTGGCAGCTCACGGTGACCGTTATCGGCGTCCGTTCGCCGGGATCATCGCCGATCTGCCGCGCCTGCCCGACAGCACGCGCACTGACGCCGAGGCGACCCGGCAGCGCGAGGAATACCTCGACGCACTGATCGCCAACGGCAAGCAGCTGCTCGGCGAAGACTGGAAGTACGTGCATGATTTCGTGCTCACCGAACAGCTCGCCGACTGCCGCAAGGATCTCGAAGAATCGGGAGTCCATTTCGACGTCTGGTTTTCGGAAGAATCGCTGTTCGAGACCGGACTCGTCGCCCGCTGCATAGAGCGGCTCGACGAGGCGGGCCATCTCTATGTGCAGGATGGCGCCCGGTGGTTCCGTTCGACGGCTTTCGGCGACGAAAAAGACCGGGTCGTGCAGCGTGACAACGGCCTGTACACGTATTTCGCATCGGACATCGCCTATCACCTGAACAAGTATGAGCGCGGCTTCGATCGGCTGATCAACGTCTGGGGCGCTGATCATCATGGCTACATCCCCCGTGTCCGGGGCGCCATTCGCGCGCTCGGTCTGGATCCCGACACCCTCGAGGTCGCTCTCGTCCAGTTTGCCGTGCTCTACCGCTCGGGCTGGAAAGCTCAGATGTCCACACGTTCGGGAGACTTCGTAACCCTGCGCACGCTGCGCGAGGACGTGGGGAACGATGCCTGCCGCTTCTTCTACGTCCTGCGAAAATCTGACCAGCATCTCGATTTCGATCTCGACCTGGCCAGGAGTCAGTCGAACGACAACCCGGTGTACTACATTCAGTATGCGCACGCCCGGGTCTGCTCCGTGCTCGCGCAATGGGCGGGCGACGACGTGTCGACACTGGCTGCAGCCAAGCTGGGGAGACTGGATGGCCCGCTCGAACTGGCTCTCGCGAACCGCATCGGCGAGTTTCCGGAAGTCGTCGAGACCGCCGCCAGCGACCGCGCTCCACACCAGATCGCGTTCTATCTGAAGGACCTGGCAGGCGAATTCCACAGCTACTACAATGCCGAGCGGATACTGGTTGACGATCCCGAACTTCGCGATGCGCGCCTCGCGCTCGTCGCCAGCGTGCGGCAGGTGATTCGGAACGGGATGAAGATTCTCGGCGTCAGCTGCCCGGAATCCATGTGAGTCGCAGACAGAGGTTGGCCATGAGTCGTGACGTGAAACCCCGCAGGACGCCGCCCGGCAGGAAGTCGGGGGGCGGCACGCTGCTCGGACTGTTCGTTGGGCTGGTTATCGGCGTACTCGCCGTCGCTGGTGTCGTCTGGTACATCAACAAGGCGCCGCTGCCTTTCACGACGACCGGTCAGCAGCCAAAGCTGCCCCCACCAGTGGGCAGCAAGCCGGCGACGCCTGAAGTTCCGCCCGTGGCGTCGGCGCCTGTAACCCTGCCCGGCAAGCCCGGAGACGCCGTTCCCGACAAACCGCGCTTCGACTTCTACAAGATCCTCCCGGGCAAGGCAGAAGCCATTCCCGATCCAAAGCCCGAGGAGCCACGGCAGGCCGAGACCCGAATCTCGACACCGGGCAAGGCGACCGAGACGAAGCCGATCGAAAGCCGACCGCCAGAAACCAGAGCCCCAGAGGGGAAGACACCCGAAGGAAAGGCAGCGGAGAGCCGGACGGCGTCGGGCAAAGCGACCGAGGCCAAGGCAGCCGAGGTGGCCAAGCCGGCCGAAAGTACCCGGCCGAAGAACGACCGCGAGAACGCCTTGCGCGAGCCGATTTATCTACAGGCAGGCTCCTTCCAGAACGCGAGCGATGCTGACAACCAGAAAGCGCGTCTGGCGTTGATCGGAGCCGAGGCGCGTATTCAGCAGGTCATGCTTCAGGACAAGGTCTGGTACCGGGTTCGTCTCGGTCCCTACCACCGGATGGACGAAGTCAACAACCTGCGCGCCGACCTTGCCCGCCAGGGCATAGAGGCCAACGTCGTCAAGAAGGACTGATGAAAGGGAAAAATCGATGCTCCAGGCTGTTGTTCACCCATTCCGCGGCTGGCTGACCGTCGTCTTGCTGGCCGTTCTCGCGGTTCTGGCTTCGCCTGCGCGTGGCCAGCTCGTCGTCGGCCGTGATTACCAGCCGGTAGTCCCGCCCCAATTGACCGATTCGCCAGGCAAGATCGAGGTACTCGAGTTCTTCTCTTACGGCTGCCCGCACTGCAACGACTTTCATCCGCTGGTCAGCAAATGGGCTGCCAGCCTGCCTGCAGACGTCGTCTTCCGGCGAGTGCCGGTGTCATTCGGGCGCCCACAATGGATGAGTCTGGCCCGGCTCTTCTACGCGCTCGAAGCAACCGGCGATCTGGCCAGACTCGACAACGCGGTCTTCAACGCGCTGCACAACCAGGGCGGCAAACTCTACGACGACCGGACGATCAGCGAATGGGTCGGAGCGCAGGGGGCGGACGTCAAGAGGTTTACCGAGGCCTACAACTCGTTCGGCGTGATCAGCAAGGCCAAACGCGCCGATCAGATGGCCCAGTCGTACAAGATACCGGGTGTCCCGGCCATGGCAGTGGATGGCAAGTATCTGGTTACCGGAAAGGAAATCAAGGGATTGCCTGATCTTCTGGTGATCACCGACCAGGTCATTGCCAAGGTGCGCAGCGAGCGCGGCCGGAAGTAGGCGGCGCGCGGCACGCAGCACGTTGGCCGACAACCGCTGAGCCGCCGTTGAGCGCCGCGCCTCCGCTGGATTCCGACCAGGACACGGCGCTCAAGGTCTTCATCACCGGGGCTTCATCGGGGATCGGGCGTGCGCTCGCCGAGCACTACGCCGGCCAGGGTGCGCGGCTTGGCCTGGTCGCCCGCCGCGAACATCTGCTCGACAGCCTCGCCAAGCGCTGGCCAGGGCAGACAGTCTGTTTCTCTGTCGATGTCACGGACGCGCCGGCCCTGGCTTCGGCTGCCGACGCGTTCACGACCCGTTTCGGGGCTCCCGATATCGTCATTGCCAACGCTGGCGTCTCGGTCGGCACGCTGACCGAACACGCCGCCGATCTCGAAGCGATCCGCCGGGTGATCGAAGTCAATCTGTTCGGCATCGCCGCGACCTTCTCGCCGTTCATCGCCGCGATGCGCCAGGCGGGTAGCGGCCGGCTGGTCGGCATCGCCTCGGTTGCCGGAATCCGCGGCCTTCCGGGAGCTGGCGCGTACAGCGCGTCGAAAGCAGCAGCGATCAGCTATCTCGAAAGCTTGCGTATCGAGCTACGCGGGTCAGGGGTCCGGGTGGTCACGATCTGTCCCGGCTACGTGGAAACGCCGATGACCGAGGGCAACCCGTTTCCGATGCCCTTCCTGATGCCTGCAGAAGAGGCGGCGCAACGCTTTTCCCGGGCCATCGCCCGCGGCGACAGTTACCGGGTGATCCCCTGGCAGATGGCGCTCGCTGCCCGATTGTTGCGCATGCTGCCGAACGCGATCTACGATCGTTTGCTCACCCGCGCCCCGCGCAAGCCGCGAAACAGCGACACAGCACTCTGAGCAGCCCGCTCACCAGTCGATCGGCTGCCCATCACGGAAGAACCCGCCGGTCGGTCCATCGTCGGGCAGAAGAGCCGCCCAGACGATCCCCCGGGCTCCCTCTTCGGCACTGCGCGGCGCGCCCTCGCCACCCATTCGCGTGCGACACCACCCGGGACACACCGAGTTGACCTTGGTCGGGTCGGCTTCGAGTTCCTTCGCCGTCAGTCTGGTCAACGCGTTGAGGGCGGCCTTGGACATCCGGTAACCCGGCCAGAGTCCGCCCATGTCCGCCAGTTGCCCCATCCCCGACGAGACATTGACCACGCGGCCCCAGCCGTTCTCGCGCATCAGGGGCACGAGGACCTGAATCAGGCGCAGCGGGGCGAGCGCGTTGCAGGCGTGGATCTCGGCCACGAGCTCGGGCTCGACAGCGAGGACACTGGCCGCCTTGGGAAGCGCCGGGTCGTGTTTCTCGAGGAAAACCCCGGCGTTGTTGACCAGGACGTCGCAACGACCGAACTCGCGGCGCACTCGGGCAGCGAGCGCCGCGACGGCGCTCGCATCAGTCACGTCGGCGACATGAGCCAGCACGTCGAGACCGCTCTGCTGCAGCTGCCGGGCGGCCTCGCCGATCGCCTCGGCGTCGCGGCCGACGATCAGCACCTTACATCCGGCAACGGCGAGCTGTGTGGCCACCGAGTAGCCGAGGCCCCGCCCCGCACCGGTCACGACGGCGAGTTTCTGCGTTAGCATCCCTTCCTCCTCTCCTTTCCACTGGCCGGAAGCCCGATCATGCTCTGGTCCGATGCTCTGGGCAAGATGCACCCTTGCCACCGCGGCGCACCGCGAATCGTCTCGCTGGTCCCGAGCCTGACCGAACTGGTGGTCGCGCTGGGCCTCGGCCCTTTCCTGGTTGGCCGTACCGGCTTCTGTATCCATCCTCGCGAGAGCCTGAGGCAGGTACCCAAACTGGGTGGGACACGCGGTTTCCGGATCGACAGGCTGCGCGAGTTCGAGCCAACTCACGTCCTGGTCAACATCGACGAGAATCGGCGCGAGGAGGTCGAGCCGTTGAGCGAGTTCGTCCCGAGCGTAATCGTCACGCACCCGCTGACGGCTCGCGATAATCTGGGTCTCTTCCGCCTGATTGGCGGAGTCTTCGGGCGCGATGCCGAAGCCGAAAGCCTCTGCGCGGCGTTCGAGCGCGAATGGTCCGAACTGGCCTCGGCAACCCGACGGCTGCCCCGTCAGGCGGTCGTTTATCTGATCTGGCGCAACCCGTGGATCAGCGTGGCCCGCCAGACCTACATTTCGGCGATGCTCGGAGCCGCTGGCTGGGACACCTTGCCGGCCCACAGCGACATTCGCTATCCCGAGGTCGATCTGCCGCAGCTCGCTCGCCATGCACAGATCGTCTTGCTGTCCAGCGAACCGTACCCTTTCCGCACGCGGGATCTGCGGCTGATCGCCCGGAAAGTCCCGGGTACGAAGGCGTCACTGATCGACGGGGAAATGGTCAGCTGGTACGGCAGCCGGGCCATCGAGGGGCTGGCGTATCTCCGCCGGTTGCGTCTCCGGTTGAACGAATCGGCGAGCAATTGACCCGCGTCAAGTAAGGATGGCTGGCTGCCGCTATACTGCGGAGTCCAATTGCCAAGGTTTCCGATGCCGCCCATGAAGGTTCCCCGACTCGTCTGCCCCGCTGGCAGCCTGCCGGCGCTCAAGGCTGCCGTCGACCATGGTGCGGACGAAGTGTATTTCGGGTTCCGCAACGACACCAACGCGCGCAATTTCGCGGGACTCAACTTCGATCGCCCGGCGATGGTCGAAGGTATACGCTACGCACACGCACGCAACCGGCGGGTACTGCTGGCGATCAACACCTTCGCCCAGCCGGGACGGGCCGTGGACTGGCAGCACGCGGTCGACGAAGCCGCGGCACTCGGCGTCGATGCGGTGATCCTCGCCGATGTCGGCCTGCTCGACTACGCCAGCAGACGCCACCCCGGGCTTCGCCTGCACCTCTCAGTCCAGGGGTCGGCCACCAGCTACGAGGCCGTCAATTTCGCGCACCGCGAGTTTGGAATCCGCCGCGCAGTGCTGCCGCGCGTATTGACCCTGGCCCAGGTCGAGACGGTCATCCGCAACACCCCGGTGGCCATCGAAGTCTTCGGCTTCGGTAGCCTCTGCGTGATGAACGAGGGACGGTGCTGGCTCTCCTCGTACGCTACCGGCGAGTCACCGAATACCGTTGGCGCCTGCTCGCCAGCCCGTCATGTGCAGTGGGAGAAGTCGCCAGGGCGAATGAACACCCGTCTCAACGGAATCCTCATCGACTCCTTCGCCGACGATGAAGCGGCAGGCTATCCGACACTGTGCAAGGGCCGCTTCGAAGTCCAGGGCGAGACGTACTACGCTCTCGAGGAGCCGACCAGCCTCAACGTGCTCGAAATCCTTCCGGATATCGCACGCATCGGCGTGGCGGCGGTCAAGGTCGAGGGACGCCAGCGCAGCCCGACTTACGTCGCGCAGGTCACGCGAACCTTGCGTGCAGCGCTCGACGAGCTTGCCGATGGCGCGCAGCGCTACCATGTCCGCCCCGCATGGCAAAAGGAGCTCGCCAGGGTGTCCGAGGGCAGTCAGGTGACGCTCGGCGCGTATGACCGTCCGTGGCGCTAGGCGGAGCGCGCAGATGAAGCTCGCGCTCGGACCCCTGCTCTACTTCTGGCCAAGAAGCGAGGTCTTTTCGTTTTACGCCGATATGGCCGAGAATTCGGCGCTGGACATCATCTACATCGGCGAGGTCGTCTGCTCGCGGCGGCAACAGGTCCGGGTTGGCGACTGGCTCGGGCTGGCGCGCGACCTCTGCGCGGCAGGCAAGGAAGTGGTCGTGTCGGCGCAGGCGCTACTCGAATCCGAGAGCGATCTGAAGGCGCTGCGCCGCCTGGCCGACGAGATCACCGGTATCCCGGGGTGCCGGCTCGAAGCCAACGATCTCGGCGCGGTGAACATTGCCGGGGGTCGCCCTTTCGTCGCCGGCCCCCATCTGAACATCTACAACGAGGTCACGCTGGCCACCTTCGCGCGCTACGGTATGTGCCGCTGGATTCCCCCGCTGGAAGCCGATCGCCGGCTGATCGAAACGCTTCACAGTAGTCGACCGGCTGGGGTTGAGACCGAAGTCTTCGTCTTCGGCAAGTTGCCCCTGGCTTTTTCCGCACGCTGCTTCACAGCGCGTCACTACAACCTCAACAAGGACGACTGCCAGTTCAGGTGTCTTGAACACCCCGAAGGGATCACGCTGCGCACCCGGGAAGGGCAACCCTTCCTGACCATCAACGGCATCCAGACGATGTCGGCGCAGACCTACAGCCTGCTTGCGCAGATGCCCCGAATACTCGACAGGGGTATCGAGGTCGTGCGCATCAGCCCGCAGGCTCGGGCAATGCCCGAGATCATCGGCGCCTTCGACGCTGCCCGCTGCGGCAGGGAAGTCACTGCCGACTGCACTGGTTGGGCCAGCGACGGGCTGGTCGATGGGTACTGGTTCTCGGAAGCCGGAATAGCCTGCCATCAGCCGACCGCCTGATACTCCCACGGAGATCGCCAATGAGCCTTGGTTTCACGATTCCCCCCTTCAGGCTGCCCGAGATCGTGTCGGTTATCGGTGTGCATCTGCCGCAGTGGCCCCACTCGCTGGTCCTGGTCGCCGCGCTCAACGCCGCGGCCAAACTCGGTCTGCTCCCCGAGGATGCTCTTGCACGCCTTGAGGACCGTACCTTCGTCGTCGAAGTGCTCGACGCCGGTGCACTGGCCTGTTTCCGCTGCCAGCGTGGCGTCTTCCGGCCCCTGCTCGCCTGCCCAACCACCGCCGACCTGCGCTTCCAGGCCAATCTCGCCGCTTTCCTGCAGCTCCTCGCCCGCCAGGAAGACCCCGACACGCTGTTCTTCAGACGCGAACTGTCGATCGTCGGCGACACCGAACTCGGCCTGGTCGTCAAGAACATGCTCGACGCGATTGAATGGCCTTCGCTGCCGACGCTGCCCGTTTTCCGCTCGCGAGCCTGAACCGGTCACACGCGGACAGTGACGCGGCTGCCCGAGGCCCTGCACCGCGTCCCCTGATCGGGGGAATCACCTGTGCGCTCGGCGCCGGCCTGCTCTGGGGGTTCGTCTTCATCGTACCGCTGATCCTGCCCGAATACCCACCCGCGGCGCTCTCCTTCGGGCGCTATATCGGCTTCGGGATCATCGCCGTCTTCCTCGCCTCGGCCGACCTGCCGCGACTGCGCCAGCTCGGCTGGCGGGACTGGCGAATGGCTGCCGAGCTGGCGCTGGTCGGCAACATCCTCTATTACCTCTTCCTCTCGGCGGCGGTCCAGCGCGCCGACGCGCCGCTGCCGACGATGATCGTCGGTACCCTGCCAGTGGTCATCGCCATCGTCGCCAATCTCGGGGCCGACGCGCTGCCCTGGCCTCGCCTGTTGCCCGCCCTGCTGGTCACCGGGAGCGGCATCGCGCTGGTCAACCAGCACGAGATCGGGCTGGCCGGAGCTCAGCGCAGCGTGCAGGATCACTTCACCGGTGCTCTGCTGGCGCTCGCCGCCGTCGGCGCCTGGACCTGGTACCCAATCCGCAACGCCAGGTGGCTGCGCGAGAACCCCGGACTCGCATCGGGAACCTGGGCCGTCGCCCAGGGTCTGGCGACCTTGCCACTGGCCGTTGTCGGCATGGCGCTGACCGGCCCTTTATGGGCCATGGGCGGCGCGTTCGATTACCCGCTCGGACCCGATCCGCTGCGCTACATCGCGCTGATGCTGGCACTCGGTCTGTGCGCCTCCTGGCTCGGCACGCTGCTCTGGAATCGCGCCTGCCGGCTCCTTCCGACCGCGCTCAGCGGGCAGTTGATCGTCTTCGAAACATTGGCCGCCTTCGCCTACGCCTTCGTCTGGCGAGGCACGATGCCGGGCGCCAGCGCGCTGCTCGGCATCACCCTGCTGATCACCGGTGTCGTGCTCGCAATCCGCGCATTCCACACTTCGCAGCAGACCGGCGCGGGGCATTAACGGATAGCCGCAGAGGCCTTCCTGAAACCCCCGCGGCGACCCATCGGGCCGGCCTGGCTAGCGACTGCGACCGACGAAGCCTGGCAGGCCGGCCGCCTCGGGAGAACTGGCCAAGTGCCGTGCGTAGGCAATCTTGTCGGCGTAGTCCTCCGGATCGGCGCTCTCGATGTCCCCGAGAGTCAGTCCCGCGGGATTCTTCCGTGTGCTGGTCAACTGCTCGTTGAAGATCACCCGGGTGCGGAAGAAGGTCCCCCACTTGAACTCGGCAAAAATCGCGTTGTTGGGGTCCTTGACGTAGCCGTAGGCTTCGCGGACCACCCACGACAGGCTCCGGTAAAGGTCGTTGTCGAGGTCCGTGACATGCTGCTTCAGGGTAACCGGATTGAACGGGCCAGCGCCCATCGCGTCGAACGGATAGACCCAGTTGCTGCCGGCCATCGCCTTCCAGAAGCGATCGCCCTTGATCGGAGCCCAGTTGCGCATGACCAGCACGGGAATCGCCATGTCTCCCTTGGCCATCCACAGCGACTTGGTCAGGTGATGGTGGTCGATCAGGTAGTACTGACCACCGTTGCCGATGATCACCGGCACCGTGCGCGGCAGCAGGTAGTCGGTCAGTTGGTCGTCATTCTTCGCCTTGATCTTCTTGACCTTGGCGTTCACCTCATCCATGCCGACAGCGTTCTGCGTGGGCTTGAGCTGACTCAGCCTGAGACATCCGACGGTCCCCTGGGGGCTGTTCTCGTCGATGTCGGGAAGGAAACTGAACAACTCGTCGTTCTTCTTGGCCATTGATCACTCCTTTCTGGGAAACGGGTGCTTCGCTCGGGTCGGCGACTGGCAGGCCCCGCGTCCGAATGCCACCGGGGGTACCGGCGCAACCGCCAGCGCAGATGCCAGGCCGCTAGCATACGACAAACGGCCGCTCGACGAATTCCGCGTTGCCTGCGAGAACCGTCCGGGCCGTTGGTGGGACGGCCCGTCAGCAGACGGCCATCATCCCGACACTCACCGCGCGATCAGCGCTGCGACGAATCCTCGTCGGCTGGCTCTCCTGGCAGATTCTGTGGCCGCAGTTCTTCGACGACTATACCGAAACTCCCTGCAGGCGCAGGTAGCGGGGGACGACCGCAACCGAGGCAGTACCCTGAATCGGGGTCCGGCATGCAGATCCCGACGCAGATGTACTCTTCCGCCAGGTCGCTCATCGTCGAGTCTCAACGCTCACAGTCACTGCGCAGCTCTCCTCCGGCGGCACAGCCCTGCGGGTCGTGCTCGGCGCGTCGGCGCTCGACGGCCATCAGTACGGTCAGTCTCTGCTCGTCGCTCGCCTCGCCCCAAAGGGCAATCTCGCCGATCGTCCGAAAGCAGCCTGAGCACCAGCCTGTTCCCGGGTCGATGCGGCAGATGCCGATACATGGCGAAGCGACCTCGACCTGCCGCTGCGCCTGCTTCCGCTCGCCGAGGTCCACGCTCATGCCTCGAGCCTCCTGGCGCGCAGTGCACGAGCGGCCTTCGAGGCGGGCTGGCGACCGAGGTGGGCCGAGATGAACTCGCCGGAGGCCAGTAGACGGTCCATATCCACGCCAGTTTCGATATTGAGACCATCGAGCAGATAGACGACGTCTTCGGTCGCCACGTTGCCGGTTGCTCCAGCCGCATACGGACACCCGCCGAGCCCGGCAACCGAACAGTCGAAGGTGGTCATGCCGAGTTCCAGCGACGCATAGATGTTGGCAATGGCCATTCCGAAAGTGTCATGGTAGTGTCCGGCGAACCGGTCGATCGGCATGCTCGTCGCGCAGGCTTCGATCATCCGGCACACCGAGGCCGGGGTCCCGGCGCCGATCGTGTCGCCGAGTGAGACCTCGTAGCAGCCCATCTCGACGAGACGCTGCGCAACCCGGGCGGTTTTCTCAGGCGCGACAACGCCTTCGTACGGACAGGCGACGGCACAGGACACATAGCCGCGCACCCGGATGTCGAGTGCACTCGCGGCATCGACGACGGCGGCCAAGCGCCTCAGACTGTCGGCGATGCTGCAGTTGATGTTCTTCTGCGAGAAGCTTTCCGACGCCGCAGCGAAGATCGCAACCTCTTCGGCGCCAGCTTCGACGGCAGCGTCGAAGCCCTTCAGATTGGGCGTCAGCACCGGGAACGACACGCCCACCCGCCGCCGCGGGCTGGCCAGCACGGCACGCAAGACTTCCGCGTTGTCGGCCATCTGCGGTACCCACTTCGGAGAGACGAACGAGGTAACCTCGATCGCCGGCAGTCCGGCTTCGCAGAGGCGCTCGATCAGCTCGACCTTGACGGTCGTCGGGACGATCGTCTGCTCGGCCTGCAGACCGTCCCGCGGACCAACCTCGATCAGCCTCACACGACGCGGCAAACTCATCCGTCGGTCTCGAAATCGACGAGTTCGGCACCGTCGGCAACCTGCTCGCCGGCCGCATAGCGAAAGGCCCTGACCATTCCGTCCTTGGGTGCGGTGATCGTGTGCTCCATCTTCATCGCTTCGAGAATGAGCAGCGGCGCCCCGCGCGCGACGTGCTGCCCAACTCCGGCAAGCAGCGCGATGACCTTGCCCGGCATCGGGGCCGTAAGGCCTCCGCCGTGCGCGTCTCCGGCCTCGACGAGATGCAGCGGATCGTCGCGAACGATCACGTAATTGCCGCCATCGAGAAAAACGTGGCGCTTCTGTTCCTGCTTCTCGGTGACCGCTATGACGCTGGCGACGAGGCGGCGATCGTCGAGTTCGACAGCCAGTTGCCCGGCCAGGCGTCCGCTTTCGAGCACCCGGCCGCGCGCGAGCACCGATTCGCCGCCAAGCGACAGCCGCCAACCGTCGAGCTCGTAGGCGACAGCGACTTCGTAGCGCGTATCCCCGCTACGATAGGTCAGCGTTCGCCGCGACTGGATGTTCAGCCGCCAGCCGTCGTGTTGGCTCCACGGCGACCAGGGATCGCCCGAGCGGACCGCGCGCTCGGCGGCAGCCGCGTGTTCTTCGAGCAATCCGGCAACGGCCGCGATGTAGAACACGCTTCGCGGCGGATCGGTCCGTTCCGGAAAGAGGAACGCTCGACTGCGCTCGATCAGCGCCGTGTCGAGATCGGCGTTGACGAAGGCCGGACAGGCGACGAGCCGTGAGAGGAACTCGACGTTCGTCGTCACTCCGACGATCCGGTAGTCGGCAAGCGCCTGCCTCATCCGCGCCAGGGCGGCGTCGCGGTCGACATCCCAGACGATCAACTTGGCGATCAGCGGATCATAGAACGGGCTGATCTCGTCGCCCTGTTCGATTCCCGTATCGACGCGCACATTGATGCTTTCGCTTGGCGGAACGAGATGCAGCAGGCAACCGGTCGCTGGCAGGAAGTCCTGCGCCGGGTTTTCCGCGTAGATTCGTGACTCGAGGGCATGGCCGCGAATTCCCAGCTGGTCCTGGTGCAACGGGAGCGGCTCGCCGCAGGCGACGCGCAGCTGCCACTCGACGAGATCCTGTCCGGTGATCATCTCGGTCACCGGGTGCTCGACCTGCAGGCGCGTGTTCATCTCCATGAAGTAGAAACACCCGTCATCGAGGAAACTCTCGCTGGCGATGAACTCGACGGTGCCGGCGCCAACGTAACCGACGGCCCTCGCCGCTTCGACGGCGGCTCGGCCCATCGCCGCGCGCCAGGCTGGCTTCATTCCAGGTGCCGGTGCCTCTTCGAGGACTTTCTGGTGCCGGCGCTGCACGGAGCAGTCGCGCTCGAACAGATGGACGCAATGCCCGTGCCGATCGGCAAAGATCTGCACCTCGATGTGCCGCGCCCGGCGCAGGTACTTCTCAATGAGCACGTCTGGCGACTTGAACGAGGCCAGTGCTTCGCGCTGGCACGAACCCAGAGCCGCCGCGAAGTCCTCGCTGCGTTCGACCAGGCGCATGCCCTTTCCGCCTCCCCCGGCGACCGCCTTGATCAGCACAGGATAGCCGATCGCCTCAGCCCTATCCTGCAGATAGTCTGGATCCTGTCGCTCCCCATGGTACCCTGGGGCCAGCGGCACGCCGGCAGCTTCGATCAGAGCCTTCGCTGCGGCCTTCGAGCCCATCGCCCGGATTGCTCCGGGCGGAGGCCCGACGAAGGCGATGCCGGCCGCGGCGCAGGCTTCGGCAAAGTCGGCATTCTCGGAAAGAAAGCCGTAGCCCGGATGCACCGCCTCGGCCCCGGTTCGCCTGGCCGCATCGACCAGGCGCTCGGCGACCAGATAGGACTCGCAGGCGGCGCTCCCGCCAATGCATACGGCCTCGTCTGCGAGGCGCACGTGACGCGCGTCGCCGTCTGCCTCCGAGTAGACGCCTACCGTGCGGACACCCATCCGGCGGGCGGTGCGGATCACCCGACAGGCAATCTCGCCGCGGTTCGCAATCAGGATCTTGCTGAACATCGTTGCACAGGTTCCTGGCTTGGCTGGGCTGCAGTACGCCGCCGGCGCTGTTTGCCGGCCAGTGGTGCTGCGCCCTCCTGATCAGGATACACCATCCCGTCCGGCGAAGCGGCCGTCGCGACGAGGGGGCGGATGACGCGTCGGTCACCGCCAACGACTGCCTCGGCGAGTCGGGCGTGGCGCACAACCATCAGTCGATGATCCAGGCTGGCGGGCGTTTCTCGAGAAAGGCGGCCAGACCTTCCCGCCCTTCTTCGCTGGCCCGGACCCGGGTGATCCGCTCGGCGGTCTCCTCGGTCGTCTGCTCGTCGATCGGCTGTCCGGTCACCACGCGAATCAGCGACTTGCATTCGGCTTGCGCGTTCGGCCCGTTGGCGAGCAGGGTTTCGACGATCTCGGCAATCGCCTCGTCCAGTTGCTCCTCGCCGGGTACGATCTCGTGCAGCAGGCCAATCCGGTAAGCTTCGGCTGCCGAAAATCGCTCGGCGGTCAGCATGTATCGGCGGCAGTAGCGCTCGCCGATCGCCGCGAGGACGTACGGGCTGATCACCGCCGGCACGATGCCGAGCTTGACCTCGCTGAGAGCGAACACGGCGTCGTAGGTTCCGACGGCGACGTCACAGGCAGCGATCAGACCCACTCCGCCACCGTACGCCGGGCCCTGCACACGGGCGATCGTCGGTTTCGGCATCTCGTTGAGAGTGGACATCAGATCGGCGAGCTTTCGCGCATCGTTGAGGTTCTCTTCGGGTGAGTAGCCGGCGGCGCGCCTCATCCAGCCGAGATCGGCACCGGCGCAGAAGCTCCTTCCCCTGGCTGACAGGACGACAACCCTGACACGGGAGTCGGCGCGTAGCCGACGCAAGGCTTCGGTCATCGCGGCGATCAGTTCCTCGTCGAAGGCATTGTGCCGCTGCGCCCGGTTCATCGTCAGGATGCCGACACCGCCATCCACTTCGCTGATGATCGTTTGCTGGTCGCTCATGCCGCGCCCCTACATCCGGAAAATGCCGAAGCGAGTCGCTTCGGCTTCGGCGTTGAGGGCCGCCGACAGGCCGAGTCCGACAACCCGGCGAGTATCGACCGGGTCGATCACGCCGTCATCCCAGAGGCGGGCGCTCGCATAGTACGGGTGCCCCTGACGCTCGTACTGCTCGCGGATCCGGGCCTTGAAGGCCTCCTCCTCGCCAGTGCTCCAGGTCCCGCCAGTGGCTTCGATCCCGTCCCGCCTGACCGTCGCCAAAACGTTCGCCGCCTGCTCGCCACCCATCACCGAGATGCGCGCGTTGGGCCACATCCACAGGAAACGTGGCGAGTAGGCGCGCCCACACATCCCGTAGTTGCCGGCACCGAACGAACCGCCGATGACGACGGTGAACTTCGGCACGTTCGCACAGGCGACCGCGGTAACCATCTTCGCTCCGTCGCGGGCGATGCCCCGGTTCTCGTAGCTGCGGCCGACCATGAAGCCGGTGATGTTCTGCAGGAAAAGCAGCGGGATCCCGCGCTGTGCGCAGAGTTCGACGAAATGAGCGGCCTTCAGCGACGACTCCGAAAAGAGAATGCCGTTGTTCGCGACGATGCCTAAAGGATAACCCCAGAGCCGCGCGAAACCACAGACCAGCGTCGTCCCGTAACGGGCCTTGAACTCGTCGAAGTCCGACCCATCGACGATCCGGGCGATGACCTCGCGCACGTCGAAGGGCTTCCTGGCGTCGTTGGGAATCACACCGTAGAGTTCCTCGACGGGGTAAAGTGGCTCCTTCGGCTCGACGACGCTTGCTGGTGGTCGCTTGCGCCAGTTGAGGTGGCCGACGATTCGCCTGGCGATGGCCAGCGCGTGCGCGTCGTTCTCGGCAAAGTGATCGGCCACCCCCGAGATGCGCGTATGCACGTCGGCACCACCGAGTTCCTCCGCGGTGACCACCTCACCGGTCGCCGCCCGGACGAGCGGCGGGCCTCCAAGGAAGATCGTGCCTTGCTCCTTGACGATGATCGATTCGTCGCACATTGCCGGCACGTACGCGCCCCCAGCGGTGCATGAGCCGAGGACCGCGGCGATCTGCGGGATTCCCGCCGCCGAGAGCCTCGCCTGATTGTAGAAGATCCGCCCGAAGTGCTCGCGATCCGGAAAGACCTCGTCCTGCATGGGCAGGAATGCGCCTCCCGAATCGACCAGGTAGAGGCACGGCAGACGATTCTCGCGGGCAATCTCCTGCGCGCGAAGGTGTTTCTTGACGCTCATCGGATAATAGGTACCCCCCTTGACCGTCGCGTCGTTGGCGACGATCAGGCACTCGACACCGGCGACCCGGCCGATCCCGCTGATCAGCGAAGCCGCTGGGACCTCGAAAGGATGCGCGTCCCCGTACATCCCGTAGGCCGCGAGCTGGGAAAGCTCGAGAAACGGCGAGCCCGGATCGATCAGTGCATTCACCCGCTCGCGAGGCAGAAGCTTGCCCCGTGCGAGGTGCTTCTGGCGCGCCGATTCCGGCCCGCCCAGGGCAATCCGGGCGATCGTCGAGCGCAGATCGGCGACCACGCCCTGCATCGCCGAGACGTTGCCCCGGAACTCGGCGCTTCGCGCTTCGAGGCGTGTCGTCAGGATCGGCATCAGAACCCTCCGCTGGCCAGCCAGCGCTCGATTTGCGGCAGGCGATCGACACCGAAGAAAGGTTCGCCGTCGACGATGATGTACGGTGAGCCGAAGACCCCCCGGGCAAGCGCCGTGGCACATTCGGCTCGCAGACGTTCCTTTAGCTCGCCGCCACCCAGAGCAGTGACGAGTTCCTCACGGACGAACCCCTGCCTCGCGGCCAGGTCGAGCACGACGTCGATCATCGAGATGTCTCGCCCCTCGACATAGAGCGCGCGAAACACGCTATGCGCAAATTCCCTTGCCTTGGCGCAATCGCGGTCGTGCAACCAATAGTAGGCGCGCGCGGCGTGCTGGGTGGGCAGTGGAAAGGTTTCCGGATGCGTGTAGTCGATATCCAGAAAACGCGCCGAGCGCGAAAAGTCGCGCAGTGAATACTCGCCCTTTAGCGGCACCATCGTCAGCGGTGCCGCACCGGTATGCTGGAAGATCACTCCGAGCAGGATCGGCCGCCAGTGCACCTTGCGGCCGTGGCGGGAGGCCAACTCGTCGATCTTCTCCGAAGCCAGATAGCCATATGGAGAAGAAAAGTCAAAGTAGAAGTCGATCGGCTCGCTCATCGGCGCCTGCTCCGCAGGTGTAGTGGTCCTCGAAGGGTCCGATTCTCACGCTTCCGGAGGCCTCCTGCGGCGACTCCCTCCCGTGCACTAGGCTGGCCGCCGGACAGCTCCTGGCTCGCCGTCCCGCGAAGAAGGGTATGCGATTCGCGTCCGCCGCAGCGTACTTTCGGCGAGTCCGCACCGTTCATCGATATCTCCTCCGATAGGCCTGCTCGATGATCCGTCGTCCCGTCGCCCATAGCCCGCTGGTCAGAGGTGCCGGCTGTTCGGCCGGGAGATCCGGCGTCAGGCCGCTGAACCGGCAACTGCGAAAGGAGTCGCGATTTCGGTCGAGAAACGCGCAGAGCCTCCGGAACCGCCGGACGACGATGTCGTCCGGCCGGTTCTTGGCCTGATTGAGCAACTCGAAACTGTGCGACAGGATGACGAACGCCTTGCGCTGGCGCTCGAGAGCCTGCCACAGCAGGCTCTCGAGTTCGGCAGACGAACAGGCAGCGAGCTGGACATGACGCAGGCCAGTTCCGTCGTCGAAGACGGCCATCGGGTACTCGATGACTCCCTCACACGCGACCGGCTCGACGACTACCCGACCCGACAGCACGCCACTACCAGGCCCGAACAAGGTCGCGTTATAGCTGCTGTCGAAATCGATGCCGCTGGCGGACAGCGCGCGGAGCGTGTCAACGTTGAAGCCGAAGCTACCTGCACGAAAGGCATTGATCGCATCGGCTCCAGCAGCGCGGAGCAGGCCCAAACCGATCGTGATCAGCCGCCGCTGTTCGTCCCGGCTGAACATGAAGAGGTGCTGACGCTTGCGCCGGCAATCTTCAAGAAGGGGTTCCCGCGATTCATCCACCCATTCAGTATGCAGGTGAAGCTGCACCTCCTGGCCACCCTCCCGAACGAGATGGACGATCTCCTCGAGAGGATGAGGGCCGAAACGCGTCGAGAAGAGCGGCTCGACGAAAAAGGTCGCGCCAATTCCCTGATCGCGCAAGACATCGAGCTGGTAAGGCAAGCCGAAGCCGCCGCGCGGCGTCGGGCCGTGGATGTACCTGCGAAAGGCCTCCGGGAACTTCCGGTCGATGTCTTCCCAGCCGTCGCACCATATTTCGACATCGACGGTGAAAAATACGTTCAGCACCGCTCGACCCTTGTCCGATACGAACCCATTGATCGCAATGTTCTTGCGGGGTGACGAAAGTCTAGCGCAGCGAATGCAGACCGATGAGATTTCCTTCGCTGTCGGCAATCAGCGCGATATGTCCGTATTGCCCGATGGACATCTTCTCCTTGCAGATCTGCCCGCCTGCATTCGCTGCCCTGGCGGCCTGGACAGCGCAATCGTCGCAACTGAAATACACGACAACGCTGTTTGCGCCGACCTGGACACCCGGCATCCTGACCAGCGCGCCAGCCGCACCATATCGCTCGCCGAGCATGGGAAAGGCCCAAATCTCCATGTCCGGGGTGTCCAGCCGGACGAGTTGCACACCGAAGACGGCTTCATAGAAGGCCTTCGCGCGGACCATGTCTTCGACGTACTTGATTAGCCACAATGTTCAGCAAGCTCACGTGGCGAGCCTGCCGGGGTGA
>NZ_JAMTDX010000020.1 GCF_023806625.1 Accumulibacter sp.
GGATCATCACCGTGGCGGCGATGCTCGTCATCGCCAAGGGCATCGTCCATACCGGCGCGGTATCGCGAGTCACCTGGGCGCTGTTGTCAACCGTCACCAGCGCGCAGAACGCCCTACGTCGCCTCGCGCTGCCCATCGGTGTCGGATCCGCCCTGATGAACACCACCCCGATCGTTGCCATGCTCGTGCCGGCAACCAAGGAACTGGAGCAGAACCGCGGGATCAACGCGCGGGAGGTGCTGCTGCCCATCGCGCACATCACGACTCTCGCCGGCTCGGTAACCCTGATCGGCACCAGTTCGAACCTGCTCATCGCCGGGATCGCTGCGCCAGCGGGCATCGACATGACCATGCTGTCGTTCGCCCCGGTGGCGTTGCCGGTTGCCATCGTCGGCGCGATCATCGTGTATCTGACCGCGCCGCTGATGCTGCGCGGCCAGGGGGAAGCGGCCGTGGCGACTCGCGACTGGCGAGTCGAGATCCCGGTCTCCGGGAAGGCGCTGGCGATTGGCCGGGTAGCCGCCGATTTCGGGATCGACCAGACGCAGCAGTACGTGCTCGATGCGATCCGGCGTTGGGATGCGGACCTTGATCCGTCGGCCCCGATCGAGGCTGGCGACATCCTGGTCTTCTCGGCGACCGAGGGTGGCGTCACCGCCTTGTGGAGCAGCCCCCTCTTCGGCTTGGCCGAACAGCGTCTCTACCGGGTTTCCGTCGGCTCAGGGGCCAACGGGACGGTGCGCGATTTCGAGACCGACGGGGGCATCCACGTCATCGCGGCGCGGACCACAGTTGCCCTCGCTGACACCGAGGTGCGCCCGGGGGCAACCACCTTCGTGACCACACCGAGCAAGTCCCTGCTCGTCGACCAGCCGGATGTGGCGATATTCGAGAAAGCCGCAGGGCTGAGCCCGCAACCGGCCAAGACCGCGTTCGCTCTTGCCATTCTGGTCGCGGTCATCGTTTCGGCGTCCTTCGGCTTGGTTCCGGTGGAAATGGCTTCATTGACCGGGGCCGTGCTCATGGTGATCACCGGCATCCTCAAGCCGAAGTCGGCCGTGCGGGCCCTCGACTGGAACGTGTTGTTCATCCTCGTCGGGTCGGTGGCACTCGGCGCGATCGTCGTCGAGAGCGGGCTCGCCAGAGTGCTCGCCGAGACCATCAGACAGGTTGCGGAAGGCAACGTGCTCGTCGTCGTCATCGTCTTCGCCGTGACGACGGCGATCGTGACCAACCTCGTTACCAATGCTGCAGCGGCGTCCATCCTTACCCCGGTGGCGATCGGCATAGCCAATGAACTCGGCCTCAACCCGGTGACGCTCCTGGCACTGATCGGGACCTGCATCTCGTTCACCTTCATCAACCCGTTCAGCCACCAGTCGAACCTGATGGTCATGCAGCCTGGCGGCTACACCTCGGCCTCGTTCGCCAGGTTCGGCATCCCGCTGGTCGCAGGATCGCTGGTGACCGTCGTCATCGTCAGCTACCTGCTGCTGCACCTGCAAGTGCGGTTCTAGTTGCGGCTGACCGGCGAGGATGTCGCGCCACAGTCAGACCGTCACGCCAGCCTCGCTCGGCACCCTCTTCCGCCTCGAGCGGAGGAAATCCAACGCGACCCACGGCGGTGTCTGAGCCTTCGTCGAGCGGTGTCAATCTCGCATTCGTGCCTCGGACGATGGTCCTTCCCGAGTCCCGCAACCAGATCTTCGTTGCCGAGAGCGACTCATCGAACGGGTCAAGGCGGACTGGCTACCGAGTGACGCTGGTCGGTCTGTGTGGACGCTACGCCTGACCGTCTGGCTCAGGCCCGGCGTTCCGTGCGAGGCGGGCTGGTTTCTTTACCCCTGATCGAGCCCGGGCCAGCCCGTTCTGGCTCGATGAACCGGGTGCGTGAACAGGGCATTTCGATTTGTGAAGTGGCAAAAGGCTGTAGTAGACTGCGCCGCGAGTTATCCGGCCGGGGAGCGGCACGCGATGTTCCCCCTTCTGACTCTCCAATCGAATCGAGGACTTCATGATCAAGACTCTCCTTGCAGCACTCGTCGTCGCCACAGCGCTGGCCGGCGGCACCGCCACGGCGCAGACCGGCTCCGGAACATTGGGCAAGATCAAGTCGGCGAAGGCCATCAACGTCGCCTATTCCCCCGATTCGTGGCCGTTCTCCTTTTCCGGACCCAATAACGAGCCGGCCGGGTATTCGATCGACCTGTGCAAACGGGTGATCGCGCAGATTGCGCATGCAGTCGGCGGCACAAAGCTGAAGGTGAACTGGATTGCCGGCTCGGTCAGCGAACGCCTGCAGATGGTCGCCAAGGGTCGCGCCGATCTCGAATGCGCCAATACCACTCAGACACAGACACGTCTGGCCAATGTCGATTTTTCCAATCTGATCTTCATCGACGGCGGCGGGCTGCTCGTCAAGGCCGGATCGCCGGTCAATCAGCTCACCGACCTGGCTGGGAAGCGGGTCGCGGTGCTCAAGGGAACGACCACCGAGATCCGGCTCAATGACCTGCTGCGCCTGGGCCAGATCAGCGCCACGGTGGTGACGGTTGCGGATGCGAATGCCGGACTGGTGATGCTCGAGGAGGGCAGCGTCGACGCCTACGCCGGCGACAAGGTCAAACTCGTCGGGCTGGCCGTTCAGGCGAAGGAACCCGCCAAGCTGGCACTGGTCGCCGAGGATCTGTCGATCGAACCCTACGCCATGGCCTTGCCGCGCAATGACTCGGCTTTCCGACTCGAGGTCAACAGGGCGCTGACCCAGGTCTACATGGGCGGCGACATCGAACAGATCTTCGCCCAATGGCTCGGCAAGCTGGGGCGGCCGACCGGCTTGCTGGCGGCCATGTTCCTGCTGAATTCGATTCCCAACTGAACAACACTGCACCCTGTACTGGAAGATGAAAATGACCAAGCTCTCGGGATGGCGGCGTTTTGCCGCTGCAACAGGCGCAGCCTTTACGCTGCTGCTGGCCGCCGGCTGCGAAACGACGCCGGCGTTCCAGGTTTCCCAGCCCTCGTCGCGTGACGGCACGGTCGAGTCGATCGTGCAGGATACGGTGCAGAGCGGCAACGCCGCGGTTGGCACGATCGGCGGTGCGGTGGTCGGCGGCTTGCTCGGCAATCAGATCGGCGGCGGCCGGGGCCAGACTGCAGCCACGGTCATCGGTGCCGGTGGTGGCGCGTTTGTCGGCAATCAGGTCGCACAGCGCCAGAATCTCGTCTGGCGAATCGGGGTGCGTTACGACGACGGCTCGCTGGCCACGATCCAGCAAACGTCCCCGCCAAACCTGCGCATCGGCGATCGTGTCCGCGTTTCGGCGAACGGCATCACGTTGCTCAGATAAAGTCCAAACTGAGGCTTCTTCTCCCGCTTCAACAGGCCTGATCTGACTCCGTCGGGGATCAATCGACCTCGCCTGCTGCCCAGGCTGCTCGCAGGCCGTGATTTCTCGCTGCGCGATGGGGTGCGCGCTGCCTGTCTCGCTGAACTGCCGGCGGGCCTGCGCGAGCACCCCTCGTCACGGCCGAATGGCACGGGCCCGGCACTGCCAAAGTCTCGGACAGCCATGGCCAGGTATCTGGCAATGGCGATTCGGGCAGCAGCCCCTGATTCGACCCACGCGTGGAGCAGATCTGGCAGCCACGCGGCTACGCGCAGCGACAGTTTCGCTCCAGGGCCTCAGGCGTTGATGAGACGCCCGGCAAGGGCGACAAGAGTCTTGTCGAGCGTCTGCTGGCACAATGCCGGGGAATGGCTCCCGGTTCCCACGCGCTTCTCTTCCTTTCGCCGGGGCGCGCGCTCGACCGCCTCGACGGCGGCCTGATTCGGGAAGCCCTCCAGCCGATGGACCACAGTTCAAAGCGCATTGAACGGCCCGCGGAGGAAATCCCCATGAGGGCGTGCTGAATCGGCGATCGATCTCCAACCGCTTCAGTCTGGACAGATTGCGAGAAGACTTCGATCGCTTGCGGCCATTCCGGGGACGATGTCGAAGCGAGTCGGTGAGCCAGCGGTGGCTATGGCGGAGCAGACCCATCCGGTCAGGTGATGGCCACTGCTGGTATGCGCGACCTTGTTGATCGGCCCAAGCGCCCGCAGACGCTCGACTTGGTGCGTAATGGCCGCAGAGGCGATGTTCAGGCGGCCGAACAGGTCTGCACGGCGCCAGCCGTGGACACCACACACGCTTCGTGCACCCGTTCCCGACTGCGCTCCCGCAGCGGCTCGGAAATCGTCGAGGTCGAAGATGCGAAAGCCGCGCGCAGGCAACTCGTCAGGCCTTCCGCCGGCATGCGCCTGGCGGCGTGCCGGTGATGGGGATTCGAACCGATGACACCGTTGACGCCACTTCAGCCACTCGCCCGGCTGGGATGCTGCGCGCTGCTGGTGCTGGCGCTCGTCGGTTGCGGTTCGCTGCCGCGCAATGGCGTCCCCGGCGAGTTGATGTCCGAAGCCACCATCCCGGGCATGCCCGACGTGCGTGCGCCGGCCGGTTTGCCAAGCGCGGTGATGGAACGTGACATGGCTGAATCCTTCGCCCAGGAGTCCGCCAGCGACTTCCCGGCGACGGCGGAGGGTGTCGTGCTCTACCCACACCTCGCACTGTCGGGTGGAGGCGCCAACGGGGCGTTCGGTGCCGGCTTTCTTAACGGCTGGTCGAGCACCGGCAAGCGCCCGACCTTCAAGGTGGTCACCGGCGTATCGACCGGAGCGCTGATGGCGCCGTTCGCGTTTCTTGGGCCATCCAGGGACGACGCGCTGCGCGAGTTCTATACGACCACAAGCTCGCGCGACATTTTCGTGCTCGGGGCGCTCACGTCGACCATCAGGCAATTGTTGTTCGGCGAGAGCATCGCCGACACGAGCCCGCTCGCCGAGCTGATCGAGCGGCATGTCGACGAGACCTTCCTGCGCGAGATCGCCCTGGCGCATCTGAGCGGCCGGCGCCTGTACATCGGGACCGTCGATCTCGATTCGCAACGCTTCCTCATCTGGAACATGGGGCTGATCGCCACCAGCGGCCATCCCGATGCGCTGCCACTCTTCCGCAAGGTCATGCTGGCGTCGGCCGCCATTCCCGTTGCCTTTTCGCCGGTATTCTTCGAAGTTGAAGCCGCCGGCCACCGCTATGACGAAATGCATGTCGATGGCGGCGTGGCCGCCAACGTATTCCACACCGGCGGGCTGTTCAGCGCCCGTGAGCTGCGCCAGAAGGCCGGTCGCGGTACCGCACGCGAGGACATCTTCGTCATCCACAACGGCCAACTGGCCGCGGCTACCGCGACCACGCGCCGCTCGATTCCGGATATCGCGCGACGCACGCTCGAGGCCGCCGGAAGAGCATCCGTGATTGGCGACCTCTTCCGCATCTACGCGCAGGCGCTGCGCGAACACTCGGGGTATCACTGGATCACCATTCCCGAAGGCATCAACCTCTCCGGAAACGAAACCTTCGACCCGCTGGTCATGCAACGACTCTACGACATCGGTTACGAGATCGCACGCGGCGGACCGCCCTGGAACCTCCTGCCGCCTGGCGTTCGCGGCGAAGCCAGAGCGATGCGAGGGGATGCGCATTAGGCGGCTTGTCGCAGTCCTCCTCGTTCGCCTCGACGACACGCCAGGAGCCGGGCTCCCCGCAAGGGTGGTGGTTCCCGGCACTGCCCGCACCACCTGATTGGGCGGTCGTTGTTGTTAAGTCAGCCTTAAGTCGTGTCGAGGCATGATTTCGCTGTCGGCGGGAATTTGGCCTGCCCGGAATCTACCCAGGAGAACGCAATGGACGCAAACAAGCTCAAACTGACCGCCAGCGCAGCCGCTGTTGTGGCGGCGCTGACCGGTGCCTACACTCTCGGCCACGCCAACTCCCCTGCGTCGCAGGCCTCTGCATCGCAAGTCACCGCTCCCATCACGATGAGCCAGCCGGCCGCAGCTGCGCGCGCCGAACTGCCCGACATGAGCGGCATCGTTGCGCGCAACAGTCCGTCCGTGGTCAATATCAGCGTATCCGGCACGCGCAAGGCAGGCTCGCGCGGACCCAGATCGCCCCAGTTCGACGATGATCAATCCATCCCGGACTTCCTCCGCCGGTTCGGCGCTCCGCACAACGGGGGCGATGCGCCCGCTCGCGGTCTGGGATCGGGCTTCATCGTCAGTCCGGATGGCACGATTCTCACCAATGCCCACGTCGTCGATGGCGCCGAGGAAGTCATCGTCAAGCTGACCGACAAGCGCGAGTTCAAGGCCAAGGTGCTCGGCCTCGATACCGCCAGCGACGTTGCCGTCCTGAAGATCGACGCGAAGGATCTGCCGGTCGTCAGGATCGGCTCGGCCGCCAACACCCGCGTCGGTGAATGGGTCCTCGCCATCGGCTCGCCGTTCGGCTTCGAGAGCAGCGCCAGTGCCGGCATCGTCTCGGCCTTCTCGCGATCCCTGCCCGACGGCAGCTACGTTCCTTTCATCCAGACCGATGTCGCGGTGAATCCCGGCAACTCGGGTGGACCATTGTTCAACATGGCGGGCGAGGTGATCGGCATCAACTCGCAGATCTACTCGCGCAGTGGCGGCTATCAGGGGCTCTCGTTCGCGATACCCATCGAGGTTGCGATGAATGTCGAAAGGCAGATCGTCGCCCACGGCAAGGTACAGCGCGGCCGACTCGGCGTCGCGATCCAGGAGGTCAATCAGTCGCTCGCCGACTCCTTCGGTCTCAAGAAACCCGCGGGGGCATTGGTCGGTTCGGTGGACAGGGACAGTCCTGCAGCGAAGGCCGGCCTGCAGCCGGGCGACGTCATTCTTTCGATCAACGGGAAGGAGATTGCCTCCTCCAACGAACTGCCGGCGATCGTCTCCTCGATGAAGCCAGGAGAGCAGGCGAAGCTCCAGGTGTGGCGCAAGGGCGAAACACGCGCGGTCGATGTCGAGGTCGGCAAGTTCGGTGACCAGCAACTGGCCAGCAACGACGCTCCCGACGCCGACAAGGGTCGTCTGGGCGTGGTGGTTCGTCCGCTCACCCCGGAAGAGCAGCGGCGTTCCGATGTCGGCAACGGGGTCATGGTCCAGAATGTCGCCGGCGCAGCGGCGAAGGCAGGCATTCAGCCGGGCGACATCGTCATCGCGGTAAACGGCGAGGCCATCTCGAGTACCGAGCAGTTGCGCAGCCTGATCAGCAAGGCTGGCAAGCGCATCGCTGTCCTGGTCGACCGCGGCAATGCCAGGATCTTCATTCCCGTCGATCTGGGCTAGGCGGAATGGATGAGCGGACGGGGACTGGCGCCAGATCCGGTCCCCTCGCAGGTCCCTTGCCTGTCGGACGACCCCCTGCCGAAACGCTGGCAGAGGAGTTCCTGCAGTGCCCGGACCCTCCCGCGTTTCTCACCGCTCGCCGCCCGGTCGGGGGTTCAAGTGGTGGCGCTTCCAGCTGGCTGACGGGGCGAGAGATCGGAAGAGCGGACGGTGCGGCGCCGGGTGGCCTGAGGTTGACGACGTCAGTCCGCCTCCCGGAGAACTGGTCCGCGAGCCTCCAGCATGGCTGGCTTCGGCCGGATTCCGGCGAGACCGATCCTCACCTTCAGCGTGAAACGCGGTTGGTCATCCGAGGCGGGCCAGTCCGGTACCGTGCCGCCCGAGGCTGCGCTGACCGTCGAGCAGGACGCAGGCGAACGAAGCCAACCCTAGCCGCGATTGACTGGCCCGCATGGCCGCCGTCGAGGTGCGGTCGGCAAAGAGACCGGGCTGGCACTCCTTGATCCGGTTCGGGTTCACTCCGTCCTGTGTCGAACGATGGTCAGCTGGGCAAAGCGTAGGGCAGGCAGATGGGTGAACTTGCCGGCGACGAGACAGGCCATGGCGATCAAGGTGTCGCGCGGCGATCGCCGCGCGCGCGGGCTCTGGCTTCCTGCAGTGCGCGGTTGATCGCTTCGCAGCAGCCGTCGTGCTTGCCGGCCGCGAAGCCGCTGAGCACGCCGTTCAGATGGCTGGTGATCGTTCGGGCGAGGCGCTTGAAGGAATCGAGGCGACAGCGTCTGGCCCAGCTGAGCCAGCCCTGGAACAGCGGCCTGGCTTCGTCAGGCGATCGGGCCGTCGCTCGGATGGCGCGCAAGGCTTGCTTGCTGCGCCGCGGTGCGGGCGGTCTTGCGGTTCGAGCGCTGCAGCCAATGCATGTCTGGAGTTGCGAGGTCGTCCATGCGGAAGGAGTCTTGAGCAGGCTCCAGCGCGTGCCCCAGAGTTCGGGCCGGCTCCTGACCTCGGCCCGGCGGGCCTCGTCGAGCGCCTTGCTGCCCAGGGCGACGACGGCGAAGCGGTCGAAGCACACCGTTGACCGGTTCGATCTGCCACGGAGCGGACAGGCCCAGCGCCTGGATGGACGACGTTTCGCTCAGGAACTCTTCCTCCAGCAGTGCAAGGCCGCTCACCAGGCCGATGGCGGCTGTCCGCCACCATCGGTCATCGGCAAGCGTCGCCGAGGCGGCAGCGAGGTCAGGGGTTCGGCTTCGCCCGGACTACGTCCGCCCTGGACATCCCCGCTCCCTCGAAGCCCCATCGCCAACCCCATGTCCGCAGGAAACGGAACAGACCCGAAATGCGGGCCGGACAACCGGCGTCCTGCCAGCCTCGGGCATGCAAGGGGCGGCGGGCTTCCCGAGGCGCAGGGCGGTTTCGCCGGCAACTCCGGGTTGCCGATGGGCAGCCGGGGCGGAGACGCTGCCAGGAACCCTGGACTCCGGCGGGTTTCGCCGGGTATCGTGTTGACTTTTCGCCCAGGTTGCCGCCGCGGTGCAGCGCCTGGCCCCCAACGCGTTCAGGCGACCCGGCGGCCGCTCCACCGGCCGGTCCTCGGCTGACCCAGCCGGATTCCGGCGAGCTTGCCTGATCCATTGTCCTGCGCGCAGAGACGTGTTCGAAGTCGTCCTTGTCCACCCCGAAATTCCGCCGAATACCGGCAACGTCATCCGGCTGTGCGCAAACACTGGAGCGCGTCTGCACCTGGTCCGGCCGCTGGGCTTCGAACTCTCCGAATACCGGTTGCGGCGCGCGGGAATGGACTACGCAGAGCTCGCCGCGGTCCATGTGCATGCCGACTGGGCCACCTGCTGCACAGCGCTGGCCGGGCTGTCACCCCAAGGCCGCCGGTTCGCGCTGACCACGCGCGGCACGAGGCGGCCGGTCGACGCCGGCTTTCGCGCCGGCGACATCCTCGTCTTTGGCTGCGAGACACGGGGCCTGCCCCCGGAAATCCTCGCCGGGTTCACGCCCGACGAGCGGCTGCGCCTGCCGATGGTTTCCGGCAACCGGAGCATCAACCTGTCGAATGCCGTCGCGGTCACCGTCTACGAAGCCTGGCGCCAGACCGGTTACGCCGGTGCAGACCCGGCTGACTGATCACTCGGCGCGGACGAAACCCGGCCAGCCGGCGCGACCACGGACGATGACCGAGCGGTCGAGTTCCACGACGCGCGGTGAGAAGACCTCGGTGACCAGCACCGACTGGCCGGCAAAGGCGAACAGAGAGCGCCGCGCCCAGAGCGTGCGCGGCGACTGGTCGCCATCGGCCAGGACATTTGCGGCCGAGGTGAACAGCGGATGGCGCCGGTTGAGGCGGCGAAAGTGCATCGGCCCGCGGGCGAAGCCGGGATGAGCGAAGAGCATCGCGCCGAGCGAACGATTGCCGAGACGCGCCAGCCAGACGGTCACCGGCCCGCGCGGAACGCAGGGCAGAACCGTGTGCGCGAAGACGACGATGCGTCCGTCGCAGCTCAGCATGACCTCACGCACCCAGGCGCTCGCGCCCGGCTCGATGCCCAGGATGGATGCTTCGTCGCCGTTCGGGCAGGCAATTCCCTGGCGCAGGACATGCACGGCGAAGCACCCGCGCGCCTGGATGCGCGCGGTCAGCGACCCGCGGTCGGCCAGCCAGGGCAGCAGCGACGCGCTCTCCGGGCAGCGCAGCAGGCGGCTGCGCCACGACGCTGCGTCAGCCGCGCTGATCATCGGAGGTCGGCGTCGGGCGAGGCGGCTAACGCGGTAGGGGCGACTGATCGACGCCGGCGATACGCGACCCTGCCGCGATCCCCTTGCTCGAGAACCATCCCTTGTTCATCTCGAGAGCAAAACGCGCGGGCTTGGCCGCACAGTGGTTGTCCTCGGTCTGCGGTTGCATGTCCTCGATGTTCAGGATGCGGCCGCCCTCGTCGAGGAAGGCGACCGACAGCGGCAGATAGGTGTTCTGCATCCACATGCAATGGCGTGCCGCCTGCGGAAAGACGAAGAGCATCCCCTGGTTGGCCGCCAGGCTGCGCCGATGCATCAGCCCTTGAGCGCGTTGTGCATCGGTTGCCGCGACTTCGGCGTCGATCCGGTAAAAGCCAGCAATCAACTCGATGTGCGGCGTCTGCGCCGCAGCGGAGGAAGCGAGCACGGCGCAGGGAATGGCGGTCAGCAAGAGAATCGGTGTGGACATCGAAGACTCCATCGACACGCCCGGACCAGCCAGGCGAGAAACGACGCATGGGCGAGCCAGGCGCGAGGGAAAACTGGGCAGCGGTGCATTCGGCAGCCGGCCGACCGCACCCGCAGCACGTTGAAGACGCCTACTTTCGCTCGGCCGAGCGCTTCCCGGCCGCGCTGGCCGACCGGCCCTTGAACGCTGCCTTTGCGCCGGTCGATGAAGCCGTGGGGCCCGACGCGCCGCGGCCCGCTCTGGCGCCGGGCGCAACGGCGGCGGACTTGCCGGCTTTCGCCCCGGACGAAGCAGACGTCTTGCCGCCCGACCGTGTCTTCTGGCCGCTTCCTGCGGCCGCAGTCCGCTTGCCGGCAGCACTCGCCGCGGAACCGCTCGGGCCGCCCGCCGGCTTCTTCGCCCCGCTCTTCGCGACGGCGTCGCGACTGGTACTCGCCGGTGCCGGAGGGGGGCTCTTCGTGCCTGGTCGCGGCGGCGTTCCGACCGCTTCGCCAAAGGTCACTTCACCCTCCTCATGCTCAGCGGCTTTCGGTACGGCGAGCGCGGTGCCCGCGAGAAGAAGCCACGCCGCCAGAACGGCGGTCGCCCGGTGCAAGATGGTCATGGTCATCGGTCATCGTCTCAACGCTCGTCGTCGCGCAAGGCCAACGCCGGCCGCTGCACCGGCTCCGGACGGTTCTCGACGAGCAGCCGCGCAGCGCGCTCGCCGACCTCCTCCGCGAAACGACCGGAAAGCGCCACCTTCGAATCGTGCGCCCCGTCACGCCGGCTCAGTGGCTCGTTCCTTCCGAGCGCGATATTTTATTCCACACGTTGTACTTGCCGACCGGTTTGTTGGCCGGGATGCGCTTGACCTCCCTGAGCGTCTCGGCGTCGATGACCACCAGTGCGCCGTCGCTCTCCCAGAGACTGGCCAGCGCATGGCGGCCATCGCGGGTGAACTCGACGTGTGCCAGCGTCTGGCCCGGCTTCGCCTCGATCCTGCCGACGACTTCGAGCTTCTGCTTGTCGATGACCTGCAGCTGGTGCTTGTGCTCGGGGCTCATCATCGAGTCGGTGAACGCGTAGCGGCTGTTCTCGTGGCTGCGCAGGAAGAAGCCCGGGCCGAGAGTCGGAATCTGCCGGACGTTCTCGAAAGTGACCAGGTCGACGACGGTCACCACCGCCTGATTGAGGTTGGGCGAGGCCATGACGGTCCGCTGTCTGCCGGAAGGATCGGTCCATTGCCAGGTGATTCCCGAGCCGAGATGCGGCATGCCGGGGAGATCGAGATCGGCGATCTTCCTGCGCACGTCGAGGTTGATGACCTGGCCCTTGCTCGCCGAACGCGACGAGCCGAGGATCTCCCGGTAGCCCGGCGTGAAGAAGAAGTCGTCGAGGTAGTCGACGAGCGGCGTCCGCCGCGGATTGAACATTCCCGGCTTGAAGCTGCCCTCGCGGTAGCGATAGTCGTGCACCAGGCCTTCGGCGACCGGCTCGGCGTCGGGATCGTAGCTGATCTCCCAGGCCTCGGGAACGTCCTTGAGCGCAGCCACGAAGCTCCTGCGCGGCGCCGCGTCATAGACCGCCGAAACCCGGGAACTCTTCGTCCCGGCGGCATTGACCGCCGGAATCACCTTGATCAGCGAGAGGTCGCTCGCCGAAAGGATCACCAGGCTGTGCGGCAGGTAGTTGGCGACGATCACCCACCTGCCGTCACTAGAGACGGCCGCGTTGCGCGTGTTCAGACCGGCACGGATTTCGGCGACGATGACCAGGTTGTAGATGTCGAACTTGCTGATCCAGCCGTCGCGCGAAGCAAAATAGACGAAGCGGCCGTCGGGCGAGAACTTCGGCCCACCGTGCAGCGCATAACGGCTCGGAAAGCGGTGCAGGCGCTCGAAACTGTCACCATCGATCAGCGAGACATGGTGATCGCCGGCCTCGACGACGACGAACAGATTGAGCGGGTCGGCTCCCTTGAGCGCCGGCGCGGGTTTCGCCGGCAAGCTGGCGGCTTCGGCATTGACGACCTGCGAGGCGCGGATCTCGGCTTCGCCCCATTTCGGCGCCGGAGAGGCCGGCGTGTAGATCCAGTCGGCGAGCTGCTGCGCCTCGCCGCTGCTCAGCCGGTCTGCGAAAGCCGGCATCTGCGTCGCGACGCGCCCCTCGCGGATGACCTTGACGGCCTCCGGTTTGCGCAGGCGTTCGAGGTTCTCGGGCAGCAGCGCCGGGCCGATTCCGCCGAGACGCGATTCGCCGTGGCAGGCCGCGCAATGCTCGCGGTACAGCTGCTGAACGTCGGCTGCCGACGCTGTCTTCGCCGCCGGGCCCACCGCGCAGACGCTCAGGCCGGCGGTGATCAGGATCGCTCGCCAGGTGCTGCTCATGCCCGGCGCAGGACGGTCGGCGCCAACGCCGGGGCGAAGCCAATCTCCTCGTCGTCGAGATAGCAGCCCGGATCCTCGGCCCACGGATCGCCGGTTGTCTGCTGCGCACGGACCCGCGTGTTGCCGTTGCAGATGTCGAAGTGCCGACATTCCCCGCAGCGCCCGGAAACGATTCGCGGAGAGCGCTTCAGGCCGGCCATCAGTGGGTCGGAGAGGTCCGTCCAGATCTCGGAGAAGCGGCGCTGGCGGACGTTGCCGAGGGTGTGGTGCCACCACATCGTGTCCGGGTGCACGTTGCCAAGGTTGTCGATGTTCGCCACATTGACGCCCGACGAGTTGCCACCCCACTGCACGAGCCGCGCGCGAATGTTCGCCGCGCGTTCGGGGAATCGCCGCGTCACCCAGTGCAGGAAGTAGACGCCGTCGGCGTCGTTGTTGCCGCTGGTGAATTCCTTGCGCAGACCCCGCTGCCGGAAGTCCCAGCAGGTCTCGAAGAGCAGGTCCATCGCCCGGCGCGTCAGCTGGTGCTGCGCGTCGTCGCGGCGGTTGCGGTTGCCACGGCCCGCGTAGTTGAGGTGCGAGAAGTAGAAGCGGTCGATGCCCTCGCGCTCGACGAGTTCCAGGAGGCGCGGCAGATCGCCGGCGTTGTCGCGGGTCATCGTGAAGCGCACGCCGATTTTCAGGCCACGGTCTCGGCACAGGCGGATTCCGGCGAGAGAGGCGTCGAAGGCGCCGGGCCGCTGGCGGAAGCGGTCGTGTGTGGCGCCGATCCCGTCGAGCGAAACGCCGACGTAGTTGAAGTCGCACGCAGCGATCCGTTCGACGGCATCGCCGTCGATCAGCGTGCCATTCGAGGACAGCCCGACGTAGAAGCCCATCGCGCGAGCGCGCCGGGCGATGTCGTAGATGTCCGGACGCAGCAGCGGCTCGCCGCCGGAGAGGATCAGCACCGGCACGCCGAACTCGCGGAGGTCGTCCATCACCGCGAAGACCTCGTCGGTAGACAGCTCTCCCGGAAAATTCCGGTCGGTCGAGATCGAATAACAGTGCCGGCAGGTCAGATTGCAGCGCCGGATCAGGTTCCAGATGACCACCGGGCCCGGCGGGCTCGGCCGCGGGCCGGGCTCCTTCGGCGTCACCAGTTCCTCGATGTATTGCGAAATCCTGAACATCCTGCGGTCCCCGACGAAATGCCGATATTACACGGCGGCGCGCGGGCGACGGCGTTGATGTGGATCAAGCGCAGCCGCCCGGATGCGCTGGCGCTTCTCGAAAGGCGCCCTGAAATGGTATAGCATGGCCCATGTCGAGACGCCCCCCAGCAAGCGCTGGCCAGGCCGCACCAGCGGCCGCGCCTTGCGCTCTTCGCCGCTTTCGCCTTCCCCGTTCCGGAGCCCCGTCGATGATCAGAGCCTACGCCGCCGATAAAGCTGGCGGCCCGCTGAAACCTTTCTCTTACGACCCCGGCGAACTCGGGCCGCACCAGGTGGAGATCGACGTTCTCGCCTGTGGAGTCTGCCATTCGGACCTGTCGATGCTCGACGACGAGTGGCGGATCAGTGCCTACCCGTTCGTTCCGGGGCACGAGGTGGTTGGCCGAGTGGCCCGCAAGGGAAACCACGTCAGGCACCTCGAGACGGGCGACACCGTCGGACTCGGCTGGTTCAGCGGCTGCTGCATGACCTGCAACGAATGCCTCGGCGGTCACCACAACCTCTGCCGGAACAACGAGCAGACGATCGTCGGCCGCTTCGGCGGCTTCGCCGACAAGGTCCGCTGCAACGGCGAGTGGGCCTTCCGCCTGCCGGCCGGCGTCGATCCCCGCAGTGCCGGGCCGCTGTTCTGCGGCGGAATCACGGTTTTTGGCCCGATCGTCGAGTTCGGTGTCAGCCCAACCGACCGCGCCGGCGTGATCGGCATCGGCGGACTCGGGCATCTCGCGCTGCAGTTCCTCAACAAGTGGGGTTGCGAGGTCACCGCTTTCACGACCACCGACGCGAAACGCGACGAGGCGCTGGCCATGGGCGCCCACCGGGTCGTCAACCTGACCGACGCCGCGCAGCTCGAAGCACTCGCCGGCTCACTCGATTTCGTGCTGTCGACGGTGAACGCCGACCTCGACTGGTCGCTCTTCCTGCGCACGCTGGCGCCTGGAGGCCGTCTGCACGTCGTCGGAGCCGTGCCGTCGCCGATCCCGGTTCCGGCGTTCGCGCTGATCGGCGGCCAGAAGAGCGTCTCCGGGTCGCCGGTCGGATCGCCGGCGACGACCCGCAGGATGCTCGAATTCTGCGCCCGCCACCGGATCGCACCGATCACCGAATACTTTCCGATGAGCCGGGTCAACGAAGCGCTGCAGCATCTGGCCTCGGGGAAGGCGCGCTACCGAGTCGTGCTCGAGAACGACTTCGCCTGATCGGCGAAGCCCGAGCAATGCACGACCGGTGTCGACTCGACCGGCACACCGGCAGCGGCGAGTCTATACTGCGACTGGACGACGCCGGCCCACTGCCGGAACAAGAAGTCGTCCGGCTGGCGAGACGCGAAGCCTCATCGGCAGCGCATTGCTGATGTTTCGGTGCGCTGCCCTTTTCGACGGGAGCAAGGGATGAATTTCGAGAACGTCTATTGGGACTGGAACCGGATGCAGAGCGACCACCACATGCCGTCGATCCTGGCGATCGGCGATTCGTGGTTCTGGTATCCGTTCCCTGGCGGGTCGCTGCTCAACCCGCTCGGCCGCGTCGTCGCGAGCAAGGAACACTACATCCTGGCCATCGGAAACAACGGCGCCGAAGCTTTCGACTACGTGTACGGCAAGTACGCCAAGTCGGTCAGGGCCGCACTGAGCCTCCACGGATCGGCGCTCTCGTCGGTATGGATCAGCGGCGGCGGCAACGACTTCGCCGGGATCAACGACCTGCTGCCGTTGCTCAACGGCGACTGCCGCAAGGCGACCAACGCCGGCGACTGCTTCAGGAGTGGCGATGGCGAAAGGACGCTGAACTGGCTGTTGAGGAAAACCGCCGAAAGCTACCGGGCGCTGATCGGCCAGATCCTCGCTTCCACGGACAGCCGGTCGAAGGTGGTCATGCACGACTACGATTACGCCTTTCCGACTGGCAAGGGCGTGTTCGGCAACCGCGGGAGTTGGCTCAAGCCGGCGCTCGACAATGCCGGGGTCCCCGCGGGATTGCAGCACGAGTGCATCCGTCATCTGATCGATCGCCTGACCGTGACGCTCCAGGATCTGACGCGGATCGACCCGCAGCGGATCTTCCTCGTCGACAGCCGCAACACGCTCGCCGAAGCGGACTGGGCCAACGAACTGCATCCCAAGCCGGCCGGCTTCCAGAAGATCGCTCTGCGCAAGTGGCAACCGCTGCTGAAGAACCTGGAACTTGCCTGAGGGACACGCCTCTCGGCGTGACGCACGTGGCCCGCCCGCGCGACCCGGTGCCTTGGCCGAGGGCACCCAACTGAGATGAACGCCGGCACGATGGGGCCCCTCGCCAAGGTCGCTGTGACGGTCGCCGGTTACGCTCTGGCCCTGCTCGTCGCCTCGGCAGTGGTGGCGGTCTACGTGCTGTGGACCAGTGGTCCGGACCGCGACGCTTCGGGCGGAATGCACGCCTTCGGCGACGGCCTGTTGTTCCTGGCCGTCTTCAGCATCGCATCCATTCCACCGACCGCCGCCGCCCTCTTCTTCCTGAGAACGTATCGCGTCTTCTGGATCGCCCTGCTGCTCGCCGCATCGGCCGTCGTGGCGAGCGGTCTCGCGGCACTCGCCGTCTATCTCGGCGCGCGGGCCGCCGATCCGGGATCGATCCTGCACCAGTGGGACGCTCTGGCAGTGCTCAGGATCCTCGTCGCACCGGCGTTCGCGCTGGCCTTCCTGGTCGCCGGTGTGCTGGCTCCGGCACGGGCGAGCCGAGTCGGACTGCTCGTTGCCGCGACCAGCGAGGCCGGCGTCTTCGCGACCGTCCTGCTGATCTGGCTCACCGCGCTGCGGCCTTTCTGACGAGCGAAGAGTCGATCCGTGCGGACACCCCCGAAGGCATGGCGTCGGAGGCATCGAGCGTGGCGCAGCTGAATCGATCCTCGTCCGTGGAGCGCTCAAGCCCATGAACACACTTGGCACTCCCGCCGGCCATCGAGTAGCGCCGATCGACCGCGCGAGCCACCAGGCCTGGTCGCCCAAGCCACCAGCCAGCGAAACTTCCTTACCGTTTCACTCACCAGAGGAGAGCCTCACCATGTTCAAGGGAATCCTGATCACCAAGGACGAAGCCGGCTACCGGGCCCGGTTCCAGGAGATCGACGAAGCGATCCTGCCGCAGGGCGACGTGACCGTGCGCGTCGAATGGAGCACGCTGAACTACAAGGACGGCCTGGCGCTCACCGGCAAGGCACCGGTCGTCCGCCGCTTTCCGATGATCCCGGGAATCGACTTCGCCGGTACGATCAGCGAGAGCAGCCATGCCGCCTGGAAGGTCGGCGATCGCGTGATCCTCAACGGCTGGGGTGTCGGCGAAACGCACTGCGGCGGGCTCGCCGGGATCGCCCGCGTCAGGGGTGACTGGCTCGTCGCCCTGCCGGCCGCCTTCACGGAGCGTCAGGCGATGGCCATCGGCACCGCCGGCTACACGGCGATGCTCTGCGTGCTGGCGCTCGAGAGGCACGGTGTCCGGCCAGGCGACGGCGAGATCCTGGTCACCGGCGCAAGCGGCGGGGTCGGCAGCGTGGCCACCGCGCTGCTCGGCAAACTCGGCTACCGCGTCGTCGCGTCGACCGGACGCACCGCCGAGGCGGACTACCTCAAGGCGCTCGGCGCCGCCGAAGTGATCGAGCGCAGCGAGCTCTCGGGACCCGGCAAGCCGATCGGCAGGGAACGCTGGGCCGGCGTCGTGGACACGGTCGGCAGCCACACGCTGGCCAACGCCTGTGCGACGACGCGCTATTGCGGCGCCGTCGCCGCCTGTGGTCTCGCTGGCGGGATGGATTTTCCGGCGACGGTCGCGCCGTTCATTCTCCGCGGCGTGACACTCTACGGCATCGACAGCGTGATGGCTCCCCTCTCGGTGCGCCAGACGGCGTGGGCGCGCCTGGCGCAGGACCTCGAGATCGGCCGCCTCGAAGCGATGACCAGCGAGATTGGCCTGTCGGAAGCCGTCGAGGTCGGCGCGCGCCTGCTCGAAGGCAAGGTCCGCGGACGCGTCGTCGTCGATGTCGGGCGATAGCTTCTTCGGGCAGCCAGCTGCGCAGGGCGCCCGGCAGCGTCGCCGCTCGGTCCGGCGCGCCGGTTTCCCGGCCACCGCTGCCGGCGCTCAGGGACTTCATCCTCGAGGCCGCCTGTGAGCGAACCCAAGCCATCCTGGTGAACCGCGCTCGCTTGAGCCTCGATGCCGGCAAGTTCCAGCAGTTCCTCGATCTGCTCAATGCGCCACCCAGGCCCAGCGAAGGTCTCGATCGACGGCTCGCGCTCAAGGCGTCCTGGGACGAGGGATGAGCGTCGATCTCTCGGCGCCGCAACCGCTCTCCACAGCTCACCGGATCGATGACTTTTGCTGTGGTGAACACGTTCTGGACGATTGGCTCAAGCGTCGAGAGATGGCAACCCAGCTTGGCGGTGCCAGCCGCGGCTTCGTCTTCGCCGATCGGCAAGGGCGCGTTTACGGGCACCAGGTGACGGCAGCCGGTGCCGTCTCGCATCAGCTGGCACCCGAACGTGTAAGGCCTGATCCGATCCCGGTGATGGTTCTGGCACGGATCGCGGTCGATCGACGGTCGCAAGAAATCAGCCTGGGCGCAGCGTTGCTCAGGGACGCCGTGAATCGCACCGTGACCGTGTCGCAAAGCACAGATGTCCGGGCGCTGCTCGTCCACGCCCTTCACGAGCACACCAGGTGGTTTGACGAGTACTACGGCTTAACCGTCTCGCCGGTCGATTCGATGACTCCGACGCTGGATCTGAGTAGCAGATCCTGATATCGCGCCTGGCTTCTGCGGAGCAGAGTGATCGGCAAGCAGGAATGCCTCGGGGGGGTGGGAGGCTGCTGCCCGAACACACCGGGGCCGCCCGGAGTCGGAGCGAAAAACGTGGTCTGTCCCCGATTGCCCCGGCGCCTCAGCGAGGGCCTCAGTACTTCAGCCGGGCGAAGTAGCTCTTCTCCGATGCTTCGAGCGCCTGGCGCAGCGTCACGATTCCAGCCTGCGCGAGCAGCGGCAGCATCCTGAGGAAGACTTCGGCCGTTGCGCAGGCGTCGCCGAGCGCGCTGTGTCGTCCCTCGATGGTCACGCCCAGACGCTCGGCGATGCTGTCGAGCTGATGCGAGTCCTGATTCGGCTGCAGGACACCCGAGAGCAGCAGCGTATCGAGCACCGGCTGGCTGAACGAGACGCCGGTGCGCTCCTCCTTGAGCTGCAGGAAGCGCATGTCGAAGGCGGCATTGTGCGCGACGAGGACGGTGTCGCTGCAGAAGTCGTGGAAGGCCGGAAGCACGGCGTCGATCAGCGGCTGACCGCGAACCATGTCATCGGTGATGCCGTGCACGCGGACCCCTTCGGGGCGCAGGAAGCGCTCCGGGTCGACGAGCTGGTCGAAGTTCTCGTGACGCAGGAGACGCCCATTGACGATGCGCACCGCGCCGATCTGGATGATCTCGTCGCCTGCCGCCGGCTCGAGGCCGGTGGTTTCGGTATCGAAGACCGTGTAGCTCAGGTCGGCGAGCGGCCGGTCGAGATCGATGCTTTGGTCCCGGAAACGGAAAAGGTCGAAGTCGTAGTACTCGGGACGCACACCGACAGCGTCGGCGACCTCTCCGGGCGCCCGCGTCTGTGGCGCCGCGACGGGCAGGACGAAGCGGAAAAAGCAGCGCTGCGCGGCTTTCTCGCGTTCGTACCAGACCTCTCCGCCATGGCGGTCGATCACGTCACGCAGCGACAGCGGGGACACCTCGTTACCAACCCGCATCGGCTCGGCCTCCCAGGTGTAGAAGGTCTCCAGCGACATCGCGTGACCGGTCCAGATGATGTCGAGGTAGGCAAGGGTGCCGAAGGGCAGCAGCCTGAAGCGCAGTTCGCGGATTCCGTAGTGATCGACGAGACGGGAGGCCAGCGAGCAGATCGAGAGGACCAGGGAAAAGCTCTCCGCACGCAGCCAGAGGTTCTCGTCGAGGTCCTCGGTCCTCGTCGCGACCTTGAACTGCTCCTCGATCCGCCGCTGGGCGGCGGCAAGGATGTCCGTTCCCTGCACGTCCTCGACCGGCCAGCGCGTCTTGAGCGTGTCGGCGAACTCGCTCATCGTCAGGTCGAGCCGCTGACTCATGCGCAGCACCTCGTCGCTGATGATCCCGACGAAGCGCTCGCGGATCTCGGCTTCCATGTCCGGATAGTCCATCAGGTTGCCGACGGCGACGCGAATGTTGGCCAGACCGCCGCGGGTGCCGTCGGTCAGCGACTGCAGCACCTGATCGCGCCTCGACTCGAGCTCGATGTTCCGGGTGATGTTCTCGACGGTGAGCACGTAACCGCTCATCGGCATCTCCGACTGGCCCGGATCCCCGGTGGCGAGCACCGGAACGAGCTGGACGCGCAACAGCTGCCCCCCACGAGCCGCAGTGATGAAGTTGGCGATCGCCGTCGCCGATCCTTTGCCCAACCGCTGGCGGACGACTTCGAGCGCGTGGTCGATCTGGCTGCGTTCGAGAACCGAAAAGATCGACCGCCCGAGGCCGATCAGCGCCCCGCCCGAGACCGCGGTGCTTCCCTGAGCCAACGCGCGGAACTGCAGGCGCGCCCGACTGTTGTAGAGCAGGATCCGGCCGTCCCGGTTGCACACCACGACGGCCTGCGCGAGTTCGGACATCAGCGCGGCGAGGCGGTTCTTCTCTTCCTCGACCGACGCCTTGGCCGCCGAAACCTGAGCATCGACGTCGTCCATCAGCCGGTCACGCTGCTCGCCGAGGTCGTTGATCGCGCGCGCGAGCACTTGCACTTCGGGCGGGCCCTCCGGAGTGACCCGGAAGTTCCGGTTCGCCGAGAGCATCAGGTGCAAATTCTCGGCCATCCTCAGCAGGCCCTGCACGTACTGGCGAAACAGATGGCGGATGACCAGCAGGCCGACGATGAACCCGAAGGTCGTCATCAGCGCACCGAGCGGAAGGTGCGGGACGATCAACTGCACGAGCAACGCTTCTTCGGCCGGCTGCGCACTGGCCCAGATCAGCGCCGCAGTGATCACGAACGGTCCGGTCATCAGCAGGCCGAGGACGACCACCGAGACGGCAAAGCGGAGGCGCGCGTCCATCGAGGGGCCAGGGCTGACGATCGGAAGAAGCGGACGGCCTATTGTGCCAGCAGATCGTAGAGCGCGCTGAACTCGGCGGTGAGCTTGTGTCGTGGATCGAGATGGATCATCGGCAACGCCTGGTGATGCGACTCGCGGATGCGGATCGAGGCCGAGAGGAAGGCATCGAGGATCGGCAGTCCCTCGGCGCGCAGTTCGTCGATCAGCCGCGACGGCAGGTTGGCACGCGCCTGGTACTGGTTGACGACGATGCCCTCGACGCGCAGGCGCTGATTGTGATCGCCCTGAATCTCGCGCACGCTGTCGAGCAGCGAATACAGCGCGCGGCGCGAAAAGTCATCGCAATCGAAAGGAATCAGGCAGGTGTCGGCGGCGATCAGCGCCGATCGGGTGAAGAAGTTGAGCGCCGGCGGCGTGTCGATGAACACTTCGTCGTAGCCGCCGAGCTTGTCGAGCGCGTCGCGGAGCTTGAACATCTTGTAGCGCGACTCGAGCCTGAACTGCACTTCCTCGAGCCGCGGGTCGGACGGGATGACCGCCAGGTTGGCGAACGGCGTAGCCACCGCGTAGCTGTCGAGCGGCTGCGGAAAGAGCGTGTAGCCGAGCATCTCGTCGAAGAAATGGGCGAGCGTCTTCTTCTGTTGATCGAGTGTCGCGCCGAGCAGGTAACGGGAGGCGTTGGCCTGCGGATCGAGATCGACGAGCAGCGTCCGCCGGCCGCGCGAAGCAGCGATCGCCGCCAGGTTGCAGGCGATCGTGGACTTGCCTACCCCGCCCTTCTGATTGAAGATCACCCGGCGCATCCGATTTCCCCTGACCATACGTGGATTATGGCGAGAGTTTAGCCAAGTCTCGCCACGGCGTCGAGAACGAAGGCCGGCGAGCACCGACGGCGAACCGTGCGCAGGGAGTCAGCCGGCTTCGCCGAGCGCAACGGCCAGCCAGCTCTCGATGTCCTGCAGTTCGTCGGCGCAGACGCCGTGCGCGGTCTGGTAAGCGTGCCAGTGCACGGGGTAGCCGCAGGCCTTGAGCAATCTGGCCGACGACGCCCCGTAGTCGTAGGGAATCACCGGGTCGGCCCGACCGTGAGCGATGAACAGCGGGAGATCGGCGTTCTCGGGAGCAGCTTCCGCGGCCAGCGTGTCGGGCAGCGGCAGGTAGCAGGAGAGTGCGACGACGCCGGCGAGCCGGCGCGGGTGACGCAGGCCGGCATGCAGCGCCAGGACCCCGCCCTGGGAAAAGCCGGCGAGCACGATCCGCCGGTCGGGTATTCCGCGCTCGTTCTCGCGCGTGATCAGTGCGCTGATCCGCGCGGCCGACTCGCGCAGCTGGTTCGCCTCTTCGCGCCCGGACGAGAAATCTGCCGACACCACGTCATACCAGGCACGCATCACGTAACCGCCGTTGATCGTCACCGGGCGCATCGGCGCGTGAGGAAAGACGAAGCGGGTGGGCGGCAGTCTGGCGAGATCGAACTCATCGACGATCGGCTCGAAGTCGTGCCCGTCCGCCCCGAGCCCGTGCAGCCAGATGACCGCGCAGTGCGGGTCGCCGCCACTCAGTCTTTCGATCGCCGGAAGCAGCGCGGGACGGCTGTCGGGAGGCGAAGGCATCGTCGTCACGACTTGCGAATCTGCGCCATGATCGCCTGGGTGATCGCCGAGGTCCCGTCCTGACCACCGAATTCCACGGGGCAGACAGTCGCCAGCGCCTTGTCGACCGCATGCTCGAGAATTCGCGCGCCGTGCGCCAGCCGTGGCTCGGCGTGACGCTCGGCAAGCCAGTCGAACATCAGAGCGGCCGAGAGGACCTGCGCGACCGGGTTGGCGCTTCCCTGACCCGCGATGTCCGGGGCACTGCCGTGCGCCGGCTGGAATACCGCATGCTTCTCGCCGATGTCTGCCGACGGCACGAGCCCCAGGCTGCCGACCAGCCCGGCGGCGAGGTCCGAGAATATTCCCCCGAGTACGCTCTCGGTCACCAGAATATCGAATTCCCACGGGAATCTGACCAGATTCATCGCCGTGGCATCGGCGTAGGCACAGCCGCTGGCCACTTCCGGATGCAGCTCGGCCACTTCGCAGAAGACGCGCCGGAAGAAGGCCATCGACGACAGAACGTCGGCCTTGTCGACACAGGTCACTTTCGCCGGCCGGCGGCGCATCTGCGCGCGCCGCTCGGCAACGCGAAAGGCAAACTCGCAGACCCGGCGACTCCCGTCACGCGACACGAGCATCGTGTCTCGGGCCACGCGGTCGTCCTCGAGCAGGCCTCGTCCCCGAGACCAGAGCAGGCCTTCGGTCTGTTCACGGACGACGACCAGATTGATCCGCGCAGCGCGCTTGTCGCCGAGCACGCGCGGCAGCCCTGGATAGCTGCGGATCAGGCGGATGCCCGCGTAAAGATCCATGTCGCGGCGCAGGTCACACTGGGTCGTGATTTCGGTTCCATCGGGGTAACGGACGTGCGGCAGCCCGATCGCGCCGAACAGAACCGCGTCGGCCTTCCTGCACACGTCCATGCTGGCCTCGGAGAACGCGCAACCGGTCTTCTGGTAATGCGCTGCACCGCCCTCGAGATGCCGGAATTCGAGGCTCAGGCCACCCAGCCGGTCCTGCAGCACATCGAGGACCTGCAGGCACGAGGCCATGATTTCCGGCCCGATACCATCTCCGGGAAGCACGGCAATGCAGAAACGTGGGGCTCGTTTCATCCTCGTCATTCCTCTGATCCAGCTGCGGCGCCTGGTCGGGCCCTGCGCCAGGGGCTTCGGCGGAACTCTGTCCGGTCGCCTGAATGAAGGGCATCCGCTCCCCAGGCGAAGCATTCCCGGCGAGACAGACGTAAACTGTCGAAGAAAAACCTCGCGGCGGTCAAGTACTTTCTGTGCGCAACGCCCGGCCACCGGAATCTTTCTGCACGCTCGTCCGAACCGGTTCGAGCGCGGCGTTCCCCGGGCGGTGAAAGGATCGTCGCGCCCCAGTCCGGGACCGCGCCTCGAACGGTCGGCAGCGCGGCATGGCCGGGACAGCCCGCGACGCGCTCCTTTGTCTCGGTGCGACGCAATTTCCGGCCAGCCAGTGCGACGATTCTGCACCTTTCGCCCGGATTTAGGTAGAGTACACGGCAGGGCCAGGTGATTGTCCGGACCACGGCGGAACTCGTTTCGCCGGCACAGGCGCTGCCAGCGAGCGCGTTGCCGGTGCCGAGGGAGTGGGAATGATCAGAAAGCTAGTCTTGCCGGTACGCAGAGCGCTAGGCGCGACCGTGAGAAGACTGTTCAACGTTCTCCCGAGGGAGCGGCGGTTCGCTGTCTACCGGAATTTCGTCGACTGCGACCCGGAGCCCAGCGAGCGACTCGTGCTGAAGATCGCCGAAACCAGGGAAGAACTCGAGGCCTGTTTCACGCTCCTCCATGACGCCTACGTCGGCAACAAGTTCATGAAGCCTGATCCGTCGGGAATGCGGGTGACCATCTATCACGCCCTGCCGACGACAACCACGCTCTGCGCGAAGTACGACGGCGAGGTCGTCGGCACCTTGTCCCTGATCCGCGAGAGTGTCCTCGGCTTTCCGCTGCAGCGAATCTTCGATCTCAATGCCCTGCGCGAAAAGAAGGGCAACATCGCGGAAGTCTCGGCGCTGGCCATCGACAGGCGTTTCCGCAAGACGGGTGGAAGCATACTCTTCCCGTTGATGAAGTTCATGTACGAGTACTGCACGACCTTTTTCGACACTCGTCATCTGGTCATCGCGGTCAACCCGAGCCACATCGAGATGTATGAGTCACTCCTCTTCTTCACTCGCCTGTCGGCAAACGTCGTCGAGAACTACGACTTCGTGAACGGCGCTCCGGCGGTCGGGGCGACGCTCGATCTCAGAACGGCTCCCGAGATCTTCAGACAGCACTACGCGTCGAAACCACCCAAACGGAACCTGTACGCCTTCTTCACGCAGGTCAGGCTGCCGAACATCAAACTGCCGCCACGACGCTTCTACACGACCAATGACCCAGTCCTGACCCCTGAACTGCTCGACTATTTCTTCAATCAGCAAACCCGAGTCTTCAGTCAGCTCAGCGACCGCAAGAAGAGCCTGCTGCACACGATCTACGATTTGCCGGCGTACCGCGCCGTTCTCCCTGCACTGTCCGAAAACACTCATGACGTCGCGGTGCGCCGGCGCCACCGCCGCTTCTCGGTCCGCTGTCCGGCAAAGTTTACGGTGGTCACCCCTGAGGGCGCCGAACGCCGGGTGAATCTCGAGGTCGTCCAGCTGTCGCGTTACGGATTTCGGGCCCACGCCCTCGCCGCCGTACCGATCAACGTCTGGGGAGAGGTGACGATCCAGCTCGGGCCGGCCGAGGTATCGCGAATCCACGTCTCGGCGTCAAGGGAATCGGGCGACGGCATGTATGGCTTCCGGCTTGGAGAGCCGGACCTGATCTGGCGCAAGTTCGTCAATGCGCTGTACAGCGGGAGCACCCAGGCCGACCTCGAGAACGCGACGCGATTCATGACCGAGAGGTGATCCGGGGTCGCCTCTCCTGGCACGCGGCGAGCCAGGCCATCATCGCCGATGCCGATCGACCGGGCTGGTTCCGTGCTGCGCCGGCCCGAGCCGTGCGTGGCAGCGTGGCCGGCATCCTCATTTCACGACGATCCGCCTCGTTTCACGACGATCCGCCGACGCGTGAAGGAGGAGCCGGCAGCCACCGACGGCGGTACTGGGCCGGAGACATTCCCGTCCAGCGCACGAACGCCCGATAGAACGCTGCGGTGTCCGCGAAACCGAGCTCGGCGGCGACCTCGGCAACGCAGTGGTGGGTCTTGACCAGCCGGTTGATCGCCAGGTCGTGACGGAGTGCGTCCTTGATCGTCTGAAAACTCGATCCCTCATGCTCGAGCCGACGATGCAGCGTCCTTGGCGACAGGTGAAGCACGCGCGCGACGTCGGTGAGAGAGGTCGCCGACGGCAATCCGTCGCGCAGCGCGTTGCGCACGCGCAAAACCGTCTCGCGGTCACGGCGATAGAGTGTCGTCAGCTTGCCCGGTGCGCCCTCGAGGAAGGACTGCAACGCCGCCTCGTCGCGACGGATCGGCAGTTCGAGCAGACTCGACGAGAAGCGCGCGCAGAGGACATCGCAATCGAAAGTCGATTGGGCCGTATAGATCAGCGAATAATCCGTCGCGTGCTCCGGGCGGGGGTAGGGAAAGGCCACCGAGTCGAGCAGGATGCTGCGTCCGACGAGCCATGAGAACAGGCCGTGGAGCAGCCGCAGCAGCCACTCGAAAGCGAACACGCGTCCGCTCTTCAGCGGACGGACTTCGCTGATGCGAAGACAGGCCTCGTCGAACTGGTTGTCGAGGTGAACGGCCAGGTCGGGCAGCACGAGGCGCAGAAAGCGCGCGCTGCGATCAATGGCTACGGCGAGCGTCGGCGCGGTTATCGAACTGCGGCAGAGGAACTCGAAGGAGCCGCTGCGCAGCGGAACCGAGAACAAGGCAAAGCCTTCGTCGTCGAGCTCGCGGCAGACGAGGTTGTAGAGTTCCGCGTAGCGCTCGACCGGAACCCGCGCTTGCGGATCGGCGAGCACCCCTGGCGAAATGTGAGCCTGTTCGAGGACACGCCGCGCATCTCTCTGCGCCTCGCCGAGGCCGGCGAGCATTCCGCGGACGAAAGCGACCGCAACGGTCGCCCGTGACGGAGCCGAGACGAGACTCGAGAAACGGCCCGTCACATCCTGGGCGTTGGCGGCATTGGCAGTCTTGTCCCGAAGGGAAGTCGGCCTTTCGCGCAAAGCTGTGTATTGATGAAGGATTTGAAGTTGGCAATATTTACACGATCAGCGGCATTCCGGGTAGTAGCTTTGTTGCGCTCAACTTCCTACCATGTGAAGCCCTGGCCGATTCCAGATCGTCGATACCTTCCTGATCTTCGTGGAGCCCAACGACATGACTGACCTTTCCATCAGCAAGAAGCTTCTGCCCTACAAGCCCAAGCACAAGGTGCGCTTCGTCACCGCGGCCTCACTGTTCGACGGACACGACGCATCGATCAACATCATGCGCCGGATTCTCCAGGCGACGGGCGCCGAAGTGATCCATCTCGGGCACAACCGCTCGGTGCAGGAAATCGTCAACGCCGCCCTGCAGGAAGACGTGCAGGGAATCGCCATCACTTCGTATCAGGGCGGACACGTCGAGTTCTTCAAGTACATGATCGACCTGCTGAAGGAAGGCGGTGGCGGCAACATCCAGGTCTTCGGCGGCGGCGGCGGGGTGATCGTGCCGAGCGAAATCGCCGATCTGCACGCCTACGGCGTGGCGCGCATCTACTCGCCCGAGGATGGCCAGTCGATGGGGCTGCAGGGAATGATCAACGAGGTCGTCACCAAGTCGGATTTCGACCTCTCCCCATTCGCCCCGCAGGACGCGGACGCCGTACTCGCCGCGCTCAAGGCCGGCGACCGACGGAAGCTGGCGCAGGTCATCACCGCGCTCGAGAACGGGGCGTACCCGGAAGCAGTGCGCAAGAAGATCGTCCACGCGGCGGCAGGGCTCAAGGTTCCGGCTCTCGGCATCACCGGTACGGGCGGGGCCGGCAAGTCATCGCTGACCGACGAACTCGTCCGCCGCTTCCGGCTGGACCAGGGCGACGCGCTCAAACTGGCGATCATTTCGATCGATCCCTCGCGCAAGCGTACCGGCGGTGCGCTGCTCGGCGACCGGATCCGGATGAACGCGATCGAGCATCCGAACATCTACATGCGTTCGCTGGCGACGCGCGAGACGGGCTCGGAGCTGTCCGCCGCGCTGCCCGAGGTGATCGCTGCCTGCAAGCTGTCGGGCTTCGATCTGGTGATCGTCGAGACCTCGGGGATCGGCCAGGGCAACGCCGCAATCGTGCCGCTGGTCGACGTTTCACTCTACGTGATGACCCCCGAGTTCGGCGCCGCCTCGCAGCTCGAAAAGATCGACATGCTTGACTTCGCGGACTTCGTGGCGATCAACAAGTTCGATCGCAAGGGCGCCGAGGACGCACTCCGCGACGTGCGCAAGCAGTATCAGCGAAACCACGAGGCCTTCGCCCGGAGCCCCGAGGAAATGCCGATCTTCGGCACGATGGCCGCCCGGTTCAACGACGACGGACTCACCGCTCTGTACCAGGCGATGGTCCCCAGGCTGCACGCACTCGGCCTCAAGCTCAAGAAGGGCAAGCTGCCGCAGGTATCGGTGCGCCAGTCGTCGAACCAGCGGGCGATCGTCCCGGCACAGCGCGTCCGCTATCTCGCGGAGATCGCCGAGACGCTGCGCAAGTACCATCAGCACACCGCCGAGCAGTCGGAGATCGCTCGCCAGCGGCAGGCGCTGCGCACGGCGAAGGAGCTCTTCGTGGCCTGTGGCAAGGCTGCAGGCGATTTCGACGAGATGATCTCATGGAAGGACGGGCAGCTCGACGCCCGGTCACGCAAGCTGCTCGACATGTGGCCGAAGACGGCCGAGCTCTACGCGCAGGACGAGTACGTCGTGAAAATCCGCGACAGGGAAATCCGCACGAAGCTGACCAGCACCTCGCTCTCCGGATCACGGATTCGCAAGGTGTCGCTGCCGACCTACAAGGACGACGGCGAGGTGCTCCGCTTCCTGATGAAGGAGAACGTGCCCGGGTCTTTTCCGTTCACCGCCGGCGTCTTCGCTTTCAAGCGCGAGAACGAGGATCCGACACGGATGTTCGCTGGCGAAGGCGACGCCTTCAGGACCAACCGCCGGTTCAAGAAGGTTTCCGAAGGCATGCCGGCCAAACGCCTGTCGACGGCCTTCGACTCGGTCACGCTCTACGGCTGCGATCCCGATGACCGTCCGGACATCTACGGCAAGGTCGGCAATTCGGGCGTTTCGATCGCCACGCTCGACGACATGAAGGTCCTCTTCGACGGCTTCGATCTGTGTGCCCCGACGACTTCGGTGTCGCTGACCATCAATGGCCCGGCGCCGATCATCCTGTCGATGTTCTTCAATGCGGCGATCGACCAGCAGGTCGACAAGTTCCGCCGGGACAACGGTCGAGAAGCGACCGAGGACGAGACTGCCAAGATCCGCGCCTGGGTACTGAGCAACATCCGCGGGACGGTCCAGGCCGACATCCTCAAGGAGGATCAGGGTCAGAACACGTGCATCTTCTCGACCGAGTTCGCGCTGAAGATGATGGGCGACATCCAGGAGTTCTTCGTCCATAACGACGTGCGCAACTTCTACTCGGTATCGATCTCCGGCTATCACATCGCCGAAGCCGGCGCCAATCCGATCTCGCAACTGGCCTTCACGCTGGCCAACGGCTTCACCTATGTCGAGGCCTACCTCGCCCGCGGCATGCACATCGACGACTTCGCTCCGAACCTTTCGTTCTTCTTCAGCAACGGCATGGATCCGGAGTACTCGGTGATCGGCCGGGTCGCCCGACGGATCTGGGCGGTGGCGATGAAGAACCGCTACGGCGCCAACGAGCGCAGCCAGAAACTCAAGTACCACATCCAGACCTCGGGACGGTCGCTGCACGCCCAGGAAATGGCCTTCAACGACATCCGCACCACGCTGCAGGCGCTGATCGCCATTTACGACAACTGCAATTCACTGCACACCAACGCCTACGACGAGGCGATCACCACGCCGACCGAGGAGTCGGTTCGCCGGGCAATGGCCATTCAGCTGATCATCAACCGCGAGTGGGGTCTGGCGATGAACGAAAACCCGAATCAGGGCTCGTTCATCATCGACGAACTGACCGACCTCGTCGAGGAAGCGGTACTCAAGGAGTTCGAGGCGATCGCCGCGCGCGGCGGCGTTCTCGGGGCGATGGAGACGGGGTACCAGCGAGGCAAGATCCAGGAGGAATCGCTGTACTACGAACATCGCAAGCACGACGGATCGTACCCGATCGTCGGCGTCAACACCTTCCGCAACCCGAAGGGCGACGCACAGGTCGAGATCGAGCTGGCCCGTTCGACCGAGGAGGAAAAGAGATCACAACTCACCCGCCTGCGTGACTTCCAGAGCCGCAACGCCCCCGCGGCAAGTGCGATGATCGAGCATCTGCAAAACGTGGTCATCGAGAACGGCAACGTCTTCGCGCTGCTCATCGATGCCGTGCGCGTCTGCTCGCTCGGCCAGATCACCCAGGCTCTTTACGAGGTCGGGGGGCAGTACCGACGCAGCATGTAGCCCCGCACGGGATGCAGCCCGGACAACCGAAGAGGGCTGTCCGGGCTCGTCCGCTCAGTCGCCGGGCGGGATGGCCAGGGTGACGCCCCCTCATCCGCTTGACAGCTCTCGGCCACGTCCCTGATATTGCAAATTTTTCCGGCTTGGTCCAGGATCGCTGGTGACTGGAAAACGCTCGAGGGATCGAAATGATTGCTGCTCTGCGTCGCCTGAGCCTGATGAACCGCCTGTCGCTGCTGGCGGTCCTGGCCTTTCTGGCCATGCTGCTGATCGTCTGGCAAAGTCTGTGGTCGCTGCACGGTCTGCTTTATCAGGACCGCCAGATCAAGACGCGCCACCTCGTCGAAGCAGCAACGGGTGTTCTCGAACACTACCACGACCTGCAGAAGGCCGGCACGCTGAGCGAGGATGAGGCCCGGCAGCGGGCGATCGAAGCAATCCGGCGCCTGCGCTACGAGTCGTCCGAGTACTTCTGGATCAACGACCTCGGCAAACCGGTACCGAGAATGGTCATGCATCCGACTGTCCCTTCGCTCGACGGCAAGGTGCTCGACGAAACGCGTTTCAACAAGGCTGTCTGGCTGCAGCCAGGACGCAACGGCGAACGGATTCCGGCCGATGGCCGGAATCTCTTCGTCACCTTCAACGAAGTCGTCGACAAGGCCGGCGAGGGCTACGTCGAGTACCTCTGGCCGAAGCCTCTGGCCGGTGGCGGCGTGACCAGCGAGCTGTTCACGAAGCTTTCATACGTCCGGAAGTTCGAGCCTTGGGGCTGGGTGATCGGCTCCGGAATCTACATCGACGACGTGGACCGGATCTTCCGGGAAGAGGCGCTGATCAGCCTCGGACTCGCCCTTGTCGCCACCGGCGTTCTGCTGCTCACCACCTGGCTGGTGCGCAAGAGCATCGTCGGCGAGTTTGGCGGAGAGCCTCGCGTCGCGCTGCGCGTCTCGAACAGGATCGCCGAGGGAGACCTGACCCAGGAGGTGCCGTTAAAGCCCGACGACCGCGAGAGCCTGCTCTATGTGCTGTCGCACATGCAGACCAGCCTCAAGGACATGCTGCGCGCGATCTTCGCCAACGCGAGCCGCGTACAGGCCAGCATCGAACGCCTGTCGGCCGAGTCCAACGAAATAAATCTCGCCACTCAGGTGCAGGCGGGAGCGGTCAGGCAGACCCGTTCGGCGATCACCGACGTTTCGGCGAGCGTCGAGGTGGTCAACGGTCTGGTCCGGGCAACCGAGGAAGGCGCTCACGAGGTCGCCCGCAGAGCTCGTGACGGCGCGGACGTTGCCGCGAAAGTGGCCGTCGAGATGCAGGCCATCGCCAGCACGGTTTCCGTCTCCTCGGACCAGGTGTCGAGACTCGTCGCCAGCACCGGCGAGATCGGCAACATGGCCCGGGTGATCAAGGAGATCGCCGACCAGACCAACCTGCTCGCGCTCAACGCGGCAATCGAGGCGGCGCGGGCCGGGGAACAGGGCAGAGGCTTCGCAGTCGTCGCCGACGAGGTGCGCAAGCTCGCCGAGCGGACGGGCAAGGCAACGAGTGAAATCGGGGGCATCCTCGACGGGATCCAGACCGATACCGAGAGCGCGGTCGAAGGCATGAAGGCCGCTGCGCCGGTGATCGCCAGCGGTGTCACCCAGGCCAAGTCGGCTGCAGACACGCTGCACGCGATCGAGGAACAGGCACGGGAGACCCTCGAGAAGATGCAGGCGCTGTCGCAGGCGACGCGCGATCAGACGCGGCGAATCGAGGATATCGTCAGCAACGTCGATGAGGTGATGAGCGCTTCCGGTCAGACCGAGAGCGTGATCAGGCAGTCGCTGCAATCGGCCGCCGAACTCGAGCAGGCCTCGAGCGAGATGTTCTCGATGGTTCAGAGATTCCGGATCGGTGACGTACCGGTGCCCATCGCGCCATCGCGAGCGAAGGCTCCGACGGCTGCGAAGCCATTGATCGAATGGTCGAGCGCACTGTCCGTCGGGCATTCCGAGATCGACCGACAACATCAGGTATTGATCGAGATCGCCAACCGCCTGAATCACGCGATGCGTTCCGGGGCGGGTCGAGCGGCCTGCGGGTCGATCCTCGAAGAACTCGTCAACTACACGGTGAGCCATTTCGGCTTCGAGGAAAAGCTGATGGACAAGCACGGATACACGGACCGGGAAGCGCACCTGGCCGCACATCGCAAGCTGATCGACGAGGTGTCGCGCTTCAGGCGGCAGTACGAGTCGGGAGGAGCGATCTCGGTCGAGCTGATGGGCTTCATCCGTGACTGGCTGGTCAACCACATCCTCAAGGTCGACCGAGCGCTGGTCCGTGATCTCGCCGCCCGGGGGGTTTCGTGAACGGTCTCTCGGGATGAGCAGCGTGCCTGGCCCCGGCGCAACGCGCAGCCTACGCGGTGACGCCGGGATGGATGCCGGCGACCGCCGATGAGCCAGGCACCCGGGCATCGGCGCGTCCTGATCCTGGCGGCCGTCGTTGCCGCCTACGTGCTCTCGTTCTTCCAGCGTTTCGCCCCAGCCGGAATTGCCCAGGATCTGGTCGCCGCTTTCAGCACCACGGCGTCTTCGCTCGGCGTGCTCGCGGCAACCTATTTCTACGTGTACACGGTGATGCAGGTGCCGACCGGCATGCTCGTCGACACGCTCGGACCACGACTCGTCCTGCTCGTCGGCGGGATCGTTGGCGGACTCGGGAGCCTTCTCTTCGGCCTGGCACCAGACCTCGACGTGGCCTTGCTCGGCCGCACACTGGTCGGGCTTGGCGTCTCGGTGACCTTCATCGCCATGCTCAAGATCATCGCCGTCTCGTTCGAGGAAGGCCGCTTTGCCAGCCTGGTCGGACTGAGCATGCTGATCGGCAACCTCGGGTCGATTCTCGCCGGCGCACCGCTCTCGTGGGTGGCCCAGGTCGCCGGCTGGCGCTCGGTGTTCGTCGCCCTGGCGGTCGTCTCGCTGCTCCTCGGGATCGGCTGCTGGTGTCTGCTCGGCGAGAAGTCGCCGAATGAGCACAACAGACTGTCGGCCCCGCGGGCCGGCAAGGCGCGTTTCGACCGTACGGTCGTGCTTTCCGGGCTGCTCACCGTGCTCCGCAACCGCGAGACCTGGCCAGTCGCCTGCGTCAACTTCGGCGTCTCGGGAAGTTTTTTCGCATTCGCCGGCCTGTGGGCCACGCCGTGGCTGACCCAGGTCCATGGCATGAGCCGCACCACTGCCGCCAATCACGTGAGTCTTTACTTCGCCGGCTTTGCTCTCGGCTGCGTGATCATCGGCACGCTCTCGGACCGCATTGGCAGAAGGAAGCCGGTGCTCGTTCTGACCAGTCAGCTCTACGGGGCGATCTGGCTGGTCTGGCTGTCGGCCGGCACCCTGCCCGCCGGCCTGACGTACGTGTTGTTCGCCCTGATGGGCCTGCTCACCGCGGGCTTCACGCTGACCTGGGCCTGCGCCAAGGAGCTCAATCCGCCCCTGCTCTCGGGCATGTCGACCAGCGTGATCAACATGGGAGGATTCCTCGCTGCTGCGATCCTGCAGCCACTGGTCGGCTGGGTGATCGATCGCTCGTGGGGAGGCGCCCTGACGGCTGCTGGCACGCCGCTCTATGGCGCCGATGACTTCCGCGCCGGCCTGTTGCTCCTCTGCGGCACGGCCTGGCTCGGCGCACTCGCGTCGTGGGGCGTGCGCGAAACGTGGTGCCGCAACGTCTGGCAGACCCCGGCGTGATCGTCGGCGGCCGGCCAGAGGACTCCGCGAACGCGCCCGGCGCCTGGTTCACCAGATCTCGGAGAACAAGGTCTCGCCGAACTCGCCCGGCTGTTCGGAGGTCGTGAACGAGTCTACTGCTCGGCCAATCTGCGCCGTTGCCCACTCGCCCGGTTCTCGCCCATCCATCGGATGTGTCTCGTCGTTCGCTCCAGGAGGGAAAGGAAGGAACCCTCTCCTTCCCTGGCGCCGGGCATCCCGGCCTGCTCGCGACGATTTCCTCACAACCTCTCAGCGCCACTCGTAGATCAGATCGACCCGGCGCATCGTCCGTCGGCAGCCCTCACTGTCGCATTTCGTCTTGGTGCTTTCCTCGCTGCCCACGGGCAACCTGCGAATCTGGTTTCGCGCGACCCCGAGCGCGCGCAGTCTGTCGCTGACCGCTTCGGTGCGCCGGTCGGCAACCGCGAGATTGAAGGCCGCACTGCCGAGATTGTCGGTGTGGCCGACGAGAACGACGACGAGTTGGGGGTCTTCCTTCAGCTTCTGTGCATTCTGACGGATGACTTCGGCAGCCTGGCTGTCGATCGTCGCATCGCCGAAAGCAAAATAAACCGTTCTACTCGCGGGGTCATCGGCAAAAGGCGTCACCTTGCCGCTGCCCGGACGGCCGACCTGCACCTTCGCCCGTGGCGGCTCCTCGGCGGCGCCGGCTCTTCCACGATCCGCAGGAGGAGCCTTGTCGGGGGTGGCGCACGCCGACAGCGCGGCGATCACGGCAAAGAGGCAGGTGCGGGAGAGAAGTGGAAGCATTGGCGGAACGGCGGTTGCGGAACGAGGACGGGGCTAGTTTAGCAACCTTTCCGCTCCACGGGTGCCGCCCTGCAGCTCGGCCAGGGCAATCGCATGAATCTTATACAAGACCCAGGAGTTGGGCCCGGAAGCTGTC
>NZ_JAMTDX010000021.1 GCF_023806625.1 Accumulibacter sp.
CAAGTGGGACGAGCAGAACCGCAAGTGGGACGAGCAGAACCGCAAGTGGGACGAGATGCTCAAGGAAGTCCGCTCGATCAAGGTCAAGTCCGAGCAGTCCATTGGCGCCCTGGGCGCGCGCTGGGGACTCGCCTCGGAAGAGTCCTTCCGCGCTGCCCTCAGGGGCATCCTGCAGGGTTCCTTCGGCTTCGAGGTGCTCAACGTCAACGAGTATGACGACGAGGGCATCGTCTTCGGCCGTCCGGATCAGGTGGAACTCGACGTCGTCATCCGGGACGGAACGCTCATCCTCTGCGAGCTGAAATCCTCCGTGTCCAAGGCCGACATGTACATTTTCGAGCGCAAGGTCCGCTTCTACGAGAAGCGGCACCAGCGCGTCGCCGACCGGCGCATCGTCGTTTCGCCAATGGTGGACGCCAAGGCCCGCGAAGTGGCCAAGGCCCTGGAGATCGAGGTCTTTGGCTATGCCGAGGACGTCACCGGGCTGGCGTGAAGCCCGCTGACGGGTCGAGCCCACGAACCGGCTGCAAGCCTGCTCCGTCGGTTCGACGACCCTCGGTCGATGAGGCTTCCGGCTGTTCACCGGAGAAGTGGCGACCGGCCGTGGACATCGCCGCGCGCGCTGGGTATCGTCGACCCGCCCCCACCCGGACGGCGCCGCGGGCCGGCCCCCCGCCAGCCTGTCCCCGCGCCGCCGACCTTCGCGCCGATCGCAGAGAAGCCCGCCGATGCCCACCCGGACCGAAATCGCCGAATTCCTGGCCAGCGAATTCCCGCAGACCAAATGCACCGTCGAAGACGTCGGCCAGCGCAGCGCGACCGTCCGCCACGAAGTCGGCATCGACGAACTGCGCCCCGGCGGCACCGTCTCCGGCCCCGTGCTGATGGCCGTCGCCGACGTCGCGCTCTACGTCGCGATCCTCGGCGAAATCGGCATCTTCCCGCTGGTCGTGACCACCAGCCTGAACATCAACTTCCTGCGCAAGCCGTCGGCCAGCGCAGCGATCGTCGGCGTCTGCCAACTGATGAAACTCGGCCGTACGCTCGCCGTCGGCGAGGTCTCGCTGTACTCCGAAGGCGAGGCCGAGCCGGTCGCGCACGTCGTCGGCACCTATTCGATTCCCCCGGGAACGCGGCGCTGAACCGCGTCGCGGCGCAGCCCGGTCCCCGGCACGCTGCCCTGCCGGGCGAAGAAGGGAGGCCAGCGCCTCGACGACGCCTCAGGGTGAGGAAGCGCTGCGCCTGCCGCGGCTGGCGCGACCGCGACACCGTCGCGCGGCTCGCTGCCGCTGCCGCTGCCGCTGCCGCTGCCGCAAGCCAGTCTGCCCGCGACCGGTTTTCACGCGCAACAGGCCGCCGAGAAGGCGCCCAAGCCCGTCACCACGTTGCGTGACCTGGACGTCGCGCCTTCAGGTCCTGCCGTCGAGCGAACGACGGCGCTCCGGATCGAGCGTCGTCACGGCCAGGTCAGGCGGGCGCGGCGCGGGTCGCCGCAGCTTCCCGGGCCGCCGCTGGCGATTGCCCGCGCCGACGTGTCGAGGAGTTACGGGATGGCCTCAGGTGCGCCGACGCTTCGCGGCCAGTCCAGCGAGCATCCCGGCGGCCAGCAGGCCAAGCGTGCCCGGCACGGGCACGCCGTTCTGCTCGACCGTGATCACCACGTTGTCGAGGATCGCGCCGATGTTGTCACCGCCGTCGTTGGCAAACGACAGGCTGTAGTTCCCCGACGATCCCGGCGAGAACAGCAGCGACAGATTGAGGTACGCCGTCTGCGTATCCGGCAGGCTGTAGGCCAGTACCGACGTACCGAAGCTGACCGTACCCGTCTCGGTACCCGCGCCGCGACGGTTTCCGGCGAGATCGAAGCTCACGGTATAGGTGTTGCCCGCACTGAGCGCGAACACCCGTGACAGGATTCCCGCGTCGTTGCTGCTGCCATCGAGGTCGATGCACTTCTCGCTGCCGACGGGAAGGCAGAGTCCGGCAAAATTATTCGGACCGACGATGTCGACGGTCCCATTCGACACCGTCCAGCCGCTCGGGGTGGAATTCAGGCCCACTGCATTGGACTGGAAATCGTCGCTGAAGAACGGCGCGGCCTGCGCGCTGCTGGTCACTGCCGCGGCAACGACAGCGGCGAAAAGGAAGCTGCATTTCATCGATTCCGACTCCTCAAAAAAAAAAGCAACCGGTCTGTCCGCGTGACCCGGGCGGAACACCGCGGGAAAGATAACGCGATTCGACCAGAGCAAATTCCGGGCCAGCCCAATCTGGGGTTGATTGTCCCTGCAAAATCCGGGCATTGGATCGAGGTCCCGGCCGCCCCCGGATAGCGCTGTAAAGGAATCCGACAGATGCCGGGCGACCAGTCGTGACTTATTTCACGCCGCGCGATCGAGTCGCCGCGGCGGCGAGCGCGAACTCGCCCGGCGCGCCCAGGGCCTGCGCACCCCGATGTCACAGTGATCGGAGACCGGGAGCCGCGAGCCGAAGGTCGTCGTCGCCAGCGGCTCGTTTGCGCGTCAAGCGCAGGCTCGTTCCGGTCGCGTCGAGCGCATCGGGGCGAACGAGGTGGCCGGCGATCGTCTTCGACAGGCAGCGATTCAGTGGCGCCTGGTGCCTGCCCGGCGGGCCGGAATCTTCGCCGAAGCGGACCTCGATCAGCCGGTGAAGTCGGTCGTCCACGGCCCGATCCCTGCGCCCGGCCGCGGCACCTTGCCCGGCGGTCGGCGCCGGTGCAAGACGGGCGGCGAAGCCGACGAGCGTCGTTAACCGCGAACCCCGACCGGCACCGGGGATCGCCTTGCTGGGCGAGCCGCCCACGCGCGCTGCGCGAGCATGGCCAGCGTGTCGGAATGCGCCGAGAAGACGCGGGCAGCGCACCGATCGTCGGCGTCTGCCAACTGACGAAACGCGGCCGTGCGCTCGCCGTCGGCGAGGTCTCGCCGTACTCCGCGGGCGAGGCCGAGCCGGTCGCGCACGTCGTCGGCACCCATTGGATCCCCCCGGGACCGCGGCGCCGGGCCGCGCGGCGTCGCCGGATCCAGGCATGACCGCCCTGCTCCAGGTCCCTCGCACGCCTGAAGCTGCGTCGGGTTGCCGATCCTCGTGATAGCATCGACGCGCAGAAGAGCCATCGATCGACCATGCTTGCCGAACAAACCATTCTCGAAGCCGCCCGTCGTGCCGCCGCCGCTGCCGAAAGCCCGTTGCAGGTTTTCGTGTTCGGCTCGTATGCGCGTGGCGACGCCGATGCGGGCTCCGATCTGGACCTGCTGGTCGTCGAGCGCGACGTGCGCGACAGGGCGGCGGAATATCTGAAGCTCCATCGCGCCATCGGTTCGCTCGGCGTTGGCGTCGATGTCCTGGTGTTTTCACGCGAGGAGTTCGAGCGGCGCAGCCAGGTCCCCGGCACGGTGCCCTACTGGGCGAAGAAGGAAGGCAAGCTCCTCTATGACGCCACAGCGTGAGGAAGCCCTGCGCCTGCTGCGGCTGGCGCGACGCGACCGGGATACCTTCGACCTGCCTTCGCCTCCGCCAGCGCCGCGTTCGAGCTCGCCGCTCGACTGTCGCTGCCCCAGACTCCGACGTGGAAGCGCGGCGCTCGACGCTTCGAGCCCCATGCTCGACGGTTCGGGCTCGGCGCTCGACGGTTCGGGCTTCGATGTCCACCCTCCTCGAGCGAAAAGCTCGGGCAGCGGAGCATCGAGGGACACCGGCGAGGATCCGTACTCGACGCGTCGAGCTCCGTGCTCGACGGGTCGAGTTCCGCGGCCGAGGGTTCGCGCTCCGCGTTCGAACAGCGGAGCCCGCAGCCCGAAAAGCGGAGCCCTGGGGCCCGACCGTTCAGGCCTCGAGGCTCACAGCGCCTCCCCGATGCCGGTCAGTGGCCACCCCCCACTGACCGCCGGCCGGCGCGTCCTCGACGGCTCGGGATCCCCGCGCGAGTGCGCCACGGGACGCGCCACCTGCCCGGCAGGGTTCACTTGTCGGGCTTGTCGCCTTCCTTGCGCCGACGCGCGAGACGCGACGACATCGCCTCCTTCAGCGTCTCCAGTGCATCACCCTGGCCAAACACCTTCGCCACCGCGTAGCCGTCGAGAGCGAAGTTCATGATGTCGCTGCCCAGCGCCATTTCGGTATCCTCAGCCTTGGCCGCCAGCCGGCGCAACCGCGCGAACCGCGGACGCAGCAGATCGAGACTGCGCAGATCCGCCTCGGCTTCCGCGAAGTCGAATCCCGCCGGCAGGATCTGCCGATTCTCCGCGAGCACCACCATCGTCTGCCGGCAGAACGCCTCCGACCGGTCGCCCATCTTGCTCAGCGAACGTCGCTGATCGACCGACAACTCGATCAGCCCGGCAAGCTTCTCCTCGATGACCGCCAGCGCTGCATCGACCGCCGCGATGTCCTGGCTGGAAAGCTGCAGTGAAACCAGGTTCTGTGTCATGACGATACCCCTCTCCTGGAAAAATACCCAATGCTCCGGACGTAAACGACGCGGCAGCGCTCCCCCTGCGGGCGACGCCCTGACCGCGGGGACACAGTATCCCGCTGCGCCGGCGTGGCGGTCAACAGGCGTTTATACCGCCGCCGCCCGCTGCTTGCCGCGCGAACTCTCCGCGCGCAGGCATGTTCGTCAATCCTCGTACGCGGCCGACCCAGCCTCCTCACCAAGCGCCTGGTTCGTCGAGTGGCACAGCAGGCCGCGGGTCCGCGCGGACGTTGAGCTTGCCCTCCTGAACCGGCCCCGCTCGCCCGACGCTTGCCGAGGAACAGCCCCGCGCCCCCCATTCTGGGACACCAGAGAGCATCTGCCATCCCACCTACGCACAAACAAAGGTGGCGGCGTCAGGGCAGGTCACGTCTTGATCCCTCGTAATCTCAGGGCTGGGTTGCTACAGCTTCTCGCTAGAGTAGAAGGTAGATTAGACTCGTCTTAATCCCTTCGTAATCAGGGCTGGGTTGCTACCGACATGGACCCGCTGACG
>NZ_JAMTDX010000022.1 GCF_023806625.1 Accumulibacter sp.
TGTAAGGCATGCCGCCAGCGTTTAATCTGAGCCAGGATCAAACTCTTCAGTTCAAATCCCAAAACTCTCGCTTGACGTCCCCGTCAGCTCCAGAATCCCCACGAATCTCTCCGCAAAAACCCCAGAACCAACAGGTCTTCCGTGCGAGTCCTTCTCGATCCCTCAGCAATCCGCAAGAAAAGCCAAAGGCTTCCCCCACAGATCACCACGAGCCAAGAACTCACACCTATCGATTGTCCAGAATGTTAAAGAGCGGGTTGCGGGCCGCTTGGCCCTGCCCAGCCGCCGCAGTAGCAGCGGAAGGCGCGCATTATACAGGCCTCGGCACCTTCGTCAACAGCCGGCGGCGAGAAATGGAAAAGTCGTCGCGGCCGGGGAAGGACGAAGCGAGGACCAGCTGGGGACGCGGGAGCGCGGTGGCTGTGGCGGCGAAGTGACGAGCGGTGCAGGCGCCGGCTGCTCGACCCGAGCCCTAGCGCGGCCGGTCCTTGCTCCGGGTGGCGATGTCTTGCCCGTCTCCGCGACGGGGTACTGCGGTCGGATCGGCGGCGGGCCAGCCGTCCCTGCCGCGCGTCGCTTCGCGGCTGCCGGACTGGTTTCTTGGGGGCGATAGATGTGGCTGAAACTGGCGCCAGCCTGTCTTGCCGGGCGCGCAGCGCTGCCACGGAAACCCTTCAGGGCCTCGTCTGGAGACGCTCAGCAGAGGGTGACGCGGGCGTATCGCCGCTTGCCCACCTGGACGACGAAGCGGCTCCCGGCGCTGAGGAGGAGATTACGGTCGTCCACCCGCTGTCCGTCGATCCGCACGCCGCCTTGCTCGACCATTCGCCAGGCCTGCGAAGTGCTGGCCGTGAGTCCGGCGAGCTTCAGTACCTGGGCAATGCCGAGAGGCTGACCAGCAGCATCGAGCCGAACCTCGGGGAGATCCTCGGGGATCATTCCCTGGCGAAAACGCGCGTCGAAGTCGGACGTCGCCTGCGCCGCTGCCGCTGCGCCGTGAAAGCGTCCGACGATCTCCTGGGCGAGGAGCACCTTGACGTCGCGTGGATTTCGTCCCTCGCCGACCTCGCGCCTGAGCCCGTCTATCTCGTCGCTGGAACGGAAGGAGAGGAGGTCTAGATAGCGCCACATCAGATCGTCGGAGATCGACATCAGTTTCCCGTACATCTCGCCCGGTGCCTCGTTGATCCCGACATAGTTGCCCAGCGACTTGGACATCTTGTTCGTGCCGTCGAGGCCCTCGAGCAGAGGCATGGTCAGGATGCACTGCGGAGCCTGTCCGAAATGCTTCTGCAGTTCGCGACCGACGAGGAGGTTGAACTTCTGATCGGTGCCGCCGAGTTCGATGTCCGCCTTCATCGCCACCGAGTCGTATCCCTGACAGAGCGGGTAGAGGAGTTCGTGGATGGCGATCGGCTGCGCGTTACGATAGCGCCTGGCGAAGTCGTCGCGTTCGAGCATTCGCGCCACGGTGTGCAGCGCCGCGAGGCGAATCATCCCCGATGCGCCAAAAGGTTCGAACCAGACGGAGTTGAAACAGACCTCGGTCCGTTCCGGGTCGAGGATCTTGAATACCTGTTCCTGGTAAGTGCGCGCGTTCTCGGTGATCTGCTCGCGCGAAAGCGGCGGCCGGGTGACGTTCTTGCCGGTTGGATCGCCGATCATTCCGGTGAAGTCGCCGATCAGGAACATCACATGATGACCAAGATCCTGGAAGTGCCTGAGCTTGTTGATCAGCACGGTATGGCCGAGGTGCAGATCCGGGGCAGTCGGATCGAAGCCGGCCTTGACGCGCAAGGGGCGGGCAGTCTGCAGCCTTTCGACCAACTCGTCTTCGATCAGCAGTTCTTCCGAGCCACGCCTGATCTGCCTGATCTGTTCTCTTACGGCACGCATGCCAATCTCTTCCTGGCGCGGGTCAAGTCTGTGGGGTGAAGCGCTGGCCGACGCCCGGCGCACCGCGCAAGGTCAGGCGGCTTACGGCGACAGGCGGCGGATTCCAGAGTCTTGCCACCGCACCCTGCGAGGCACGTAGCGGTCGCCAACGGCGCGTAGCCCGCTGTGTCGAGCAGAGCCTCGGCGCCGGTCGGCAGCCATGCGCAAGCGTCCACCGAGGTGCTGCGCAACGGATCGGCGTGGGCGACGTCGGTTTCTCGGATTTCCGACTCACGACCCTCGTGTCTTGCCGGTAAGCTTCTCGTACTTGATCCACAACTCTTCTTCACTTTCCCGATGGGCCGGGTCTTTCGGAATGCAGTCCACGGGGCAGACCTCGACGCACTGCGGGGTGTCGTAGTGACCTACGCACTCGGTGCACTTGTTCGGGTCGATTTCATAAATCTCCGCTCCCTGGGAGATCGCTTCGTTGGGGCATTCGGGTTCGCAGACGTCGCAGTTGATGCATTCGTCGGTAATGATCAGGGCCATGCTTGCTGTTCCTTCAGGTCGTTGAAATCTCCCGGACTCGCCGGGTCAGCCGCTCACGGATCGCGGGCTGGACAAACTTGCTGACGTCCCCGCCGAGGATCGCGATTTCGCGCACCATCGTCGCCGAGATGAACAGGTACTGCTCGGCCGGTGTCAGGAACACCGTTTCGACGTCGGGGTAGAGGTTCCTGTTCATTCCTGCCAGCTGAAACTCGTAGTCGAAGTCTGAGACTGCTCTCAGGCCACGGATGATCACCTTGGCTTTCTTCTCGTGCAGGAAGTCCATCAGCAGACCGTCGAAGCCACAGATTTCGGCATTCGGATACGGGGCGAGCACTTCCTCGGCCATCTCGACCCTCTCGGCCAGTGAGAAGAAGGGCCTCTTTGCCTGGCTCTGCGCGATGGCCACGATGACCCTGTCGAAGAGGCAGACCGCACGTCGCACCAGATCCTCATGGCCCCGCGTCATTGGGTCGAAGGTTCCCGCGTAGATTGCCACCCGTTTGTTTAGCGTCATCGGCTTCGCCTCGTTGTTGCATCAAGTGATAATAGACTTGGCCGGCTCGCCCATGGCGCACCGTCTGCCAGGATCCGAACTCGTCCAGCGCCCGTTCTGCCTCGACGTAGAGCAGACCCCGTGGGTGCACAAGCGCCGGCAGTAGCGGCGCGAGACGATCAATCCAGCCCAAGCGAAACGGAGGGTCGAGGAAGACCAGATCGAAGCGCCGTTCCGCAGCAGACGAGAATCTTACCGCATCCGAGCGCACAACCCGCACCCGCTCACCCGCGCCGAGCAGCTGCGCCGTGGCTTCGAGCGACTTCACCACCTCCGGTGAGTCATCGACCAGCCACACCCGGTGGGCACCTCTGGATGCCGCCTCGAACCCCAGTGCGCCACTGCCGGCAAACAGATCCACGCAGCACAGTCCGCGCAGGTCCTGCCCGAGCCAGTTGAACAGGGTTTCGCGCACACGATCGGGTGTTGGCCGCAGGCCGGGCAGATCAGGAAAGCGGAGGATCCGCCTGCGCCACTCGCCGCCGATGATCCGCAACGAATTCAGGAAGCTACTCTCCGCCAACGACCACGGTCACCAGATGATCGGGTCGGACATGCCTGGCGAAGGCTGCCCGGACCTCTTCAGAGGTGACCTTGCCGACGTTTTCGGGATAACGATCGAGGTAGTCCAGCGGCAGCCCGTAAAAGCCAATCATCGCCACATTCTCCAGAATCTTGCGATTGGTGTCGAGGCGCAATGGAAAACTCCCGATCAGATTCTGCTTGGCCGCGCGAAGTTCCGCGTCGCTGGGTCCGTGCTCGAGAAAGGTGGCCAGGACCTCGCGGGTCAGCTTCAACGCTTCGTCAGCCTGTCCCTTCTTCGTCTGGAGACCGATCTGGAACGGGCCCGGCTGCTGCAAGGGGAGGAAGTAGCTGTGTACGCTGTAAGCGAGTCCGCGCTTGTCACGTACTTCCTTCATCAGCCGCGAGACGAAGCCACCACCACCGAGCGAGTAGTTGCCGGTCGCCAGGGCAAAGAAATCCGGGTCTCCGCGCTTGGCCGCCGGAAGTCCGAGCAGCAGGTGCGCCTGGGTGGCCGGGTGGTCGATCCGTTTCTCGACGGCTTCGGGCAACGAGGGAGGAGCGATGGCCGGCGACGGCGACCCGGTGGGAAGTCCGCTGGTCAGATCTGCGGCCAGCGCCTCGGCTGCGCCGCGCGTAAGGTCGCCGACGATCGCCACGGAAGCCTGCTTCGCCGAGTAGAACGCAGCGTGAAAGGCGAGTACGTCCGAGTGCAGCAGCGCACTGATCGATTCCGGCGTCGCGTGACGACCGTACGGGTGCGCGGGATACATCGCTGCCCAGAAGGCCTTGCTGGCCAGCGTCTCGGGACGAGTCAGCGCTTCCTTGAGCGCCGACACCGACCGGGCCTTCTCACGGTCGAAGGCGACGACCGGCAAATGCGGCTGGCTGAGGACCGCCTTGAGGATTTCGAAAGCAGGCGCACACTTGTCGCGCATCGACAGCGTGCGCAAGCTGATCGACGCTCGATCCATATCCACTCCGCCCGACAGTCTGGCCCCGACGTCGGCCAGACGTGTGGCGATCTGGGTTTCGTCCATGCCGCCTGCACCGAGATCGACGAGCGTCCGCGTCAGGCTGGCGACGCCGGCCCTGCCTTCGGGCTCGCGGGCCGTGCCCGCCGCAAAATCGACCTGGACGTCGATGATCGGCAAGCTGTGGTTTTCGACGAAGAGGACCTCGACTCCCGACGGAGTCTGCCAGCGCTCGATCTGCGGACCTGCCTGGGCCAGTCCCGAGACGACGGCGAAAAACAGGCTGATCAGCAGTGCGAGACGATTCATCGGCAGGGTCTCAGTGACGCGGGGTGGCGATCGGCCGACGACGCGGGTTGTCGGGGAGAGGCTGCGGGTCGAGTTCGGCGACGGTCAACTGTTGATCGACGAAGTACTTCGTCGCGACCTCCCTGACCTGCTCGGCGCTGACTTCCTCGAGTTTTTCGATGATCCGCCGGTCCATCCGGTGGGAAATTCCGACCGATTCAAGTTGTCCGATCTCCATTGCCTGGGCGAACATCGAATCGAGCTTGTAGATCTCACCGGCGATCAGTTGCGCTTTGGCTCTCGCGAGTTCGTCGGCCCCGATCCCTTCCCGTTGCACCCTGGTGATCTCGCTGCGCAGTCCGGCCTCGAGTTCGCCACGGCTCCTGCCGGCGCTCGGAGACCCGTACAGGTAGAATATCCCCGGACCCCGCGCCGTCGGATCATAGCTGGCGCTGGCCTGAACGGCCAGGCGTTGCTCACGGATCAGGCTCTTCGAAAAGCGCGCCGCTTCGTGGCCGGCGAGCACCGCGGCGAGCATCTCGAGAGCGTACGGATCGCTGTCGCGGTCTACGTCGCGAATCACCGGAGCCTTGTAGGCCATCGTCACGACCGGCAGATCGGCCGGTGCCCTGACGGTCAGCCGCCGCATGCCCAGTTGTACCGGTTCGTCCTGTGGCTTTCTTTCCGGCAGCTGCCGAGCCCGCAAAGGTCCGTAATGCCGTTCGGCGAGAGCGAAGACAGCCTGGTGGTCGACGTCGCCGACGATCACCACGTAGGCGTTGTTCGGAGCGTACCATTGCTGATACCACGCCCGAGCGTCGTCGATGGTCATGCTCTCGAGATCGCTCATCCAGCCGATGATCGGTACGCGATAAGGGTGAACCTGGAAAGCGCTTGCCGTCAACTGTTCGAACAACAGCGACTGCGGCTGATCCTCGGTCCGCAGCCTGCGTTCCTCCATGACTACCCGTATCTCTTGGGCGAATTCGCGCGGGTCGAGCGTCAGGTGATGCATCCGGTCCGCTTCGAGCTGCATCACCTCGGCCAGTCGGTCGCTCGGAACCTGCTGGAAGTAGGCCGTGTAATCGCGGCTGGTGAATGCGTTGTCGCGCCCCCCCGCTGCGGCGACGCGGCGACTGAATTCGCCTGGGCCGACGCTCGGTGTTCCCTTGAACATCATGTGCTCGAGAACGTGAGCCACTCCCGTGCGACCGCTCGTTTCATCCATGCTGCCGGCGCGGTACCAGACCATGTGCGCGACTGTCGGCGCGCGTCGGTCTTCCCTGACGATGACCCGTAGACCGTTGGTCAGTTGCGTCTCGTGGGTGTCGCCCAGAACTGCCCCGGAGATGGTCAGGAGGATCAGCATCGCGAACGATCTCGCGTGCCGTATGGGCATCAGGCGCATCTGTTAGAATTTCACCGTTTCAGACAGTTACCCAGAATCTTAACACCGCGACGGTCACCAAGCGCCGATGAGACACGGAAACTCGCTGTTTGGTTTCATCAGGAAGTCCGCTACCGGGGAGCCAGTGCCTGCCGGCGGAAGCACTGCCGAGAGCAGCGACCCCCGTCCGGCAACTCCCTGGAGGCAGCGGCTCCAGGCTGGCCTGGCGCGCACGCGAGCGCAATTCGGGGGGCGCGTCAAGGCCCTGTTCTCGCGAGGACGCGTTGACGACGAGCTTCTCGATGAGCTCGAAGCGTTGCTTCTGACCAGCGATGTCGGCCTCGACGCGACCCAGCATCTGCTCTATCAGCTGAAACAGAGGGCCAGGCGCGATCGCCTCGATACGCCCGAAGCGATTCAGCGGGCGTTGGCGGAAATCCTGCGCGAGCTGCTGCAGCCTCTCGAGGAGCCCCTCGACGTGACCCGGCATCGCCCGTTCATCATCATGATTGCCGGGGTCAACGGTGCCGGCAAGACGACCTCGATCGGCAAGCTGGCGAAGTATTTCCAGAGCCAGGGCTTGTCGGTTCTGCTGGCTGCCGGCGACACCTTTCGTGCCGCGGCACGCGAACAACTGCAGACGTGGGGCGAGCGCAACAACGTCACGGTGATCGCCCAGCAGTCGGGCGACCCCGCAGCGGTGATCTTCGATGCGATCGGCGCAGCGCGGGCTCGCGGCATCGACATCGTTCTTGCCGATACCGCGGGTCGGTTGCCGACGCAGCTGAACCTGATGGAAGAGATCGCCAAGGTTCGCCGGGTCATCCAGAAGGCCGAGCCGACCGGTCCGCACGAGACGCTGCTGGTCCTCGACGCCACTTTCGGACAGAACGCGGTGCAGCAGGTGGTCGCCTTCGACAAGGCCATCCAGGTGACCGGACTGATCCTGACCAAGCTCGATGGCTCGGCGAAGGGTGGCGTGGTGGCGGCGATCGCTCGCCAGTGGCCGAAGCCGGTGCGCTTCATCGGCGTCGGGGAAGGCATCGACGACCTGCGGCCATTTGCCGCCGGTGAATTCGTGGACGCGCTGTTCGAGTGATCGTCGCGGAAGCCCTCACCAAGCGCTACCCCGAAGGGCGGGAGGCCTTGCGCAACGTCAGCTTCACGATTTCGGCTGGTGAGATGGTTCTCCTGACCGGTCACTCGGGGGCGGGCAAGTCTACGCTGTTCAGACTGCTGGCGGCGATCGAGCGCCCGACGGCGGGCAGCATCGTGATCAATGGCCAGAATCTCACGGCGCTCAGCCGGAAAGCCGTTCCCTACCTGCGGCGCAAACTCGGATTGATTTTCCAGGATCGCAAGTTGCTCTTCGATCGCACGGTACTGGACAATGTCCTGCTGCCGCTGGCCATCGTCGGGCATCCGCCGAAGGAGGCGCTGCGCCGTGCCCAGGCTGCGCTGGCCAAGGTGGGTCTGCCGAACCGCGAGAAGACCTTTCCGATCGCTCTCTCCGGCGGCGAGCAGCAGCGTCTGGCGATTGCCCGCGCGGTCGTCAACCGGCCGGCGATCATTCTTGCCGATGAACCGACGGCGAACCTCGACGCCGGGTCGGCGCGGGAGATTCTCGAAATATTCGTCGCTTTCCAGCAGGTCGGGGTGACCGTACTGATCGCCACGCATGACCCCGTGTCGCTGCCCATTGTCCAGGCGAGGACCCTGCGTCTTGACAAGGGCGAGATGAGCGAACCGGGAAGCGAACAGGCGCTGGCGACCCGGTGAGCGCGTGGTTTGCCCAGCACCTCGCCGCACTGCGCGACGCGCTGCGCCGTCTTGCGGCTGCGCCGCTGAATTCGCTGCTCTCACTGGTGGTCATCGGGGTCACCCTGACCCTGCCGACGGCTGGCTGGCTGGCGATCGAGAACCTGCGCCAGCTCACCGGCGACGTGGAGGGAACGCAGCAGATCAGCCTCTTTCTCGCACTCGAGGCGGGCAGACGCGACGTCGCCGAAATCGAAGCGCGGCTCAGGCAGGAGCGGGTGGGACGCTGGCGCTTCGTTTCGCGGGAGGATGCCCTGAAAAGGCTCCAGGCTGCGGAAGGGATGGCCGAGATCATTGCCAGTCTGCCGCACAACCCACTTCCCGATGCTTTTGTCGTGACTCCGGCCGACACCCGGCCGGAGTCGCTCGAAAGCCTTGCCGAGAGCTTCTCGCGCTGGCCGAAGGTCGCGCACGTTCAGCTCGATTCGGCCTGGGTCAAACGCTTCGACGCGCTGCTCCGACTCGGAAGGCTCGTCGTTCTGCTGCTCGGGGTGTTGTTTGCGGGCGCACTGGTCACGATCACCTTCAGCACGATCCGTCTGCAGATCCTCGCGCAGGCCGCGGAGATCGAGGTCGCCCGACTGATCGGTGCCACGGACGCCTTCATCCAGCGCCCGCTGCATTACTTCGGTGCGCTGCAGGGAACTCTCGGTGGCCTCTGCGCGGCGCTGCTGGTCTCCGCGGGTTTCCTGATGCTGGCGCCAGCCGTCGGCGAACTGGCCAGGCTCTACGGGACGAGCTTCGCTCTGCGCGGGTTGGCGGCCGGCGACGTCGTCATTCTGTCGGCCACTGGCGGTGTGCTCGGCTGGCTCGGAGCGAGGATCTCGGTGCTCATGCACCTGCGGCAGTTGCTCTGAATCCGCCTTCTAGCCGGCCAGCACACAGCTCCAGACAGCGACGACGTTGAGCAGAGCGAGCAGCACGGCAGCACTTCCGACGTCCTTGGCGCGCTTGGCCAGCGGGTGCCTTTCGAGCGAGATACGGTCGACGGTTGCCTCGATTGCCGAATTCAGCAGTTCAACGACGAGGACCAACAGAACGCTGCCGATCATCAGCGCACGGCTGACGCCATCCCGAGCGAGGATGAACGATGAAGGGATCAGCAGGGCTGCGAGGACGACCTCCTGGCGGAATGCGTCTTCAGCACCGAATGTCTCGCGCAGGCCGGCGAGCGAATGGTGCAGCGCATTCCACACGCGGCGCAGGCCGGTCTGGCCCTTGAAAGGACTTCCCTCGGTCACCGGATCTCTCCGTTGGAGTCGTGAAGTCGCCAGTATAGCGGCGGGGTCGTGGAGTCCGCCGTGTGCCCGACCTGGTGCCGGCAGGGGCGTCGACCAGGCGGACCCGGCGCTCGGCTAGAATGACCGGCGCACAGACGACGTGTCGGCAGACGGGGGAGTGCAGATGGATCAGGACGAACTGAAGAGGGCCGCGGCCCGCGCAGCGATCGAGCATGTTCTCGATCGGGAGGTCGTTGGCGTCGGTACCGGGTCGACGGCCAACTTCTTCATCGACGAACTGGCCCGGATCCGGGAGCGTATTCGCGGGGCAGTGGCCAGTTCGGAGAGATCACGCAGAAGGCTCGAAGCCCGTGGAATCGAAGTCTTCGACCTCGACGCAGTCGGCGAACTCAGTGTCTATGTCGACGGTGCCGACGAGATCAACCGGGCGATGCACATGATCAAGGGCGGCGGCGGGGCGCTGACCCGCGAGAAGATCGTCGCCGCCGTTTCCCACAAGTTCGTCTGCATTGCCGACGAGTCGAAGATGGTCGGCTCTCTGGGCCGGTTTCCGCTTCCGCTCGAAGTGATTCCGATGGCGCTTGGCCATGTATGCAAGGAGGTCGCCAGGATCGGCGGGCGAGGGGTCCTTCGCCAGGGATTCGTCACCGACAACGGCAATCTGATCGTCGACGTCCATGGGCTCGAAATCCTCGACCCTCCGGCCGTCGAAACCCGGTTCAACCAGATCGTCGGCGTAGTGACCAACGGGCTGTTCGCCCTGCGCCCGGCAGATGTCTGCCTGCTCGCCACCATGGCCGGCGTGCAGACGATCATCGCGGCGACCTGAGAGGCTGTGTGGCAACCGTCGCGCGCAGTCCGTGATGCCCCCCGGCACGAGCAGACGCACGACCGGCTATATCAATCGGCGAGACGAGTGCGCGAAGGGCGGCTGATCGGCCGCGCAGCGAGTCCAGTCACCTCTGCCGGACCGACCGGGCAAGCGGCGACGAACAGCCGTCCCCGCCACCGCCAGGCTCACGTTCCGGGCGGCACGTAGCCCTGGACGCGGTCCGCCCCTTCGCCGAAAAAGTGCCTTTCCATCTGCTCGGCCAAGTACTTGCGATGCGCCGCGTCGGCGAGATTGAGACGATTCTCGTTGATGATCATCGTCTGCAGGCGCACCCACTGCTGCCAGGCTTCCCTGGACACATTGGCGAAGATGCGCTGGCCGAGTTCGCCGGGGTAGGGTGGCAGATCGAGTCCCTCGGCTTCACGCCCGAGCTTGACACAATGAACCATTCTTGCCATTCGATCGACTCCATGTTGGTTGCGGGCAGGCTGCCCAGGCAAATCTGTCGCCGTGCCGCGCGCTGATCACCCGAGTTCGACACAAAAACGCCCAAGCCATTGAATATGCACAATTCACGAGTTCAAAATTGGCACTACAGACGCTTGGCTGAGGGCTCGGAGAGGGCGGGGGCGGCGGACAGTTCCTTTCCATTTGGGGTGAGCAGACAAGTGGCGCCAGCCGAAAGCGCCGACACGCTCGTGACCTCGCAGGGGTTCTCTACGAGGGACGACAGGCCGGTCGCGCACGACAGGCCGTCGATGAAGAAGTTGGCGTTGCTGGCTCGCACCGCTTCAAGCCGCCCCAAGGCGGGGATCCCTCGTGGTCGTGATACGCCTGGGGTGTCCCCGCATGCGGCGATAACCTTGACGCGCTGGCTTGGGCGGGTGTTGACGGTATTCACTGGCATGTCGCTACTGTATCACCGAAAAGACTCTCCTGACATAGGCTCTACGAGACGGCGTGTCACTACAAAACAATTTTGGCAAGAACGTAAGCCATTGTTTTTACACGGGCAGAGAGGCCATTTATGCATTGGGCAAGTGAAAAGTGTCGAACTCGGGTGATCAGTGCGCGGTTCACCGGTCAAAGTTCCTTCATCAGCACGCTCGACCGCCGCTGCAGGTTGTAAACCAGGCGCTTCTCGGCTGGAAGGTCTTCGACCTGTCTGGCGCTGAAGCCCCGTTCCTTGAACCACTGCGAGGTGACGGTGGTCAGCACGAACAGGCGCTTCACGCCCGTGGCGCGTGCCTGGGCTTCAATACGCCGCATCAGCAGTGCGCCATAACCCCAGCGGCGGTAATGGGGATGAACGGCCAGACAGGCGAGCTCGGCCTGGCCTTCGCCGTAAGGGTAAAGTGCCGCGCAGCCGACGATCACCCCGTCGTGTTCGACGACCGAGAAGCGGTTGATCTCGCGTTCGAGAAGCTCGCGCGAGCGCCGAACCAGCGTCCCGTTTTCTTCGAGGGGCTCGATCAGCGCGATCAGGCCGCCGATGTCGTCCGGCCGGGCATCGCGCAACTGCTCGAGCGCTTCGCGGGTGATCACCGTTCCGACGCCGTCGCGCGTGAACAGTTCGCGAAGCAGCGTTCCGTCCTCGTCGTAGCCGATCAGGTGCACCCGCCCGACACCGGCGCGGCTGGCGCGCACCGCGCAGGGAAGATAGCGTCGCAGGTCGGCAGACAGCCAGTCGCCAAGGCTCATTAGGCGTTCAGCAGCGTCGACGGTCAGTTCGTCGAGCAGCGCACCGTCGATGTCGGTCGCTCCGCGACTGTCAGTCAGGAAGATCAGTTTGTCGGCGAGCAAGGACGTGGCTACCGTTTCGGCGACCTCCTCCATCGCCAGATTGAAGATCTCGCCGGTCGGGCTCGAACCGATGCACGAGAGGAGGACGATGTTGCCCAGACTGAGCTGCGCACGGATCCCCTCGGCGTCGATCTTGCGGACCTGACCCGAGTACTGGAGGTCGACGCCGTCCACGACGCCGACCGGCTTGGCGGTGATGAAGTTTCCGCCGACGACGCGAATCGTGCTGTGGGCCATCGGCGTGTCGGCGAGGCCCTGCGACAGCAGCGCCTCGATCTCGACGTAAATGCGACCTACCGCGTCGATCACGCAGGCCACTGCCTGGGCATCGGTGACGCGGTACTTGCCGTGGTAGACCGACGGGAGCCCTCTCTCGCGGAGCAGTCTTTCGATCTGCGGGCGCGCCCCGTGCACGAGAACGAGACGTACCCCGAGCGCAGCCAGCAGGTTGACGTCGTAGGCCAGCGTCCGCGCGAGTTGCCCGGCGATCGCCTTGCCGCCGAAGGCGATCAGAAAGGTCTTGCCGCGAAAGAGGTTGACGTAGGGCGCGACCGACCGGAACCAGGCAACGAAGGAGGCGCCCGTCAAGTCATCGGCCATGTCACGCGCCGGAGCGGGCCTTGTCGGCGTCCGGCACTGCTTTGGCCTGCTTCGCCGGCTTCCCCTGCCTGGCTGCCCTGGCCTTCTCTTCCCTGGCTTCCCTGGCCCGCTGCGCCTTTTCGGCTCTTTCCTCCTTCGCGCGCTGGGCCCTGGTCTGTTTCGCATTCTCGGCGACCGACGGCTCGGCTTCCTGGGCGGCAGTCGCGCTTTCGCCCTCGACCTTTTCGGGGATCGAGACGACCGTCCGCGGTTCCTTGGCGAGGTCGACCTTGAGCTCCTTCTCGAGCCGCTCGCAGATCGTCCGCAGGACCTTGATCCGGGCGAACAGTTTGTCGTTCGATTCGACGAGTGTCCACGGCGCGGTTCCCGTACTCGTCCGGTCGACCATGTCGCAAACGGCCTCGTGATAGGCTTCCCACTTCTCGCGGTTGCGCCAGTCTTCCTCGGTGATCTTGAAGCGCTTGTGCTCGACCTGGGCGCGATCCTGGAAGCGCTTGAGCTGTTCTTCGTCGCTGATCTGCAGCCAGAACTTGATGACGATGCCACCGGCGCGCCACAGGTCGTGTTCGAAGTCGTTGATTTCCGCGTAGGCGCGCAGCCAGTCGGCCTGACTGCAGAAGCCCTCGACGCGTTCGACGAGGACCCGTCCGTACCATGTCCGGTCGAAAATGACCGCTCGCCCGAGGCGCGGCATGTGCCGCCAGAAGCGCCAGAGGTAAGGTTGCGCGCGTTCTTCTTCGGTCGGTGCCGCGACCGGGATGATCTGATACTGTCGCGCATCCATTGCCTGCATCGCCCGGCGGATCGCGCCGCCCTTGCCCGCCGCGTCCGATCCCTCGAAGCAGAGGATCAGCGCCCGCTTCTTGAACTCCGGATGGCGCATCATTTCCGCGAGACGTCCCTGCCAGGTGGCGAGTTCGGTCTCGTAGGCCTTCTTGGTCAGGCTCTGGGTCATGTCCAGAGAGCTGAGGACGTCGAGGCTGTCGATTCGCGGCGAGATTGCCGGGGCGACTGGCGACATCAGCTCGTGCTTGGTTGCCAGTCGCTTCTGGATCGCATCGAGGATCGTCTTGCCGACGGTCAGCGAGCGATAACGGTCGTCGGTGGCCTCGACGAGCAGCCACGGTGCCCAGGGCGTGTTCGTCGTGCGTAGCAGATGGCCGGCGACTTCCTGCATCTTGTCGTAAGTCTTCAGCCGCTCCCAACTCGCCTTGGTGACCCGCCAGCGGGTCAGCGGGTTGGCTTCGATCGACTTGAGGCGCTCACGTTGGGCTTCCTTGGACAGGTGGAACCAGAATTTGAGGACCAGCGCCCCCTCGTTGACCAGCATTTCCTCGAAGCGGTTGAGTTGGTCCATGCGCTGGTCGAAGTCGGCCCGTGAGAGATCGTTGGCGATTCGTTCGGCGATCGGTTCTGAATACCACGAGCCGGCAAAGATTCCGATCCGGCCCTTCGGAGGCAATGCCCGCCAGTAGCGCCACATCGATGGACGGGCACGTTCTTCGGCGGTCGGAGCGTAGAACGCCTGTGTGGTCATGTAGCGCGGATCCATCCATTCGTAGAGGGTATTGATCGTGTCACCCTTGCCCGAGCCGTCGACGCCGCTGATCAGAATGATCACCGGAAAGCTTCCGTTGGCGCGGAGCTGCTCCTGGGCTTCGAGCAGGCCGGCGCGTAGCTTGGGTTCCTCCGTCTTGAAGGTCTCCTTGTCGATCTTGTGTCCCAGTTCTGCCGATTCAAACATCCGTAGTCTCCTCCTTCAAGTCACCCCACAAAAACTGGACTGCTGCCAACGCGGCAAGTCCAGCCGTCTCGGTCCGCAGAACGCGTGGACCGAGACGGACCGGCACGAAACCGGACTGCTCCGCCAGCCGAGCCTCCTCGGGAGCGAGGCCACCCTCGCTCCCGACCAGCAATTCTACCGGGTCGCCGGAGGCTGGCCCGGCCAGCGAACCCAGCCCCACCGTTGCCGCGCGATCGAGCGTCAGCCGGAGAGCACCTTGCAGTCCCGGGCACGACAGCCAATCGTCGATCGGAAGCGGAGGCTCGACCTCCGCCAGCCGGTTGCGTCCGCACTGCTCGCAGGCCGCGACGACGATTCCGCGCCAGTGGGCGAGTCTGCGTTCTGCGCGCTCCGTGTCCAGGCGCCTGACGCTCCGCCGCGAAGTGACCGGAACGATCCTCTGTACGCCCAGTTCGACCGCCTTCTGTACGGTCAGATCCATCTTCTCGCCCGTTTGCAGAGCCTGCACGAGGGTCACTGCGAGTGGCGATTCGCGTTCGACCGGCAGCCAGGCGATCACCTCGACACGGGTTCGCGCGCGATCGGCGCACACGACTCGGGCGCCGTACTCGCCGCCGAGCCCATTGAACAGGGTCAGCCGGTCGCCGAGACGCAGGCGGAGCACCCTGAGCGCGTGGTGCGCAGCCTGCTCTGGCAGATCGACTGTCGTGCCCGCCTCCAGAGGAACTGGGCAGTAAAAGCGGGGGCCTGTCACCGTGGTATTATAAGAGCATTGTTCCTGGCTGATCGTTGTTTGGAGGCAGGCTGGTGGTCGCGCTCAATACCCCCGTTTGTGACTTTGGCTGGCAGGCCGCTGATTTCGATTTGCCGGCGACCGACGGTTCGCGGCACTCTCTCGCCACGCTACGCGGACCGAACGGTCTGCTGCTGATGTTCATCTGCAACCACTGTCCCTATGTCAAGGCCGTCCTCGATCGCGTCTGCCGCGACGCGGGGGCTCTCCAGGGTCTGGGTATCGGCGTCGGGGCGATCATGAGCAACGATCCGGCCGAGTATCCCGAGGATTCCTTCGCGAACATGGCGCGCGTCGCCGTGGAACGGGGTTTCCCGTTCCCCTACCTGTTCGACGAGACTCAGGACGTCGCGCGACGTTACGGAGCAGTTTGCACGCCCGATTTCTTCGGCTTCAACAGCCGGCTCGAACTCCAGTACCGCGGCCGGCTCGACGCCAGTGGCCGGATGCCGGCGCCTCCTGATGCGCGTCGCGAACTGCTCGAAGCGATGCGCTTGGTCGCCGAGACCGGCCGTGGTCCGCAACAGCAGGTACCCAGCGTCGGCTGCTCGATCAAGTGGGGGCACTGACCGCAGCATGCTTGATGGACACGGCCAGGCGCCGCCGAGAATTTCCGACAGCGAACTGAAGCGGATGCTCGATGCGAGCGTCGCGCTCGTTCGCGAGGTGGCGCAGCGAGAGATCATCCCGCGTTTCCTGCGCGTCAGCCATGGGCAGCGCAAGGACGACGGCTCGCTGTGCTCGGAAGCCGATCTGGCTGCGCAGCACTTCCTGGCCGAGCGGCTGAGTGGCATCCGCCCCTGCCCGGTGATCGGCGAGGAGATGCCGCGGGAGGCCCAGCAGGCCGGGTGGGAGAGCGGGAACAGCGACGACCTCGGTGTCTGGTGCATCGATCCGATCGACGGAACGACCAACTTCATCAACGGTCTGCCCTGCTTCGCCGTGTCGATCGCCTGGATGAGCGCGCGGCGAACGCGCGTCGCGGTAACCTACAACCCGATCACCGACGAGATGTTCTACGCGCGTCAGGGCAACGGCGCCTACCTCAACGGCCGGCGTCTGCCGCTGCGTCAGGTGACCGCCGAGATTGCCCGTGCGGTTGGCGGAGTGGATTTCAAACGCATCCCGAAACAGCTGGCCGACCGCATCGCCGTTGCTCCGCCGTTCTATTCGCAGCGGAATTTTGGCAGCTCGACGCTCGACTGGTGCAGCCTGGCGGCGGGGAGGCTCGACCTCTATCTGCACGGTGGCCAGATGCTCTGGGATTACGCCGCCGGCAGCCTGATTCTCCGCGAAGCGGGCGGGCACATGTGCACGCTCGAGCGCGACGATTACGATGACGATGCGCAGGACGTGTGGAGGAGGTCGGTCATCGCGGCCCTCGACCCGGGGGTTTTCGTCGCCTGGCGTGACTGGGTCAGAGGCAATTGCCCGCGGGGCGGGAGCTGAATCGGCGGGTCTGTTCCAGTTCGGGAATCGTCCGCGAAATCTGGCTCAGCGGGCGCCCGATCGAGCCACTGCCGAGGCTGACGTGCAGGCGCGCGCCATTCGCGCCAGGGCCTCGTCGAGCGTGGCTCGCGGGCAGCCGAAGTTGAGCCGCACCCAGCCCGGGGCGCCAAAGTCGGCACCGCTCGACAGCCCGACCCCGGCCGCCTCGAAGAAGCCTGCGGCATCGGGCAAGGCGAGCCCGCGGGCGTCGATCCAGGCCAGGTAGGTCGCCTCGACATGACTGACGGTCAGGCCGGGCATTGCGGCGATGGCCGCTTCGAGATGGTCGCGGTGCCCGCGCAGCACCGTGATCAGCGCCTTGCGCCAATCCTCCCCTTCGCGGTAAGCCGCTTCGGTCGCCGTCAGGCCGAGGACGTTCACGTGTGGGACGATGCCACGCATGACTGCGGCGAAGCGGCGGCGCAGGGCAGAATCGGGAATCACCGCAAAGGCGCAGCCCAGGCCCGGGATGTTCCAGGTCTTGGACGGCGCCATCAGGGTGATCGTCTGCCGAGCGAAATCGTCGTCGATCATCGCCAGCGGCCGATGTTCACGGTCCTCGTCGAGCACCAGACCACAATGGATCTCGTCGGAGCAGACGACCAGGTCGTGACGCCTGCAGAAGTCGACCAGGCCTTCCAGTTCGACCCTTTCCCATGCCCTGCCGACCGGGTTGTGCGGGTGGCAGACGAGGAAAAGCCGTGTCGCTGGCGTCAGCGCAGCGGTGAGTGCTGGCAGATCCCAGACCCAGCGGCCCGCATCGTGCGTCAGCGAGGCGCTCGTCAGCCTCCGTCCGGACAGTCGTGGGGCAGAGAGAAAAGGGGGGTAGACCGGGGTCGCCGTGACCACGTCGCCGTCGACCGCGCGGCAGGCGACGTTCAGTCCGCTGACCAGTCCCGGCAGCCAGACCAGCCACTCGGCATCCACACGCCAGCCGTATTCCTGGTCCAGATAGCCGAGTACCGCGTCGTAGAGTGAAGCGCGCGGTTCGGCGTAACCGAAACACCGGTGGGCGATCCGCCGTTCGAGCGCGGTGACGATCGCCGCTGGTGCGGCAAAGTCCATGTCGGCTACCCACAGCGGGAGCACGTCGCGGTCGGCGTATCGGTTCCACTTGAGGGAGTCGCCGTCGCGCCGGTCGATGAGCCTGGAGAAGTCGAATCCTGAGGTCATGCCGAATGGTCTCTGGACGCTTCGAGGTCGACAGGGATTCGCGACAAGGCGATCGAGTTCATCGTCGATTCCCCGTACCCGGCACTCGACCGGCGGCGCCCACGATCATGCTAGCCAAGGAAGAGCCTGTACGCCGGATTCCCGCTTTCGTTCCAGCAGGCGTAGCCGAGCTTGTCGAGGAACTGCTCGAAGTCGTCCATCTCTTCGTGGGGCACCTGCATGCCGACGAGCACCCGCCCGTAGTCGGCGCCATGATTGCGGTAGTGGAAGAGACTGATGTTCCAGCCGGCGCTCATCCGGCTGAGGAAGTTCATCAGCGCGCCGGGCCGCTCGGGAAACTCGAAGCGGTAGATCAGTTCATCTTCGATGGCTGGCGAGTGGCCGCCGACCAGATGCCGAATGTGGCCCTTGGCCATTTCGTCGTCGGTCAGATCCAGCGTCGGGTAGCCATGTCGGCGCAGGTGTTCGATCAGTGCGATCGACTCGGCTCGCGAACTCACCTGGACGCCGACGAAAACGTGCGCCTCGCGCGGGTCGTTGTAGCGGTAGTTGAACTCGGTGATGCTGCGCGAACCGATCAGCGAGACGAACTGCTTGTAGGCTCCAGGCCTTTCCGGCAGCGTGACCGCGAAAACTGCTTCACGCTGCTCACCGATTTCGGCGCGCTCGGCGACGAAACGCAGGCGGTCGAAGTTGATGTTCGCACCCGATGCCGTGGCGACCAGAGTCCTGCCCCTGAGCTGGTGAGTCCGGACATACTCCTTGACTCCGGCAACTGCCAGTGCGCCGGCGGGTTCGAGTACCGCGCGCGTGTCCTCGAAGACGTCCTTGATCGCCGCACAGATTGCGTCGGTGTCGACGAGGACCATGTCGTCGACGTACAACTGGCAAAGGCGGAAGGTTTCCTCCCCGACGCGCTTCACCGCCGCCCCGTCGGCAAACAGGCCGACGTGATCGAGGCGGATGCGCCGGCCCGCGCGCAACGAACGCGCCATGGCGTCGGAATCGGCGGCTTCGACGCCGATGATCCGGGTCTGCGGTCTGAGCCGCTTGATGTACGCGGCCACCCCGGAAATCAGGCCGCCGCCGCCGACGCAGCAGAACACCGCGTCGATCGGCCTGCCGTGCTGGCGCAGGATCTCCATGCCGATCGTGCCCTGGCCGGCGATTACCTCGGGGTCGTCGAACGGGTGGACGAAGCTCAGTTTCTCTGAACGTTCGAGCTCGAGTGCACGGGAGTACGCGTCGTCGTAGGACTCGCCTGCGAGGATGACCTCCGCGCCGCGCGCCTGAACGGCACGGACCTTGATCTGTGGCGTCGTCACGGGCATCACGATCACTGCCCGGCAGCCAACCTTGGCTGCGGCCAGCGCGACTCCCTGCGCATGGTTTCCCGCCGAGGCACAGATCACCCCGTGTCTGAGCCGCTCGGAAGAAAGCCCGGCAATCTTGTTGTACGCGCCGCGCAACTTGAACGAGAAAACCGGCTGCATGTCCTCGCGTTTGAGCAGCAAACGGTTTCCCAGTCGTTGCGAAAGTCCGGGCGCGGGATCGAGAGGCGTTTCGACGGCCACGTCGTAGACCTGTGCGTTGAGAATCTTTTCGAGGTAGTCCGTGGGCATGGCATCGACGACGACCGGGTAGGCAGTCGATTCTAACAGGCCGGGCGATCTCGGGTGCCTGTTCGCGGGTCGGCCGGGCGTTCCGCAATGGTCCGGGCTGGCCGGTTGGCGAATGGGATGCTGCATTGCGGTAGGCTAGAATGAATGCTTTGGTCGTCGCTGAGGGCGAGAATGAACGCACGGCTGCGCGAGATTCCCTACAACTACACGTCCTTTTCTGATCGGGAGATCGTCATCCGCCTGCTCGGTGAGGAGAAGTGGGCGCTGCTCGAGGAGCTGCGGACACAGCGGATTACCGGTCGGTCGGCGCGAATGCTCTATGAAGTACTCGGCGACATCTGGGTCGTGCAGCGCAATCCGTACCTCGAGGACGACCTGCTGGCCAGCCGGCAACGGCGCGAGGCGCTGGTCGAAGCGCTGCGTCACCGTCTACGCGAGATCGAGAAACGCCGCCAGGGGAACATTCGGGTGCGTCAGCTGATCGACGCGGCGCAGAGCGCGGTCGATGATTTCGCGAGACACTTCGCCGAGACGGCCAGACTGCGCGCGAGGGCGATCCGCGTGCTGTCCAGGCACACGCGTCGCGACAACATCGCTTTCGACGGCCTGGCGCGCGTCGCCCACGTCACCGACGCCACCGACTGGCGTGTCGAGTACCCGTTCGTCGTCCTCCATCCGGACAGCGAAGACGAAGTCGCACCGCTGGTGCGCGGCTGTATCGAGCTTGGCCTGACGGTCATCCCGCGCGGCGGGGGAACCGGTTACACGGGCGGCGCGATTCCGCTGACGCCTCTCTCGGCAGTGATCAACACCGAGAAGCTGAGCCAGATCGGCGCCGTCGAGGAGATCGTGCTGCCGGGCAGCGAGCTGCGCAGCGCGACCATCCGTACTGGTGCCGGCGTGGTCACCGCCCGTGTCGCCGAGGCGGCGGCTGTCGCCGGACGAGTGTTTGCGGTAGACCCGACTTCGGCCGAGGCCTCGTGCGTCGGCGGCAACATCGCCATGAACGCGGGGGGAAAGAAAGCCGTCCTCTGGGGGACCGCGCTCGACAACCTGTTGTGGTGGAAGATGGTCGACGCGACCGGTGAGCTGATCGAGGTCACGCGAATCGGGCACAACCTCGGCAAGATCCACGAACAGGGCATTGCTCGCTTCGAGGTCCGCCGCTTGCGCAGGGATGGCCAGACGCTCGATGGCCAGACGGAAATCCTCGACATCCCGGGCGCGCGATTTCGCAAGGCCGGTCTTGGCAAGGATGTCACCGACAAGTTCCTCGCCGGGTTGCCTGGTGTGCAGAAAGAAGGTACCGACGGCCTGATCCTCGCCGCGCGCTGGGTACTGCACCGCATGCCGTCGCACACGCGCACCGTCTGTCTCGAATTCTTCGGGCAGGTGCGTGAGGCAGTCCCGGCGATCGTCGAGATCGTCGAGCACTTCGGGCCAGGCGGCGCCGGGCGCAAGGCGGGCGTCATGCTGGCCGGGCTCGAACATCTCGACGAGCGCTACCTGCGCGCGGTAGGCTACGCGACCAAGGCGAAGCGCAAGGGTGAAGCCGTCGGCCGGCCCAAGATGGTCCTCATCGGCGACCTCGTCGGTGAACACGAAGCGGCAGTGATGCGCGCCGCCTCCGCGGTGGTGCGAATCTGCAATCTCCGCGGAGCCGAGGGCTTCATCGCCGTCGATGCCGAGACGCGCAAGAAATTCTGGCTCGACCGCTCACGGACGGCGGCGATATCGCGTCACACCAATGCCTTCAAGCTCAATGAAGACGTGGTCATCCCGCTGCCGCGCATGGCCGAGTACTGCGACGGCATCGAAAGGATCAACATCGAGTTGTCGATCCGCAACAAGCTCTCGCTGTGTGACGCGCTGACCGTGTTCCTCGGCGGGGAGCTCCCGCTGCACCGCGGCGACGCCGGCCTCGACAAGGAAATACTGATCGGCGATCGCCGGGTCGCTGCGCTCGAGGCCGTCGCTGCGGTGCGTGCGCGCTGGTCTTGGCTGATCGGGCACCTCGACGAGCCGCTCGCCGTCGCCGAGCAATCGTTCGCGGCGCTGGGCATACGTTGCGGCGAACTGAGAAATCGCGCCGCCGAGCCGACGCTCTTTCATCGCCTCCAGGATTACTCGTTGCGCGTGTCCTGGAAGGATGAACTCAGACCGCAGCTCGAGAACATTTTCGATGGCCTCGTCTATCGGCCGGTGCTGGAGCAGATCACGGCGATCCATCGCCAGGTTCTGCGCAGCCGGCTGTTCGTCGCCCTGCACATGCATGCCGGCGATGGCAATGTGCACACCAACATACCGGTCAACTCGGACGACTACGGGATGCTGCAGGCGGCGTACGGCGTCGTCGAAAGGATCATGGATCTCGCCCGCGGTCTCGACGGCGTGGTTTCCGGGGAGCACGGGATCGGCATCACCAAGCTCGAGTTCCTGGCTGAGGACGAGATTCGCCCCTTCCGCGAGTACAAGGCGCGCGTCGATCCGCAGGGCCATTTCAACAGGGGGAAGCTGCTCCCCGGAGCGGGACTCGGCAACGCCTACACGCCGTCCTTCTCGCTGCTCGGCACCGAGTCGCTGATCATGGAGCAGTCGGAGATCGGGAACATCTCGGTGATGATCAAGGATTGTCTGCGCTGTGGAAAGTGCAAACCGGTCTGCTCGACCCATGTTCCGCGTGCCAACCTGCTCTACTCGCCGCGGAACAAGATCCTCGCCACGTCGCTGCTGATCGAGGCTTTCCTCTACGAAGAGCAGACGCGACGCGGCGTATCGCTGAGGCACTTCGAGGAATTCAACGACGTCGCCGACCATTGCACGATCTGCCACAAGTGCGTCAGCCCCTGTCCGGTGGACATCGACTTTGGCAACGTCTCGATCAGGATGCGCAATCTGCTGCGCGAGCAGGGCCGCAAGCGCTTCGTCCCGGCGAAGGCAGCGGCGATGGCCTTCCTGACGATCAAGGAACCGACGACGATCAGGCTGGTCCGCCAGACGATGATCCGCTGGGGTTACCGCCTCCAACGTCTCGCCTACCGGGTCGGACGATCCTTCCGGATCACGCGGAGCCAGACGCGTCAGCCACCGGCGAGCGTCGGCGTACCGCGAATGGCCACGCAGATCATCCATTTCATCAACAAGCCGATGGCCGCCGGATTGCCCGTGCGGACCGCCCGGGCGTATCTGGACATCGAGGATAACCGGATCGTGCCGGTCATCCGCGACGCGCAGCGGGTCAATGCGGCGGATTACGACGGGGACGCCGTCTTCTATTTCCCGGGTTGCGGTTCCGAGCGGCTATTTTCGCAGGTCGCCCTGGCGAGCCAGGCGATGCTCTACGAACTTGGTGCGCAGACCGTGCTGCCGCCGGGTTACCTGTGCTGTGGTTACCCGCAGACGGCCGCCGGTGAGGCCGACCAGGGTCAGCGGATCACGACGGAAAACCGTGTACTTTTTCATCGGGTGGCGAACACCCTGAACTATCTCGACATCCGGACGGTGATCGTGTCCTGCGGGACCTGCCTGGATCAGCTCGAGAAGTACCACTTCGAGAAGATCTTCCCCGGCTGCCGGTTACTGGACATCCACGAATACCTGCTCGAAAAGGGGGTCCGGCTCGAGCGATCGGCCGACACGAGTTATCTGTATCATGATCCCTGTCACGCGCCGATGCGCCAGATGGGCGGGCTCAGGGTGGCCAATGAGATTCTCGGTCAGCAGGTCGAGTTGTCGGACCGTTGCTGCGGTGAATCCGGCACACTCGCGGTGACCCGGCCCGACGTTTCGACGCAGGTCCGTTTTCGCAAGCAGGAGGAGATCGAGCGCGCTGCACGCGGTCGGCGTGCTGGTGGCTTCACCGGCAGGATTGCCTTGCTCACCTCGTGTCCATCGTGCCTGCAGGGCCTGTCGCGCTATGAGGAAGACACGGGCACGCAAGCCGATTACATCGTCGTCGAGATGGCTCGCCGTCTCCTGGGCGAGGACTGGATGGCGCGTTACCTTGCCACGGTTGGCAATGGCGGGATAGAGCGCGTGCTGCTCTGAGCGTGGCCACGCCGTAAGCCTGCCTGCGGCCGGCCCCTCCTGGTCTCCCTCAGATCCCGCCGGGTTCCCTGGCCGGACCGCCAGCACACCGGCCAGGGGGTTACGGGCTCGTGGGCAACGTCGTTTGCTCTGTGACCTAGTTCCTAACGCCCCCCGACACCCAAGCTTATCGTTCGCCTCACGACGGCGCATCAGTGCGTCGAGTCATCGAGGAGTCGGAACGTGGGTGAGCATCCAGGGTTCGAGGATTGTGAGCTGTGCAGATCACCGGGGGGTGAGGTGGTCTGGGAAAGCGCACTGTGCCGAGTGGTCATGGTCAGCGATCCCGACTACCCCGGCTTCTGCCGCGTGATTCTCAACCGTCACCTCCGTGAGATGACCGATCTGTCCGCGGCCGAGAGGGTGCAGCTGATGCAGGTCCTGTTTGCCGTCGAGACGGCTGTGCGCGTCCTCTATCAGCCGGACAAGATCAACCTGGCCAGTCTCGGCAACATGACTCCGCATGTGCACTGGCACCTGATTCCGCGCTGGCGCGATGACCGGCATTTTCCCAACCCCGTCTGGGCAGCTCCGCAAAGACTGCGCAGCCCGCAGCGCCGGGCGGTCGACGGGAGAGTCCTCGGCGACCAGATCATCAGCGCCCTGCGCACCAGATAGACGAGCAAAAAGCAGAAACGATCATGAACGCTGTGTTCTCCAGGGTCCCCGCCAACCCCAGGATCTGCGACCTGCAGACCGGCTTCGCAATTCTCGCACGCCTGCCTCTGGCCGACTCTGAAGAGGCGGTGTTGATCGTCAGTCGTCTCCTCGACGGGCTTATCAAGGCGCCCCCGGCCGCCGAGGTATACCTGCAGTTGCTCGAGCAGACGCGCATCTCCCTCTGTTTCATCGCTGAAGATTTGGCTCGCCGCTACACGGCCAGGCCCCTGCCCCTGGCCAACCTCGAAGAGGAAGCCTTTCGGCAGGTCGTCGCCAACTGGAGGAAAGCGGCGCGCGCTTATGCCCATTGCGCACGCCTCCTGACCCCTGACACCAGCACTGCTTACGCGGAGCGCGTGGCGTTGATCCTTCACCGCTGCATCCACTACACGGGCATGGCGATCGCCGAGCACCAGCGTGCTCGCCAGGAACTGCCGGCCGGACTGTGGCTGGATCTGCATGGCTATTACGCCAGCGCGGAAGAATGGGGTGTGGCCACATTTCCTGTTCCCGACTCTCTGGATTCCCATGGACGCAGCACGCATTGCACGGCCGAATTCGTCAGCCTGCTGCTCGTTGAACTGGCCAGTCCGCGTAGCCTGTCGCTTCGCCAACTGACCCTCGTCCGCCGCTGGGCCCACGAGTGGGCGCCGCTGGTCGGTGTCCACCCGTTACAGGGCGATGCCGACGGACCGCCGTTGGTCATCGACCTGATGCACGATTCCGGGGCACACTCGGTCAGCGAGGCGGGATCGCGGGAGAACCTCCGCCGCCTCGACTGTTCTCTTCTCGCGACGCAGATCGCCCAGGTCAGAACCCGGTTGCAGCAGAAGATTTCCCCAGCCCAACTCGGCCTTGGCGAAGATTGCACGGCTGCCGAGTGCCACCATCTGCTCGGTCGCCTGCACAAGCCCTGGGGTCTTCTGCGCATGGGTCGCCGCTTCCGCAGGCACGGCGCTTCCGGACAATCGAAGGTCTGCTACGGCTTTCCGGGAGTACATTTCCATGTTTCCGGAAGAGAGTTCTCTCAGCCGGGAATTGCCCGGGCTTACTCGCGGGACGAATTCGAAAGCCTTTACGCTTTCCGCCACATGGTCGACCCGACGCAGTTGCTCGAGGTTCGCCAGGTTCAGCTCGGCGTCAAGCTCGACAGCTGGGAGGTGCTCGATCAGTGTGCCAATGGCTTCCGCTTGCTCAGGTCGTCGGCCGGGCGAAAGGTCGAGACCGGGCAGCTGATCTCGATCTGTCCTTACGATGGCAGCGCTCACCTTCTCGCTCGAGTCGTCTGGCTGATGCAGGAGAAGGACGGGGCTCTGCAGGCGGGCGTTTCTGCCTTGCCGGGCAAGCCGCAGGCGGTCGCCGTGCGGACACCGCAGGGGGAGCCCGGACACACCGACGAGTACAGTCGGGCGTTCCTGCTGCCGGCATTGCCGGCGATCTGCGAAGAGGCGACTCTCGTCCTGCCGCGGGGCTGGTATCATTCGGATCGCGTGCTCGAGGTTTTCGTCGACGGTCCGTGCCGCGTCAGGCTGCAGCGCCTGGTCGATGAGGGGGCGGATTTCGAGCGGGTCAGCTTCATTCCTGCTTGAGCGCCATCCACCCGGCTGATGGCGCCGGGTGGCAGCTCACCGACCAGGGCTTTGCGCCGAGGCCTGTTTCAGCGCCCGAGCCGGGCCCGACACCAGACGGTGATTGAAGAAGTGAGCTGGAATCCCGACCAATACCTCAGATTCGACACGGCACGGCGCAGACCGGCGGTGGACCTGCTCGAGCGGATCACCATGCCGGTCGTTGCCCGCGCGGCTGACCTTGGTTGTGGCGCCGGCAACGTGACCCGGTTGCTCGCCGCCCGTTGGCCCGGCGCGCAGATCATCGGCATTGATCGCGACCCGGCGATGCTTGCCCGAGCCGCCGCAGAGCCCTCGGCAATTCGCTGGCTCTGCGCCGATGTCGCCGACTGGCGAGCCGAGGAGCCACTCGACCTGATCTTCTCGAACGCTGCGCTGCACTGGCTTCCCGACCATCAGAGGCTTCTGCCGACGCTCGTCGAACAGCTCGCGCCAGGTGGCACGCTGGCGATCCAGATGCCGGCAAACTTCGACGAGCCGGCGCACCGGATTCTCCGCGACCTGGCCGGCGAGCCACGCTGGCGCGAGGTGTGGTCCGGCGATTTGATGGGTCGCGTCCTGACGCCAGCCGAATACCATCGACTGCTGGCCGGCAAGTGCGGCCACGTCGATCTGTGGGAGACGAATTACTGGCACCTGCTGCACGGTGAACACCCGGTTCTCGAGTGGATGAGCGGCAGCACTCTGGTTCCTTATCTCGAACGGCTCGACGGCGTGGCCGCCAACGAGTTCCTCGCCGTCTACGCGGATCGTCTGCGCGCCGCCTATCCGTGTAGCGCGCAGGGGACGACGTTGTTTCCCTTCCGGCGAATCTTCCTGGTCGGCCGGCGTTGAATGACGCTTCCCGGCATCGACATCGCGTCACTTGCAGCGCTGGTCGTAGCCGCGACGTTCGCCGGCTTCATTGATGCCGTGGTCGGAGGAGGGGGGCTGATCCAGATTCCGGCGCTGTTCAGCGTACTGCCGCACGAGCCCGCGGCGACCGTCTTTGGCACCAACAAGCTGTCGAGTGTGTTCGGGACCGGCAACGCCGCCTGGCGCTACGCCCGGCGGGTCGACATGCCGTGGCGGACGACGCTGCCCGCGGCCGTCGCCGCTTTTGCCTGTTCTTATCTCGGGGCGATGGCCGTTTCCTGGCTGCCACCAGAGGTCCTCCGCCCGCTGATCGTGCTCCTGCTGATCTCTGCCGCGGTCTACACTCATGTCCGCCGCGACTTCGGCACCATACACCAGCCGCAGCACAGTGGGCGGCGCGAGTTCGCTTACGCCCTGCTGCTGGGTGGAGCGATTGGCTTCTACGACGGTTTCTTCGGCCCGGGAACGGGGAGCTTCCTGATCTTTCTCTTCGTCCGCTGGTTCGGTTTCGACTTTCTGCACGCTTCGGCGGCTGCGAAAGTGGTCAACGTCGCGACGAATCTCGCGGCTCTGGGTTTCTTCGTTCCGCATGGCCACATCCTGCCGCTGCTCGGCGCATTGATGGCCTGTTGTAACGTTCTGGGCTCGTTCCTCGGTGCTCACCTGGCGCTGCGCCATGGCAGCGGCTTCGTGCGCAAGTTCTTCCTCGCCGTCGTCAGCATGCTGATCGCCAGGTTTGCCTACGATACCTTTGTCTAGACTTGTCTCGCAGCGACTGGCGTCGCAAAATGCTTCCTTGCCAATCGTCGTGGTAACGATGGCGTCACACTCAACAACAGCCGGGGGTCAGAATGGGGATCAGGGGATCGATGGGTGGGCTGCTTGCGGTTCTGGGATGGGCTCTGGCCGCGGGCGTCCAGGCGGACATCAATGTCGGGGTCACGCTCTCGGCGACCGGCCCGGCGGCGTCACTGGGCATTCCCGAGAAGAACACGATCGCCCTGCTGCCGGCGACCATCGCCGGGCAGAAGGTCAATTACATCGTCCTCGACGATGCCTCGGATACGACGACGGCGGTCAAGAATGCGCGCAAGCTGATCGCCGAGGACAAGGTCGATGTGATCATCGGGTCGACGACGACGCCGAATTCGCTGGCCATGATCGACGTCGTCGCCGAGGCCGAGACGCCGATGATCTCGATGGCCGCCGGAGCCAAAATCATTGAACCGATGGATGCGAAGCGGGCCTGGGTCTTCAAGACCCCGCAGAACGACGCGCAGATGGCTACGGCGATCGTCGAGCACATGACCAACAACAACGTCAGGACCGTGGCTTACATCGGCTTTGCCGACGCTTACGGCGAGGGCTGGTGGAACGAGTTCTCGAAGATTGCCGAGGTGCGCAAGATCCAGATCGTCGCCAACGAACGGTTCAATCGTGGGGACACGTCGGTCACCGGTCAGGTCCTGAAGATCATCGCCGCCAAGCCCGACGCGGTACTGATCGGCGGGGCGGGCACACCGGCTGCATTGCCGCAGAAGTCACTCAAGGAGAAGGGCTACAAGGGAATCATCTACCAGACGCACGGGGTGGCCAACGCCGACTTCCTGCGGGTCTGCGGGAAGGATTGCGAGGGAACCTTCCTGCCGGCCGGGCCGGTGCTCGTCGCCGCCCAGTTGCCGGACAGCAACCCGATCAAGAAGGCCGCGCTCGAGTACCTCGGCAAGTACGAGGCGGTGCATGGCAAGGGCAGCGTGTCGACCTTCGGCGCGCACGCCTGGGACGCAACCAAACTGCTGGTCAGCGCCGTTCCCGAAGCGCTCAGGAAGGCGCAGCCTGGTACTCCGGAATTCCGCAAGGCGCTGCGCGACGCACTCGAAAAGACCAGGAACCTGACCGCAACCCACGGCGTGTTCAACATGAGTCCTCAGGATCATCTCGGCTTCGACCAGCGCGCGCGAGTCATGGTCAGAATTGACGGGGGCACCTGGAAGCTCGTCCAGTAAGCGTAGGCCAGGCATCGCGAGGCTCGTCCGGAGCGGTCGCAGTCTGCCTGGATCCGTTGGGGCGGCAGCTGGCCATGGTGCGCCGGGAAGAATGGGTCGATGAATCTGCAGATCGCATTGCTGCTGGGCCAGGACGGCGTGACCAGCGGGGCCATCTATGCCTTGCTGGCGTTGGCGCTGGTTCTCGTTTTCGCGGTCACGCGAGTGATCTTCATCCCGCAGGGCGAGTTTGTCGCCTTCGGGGCGCTGACCCTGGCCGGCCTTCAGGCCGATCGGCTACCGGGGACCATCTGGCTGCTGCTCGCTCTCGGGACTGCGATCGCGCTGGTCGAAGGCGGGGCGGCCCTACGCCAGAGACGCTACCGCCGGATTCCCCTGATCCTCCTGGTCAACTGCGCGGCTCCGCTGCTGCTGGCTGGTGCGCTGGTGGCGGTATCGCCGGCGGGGCTGCCATTGCCGATCCAGGTGCTGCTGGCGCTGATGCTCGTCGTGCCGCTCGGTCCGATGATCTATCGCCTGGTCTACCAGCCAGTCGCCGAGGTCTCGGTGCTCGCGCTGCTGATCGTTTCCGTCGCCGTGCACGTCACGCTGATCGGGCTCGGCCTCTTCTTCTTCGGCGCCGAGGGTTCGCGTACACCAGCGTTCACCGAGGTGAGCTTCGAGTTTGGTGAAGCCGTGCTCCAGGGACAGACGATTCTGGTCGTCGTCGCCAGTCTGGTGCTGATCATCGCCCTCTACTTCTTCTTCGAGCGGACGCTCTACGGCAAGGCCCTGCGGGCGACGGCGATGAACCGTACGGGCGCTCGACTGATGGGCATCTCCGGTCAGTTGGCGGGGATGCTGTCGTTCACGTTGGCGGCAGCGATCGGAGCGTTTTCGGGAATTCTGATCTCGCCGATCACGACGATCTACTACGATTCGGGTTTCCTGATCGGCCTCAAGGGTTTCGTCGGTGCGATCATTGGCGGGTTGGCCAGCTACCCCGTGGCCGCAGCCGGCGCCGTCCTGGTCGGGCTGCTCGAGTCGTATTCCTCATTTTGGGCGAGCGCCTTCAAGGAAGTGATCGTGTTCACGCTGATCCTGCCGGTCCTGCTCTGGCGCTCGCTGACGACGCGTCACCCGGAGGAGGGATGAGGCGCAGCCCCTACGACACCTACCTGCTGCTGCTCTTCGTCGGTGTCCTGGCCGTTGCGCCGGCGGTCCTGCCCGAGTTCTACGTTACCCTGCTGAACTACATCGGCCTTTATTCGATTGTCGCGCTCGGCCTGGTCATGCTCACCGGGGTCGGTGGCCTGACCTCTTTCGGACAAGCTGCCTTCGCCGGCCTGGGGGCCTACACGTCAGCGGTCCTGACCACCGTCTACGGCGTTTCGCCCTGGTTGACGCTGCCCGCGGGCCTGCTGATCACCAGCCTCGTCGCCGTTTCGCTCGGTCTGGTGACTTTGCGGCTCTCGGGTCACTTTCTGCCACTGGGAACGATCGCCTGGGGAATCAGCCTGTATTACCTGTTTGGCAACATCGATGCTCTCGGGGGCCACACGGGAATCGCCGGAATCCCGCCCTTGCAGATCGGCGAAGTCGAATTGCGCTCGGGGCGCGACTTCTTCTACCTCATCTGGGCGGTGTTGCTCGGCACGGTGCTGGCCACGCGCAACCTTCTCGATTCGCGCGAGGGTCGCGCCATCCGGGCGCTCAAGGGCGGATCGGTCATGGCCGAGGCGATGGGGGTCGACACGCCGCGCTCCAAGATCGTCGTGTTCACCGTCGCCGCGCTGTACGCGGGGGTGTCGGGCTGGTTGTACGCGCACCTGCAACGCTTCGTCAATCCGACGCCGTTTTCGTTGACTCAGGGCATCGAGTACCTGTTCATGGCTGTCGTTGGCGGCGTCTCGCATGTCTGGGGAGCGATCGTCGGGGCCGGCCTGATCACCGTCCTGAAACAGTCGCTGCAGGACTGGTTGCCGCGTCTCCTGGGACAGAGCGGGAATTTCGAGGCCATCGTCTTCGGGCTGCTGATGATCCTCGTCCTGCACCGGGCGCGCGACGGGGTCTGGCCGATGATCGATCGTCTGCTGCCGCAGCGCGTGTTGCATGGTTCGTTCAGTGGCGCCGAGGATCTGCCGCGCCGTCCACGACCGCAGGCGGGATCGGTGCTTCTCGAAGTGCACGACGGGAGCAAGCGCTTCGGTGGTCTCGTGGCCAACGATCGGGTCAGCTTTACCGTTCGGGCAGGCGAGGTCATGGCCCTGATCGGGCCCAACGGCGCCGGGAAGAGCACGATGTTCAACGGCATTTCCGGCGTCGACCCTTTGTCCTCGGGAACGGTCAGTTTTCGGGGTCAGCGCGTCGAGTCGCTGCCGGCACGCGACATCGCACGCCTGGGAATGAGCCGCACTTTCCAGCATGTTCGCCTGCTGCCAGGGATGACGGTGATCGAGAACGTGGCGATCGGAGCCCATCTGCGCGGGGGCAAGGGCTTCGTCGCCGCCGCCTGTCGTGCCGACCGGAGTGAGGAAGCGCGCCTGCTCAAGGAAGCCGCGAGGCAAATCGAGCGTTGCGGTCTGGCTGAGCAGATGTATGAATCAGCTGGCAGTCTGCCGCTGGGCAAGCAGCGCCTGGTCGAGATAGCCCGAGCGCTGGCCGCCGACCCCTGCCTGCTGCTTCTCGACGAGCCCGCGGCCGGTCTGCGCTTCCTCGAGAAACAGGCGCTTGCCGAACTGTTGAGACGGCTGCGCGACGAAGGGATCGGCATTCTGCTCGTCGAGCACGACATGGACTTCGTGATGGGGCTGGCTGACCGTGTGATGGTCATGGAATTCGGCCAGAAGCTCGCATCGGGGCTGCCCGAAGAGGTGCAGAGAAACCCGCTGGTCGTCGAGGCGTACCTCGGAGGCGTCGAGTGAGCAGTCTGGCAGTTGACGGCGAGAGGCCTGTGGTCCTCGAAGTGCGCGACCTCTCGGTCAGCTACGGCAAGGTCCAGGCGCTGCACGGCATTGCGCTCAAGGTGCACCGCGGCGAGATCGTCACTGTGATTGGTCCCAATGGCGCCGGCAAGACGACGCTCCTTTCGGCGTTGATCGGTCTTCTTCCGGCCTCCGGCGAGATCCTCTACCTCGGCGAGTACCAGGGCGCAGGCCGCAGCGTCGAGCAACTCGTGCGGCTGGGAATGACGCTCGTTCCCGAGAAGCGCGAACTGTTCTCGGAGATGAGTGTCGAGGACAATCTGCTGCTCGGGGCATTCGACCGCTATCGTGCCGGCCACCGGGACCAACTCGAGACGATGGACCAGGTGTTCGACATCTTCCCGCGCCTGATGGAACGTCGGGAACAACTCGCCGGCACCCTCTCGGGCGGCGAGCGGCAGATGCTGGCCATGGGCAGGGCGCTGATGGCCAAGCCCCGCTTGTTGCTGCTCGACGAGCCGAGCCTCGGCCTGGCTCCGCTGATCATCAGGGAAATCTTCCGGACCATCGCTCAGCTGCGGAAGACCGGAGTGGCCATCCTCCTGGTCGAACAGAACGCTCGCGCAGCACTGCAGATCGCCGATTACGGCTACGTCCTCGAAACCGGAGAATTGTCGCTCGCAGGGCCCAGCAGTGCGCTGGCTACTGATCCCCGGGTGATCGCCAGTTACCTCGGCTTGGGAGGACGGCGCTAGCGCCGTCCTCGTCCCGGAGCTAGGCGGTGGCCAGGCAGCGCCAGCTTCAGGGCTGTTGCAAGATGGCGGTTGGCTCTGGGCTGTGCAGACTGCGGCGTTGCCTTGGTCGCCTGGTCGGTCCGTTCGTGAATCGTTGCGTGATGAACCGTTCAGGGCAGCCGAACGTGCAGACGATCCCCGGCGGAAGACTGGCCATGGGTATCGAGTATCTCCGTCCGCAGTTCCTGGTGCAGTTCGAGTCCCCAGCGGTTCATCGCCTCCGAGACGAGAATCGCCTCTCCGCCGTTGAGGCAGCCATCGGCGCGGATGATGTCGAGAATCGCCCTCAGGGTGTCCTTGCGCAACTGTGGCGAGCGGATGTCGTCGAGCAGGTGATCGATCAGTTCGCGATCGAGCTCGATCTGGCCGACGTTCGGCGCACGGGCGCACTGCAGAAGGTCGTCACAGAACTCGTGGATCACCCGATGAAGCGTCTCGGGGGAGATCTGCAGACGCTCGTAGAGCGCCTTCTTCTCGAGCAGGTCGATCTCGCGGTTGTCCAGGGCACCATCGGCGAGCAGGGCGAGCGACAGGACGCGTGAGACGGATTCGGCGCTATCCGTGGTGTAATGACGCATGGTCTTCTCCTCGTGTAAGTGTCCCGGATGTCTCGGTCCGATCCGTTTCCGGGGTTGCATAATTGTGGGGTCGATCCATGATAAAGTCCAATGAGATAAAGCAGCATAACAATTTGTCTCAACTTATACATGACCCGCCGACGAATCACCTTCAGGCAGCTTGAGACCTTCGCCGTCGTCGCACGTCACAGAAGCTTCTCGAGGGCGGCCGCCGAACTCCATCTGACTCAGCCGGCGGTCTCTCTGCAGATCAGACAGATCGCCGAGACTCTCGGGCTGCCGCTGTTCGAGCAACACGGCCGGGAAGCGACTCTGACGGCGGCAGGTCAGGAGATGCTCCGGACGGTGCGCGAACTCGACGACGTGTGGAACCGCTTCGAATCTGCGATAGCCGATCTCAAAGGTCTTCGGAAGGGCAGTCTGCGGCTTGCCGTCGTGACGACCGCGAAGAG
>NZ_JAMTDX010000023.1 GCF_023806625.1 Accumulibacter sp.
GACCTCGGCCAGAGCGCGTGATCAGGTTTGCTGAACATTGTGGCTAATCATGTGACGTTTTATCTCCAAAGTGACAAGGATAGCATTTCCGCGGCAATCCGGGCCGCAGCACCGGACACCGCGCAGCCGGTGAGAGCGGGAAGCCTTACGGGCCCGACGGAGCATTCCGTGAGCCCGGCCGGAAGCGGTCGATGACCCGCCGGGTGACGGTCGGGCCGTTCAACCGCGTCGAAGGCGACCTGGAAGTGACGCTCGAGATCGTCGATCGCCGCGTCAAAGCGGCCAGAGTGAACTCCCCCCTCTTCCGGGGCTTCGAGCACCTCCTGCAGGGGAGGCATCCGCTGGACGCACTGGTCATCGTCCCACGCATATGCGGCATCTGCTCGGTAGCTCAGTCGTCCGCAGCTGCCGCTGCGCTGGCCAGCGCAGCCGGGCTCGACATGCCGCGCAACGGCCGACTGGCGAGCAACCTGATTCTCGCCTGCGAGAACCTGGCCGACCACCTGACTCACTTCTACGCCTTCTTCATGCCCGATTTCGCGCGCGACGCGTACCGCGGTCGCTCCTGGCACACCGACGCCGTGCAACGCTTCACAGCCTCCACCGGCGAAGCGCTGCGCCAGGCCCTCCCGGCGCGTGCCAACCTGTTGCGGATCATGGGCCTGCTGGCGGGCAAGTGGCCACACAGCCTCGCCCTGCAGCCGGGTGGCACGACGCACGCCGTGACGGCCAGCGAGCGGATCCGCCTGATGACGATCCTTCGCGAGTTCCGCTCGTTCCTCTGCAATACCGTGTTCGGCGACACCATCGAGCGGGTGGCGGCGATCGGCTCCCCCGAAGAACTCAGAGCCTGGGCGAGAAGCCGGCCGGCAGACTTGCCGCACTTCCTCGGCATTGCCGACGACCTCGGACTGGCGCGGGTCGGCCGTGCCAGCGACGTGTTCCTCAGTTACGGCGCTTATGCCGGGCATCGAACGGACGGTGCGCCGCTGTTCGCCCGGGGCCTCTGGGACGGCCAGGCACGGGAACTCGCACCGGAGAGGATCAGTGAAGACGTCAGCCACGCCTGGCTGCTCGGCGATCGCCCGCTCCACCCTGCGGTCGGCGAAACGCAGCCGTTCATCGGCAGCCATGCCGATCGACCCGACGCCTACACCTGGTGCAAGGCGCCTCGTTACGATGGCCGCGTCGTCGAGACGGGCGCACTGGCCAGACAGATGATCACCGGCCACCCGCTGCTCCGCTCGCTGGTCTCGGCCGAAAGGGGCAGCGTGCTGGCGCGGGTCGTCGCGCGAATCCTCGAATTGGCACTGGTCGTGCCGGCGATGGAGGACTGGGTGCGCGAGCTGACCCCTGGTGAGCCTTTCTGCAACGAGTGGTGGCTGCCGGAAGAGGCGATCGGCGTTGGCCTCGTCGAAGCGGCGCGTGGCGCCCTCGGACACTGGATGCGCATCGAGCAGGGCAGGACTGCCCACTACCAGATCATCGCCCCGACCACCTGGAACTTCTCGCCCCGCGATGATCGAGACGTACCCGGCCCACTCGAACAGGCGCTGAGCGGCCTGCCGACCGACGATCAGGAGACTGTTCCGCTGACCGTCCAGCACGTCGTCCGGTCTTTCGATCCCTGCATGGTGTGCACCGTGCATTGATTGGCACTGTCCGGGCAGGCCTCTGGCGGCATTGACGATGCCGGACCTGTTTCCGGGGTCACGAACGGCCGGTGCTGCGGCGGCGGGGCTTCCGTTTTGCCCGGTGGGCGACTACCATTCGCCGCTCATCCAATCGTCCGTGAGGCAACGCCTCTTGCACGGTCAGAGCAGGCAGACTCATGAGCGACCACCCCGAAATCCTCGCCATCCCACTGTGGATAAACGGCCGCGCGTTCCTGACGATGGCCCGGGCTTTCTTCGCTGTTCGCGACCCGCGCAACGGCCGCGTACTTCGTCGCACGCCGCTCTGTGGAGTCGACGAGGCCGGAGCGGTGATCGACTCGGCCTGCCAGGCGGTCGACCACTGGCAGACCGTACCGCGTACTGAGCGAGGGCAACTGCTGGCTGCTCTCGCCGACGCCCTGGCCGGCTATGACGCCCACTTCGCGGGTCTGATCGACGAGGAAAGTGGCAAGGGAGAGGCCCTTGCCACCGCCGAGGTCGCCGACGCCGTGCACCTGCTACGCGACACCTCGGCGGAAAGCGGGCGGGCGGCCGCTGACGCCGGCCACCCCCACGTGGTGGCGGTGGTCAGCGACGACCAGACGCCTCTGCTCGGCCTGCTGCGACACGCGGTTCCTGCGCTGCTCGCCGGCGCGACGGTGATCATCAAACCAAGCCCGAAGGCGCCATCCGCGGCCTTCGCCTTCGCCGAGCTGACCGCTCAGTGCGGCTTTCCGCCGGGTGTCTTCAACCTGCTCCAAGGCGACCTCGCGGCGATCGAGGGCCTGTGCGCGGACGACCGGCTCGGCGAACTGCGCTTCACCGGCGATCGAGCGCTAAGCGACCAGGTGGCCCGGATCGCCGCGAGCTGCGGCAGGACTTTCGTGACCTGAGGCACGGTGGACGCCGTGTTCACGAACCGCCCGGACTGCAACAGGCAGTATCACCGCCGCCCGAGAAATGAACCGCGGGCGATGGCCAGCGCGGCCCCCCGGATTGCCAGTCGGTCATTCGGCCAGTCGCTTCACCGAGCTTGAAAATGCAGCGCATCGTCTATCTCGAACGTGAGTCGATCGTCGCCGACGTGCGCCGGCCGGCGTTCCCCCACGTATGGATCGAGCACGCGATGACCCGCCAGTCCGAGGTCCGCGAAAGGCTGAACGGGGCGACGATCGCGATCGTCAACAAGCTCTGCATCGACGCCGGACTGATTGCCGGACTGCCAGCCTTGCAGATGATCGCCGTCGCGGCGACTGGCACCAACAACGTCGATCTCGACGCCTGCCGGGAGCGCGGGATCGTCGTCTCGAACATCGCCGGCTACGCCGAGCAAACCGTTCCGGAACACGTCTTCGCACTGCTGCTGGCTCTGGCGCGCAATCTCCCGGCCTACGGCAAGGCGGTAGGCTCGGGGGCCTGGCAACGATCCACTCAGTTCTGCTTCTTCGCCTACCCGATCCGCGATCTGCACGGCGCGACGCTGACGGTGATCGGCAAGGGCTGCCTCGGGAGCGGCGTTGCCCGACTCGCCGAGGCTTTCGGAATGCGCGTCCTGTTCAGCGAGCGGAAACGCGCAGACGGCGTGCGCGCGGGCTATACGCCGTTCGCCGAGGCGCTGCGCGTAGCCGACGTCGTCTCGCTGCACTGCCCGCTGACCAGCGAGACGAGAAACCTGATCGGAGAAGCGGAACTGCGCGCCATGCGCCGCTCGGCCTGGCTGATCAACACCGCGCGCGGCGGCCTCGTCGACGAAGCTGCGCTGGTCTGCGCGCTGCGCGAAGGCTGGATCGCTGGCGCGGGTTTCGACGTCCTGACCGTCGAGCCACCGCCGGACGAACACCCACTGCTCGCCCCCGAGTTGCTCGCGCTGCCAAATTTCCTGCTCACTCCGCACGTTGCCTGGGCCAGCCGCCCGGCGATGCAGAGGCTCGCCGACCAACTCACCGCCAACCTCGAGGCCTTCGCTCGTGGCGTCCCGCAGAATCGCGTGGCTTGAAACGCTCCCAGCGGCGACCGCCAGCGCGCCTGAAACCGAACGGAGGCGGTGCTTGACCCCCAGCGGGTCGCCCCGCATAATTGCCCCCGTCGTGGTGATGTAGCTCAGCCGGTCAGAGCGATGGATTCATAACCCATAGGTCGGTGGTTCAAGTCCACCCATCACCACCAACAAAACAGAGACTTAGCCCAGCCTGGCAGGTTGGGCTTTTTTCTGGGTTACGCCGGGGTCACATTTGCTGTGACCATGGCGCAATCGCGGCCATCAAGTCTGATGCGCCTGCATGGCGTGTGGCGGAGCCACGCACCGAATCACGGCACGGGCTGCCTTCCTGGGGGGAGAGGATGGCGACGCCTTTGCTCGGTTTTCTCGGCCTCGCCGTCACTCAACGCTCCCCGCAGGGCTTGCACGTCCGTTAGACTGTGTACGTCTGCCGGCCCCGGACAAATTGGAGATGTGGACTGGACCGACAGGGGAGAAGCGCGGTCAGGCCGTGTGCCGGGATTTTCCACAAGAACTGGAGGATGAGGCGATGTATGAAGCAAAGGCGTATTGCGCGGCCAGCGCAAGCGCGCCCCTGGCTCCTGCCCGGATCACACGGCGCGATCCGGCCGGGCACGACGTTCGCTTGGAGATTCTTTATTGCGGCATCTGTCACTCGGACGTGCATCAGGTGCGCAACGAGTGGAGCAGCATCATGCCCACTGTCTACCCGTGCATTCCGGGCCACGAGATCGTCGGCCGAGTCACAGCGGTCGGTTCGCAAGTCACGCGGTTCACGCCGGGCGACCTCGCCGCGGTCGGCTGCTTGGTCGACTCGGATGGCGTGTGCGCCCAGTGCCAGGCCGGCCTGGAGCAGTTCTGTCCGGACCTGACGCTGACCTACAACTCGCCGGACCGGCACCTCGGCGGCGTCACTTACGGGGGTTACTCGGACAGCATCGTCGTCCCCGAGCGCTTCGCGCTCCGCGTCCCGGGCAACCTCGATCTCGCGGGCACCGCGCCACTGCTCTGCGCCGGGATCACCACCTACTCGCCGATGCGCCGCTGGCAGGTCGGCGCGGGCAGCAAGGTTGGCGTCGTGGGACTCGGCGGGCTGGGCCACATGGGCGTCAAGTTTGCGCATGCGCTGGGCGCGCATGTCGTCGTGTTCACGACTTCGCCGGGCAAACAGCAGGACGCCGTCCGCCTTGGCGCCGACGAGGTGGTGATCTCCAGTGACGCGAACCGGATGCGCAGCCACGCGGGCAGTTTCGACTTCATTCTCGACACGGTGGCCGCGTCGCACGACATCAACGCCTACCTCAACCTGCTGCGTCGCGACGGCACGCTGACCCTCGTCGGCGCACCGCAGGAGCCGCTTGCCGTGTCCGCCTTCGGCCTGCTGATGCGCCGGCGCAATCTTTCGGGGTCGCTGATCGGCGGACTCGCCGAAACCCAGGAGATGCTCGACTTCTGCAGCACGCACGGGATCACCGCCGATGTCGAGGTGATCCCGATACAGAAGGTCAATGAAGCCTACGAGCGGCTACTGAGATCCGACGTCAGGTACCGCTTCTCGATCGACATGGCTTCGCTGCGCCTGGAGTGAGAGCGGCGCCGGCTGGACAGCTGCCGACGACGACGGACACGCGATCGACGCCCTCCGCCCGGGTACGAATGCTCGGAGGTTGTCAATGAATCCACTGCCCGGCCAGTCTGCGGTGTTGCCCGCTCGCTCACTTCTCGCCTATCCATCCAATAGGTCTCGTCGTTCACTCCAGGAGGGAAAGGAAGGGACCCTCCGCTTCCCTGGCGCCGGGCATATCGACCTGCTCGAGACGATTTCTTCACAACCTCTCGGCTGATCGCGCCCGACGGGCGACGACCGCCGGACGACCCGCCCGGGAGTCGCCGGCAACCGGCCTGCGGCGATCCCCAACCGGGCTTCGATCGCATCGCAACCGACCACCTGCTCCGACTTCGCCTGGCGAGCGAGTCTCAACAGGGTTTCGGGTAGCGCAGATCGAGACACCAGCGATCGAGAGCGCCCGGTGGAGGCGGATTCGTCGCTTGCGGTGCATCGACGAGCTGAACCTGCACACGCTCGCTGCGGCGCGCAGCAGCGTCGGCAAGATCGGCTGGCAGGCCGGGATACCCTCCGCCCTCGGGGCGCCATTCGTGCAGAGTGACGCGCCATGCCGGTCGCTGGTCGTTTCGCCAGAGTTGCAGGTGAATGCGCCCCTGTGCGCCAAGCGTCGGGTGCAGGCCGAGCGCCGGCGAAAAGCTGCGGTAGCGAAAGGCGAAGACCTTGACTGGCCCGCGTTGGTCGATCTCATCGTGCAGCGGCAGTTCGATCCCTTCCGCCGACACACGCCAGTCGGCGAGTGCCGGACAATCGCCCACTGTCCGGGCTTCGAGCGGACGAAGCAGCACTTCGACACGCGCCGTGCTGGCGTCGATCAGACGCGAGGTGCACTGATCCTGGCTGCTGGCATCGCCAAGGAGCGGCCAGAATTCGAGCGCACGCCGCAGTTCGAGAGCGCAGCCCGGGAATTCGATCCGCCGCCAGAGACGGAACTCGTCGCGCAGGAGTTCCTCGCAGATCGGTGCACACAACCCGACGCCGGCTGCATCGAGGTCGGCAAGCACCGCGCGCAGGTCGCGTTCCAGGTAATAGGGCAGCGCAAAGCGCTGGTGCAGTTCCGGCCCCCAGTCGATCAGCGTGTCCTGTGTTTCCTGCGTCGCGAGCATCGCGACGATCGCGCGCAGCAGGCAGGCCAGCGCCGTCGCGCGCTCGGGTCGGTGCTGCATGCGCAGCGCCCGGAACTCGACCAGCCCGAGCCGCCCGCGCTCGGGCAGAAAGGGATTCCAGAGCTTTTCGATGTTGATCTCGGCGCGGTGACTGTTCCCGGACGCATCGGCCAGAAACGGAGCCAGCGCGCGCCAGAGCAGTTCGGGATTCGGCTGATCCTCGTTCCCGAGCAGCACGAGAGCCAGGCGAAGTTCGTGGAACATCGCTAGGCCACGCTCGTCACAGCGTACCGACTGCCCACCACTTCCCGTGTAGTCGTGAGCGTAGAAGTAGGACAGGGCCGGGTGCCGGTTGAAGTAGAGCAGCAGGCGCGGGAGCAGCCGGTGGTGGCGCAGGAAGGAACTGGTCAGTGGCGTTCGGCCGCCAAGCGTGATCTGCCCTCCGCCACCGGAGTCGGCGACCGCTCCATTGTAGTAGAGCCGATACGGAGCCAGACCCTGCTCCGCGGCTGCGGCGTGGGTCCTGCGCAGGCGCAGCAGAAAGTCGCTGGCGCAGGCATCCGGAGCGGTATTGATCTCGATCACCGCCGGATCGGGGGTGATCGTCGTCCATTCGACCGTCGCATCGACCGGTGGCGGGTACCCGGCAAGAATCAGACAGGGCAGTTTGCCCGCCCATTCGGCGATCGCGGCCAGCACGCGCCCGAACATGTCGGGACTGGCGAAGGCGGGCAACTCGATTCGCGCGACGGTTCCGACAGCGACCTCCGCGCAGCTGAGCAGGAAGCGGTAGATGCCGGCACCGGCCAGGTCGTCGCACAGGCCGCTGGCGGGAATCGGACGCTCGTGTATCGAGGCAGCGTCGAGCCGGGGATCACCGGGATCGGGTGGATCGACCGCTGAATCCAGGCTCAGCAGCACCCCGGGGGGCTGCGCCAGCGGGAGAACCGACCAGCCCCGAGCCTCGAAGGCGAGGCTCAGCGACTTGGCCAGACTCCCGGAGTCCGGCGGCCGAACGACGGGCGAGGCGACGAGCAACGGATCCGGCGGCCCGTTCCAGACGGCCAAGCCATCGCGGCGCCGGTAGAGTCCGAGGCTCCAGCGCGGCCGCTCCTCACCGGGATACTGCCGCCCGACGCTGCGCAGGACCATGCTTCCCGGGCTACCGGAGTGCAGCGCAACGACCAGGCTTTCGGCACGTGCCAGCTTGTCCCCGCCGACAGCCTGATGGTTCCACTCGGGCGACGCGGAGAACCGGTCGGTAAAGGTCGGCTCGCTACCCACCCAGATGTCGAAGCCGAGCGCTGCGAGCTTGTCGTCGTGCTCGGCCACTGCGGCGTCGAACGCGGCGATGCTGGGCGGCACGATTTCCCTCATGCAGCCCAGCGACCGCCGGGGAGACGGCTGCTGGACACCTGCTCGCTCGCTGCCTGGTCGGCCCCGGGGAGGTTCTAGGCGCGCTGCCAGCGGAGGTCCAGCGTGTACGGGCATTCTCCCGGCAGTTCCTCGGGCGGTGGCGCCATCGGACCGAGCCGCGTGCCCTCGGGATGGAAGCGCGACAGCAGGTCCACCCACGGTGGTGGCGTGTAGCTACCCGGCGTATGCCCGTAGGCATTGAAGCGCGTATGGCGGCGGGATTCGGCCTCATAGGCGTTGACCGGAAAGTGCTCGTAGTTGCGTCCGCCCGGATGCATCACGTGGTAAGTACAGCCGGCGACAGCTCGTCCGTTCCACAGGTCGACGAGGTCGAAGACCATTGGCGAATGGACGCCAATGGTCGGATGCAGCGCCGACGGCGGCTGCCAGGCGCGGTAGCGGACGCCGCCAACGTATTCGCCGCACACACCGGTACTGCGCAGCGGCACGCGTCGCCCGTTGCAGGCCAGCGCGTAGCGTCCGGCGGTCAGCCCGCCGAGCTTCACCTGCAGGCGCTCGACCGAAGAGTCGACGAAGCGCGCGGTGCCCAGGCGGGTCGTCTCTTCGCCGAGGACCGGCCACGGCTCGATCGCCGCACGCAGTTCGACTTCGATGTCACCGAACTGCAGCGTTCCATAACGGGGAAACCGGAACTCGAGGAAAGGCCCGAACCAGTCGAGCTGGAAAGGATAGCCGGCATCGTCGAGATCGAGCAGCACATCCCTGAGGTCGGCCCACAGGTAGTGCGGCAGCATCCAGCGGTCGTGCAGTTCGCTACCCCAGCGGACGAGCGGCCGGAGGTATGGCTTCTCCCAGCAGCGGGCGACGAGAGCGCGGAGCAGCAGCATCTGCGCCAGCGACATGCGCGCGTGCGGCGGCATCTCGAAGGCGCGGAACTCGAGCAGGCCTTGCCGCCCGGAGGCGCTGTCGGGCGAGTAGAGCTTGTCGATACAGAACTCGGAACGATGCGTGTTGCCCGAAACGTCGACGAGCAGGTTGCGGAACAGGCGATCGACCAGCCAGGGCTGCGGGGTCTCGCCCACGGGCAACTGCTGACAGGCGATTTCGAGTTCGTAGAGCGCCCCCGGCCGTCCCTCGTCGACCCGCGGCGCCTGGCTGGTCGGGCCGACGAAGATGCCGCTGAACAGGTAGGAGAGGCTCGGGTGGTGCTGCCAGTAGGTGACCAGACTGGCGAGCAGATCCGGCCGACGGAGGAATGGACTGTCTGCCGGGGTCGGACCGCCAAGCGTCACGTGGTTGCCGCCACCGGTTCCCGCGTGACGGCCATCGAGCATGAACTTTTCTGTGCCGAGGCGGGCCAGACGTGCCTCCTCATACAGAGCCAGCGTCCGCTGGACGAGTTGGTCCCAGCTGCGCGCCGGGTGGATGTTCACTTCGATGACTCCCGGGTCTGGAGTGACCAGAAGCTTCTCCAGCCGCCAGTCGTCCGGTGGCGGGTAGCCTTCGACGGCCACCGGCAGGTCGAGCGCTGCGGCGGTCTGCTCGACGGCGGCGATCAGCTCGAGCGCGTGCTCCAGATGGACCATCGGCGGCAGAAAGACGTGCAGACAGCCCCCGCGTACCTCGACACAGACCGCCGTATGCGGGATGTCCACCGACAGACGCTGACCGTCGGCGGCTGGCTGCTGGTGGACTTCAGGGTGCCAGATGGCCGTCTGCTCGACGCGACTGTAGCGCGCGGCGACCTCGCCATGGAAGTCGGCGAGCGGCGGCTGCGCGGCGAACGGGTCGGTCTCGACCGGGAAGTCGCGCTCGTCCTCGTCGACCCAGGGCAGCGATTGCAGCGGGAGACGCAAGCCCATCGGCGAGTTGCCGGGAACCAGGTAGAGGCGCGACCGACGCGTCTGCCAGGGAGCCGAACGCCAGCGACCAGAGTTCCAATCCCAGGCAATCGGCAATACGTAGCCCGTCGGAGCATCGAGCCCACGCGAAAGGGCCTCGGCCAGCAGGCGTCGCTCGAGATCATCATCGAGGTCGCAGAGCAGCGGATCGCGGTTCACCGGCACCTCCGCCTCGATTACCAGAAAATGCAGCGCGTCCTCGTACGCGGGAAGCACGTAACGCGTCGGCAGATCGAGGTGTTGTGCGAGAGTCTCGGCGAAGTGGCGAGCATCCGCGAAGGAGTGGCCATGATCGTGCGACGACTCGGCGAGCCAGCGCTCGTCGCGCCAGACCGGAATGCCATCCTTGCGCCAGAAAATGCCCAGAGCCCAACGGGGCAGTGGCTCGCCCGGATACCACTTGCCCTGCGCCATCTGCAACAGCGCGCCGGGGGCGAATCGTTGCTTGAGCCGGCGAACCAGCACCTCGGCGCGTTCCCGCTTGTGCTCCCCGAGTGCGGCGGTCGTCCACTCCGGCGCGTTCATGTCGTCGATCGAGACGAAGGTCGGCTCGCCACCCTGCGTCAGACGCACGTCCAGCTTCTCGAGTCGAGCGTCCACCAACCGGCCGAGCGCCTCGATGTGCGCCCACTGCTCGTCGGTGTACGGCTTCGTGACCCGAGGATCCTCGCGGAAACGGGTGACCGTATTGGCAAAGCGGAATTCGACCTCGCACTTCTCGGCCAGCCCTTCGATCGGCGCCGCACTTGTCGGCTGCGGCGTGCACGCGAGCGGGATGTGCCCTTCGCCGGCGAACAGCCCCGAGGTCGGATCGAGACCGATCCAGCCCGCTCCCGGCACATATACCTCGGCCCAGGCGTGCAGGTCGGTGAAGTCACTCTCGGGACCCGAGGGCCCGTCCAGCGACTTCTCGTCGGGCGCGAGTTGCACGAGGTAGCCGGACACGAAACGTGCGGCAAGCCCGAGATGCCGGAGGATCTGCACCAGCAGCCAGCCGGTGTCCCGACACGAACCGAGGGCCCTGGCCAGCGTCTCCTCGCAGCTCTGGACGCCGGGATCGAGCCGGACCGTATACCGGATGGCCTGCTGCAGAGAACGGTTCAGGTCCACCAGAAAGTCGACGGTGCGCCGCCGGCGCCGGTCGATCGTCGCCAGGTACTCATCGAGCCGTGGGCCGCTCTCGTTCGCTTCGAGGTACGGCGCCAATTCCTTGCGCAGCGCCTCCGGGTACTCGAATGGCCATGCCTCGGCGCTTTCCTCGACGAAGAAGTCGAACGGGTTGATCACCGTCATGTCGGCGACGACCTCGACGTCGACCAGCAGTTCGCGCGTCTTCTCGGGAAAGACGACACGTGCGAGATAGTTGCCGAAGGGATCCTGCTGCCAGTTGATGAAGTGCTCTTCGGGCCGGATCGTCAGACTATAGGCGACGATCGGTGTGCGGCTGTGCGCGGCCGGGCGCAGGCGCACGACGTGCGGGCTCAGCGAGATTCGTCGCTCGTAGCGATAATGGGTGGTGTGACGGATGGCAACGTGGATGGACATCGGATTCGGAGAGGGTTGGCACGCCAGAATTTAAGCAAATTCCATGCCATAGACGGCTCAGCACCCCGTGCGACAAATCGACGCTCCCGAACCTGTTCTGCTCTGCCTGTGGCCGAACATTGCACCGTCGTGAGGCACGGGCAGCGCGCCGCGCCCCACGACGGAGCGTGCCCTGCTGCGCGCAGGCGATTCCCGACCCATCGGGAGAGTGAAGGCAGACGATGACACGACGTCAGAATGGCGGCGGGGACGAGCCAGCGCCAATCGGTCCGGCGAGTTCGCGGCACCCGGCCGCAGCCGTCCAGCCGGTTGCGCAAGGCGAGCCCGATCGGCTCTGGTACCTCTTCCGGATGGATGACAACGGCAATCGGTTCGAGATGGCCCGCCTGGCGACTCGGGAAGACGCCGAGGCGCTGGCCAGGCTTTTCGAGGCGCGCGGTCACAAGCAGACGTACTACGTGACGAGCGAACCCTGACGTCACATTGACGGCGGCTCGCTCGCGGGGTACGGCACCGGGCCGGAGAGGCGCGACTGCCGAATCGATCACGGACGGCAGCGGCGATTGCTCGTACAGTCGCCTCCAGCTCACCGCTGACCACGACCGGCCGCGCCCTGCGCGCCAGCAGGCGGACGCTGGGACACGCCGGCCGGCGGTGCGCGAGCTGCCCGGTGCGACGACAAATGGTGCCGAGGCCATTCCCTGAACAAGATCTGGACCAGCCACGATGAAAGTGATCGTCGTCGTCCCGGTTCGCGACGCAACCGCCGGCGGCAAACGCCTCCGCGAATTGTCGGCCGAACTCGCGCAGACCGCGCATGACCTGCAGCTGCTGATCGTCGAGTTGACCGCTTCGCCGGGCGACGCTACGCCGGCAGGACTCGACGGTCTCTGCGCCAAGGTTCACCGCTTGCGTGTCCCGCCGAGCCTGGGGTCTGACGCGTGTCTCCGGGTCCGGCAACGCGCGGTCCACGAACTCGGAGCAGACGTGCTCGCAGCCATCGACGCGCCTCGATCGCTTCGGCCGGGCGAGATCTCGCGCCTCCTCGCCGCGGTCGAGGCGGGTGCGGATCTCGTCGTCGGCAGCCGCTGCGCCCCGACACCCGACGCTGACACAGCCGTCTGGTCATCGCGTCCTCCGGGTTCATGGGCCAGCAGCGTGCTCGTCGGTCGCCTGGCCGGGATCGCGAGGCCGCGCGATTGCACGAGCGGCGTGCACCTCGCGCGCAGTTCGCTGCTCAGCGCCGTCGACCTGACGGGACAGCCACTTGGAGGACTCGGGGTGGCCTTGCTCCACGGCGCGCTCAGTCAGGGAGCCCGGGTCGTCGAACTGCCCGTGGCCTTCGCCGAAGCGGAGCACGATCGGCCCCGTGGCCAGTCCCGCACGACGGCCGAAATGATTTTCAGCGCGCTGTGTATCCGTTATCGGAGCCTGAGGACCTTTCTCAAGTTCGCGATCGTTGGCGCATCGGGGGTGGTGGTCAATCTCGGCGCCTTCACGATCCTCCTCAACCTCGGGGTCAACAAATACCTCGCTTCACCGCTGGCCATCGAAGCCTCGATCGTTTCCAATTTCCTGCTCAACAACTTCTGGACCTTCCGTTGGCGAAGCACCAGAGGCTCGCTCCAGCAGAAGGGGCTCAAGTACAATGTCGTCTCGCTGGTCGCGCTTTCGGTCAGTTACAGCACATTTGTCGCGCTCTCGGCGGCGATCCCCGAAATGCCGCCACAGCTGGCCCAATTCCTCGGGATCATTCCGGCAACGCTGATCAACTACCTGCTCAACTCGTGCTGGACTTTCCGGCACATCGATGACAGCCCGACGGACATTCAGGAACTCGCGAGCGAGGTATCCTGCACCCTGCGCAGCAGCGGCTCGGGGTCGTGCGCGACGACGGAAGGTCGAGCAGATCACCCGGTTGCCCTGGCCAGTTGGCTGTCAGGCGACGCCTGTGCTGGCGCTGTCGCTCCTTCACCTGGCGCTTGTGCCGTTGCGGCGCGACCGCCTGCTGCCTGACAACCTGACGGATCCCGGATGTCGACCTCTTCGCGAATCACTCGTGCCGAGCGGCGCTGGTTGCTGCTCGCTTCAGCCATCGTGCTGACCCTCGCCTCATTGCCCTACCTGGTCTGTGTCTGGGCTGCGGGGTCCGAACTGACGTTTTCCGGCCTGCTGATGAACCCGGCCGACGGCTTTGCCTATTTCGCCAAGATGCGCCTCGGTCTGGCAGGAGACTGGCTGTACCGGATGCCGTTCACGCTCGAGGAGAGCCACGGCGCGTTCATGTTTTCATACTATCTGGCGCTCGGACACCTGGCCCGGATCGTCGACCTCCCGCTACCGTTAGTCTTTCACCTGGCCCGGTTGGTCAATGGCTTCCTGATGCTCTGGCTGAGCTATCAGCTGATCGCCCGGGTTACCGAAGACATCGTGCTGCGCCGGCTGATGTGGTGGATCCTGGCCATCGGTTCGGGATTCGGCTGGCTCGTCATGAAGTTCGGCCTCGGCTACTCGTACTATTATCAGATCGCGATCGTTTCCTCCAGTACCTTCTATGCCTTGCTGAACAGCGTCCATGGACTGCTGACCATGGCGCTGATGCTGATGATCTTCATCGCCGTGCTCGAGACCGAGAAGGTTCCGGCCTGGCGCATCGCGGTCGCTGTGCTCCTTTCACTGCTTCTGGGCATCGTCAATCCGTTCGTTCCGCTGATGGTCGACATGATTCTCGGCGGCGCCCTGCTGGCCATCTGGTGGCGCGACCGGGTCTTCCCGACGTCGCGCTTCATCGCGGTGGTCGTTGCCGGCCTGTGCACCGCGCCGTTGCTGATTTACATGCTCCTGGCAATCGACGCCGACCCGAGCCTGCGCGCTTTCGCCGCCGGCAATGTGAACCTGACCCCCTCGCCTGTCGGACTGCTGCTGTCCTACGGCCTGCTCTGGCTGCTGCTGATCCCTGGGTTGCGGATCGCCTGGCAGCGCAGATCCGACTGGGACCTGCTGCTGATTGCCTGGATCGTCCTGATGCTGCCGATGGCCTACTTTCCGTATCAGCTGCAGCTTCGCTTCCTGACCGGCTGGCAGATCCCGCTGGCGATCCTCGCTGCGCTTGGTCTGAAGCATCTCGTCCGTTCCGTCTGGCTACAGGGACTCGTCTTGGCCGTATTGGCCTCGACCTCACTCTACCTGCTGCTGCATCTGACGCTGAGCAGGGGTTCGGTCAGCACGGCGCTGGTTCATTATCCGCTGACCTACCTGACGGCCGAAGAAAGCGACGTGCTGCGCTGGCTGCGGGAAAATGCTCCGCCGAAGGCTGCAGTCCTCGGACCCCAGCGGATGGGCCTTCTGATTCCTGCGTTCGCTGGCCAGCGGGTGGTTTTCGGCCATGTGTATGAAACGGTGGACGCGCCCCGCAAGAGGCAACTGGTCGAGGACTTCTTCGCCGGCAGGCTGGACCAGCAGGCATTGCTCAGGGACTTGGGCATCGATTACCTCGTGGTTCAGGAGTCGGACGGCACGGCACAGGCGGTCGACGTTCGCTCCCTACCTTTGCGGCTGGTCCTGTCGGCTGGAGACCTCAGCGTCTATCGGGTCGAGCGCCAGTGACCGGAGCTCCGGACCTGCGCCGGCCGGCCCCTGGGGCCGACTCAGCCCTTGCATTTCCCCGCGCGCTCGGTTCTAATGGACCATCGTCGCTGCTGGCTTGTCACCGAAGATCGTGATCCATCCCGCCATGTCTGCCGAGCTTTACGACACCCGGTTCGGGAGTGAACTGGAAGCAGCAGTCGTTCGCCTGCTCGTCGACGCCGGACATCGGGGCGCTGTACGACCCGATGCACCGTCGAGGGCCCGAGGAGTCTAGTTCGCAAAGCGGCGATACCCAACAGACTGGAGAAGATTCCCGAAACCCCCGCCGGTGCCGCCGGACGGGGGTTTGTCTTTTCGGAGGCCCCGCCGGACGATCTGACTGCCGGCATCATCCAAGGAGAATGCCTTGAGCAATCGAAACCGAGAGACCCTGAGCGGCGCCGAGATCGTCGTGCGGCTGCTCGAAAGACAGGGTATCCGCGCCCTCGCCGGAATCCCCGGCGGCGCCATTCTGCCGATCTACGACGCGCTGTCGCAATCCACGCAGATCCACCATGTGCTCGCCCGGCACGAACAGGGAGGCGGCTTCATGGCCCAGGGAATGGCTCGGGCGACCGGGCTCCCGGCGGTGTGCATGGCTTCGTCAGGACCCGGAGCGACCAACCTGCTGACCGCGATCGCCGACGCCAAGCTCGATTCGATCCCGCTGGTGGCGATCACCGGACAGGTTCCGCGCTCGCTGATCGGCACCGACGCCTTTCAGGAAGTGGACACCTACGGTCTGAGCATCCCGGTCACCAAGCACAATTTCCTCGTCGATTCGGCCGAGTCGCTGCTCGAGATCATCCCGCGCGCTTTCCGAATCGCTGCGTCGGGTCGGCCGGGACCGGTGCTCGTAGACATCCCGAAGGATGTGCAGAACCAGCGCGTCGAGGTCGACGAATGGCCAGCTCCTGGCCGGGCGGTCGAGCCTCCGCCGGCCGACCCGACGCTCGTCGAGCAGGCCGCGGCGATGATCAATGAAGCCGCCCGGCCGATTCTCTACCTTGGCGGCGGCGTCGTCCATTCAGGCGCCGCGCCGGCCGCCGTCGAACTCGCCGAAAAGGCCAGCCTGCCGACGGTGATGACCCTGATGGCGCTCGGCGCGATGCCCGTCGATCATCCGCTGTCTCTCGGCATGCTCGGCATGCACGGAGCGCGCTGCACCAACCTCGCGCTCGACGAGTGCGACCTGCTGATCGCCGTCGGCGCCCGCTTCGACGACCGCGCGACGGGCAAGGTGGCCGGCTTCTGCCCGCAGGCAAGAATCGTGCATATCGACATCGATCCGTCCGAACTCGACAAGATCAAGGCGGCCCACGTCGGCATTGCCGGCGACGTACTCACGGTACTCGAAAAGCTCTTGCCGGCCGTCGACCGACGCAGCCGGGCGACCTGGCTCTCGAGGGTCGGACATCTCAAGGCCAGCCACCCGTTGCGCATGCCCGGAATCGACGACCCACGGACGCCATACGGGTTGATCCGCGCCGTTGCCGACTGCCTCGACGACCAAGCGACGATCGCCACCGACGTCGGCCAGCACCAGATGTGGGTCGCCCAGGCGTATCCGCTGCGCCGTCCCCGACAGTGGCTGACCTCGGGCGGTCTGGGTACGATGGGTTTCGGCGTGCCGGCAGCGATCGGCGCAGCCCTCGCCGAACCGGAGCGCACGGTGGTCTGCTTCACCGGCGACGGGAGCATCCTGATGAACGTCCAGGAACTGGTGACCGCCGCCGAAGAAGACGTAAACGTCAAGATCGTGCTGATGAACAACGCTTCGCTGGGCCTCGTCCTGCAACAGCAGACGCTGTTCTACGGCGAGCGGATCTACGCTTCGCAGTTCAAGGGTATGCCCGATTTCGTCCGCGTCGCCGAGGGCTTCGGTATCGCTGCGCTGGACCTCGATCGCGAGACGGATCCGCTGTCGGCGCTGTCCGCTGCACTGACGGCCCGCGGACCGATGCTGATCCACGCAAGCATCGCGATCAGCGAGCAGGTGCTGCCAATGGTTCCTCCCGGAGCAGCGAACAAGGAAATGATCGGAGGCTGACTGATGAACGCTCTCACACGCAACGAACGCGAGGCCGTCGCCCGGACGGTGCTCGAACTGGCAGTCAACAATCACCCCGGCGTCATGTCACACGTCGTCGGCCTGTTCTCGAGGCGGGCGTACAACGTCGAAGGGATTCTCGTCATGCCGGTCGGCGACGGCGCGACGAGCCGTATCTGGCTGCAGGTCAACGAGGACGAGCGGCTCGACCAGATGGTCAAACAGATCGAGAAGCTCGAGGACGTTCTGACGGTGCGCCGCCACGGTGCCGAGCACGAAGTCTTCGTTCGTCTCGAGGAATTCTTCCGCTAACCGCGCTAGCCGGCCTGACCGGCTGAACGCGACCGACGTCCGCTGGAGAGATCAGCGCAGGCGCTGCTTCGGGTCGAAACGGATGACCGCGCGCCCATCCGCGGTCGTCCTCGGCTGGGCCTTCCAAGCGTGCCCGTAGACGACTTCGAAAGTCGCCGGCAGCCGCCCGTCGCGAGCCAGCTGCCGATAAGCGGCACGCGCCTCGGCCCATAGCGAACGCCCGGTCAGTCCGTGGCGCCGTGCGCGCATCGCACAGCCCGAGCCGGTCCGGCGGAGGTCGGCGAGCAGGTCGTCGAGGCTCGCATAGCTCATCGTCACCACCTCGGCATCCATAACCGGATCGGCGAACCCGCAGGCAACGAGCATGTCGCCGTAATCGTGCATGTCGGTGAAGCGCTGCGTGTGCGCATGACCATCACCGAAGCTCGCGCGCAATTCCTTGAGCGTGTCCGGCCCGAACGTCGAGAACATCAGCAGCCCTTCGACTTCGAGCAAACGGTGCATCTCGCGGAACGCGCGAAGCGGATCGTCGAGCCAGTGCAGCATCAGGTTCGACCAGACAAGGCCAAAGGAGCGCGCCGACAACGGCAGCGCAGTCGCGTCGGCGACGATCAACGGGGTTTTGCCGCCACCGAGGAAAGGCAGCAACCAGCGCAGCCGCGAGCCCTGGGCCTGTCCGACGCGCAGCATCGACTCGGACAGGTCGACGCCGATCAGCGCGGCCTTCGGGTAACGCTCGTGCAGCGCGTTGATGCTCGCCCCGGTGCCGCAGCCGAGGTCGAGCACGCGCTGCGGCGTCAACCGCACGTAATCGAGTCGCTCGAGCATGCGCCGGCCGATCTCGCGCTGGAGAACCGCCGCCTCGTCGTAGCTCGAAGCCGCCCGAGCAAAATTTCTGCGCAGCTGGCGCTGATCGATCAATGGCGCCAGTTCACCCTCCGCCAGCTAGATCGGCCTCAGGCCCAGCTTGGCGAAGAGCGCCTCGTCGCGATCGGCGTCGGGGTTGCCGGTGGTCAGCAACCTTTCGCCGTAGAAGATCGAGTTCGCACCGGCCAGGAAACAAAGCGCCTGGAGTTCTTCGGACATGTCCTGCCGACCAGCCGAGAGGCGAACGAAGCTTGTCGGCATCGTGATCCGCGCCGCCGCGATCGTGCGCACGAACTCGAAATGATCGATCGGCTGAACCTCGGCCAGGGGCGTTCCGGGGATCGGCACCAGGTTGTTGATCGGCACCGATTCCGGCGGCGGATCGAGATTGGCCAGCTGGACGATCAGCGCGGCGCGGTTGCGACGCGACTCGCCCATGCCGACGATCCCTCCCGCGCACACCTTGATCCCGGCGTCGCGGACCCGCTCGAGCGTATCGAGACGATCCGTCTGCCTGTGCGTGGTGATGACCTGTCCATAGAACGAAGCATCGGTATCGAGATTGTGGTTGTAGTAGTCGAGGCCCGCTGCCCTCAGTTGTTCGGCCTGACCCTCGCCAAGCATGCCGAGGGTCACGCAGGTCTGCAGGCCCAGCGCCTTGACCTCGCGGATCATCTCGGTGACCCGAGCGAGGTCGCGCTCCTTGGGCCCCCGCCACGCCGCCCCCATACAGAAGCGGGAGGCTCCCCGATCCTTCGCGGCCTGTGCCGCAGCGACGACTTCGTCGATCGGCAACAGGGCCTCGCGTTCCGTCCCCGTCGCGTGGCGCGCGGCCTGCGAGCAGTAGCCGCAGTCCTCCGAGCATCCGCCGGTCTTGACGGAAAGCAGCGTCGAGCGTTGAATCTCGTTGGCGTCGAAGTGCTCGCGGTGCACCTGCTGGGCCCGGAAGATCAAGTCCATCAGGGGAAGCTCATAAAGGGTTTCGACTTCGGCAACAGCCCAGCGCGCCTTGCGCGCCGGGGCGACGTCTTCGGCAATGCGCGAGACGACTTCGGGGATGGCATTCATGACTTTAGAACCTGAAGGTTACGGAGACGGGGTGGCTGCGAGGGCGGATTCTTGACGAGCCCCCCGGAGATGTCAATCTTAGCGCAAAGCATCGATCGGGTCCGCAGATCGTTCGCGCTGCTGCTGTCGCAGGACTGCCTGCTCTGCGCTGCGGAAAGCGCAGAGCGCCTGCTCTGCCCATCCTGCGAGGACGATCTGCCACGTCTGCAGCCGCCGTGCTGCCCGCGTTGCGCACTCCCCACACCGTCCGGCGAAATCTGCGGGCGGTGTCTGTCCCACCCGCCGCACTACGATTTCGCCGCCGCCGTGTTCAGCTACGCTTTCCCGATCGACAGACTGATCCACTCTTTCAAGTACGGACGCCGCCTCGCCGTTGGCAGCCACTTCGGGAAAGTCCTCGCCGCGCTGACCGAAAACCCCGAAGCCGACCTGATCGTCCCGCTGCCGCTTCATCGCTCGCGCCTGCGCGAACGCGGCTTCAACCAGGCTCTCGAACTCGCTCGGCCGCTCAGCAAGGCGTGGCATACGCCAGTGGACTGCCGGAGCTGCCGACGGATCCACCAGACGCGCGCCCAAGCCGGACTGCCATGGCCAGAACGCGAAACCAACGTGCGCGGGGCTTTCGACTGCTCGGCCGATCTTTCAGGGAAGCGCGTGCTGCTCGTCGACGACGTGATGACCACCGGCGCTTCGTTGAACGAACTGGCGCGCATCGTCAAGCTGCACGGGGCCGCAGAGGTGACCGTCCGGGTGCTGGCGCGCGCGTTGCCTCCACGCTGAGGTCCCGGCTCCGCCCGCTCGTCGGACTCGCGATGAGGCTCGCCGGGCGACGCCCAACTGGCCTGGGGGCTGATCGAGCCTTCGCGGAGCCGGTCAGAAATGCTCGAACTCGGCGGTATCGGCTCCTGCGCTTCCCGCCGAAGCTGCAAAAGAGATGATTCCGCTGCCGTGGAGAACGAACTGGTCGTGGCGGATGAAGAGTTCCTGCTCCCCGTTCACCGTCACGAAAGTACCATTGGTACTCGTGTCGGTGAGCACGAACTGTGCGCCCTGGCGTTCGATCCGCGCATGGTTGCGCGATGCCCGGCGGTCGCGGATGGTGATCTCACAGGTCTTGTCCCGCCCCATGACAACGCTCGAGCGGTGGCGGTCGAGCAGTTTGACGTAATCGCGGTAGCGGACGCAGAGCCGGGGTTCCCTTTCCCTGGTCAGCGGAGTGGTCGCCCGTGCGTGCGGCTGCCCCATCTCGCTTCTCGGCTCGACCCAGAACACCTCGAACAACTCGCGCTCGGACCCAGACGTCGCCTCGTCGCCGAGCGAGCGCGTTGTCGCCTGCAGATGCGCCGAGAGAAGCTTCTGTGTCGGCCCGGCGACGAGGATCTGCCCAGGTTGGGCGCGCCGGGCGAGCGATTCGGCAGCGTCGAGGCATGGCCCCGAAATCACGCCGGCTTCCTCGACGACGTATCCGTGCTCGAAGCCGACCCGGATCAGGATCTGGGTGCCGAAGACCGGCGGGAGGTCGGCGACCCGCCGCTGCACCGCGATGGCCGCCTGGCAAGCCTCTCCGGCATTGTCGAATAGCGCGACGATCTCGTCCCGACCCGACTTGACGATACGGCCGTGGAAGCCGTCGATGGCCCGGGTCACCCGCTTCATGCAGCGATCGACGGCGTGCACCGCCTCGGCACCACCTATCGCATCGAGCAGACGCTCGCTTCCGGCAACCTCTGCAAAGAGTATCGAAAGCATCCCTTCACTGTTGCTCATCCCTCAAGCCCTCTGTCTGTCTGACCGCTCACTCCACCCGCGACCCGAGATCGATGCCCTGCGGCCCGACGACCGCCACCAGACCCGGCGCCGCGCTCGTCGACCGACTCTGCGTCAGCCCGGGCCAAACCGCAAACGAGTCGGCCGCCGTTTCGTCGGCAGCCACCGTGCCCGGGCGCAGGCCCCTGAAATCAAAAAAGTTGTTGTCCGCGAGATGCGAGGGAACGACCTTCTGCAGCGCGGACAGTACGGACTCGGTGCGCCCGGGGAAGCGCCTGTCCCAGTCGGCCATCATTTCGCGGACCTTCTGACGCTGGAACTCGCCTTGCGCGCCACAGAGACTGCACGGGATGATCGGGAAATCCATGCCCCGGGCAAAACGCGCAATGTCGCTCTCGGAGCAGTAAGCGAGCGGCCTGATCAGCACATGCGCACCGTCGTCGGTCAGCAGCTTCGGCGGCATGGCCTTGAGCTGACCGGCAAAAAACAGGTTCAGGAACAGTGTATGCACGATGTCGTCACGATGGTGACCGAGAGCGATCTTGTTCGCACCGAGTTCCTTCGCCGCACGATAGATGATCCCTCGGCGCAACCGGGAACATAGCGAGCAGCTCGTCTTGCCCGGCGGAATCCTGTCCCTGACCACCGTATAGGTGTCCTGCTCGACGATGTGGTAGTCGATGCCCAACCCGGCCAGATAACGCGGGAGGACATCCGTCGGGAAACCCGGCTGCTTCTGGTCGAGATTCATCGCGATCAGGCGGAACTCGACCGGGGCACGCTGCTGCAGGCTCATCAGCAGCGAAAGCAGCGTGTGAGAATCCTTTCCCCCCGACAAGCAGACCAGGACGGTATCGCCCGCCTCGATCATCCTGTAGTCGGCGATCGCCCTGCCAACCTTGCCGATCAGTTGCTTCCTCAGTCGCTTGAGCGTGTTCGACAACTCCAAGACCATCTCCGGGACGAAAGAACTCAGAGACGGGCGCTGCGCCCGCCATCGACGTTGATCACCTGACCAGTCACGTACGGCGCATCTTCGAGCAGGTAGTGTACCGCCCGGGCGACGTCCTGCGGCGACCCGGCGCGCTCGAGGAGGGTATGCGCGATGATCGCCGCCCGCTCGGCTTGATCGAAAAGACAACTCTCGGGCCAGAGGATCGGCCCTGGAGCGACGGCATTCACGCGCACCTCCGGAGCAAGCTCGATGGCCAGCGCTCTCGTCAGGCCGAGCAGTGCGGCCTTCGCGGCGCAATAGAGCGGGTAGCCGGCGAGCGGTCGCTCGGCATGAATGTCGGTGATGTTGACCACCGCTCCACCGACTGCCCGAAGATGGGGCGCCGCAGCCTGAGTGAGGAACAGCGGAGCGCGGAAATTGCTCCCCACGAGATCGTCCCACGCCGCGCGGTCGATCGTCGCCAGCGGCGTCGGGTAGAAACTCGAGGCATTATTGACCAGCGCGTCGAGCCGGCCAAAGCGACCAACCGTCTCGCTGACCAGGCTGGGCAGGGTGTCGATGTCGAGCAGGTCGGCCTGCACGGAGGACGCAGAACCCGGTCTGATTTCGTTGAGCTCGGCGACGAACGCCACGGCATCTTCCACCGCGCGATGGTAGTGAATCATGACCCGGGCGCCAGCAGCGTGCAGATGGCGTGCGATCGCGCACCCGAGTCTTCGGGCCACACCGGTGACGAGTATCGCCTTAGCCTGCATCTGCGCTTCTTGCTGACCACAACACGCCGATTTTATCGGATTCCCGGACCATCCTCGGGAAAAAGCCGTTTCTGGGGTCGCGGGCGGAGTAAACTTTCCGCAGCCAACCTGGAGAACCCGATGATGAGCACGCCGGAGAAGCCGCTCGATCAAGACGAAGTGAACGCTCTTGCCGAACGAGTCAGGACGCTTCCGCCCGAGCACGCCGAATGGGTCGGTCGACTGCTCAAAGAGATGCTCCGCGCCCGGACACACGAGGCTGAACTGTTCGACAACCGCGAAGCGCCGGTGCCCGCCGCAGCTCAGGGCGACCTCGACGAGCGACTTGCCCAGCTCGCTCTGGACACCGCCGAGTGGTTGCGCACGCTGTGGAACGTGGGTTACATGGGTGCCGGCAATTTTCCTGCGCAGCCTCGCTCGGCCTTTCCGTCGATCGATCTCGACGATATCATGAAGTCGTCGCTGTTTGCCCGCATCCGCCAGGGCAAGCACGCCCTGCCCTTTCCACCACCGACTCGCCACGGCGTCCCGTGGCACGAACTGCTCGACGGCAACGCTGAAGTCCACGCGGTCAGCGCCGAAGTGGTCCGCGACGAGAGCGGTCTGTCCCTTGGCGCGATCATCGACGGCTGCCCCGACTGGCTGATCGTCAGCGAGGTCGAGGAGCGGAACGAATTCGTCGTCCAGCACCAGGGGAAGGGGCCGACGTATCGACTCCGCCTGCACCCCGGGAAGATCGCCGAGTTGAAACGCGAACCACCGACCTTGACGCGCCCGATCCTCCGCCAGGAACGCGGAGGACTGGCCAGCCACACGCTCCTCTGGCCAGGTGACAACGGGCGCCTGCCGCAGCAGGTGGCCCTGCGCGCGGTGACCTGGGAGCGCGCCGAGGCCGAGGCCCAGCGCTGGCTTGCGGCCGTCCACCCCGACCTGTACGGACAAGTGAGCTTCGAGCTCCGCGACGAGTGATCGTCGGTCCAACTCGACGGCCAGGAGCGCCTTCGTGACTCGCCGTGCCGGAGGCCCCGCTGCACTGCTCCCGGAAGCCAGCGCCGATGCCCGGGCCGCGAGCACCAGGCTGCACCGGCACATCGGCGAACAGATCGACGCGGCCGGCGGATGGATCGGTTTCGACCGTTTCATGGAGCTGGCGCTCTACACACCCGGCCTCGGCTACTACGCTGGCGGCGCGCGCAAGTTTGGCGCGGCCGGCGATTTCGTGACCGCTCCCGAGATCTCACCGGCCTTCGGGCAGACGATCGCGCAGCAGCTTGTGCAGATTTTCAATCTCGGCAGCAGGCAGATCATCGAGGTCGGCGCCGGGAGCGGCAGACTGGCCGTCGACCTGTTGCTCGAGCTCGAAGAGCTCGGCGCGCTGCCCGACCTCTACGGGATCATCGAACTGTCGGGGGAACTGCGCGCCCGGCAGGAGGCCGCGATGCGCAACGAGGCCGCACACCTGCTGCCCCGCGTCGAGTGGTTCGATCGCTTGCCGGAGCGTTTCGCCGGTGTCGTTCTGGCCAACGAAGTCGTCGACGCGATGCCCGCGCATCTGGTCTTCTGGCACGACCACGGAATTGCCGAGCGTGGGGTTGTCTGCGAGGACGGCGAACTGTCGTGGCTCGACCGGCCGGCGAGTGGTCGCCTGCTCGATCGGGCGCGCGCGCTGGCCAGCGAATGCGCGATCGTCCCCCCATACCTCAGCGAAATTGCGCTCGCCGGGCCCGCCTGGGTGGCGCAGTGGGCGCAGATCATCGAGCGCGGCTTGCTGCTGGTGATCGACTACGGATTTCCGCGGCGCGAGTACTACCATCCACAGCGCACCAGTGGAACGCTGATGTGCCACTACCGCCACCACGCGCACGCCGACCCTTTCCATCTGCCGGGACTGCAGGACATCACCGTGCACGTCGACTTCAGCGCGCTCGTCGAAGCCGGCTGCGAGGCCGGCCTCGACCTCCTCGGCTATACGACACAGGCGAGTTTCCTGTTCAACTGTCGGCTGACCAGGATTCTCGAAAGGACGCCGGCGGACGACTCGGTCCGCTACCTGCGACTGGCCGGCGGCGTCCAGAAGCTGATCTCGCCGGCCGAGATGGGCGAGCTGTTCAAGGTCCTCGCGCTGGGTCGGGAGGTCGCCGAGCCACTGCTCGGCTTCTCGATCGGGGATCGCAGCGCAACGCTCTGAACAGCCGCCAAGCGATCGCTGTCGCCCTCCGGGAAACGGCCCGGCTGCACGCAGACCGCCGGACCGCGGTTCAGCGCGCCATAACGCGCAGCGACGTCTCCACTGCGCTGACCCGAACCTCGTGCAGGCGCGCAGCGATCGCCGTCGGCGACGGACAGCCACGCGCCAGCGCAGCCGCATCGACGCCGCGCATCGCGGCGAGCGCCTGGCGAAGCACCTCGGGAACCCGATACGCAACGTCGAGCCAGCCGAGACGGCCGTTGAAGTCGCAGGCACAGGCCTCGAGCAGCTGTTCGAAGCGCCCGGGCCGGCGCAGCGCGTCGACCTTTTCGAGCAAGCCGACGATCGCGGCAGCGTCGAGTTCGCCCGCGCGGTGGACTTCGCCATGGTAGCGGGCGACGAGCAGCGCCAGATCCCGACACTCGGCGGGCACCCTGAGACGACTGCACACGCCGTCGACGAGGCCCGCGCTGCGCGCTTCGTGTCCCGGGTGACGCGGCAGATCGGTATCCGGCGTCGTTCCCTTGCCGAGATCGTGGAGCAACGCGGCCCAGCGGACGGCCAGCCCGCACCCGCGCCGTGCCGACAAATCGACGACGATCATCACATGCACCCCGCTGTCGACTTCCGGGTGGCATTCGGCGCGCTGCGGCACACCAAACAGCCTGTCGAGTTCCGGAAGAATCCGCTCCAGGGCCCCGCACTGGCGAAGCACCTCGAACATCCGCGAAGGTTGGGCTTCCATCAGGCCCCTGGCCAGTTCCTGCCAGACGCGCTCAGGAACCAGGTGGTCAACTTCCCCGTCGGCGACCATCGTGCGCATCAGCGCCATGGTTTCCGGAGCCACCGAGAAACCTGGCAGACGCGACGCGAAGCGCGCGACGCGCAGGACGCGCACCGGATCCTCGTGGAAAGCCGGGCCGACATGGCGCAGCACGCGCGCGGCGAGGTCGGCGCTGCCGTTGTAGGGGTCGATCAGCGAGCCGTCCTCGGCCCGCGCCATCGCGTTGATCGTCAGATCACGACGGGCCAGGTCTTCGGCGAGAGTCACTTCTGGTGCGGCATGGACCATGAAGCCGCGGTATCCGTGCCCCGTTTTGCGCTCGGTCCGCGCGAGTGCGTACTCCTCTTGCGTCTGCGGGTGAAGGAAGACCGGGAAGTCCTTGCCCACGGCCCGGAAGCCCCGCGCCAGCATGTCTTGGGGCGACGCACCGACGACCACGTAATCGCGGTCGACAATCGGCAAGCCGAGCAACTCGTCGCGAACAGACCCGCCGACGGAATAGATCTGCATGCTCATCGCACCGTCTGCCGACCGCCCGGGATGGTCTGCGGAGTTCCGGAGTCCCGCGCCCGACTAGTGTGACGCGGCCAGGGCGGCGCCCTGCCATTCACGCATCGCCGGCAACGAGAGCATCGTCTCCAGCCACTCCTGAGACGCCGGTGGGACTCCGACTCCGTAGGTGACGAAACGCCAGACTACCGGCGCGAACATCGCGTCGGCTATCGAGAAGGTGCCGAACAGGAAGGGCCCTGCTGTGGCGTAGCGGCTTCGGCAGCTCTGCCAGATCTGCACGAGGCGCGCGATGTCCCGGCCGACTTCGGGAGTCCGTGCCTGCCCACGCCGGCTCGCCCGGATGTCCATCGTCATGTTCTGCCGCAATGCCGCGAAACCCGAATGCATCTCGGCGCTGACCGCGCGGGCCTCTGCGCGAGCAGCTCGCCCGGCCGGCCAGAGAGCGGGTGCCAGTTCGGCCAGATACTCGCAGATCGCCAGCGATTCCCAGACGACCACCCGCTCGCCGTCGGCTTCGTCGATCAGGCAGGGAACCCTTCCCGACGGCGAATAGCGGCGAATATCGTCCCGCGTTTCCGGCCGATCGAGGCGGATCGCAATCTCCTCGAAGGGCAGGCGCACCTGTTTCGCGGCCAGCCAGGGCCGCAGCGACCAGGACGACGTGTTGTGATCGCCGATGACCAGCTTCAGCACGACTTGCGAATCCGCAGTACCCGGTTGCGCTCAGCGGCCAGCGCGATAGCGATAACGATCGAAGCGCAACTGCTGAATCTCGCTCGACGACAGATAGGTCGGCGCGATGGCTTCGAGCGCCTTCGGTTGCCAGCCTGGATAGTCATGCGCACCGTCGGTCACGCTGTCGACCTCCATCGAGCGCAGGTTGTCAGGCGACAGCGGGGGATTGGGCAGCAACCAGAGCACGCCGGCCTGCAGGTACGCCCAGCCGCCCGTGCCGAGATCGATGATCTTCGGCGACTTTCCGACCAGCCGGGCGGTGTACTCGACGAGTTCCCGGAGCGTATAGACCTTCGGCCCGCACAGCTCGTAGGTCTGGCCGATGGTCGCCGGACGTTGCAGGCAGTCGACGAAGGCATCGGCCACGTCGCCGACATGCACCGGCTGGAAGCTCGCGCGGCCTCCGCCGAGTGGCAGAACCGGAAAGAGCCTGATCAGCCTGGCGAACATGTTGAGGAAAGCATCATCCGGGCCAAAAATCACCGACGGTCGGAAGATCGTGACCTGCAGATCGGACATCGCGCCGCGGACGATGGTCTCGCCATCACCTTTCGAGCGAAGATACTCGGAAGGGCCGTCGATCGCCGCCTTGAGTGCGCTCATGTGCACCAGCCGGCGCACGCCAGCGTGGCGCATCGCGGCGACGATCTTCCCGGGCAGATCGACATGCGCCGAAGCGAAACCCTTGCCATAGGGCAGACGCGAATCGCGATCGTGCAGGATCCCGACGAGGTTGATCACTGCGTCATGCCCCTCGACCAGTCCGGCGAGCACCTGCTGATCATTGACGTCGGCCTGGACCATGCTGACCATCGGCAGGGTCGTCAACTTCCTCGTCTTTTCCCGGCGCCGGGAAGGAATCGTGACCCTGACACCCCGCTCTGACAGGCGGTTGGCAATCCAGCCGCCGACAAAACCACTTCCGCCAACCAGCAAGACATTCCGGTATTCCATGACTCCCCACCGATCAACACACTGACGAAGATGCTCCATTTTACGGCAAATCCTCGCCTTTGGCCTCGGCCCCGGTGCGTGGAGCGATCACCCCGAGCCGGTTCTTGAGCGTCTGCGGCCTGCCGTCGAACAGCGCCGCGTAGAAGATCGAGTTGTTCATCACCTTCTTGACATAGTCGCGGGTCTCGCTGAACGGGATCGTTTCCGCATAGATCGCACCTTCGAGGGGGCGATCGGCCCGCCAGCGACGCGCCCGACCAGGCCCGGCGTTATAGGCCGCCGAAGCGAGGACGGGGTGATTGTCGAGACTTTCGAGAACCAACCGCATGTAGGTCGTGCCGAGCAGCAGGTTGACCTCGGTGTCGTTGACCTTGCCCTGATGAAAATCCTTGAGGCCGATCTTGTTGGCCACCCACTTCGCGGTTGCCGGCATCAGCTGCATCAGTCCGGACGCGCCGACCGGCGATTTCGCCGAGGTGATGAAACGACTCTCCTGGCGCATCAGGCCATAGACCCAGGCGTCGTCGAGGTCCTGGCTACGCGCGGCAGGCCGGACCTGGTCTCCATAGGGAGCCAGATAGCGCAACGAATAATCGTGCTCGTTGCGCGTCCGGTCAGCAGCGGCGATCGCGCGGTCGAAATTCCCCGAACGCAGGGCGATTTCCGACGCGGCGAGCAATTCACGGTCGGTCATGCTGCGCAGCGCCCAGTTCCATTCCCTGACCCCTTCGCTACGCATGTTCAGACGGAAGAAAGCCTGCGCGCGCTGGATGCCGGGAAGCGCGCCGACCGCGGCCAGTTCTTCACGGGTCACCGGCGGAGCCTTCGGGGGCGGGCTGATCTGGCGACCCAGTTCCTCGCTCGCCAGGCTGCCGTAGAAATCGGGCTGACCGGCGATCTTCGCGAACAACGCGTTGGCCTCGTCGGTCCGCCCGCCGGAGCGGTACGCGCGGCCGAGCCAATAGACCCAGGCGGGCTGCGCGGCCAGCGGCGCAGCCATCTTCTCGATCGTCGAACGGACGGCAGCCCAATCCTGAACGCGCAACGCGGCGCGGACCTTCCACTCGGCCGCCTCGTCGGATAGCGGCGCGTCACCCGCCTGGCGATACCATTCCATCGCTTCAGGCAGGTGCCGCTGCGCACCCTGCAAACCGATCTGGCTCCACGCCCAGGCTTTCTCGCCCGGTTTCAGTGACCCGCCAATCCGCTGCAGCTGGTCGGCCGCCACCCGCGGGTCGTTGCGCGCCACGCGCTGGATGGCCAGCAGGGCGAGTTCCCGGTCGATGCGGCTCGCGGAGAAGTCGGCCGGCAGCTTGGCCAGCCACGGCAGCGGAGTGTCGGCAACCGCCTGGGCCACCTTCCGGTCGGGCATCTGGCTCGCTGGAAGATAGTTCATCGTGTACATCGCTGCGGCAGTCCGGTTGGCCTCGAACTGGCGACGGATGCGCGCCCACACGCCGTCCACGAGAACCCGCTTGTCGACGATCAGCGCTTCGAGAATCGGGTAGCACGATTCGGGAGGCTCGAGCAAACCGAGCCAGAGGGGCAGCGCGTCGTCGAGTGCCCGCGCGTCTCCCCGCGCGAGTCGGCTCTGCAGGGCCAGGCAGGCGAGATCCTGATCGGGTTGAACGAGCCGGCCGAACTCGGCATCGAACAGCGTCCATTGCTGCTTGCGGCCCAGTTGCCGGAGCCAGTCCGAGCGCAGCTTCTCGGCGATGTAGGTGCCCTCGTTCCGGCTCAGGAACGATCCGATGACCGACGGATCACTGTCCTTGAGATCGACAGCGAGCTGCCAATAGGCCACGTAAGGTTCAAGTTCGTGACCTTCGAGCGCCGGAGCGAGACGTTCGAGCCGCGCCCGGTCGCCGGCCCGGAAAGCGTCGCGGGCAGCCAGGAACTGTTCGTCGGCAGTCGCCGCCAGCGCCCGCGCCGGAATCAGCAGCAACGCAAAGAGGATGGAGAGAATCACTCGCCCGCGCTTCATGGTAACCTGCAATCCAGCAACACAACGGCTGCCGAGCATAGCACATGCCCATCGAGTTCGCTCCTGGAGGGTACGAAGTGGACCCCGGCGACCTGCCGGCAGGGAACCGGGAGGCCCTTCGCCGCCTGCTGATCGATCGGCGAAAGGCCTTGCCGGCAAGCGATTGGGCAAGGCAATCGGCGACGATTCGCGCGCGGATCGGGGAAGCTTTCCCACGCTTTGCTCACCTGCGCGTCGGCTTCTGCTGGCCGATCAGGCAAGAGCCCGACCTGCGTCCATTGCTCCTCACCTGGTTGGAGGCGGGACACGACGGCTTTGCCCCACTGCTGCCGCTGGTCGTCGAGGACTGTGGCCCGTTGGCCTTTCGCGTGTGGACCCCCGGCGCGCCGATGTCCACCGATCGTCACGGCATCCCGACGCCAGCGAGCGGCGCGCTCCTGACTCCGGAGGTTCTGCTGATCCCGGTCAATGCCTTCGACGCCGCAGGCAACCGCATCGGCTACGGTGGAGGCTACTTCGACCGGACTCTGGCCTCGCTCTCGCCACGGCCTTTCGCCGTCGGCGTCGGATTCGAACTGAACCGCGTCGCGGCTATCGCTCGCGAAGCCCACGACCAGCCGCTCGACGTGATGGTCACCGAAGCCGGAGTCTTCTGGCCGGTCCGATGATCTGGCGCCGGTCAAGACCAGCGCCCAGACTCAGGAGCCGACGAGACTGGTCAGATCTTCGCGCAGGTCGCAGTAGTCGTCGTCATGGAGTCCGAGATGGTCGAGCGCCGGACCACCCATCCTCTCCCAGGCGCTGTTGCTGCGCAGGCGAAAGTACTCGTCGTGGAAGTGTTCGGCGAGGATGTTGATCGCGATCAGCGTCTGTGCGGGCGCACTGACCATCCCGGTGTCCTCGAAGGCCGATGGCTCGTGGTGATTGAGGATTGCCTCGCAGATGTGTTCGGGAACGAACCAGCCCCTGGCCACGAGAAAACCGAGCGTCGCGTGATCGGTCGCGTGGCGCTCTTCCTCGACTGCGGTGAATGGCCTGTCGGTCGTCTGGTCGGCAATCGCCAGGGTCTGCCGATAGTCGGCGATCTTCTGCATGAGCAGCGGAATCCCGATGTCGTGGAAAAGGCCGAAGCACCACGCATCGTCACGCGGCCCGCGCGGAATCGCCGAAGCGATCCGGCTGGAGATCCCGGCGACCTTCTCGGCGCTATCCCAGAATCGTTCGAGCGACCCGGCCCGGCCAGTGACCGTCGACCGGAGAACCAGCCCGGTGACGATCTGCGCCGCACCCCTCAGCCCGAGCAGGCTGACCGCCTGCGCCACCGAGGTAATTTTCCGGGCCAGCCCGAAGTACGGCGAGTTGACCGTCTTGAGAACCGCGGCCGACAGACTGACGTCTCCGCCGATCAGCCGCACGACGACGCGCGGCTCGGGGTCCTCCTTGCGCAGCTCGCCGTCGAGTTGCGCGAGCACCTGCGGCCGGATCGGAATACTGATTCCCTTGAGCGTCCGCTCGACGACTTCCGGAGGCAGCAACACCGACATCGATCCCTTCCTGCGCGCGCAGCCTCCCGACTGCACCCGAAACGAGTTCCCTCCTGGCCACGCGATGCCCGCGACACCCACCCGCTGCCTGGAGCGCCATTCTAGCCCGAACCTTGGCTCCTGGGTGGTCACAGAAGGCCGCCTTGGCAGGGTGGGTTCCCCCTGGACTTCGTCTTCCACGGGTGACGAAAGATGAGGTCACTCTGGATCCGAGAAGCATGAAGATGGCGAAACAGGCATGCACACTGGAGTTCAAGGAACGGGCGGTCAGGCGGGTCGGGGAGGAGCAGTCCCTGGCGGGTGTGGCCGCCCAAGTTCGACAGAAAGGCGCGCAAGTCATTGTTCATGCGCAATTCACTGATGCGGAATTGGCCCTACACGCTTCTGGTGGTGAGAGGTGGCCCCGTTTGTTTGGACAGCAAAGGCTCTTCGATAAGTGGAGCCCTGC
>NZ_JAMTDX010000024.1 GCF_023806625.1 Accumulibacter sp.
AACCAGATATCATCGAACCGACCGACGGAATTTACAGCAAATTTTGGACTTGACAGCGTTCATTGACCAGTGCCAGCGGCAGGCTTTTCCATTCGTCCGCCGTCAGCGCGTTACCCTTGCGCGCATGGCGGTCGGCCTTCTTGCCGACGAGCAGGCGATCCTCGACAGCGATTTCCGCGGTTGCCGGGGCTATGCCTGCCGCGTCCGTGTAATGGGAAACCTCGCGTTGCGTCATGGCGCCGACGATTGCGTACAACCCGCGCCCACGTCCGGCGGCCAGCACATCATCTACCCAGCGCCCGAAGCGAGTGGCGGTTTCCTCGCCGAGCGCCGTCTTCAACCCTTGCCACATCGCGGCGCCGAGCGGCGCGTCGAGCGTGCTCAATCGCTGGTCGACAACCTCCTGTAAACCGCCCAGCGCGGAGGCTCCCGGGTTGTAGTTCCACCCCGGATCGGGCGCGAAGTACTTGCCCGGGGCGTACTCGAAGCGCGTCACGGTGGCCAGCGGCGCGTCCGGCTTGCGGCTGGTCGGGACCTGGACGTCGGAGAGCCTGCCCTCGCTGCTGGAGACGTCGATGCCCCGGCTGGCCACGTCAGCGGCGTCGAGCGCGCGCACCGAGCAGCGACAGCGGAAGCCGTTCGGCGGGTAGATGAACGACCAGATCGGATCGTCGTAGCGGAAGGTGCGGCGGTTCAGCGCGGCGTGCGCCGGCCGGGTGCGCTGGTCCATGATCGCCACGTACTGCCAGTACGGCCGGTCTTCGGCATTGGCCATGAACGCCCGGTAGCGCCCGGCCATGTACGCGGTCTGCATGTTGGTGTCGAAGATCGTCGCCAGCCGCCGCGGCGTCAGCCCCTTGCCGCGGATTTCGCCGGTGACCGGGTCGGTCTGCGCGTGCGCGCCCCACCAGCCTTTCTGCTGGAGGATGGGCGTTAAACGGTCGATGAAATCCTGTCTCGTGGCGCCGGTTTTTAACGCTTCGACCAGCCCGCCGCGCAGATCGGCGAGCACGTCGGCCTTCATCACGCCGGCCGCGGTGAACGCCTTGGCGTGCGCTTCCTGCCAGACGTCGGTCCAGCTGAAGCCGAAGGTGTAGCCCTTGGCTTTGAGGTAGGCGATCGCGTCTTTCGGTTCGAGGCCGATCGCGAAGCCGAGGTCAACCCCCGGCATGCTGTCCGGAGATCCGCCCCCAGAGGTCGGCAACGAAGATGGCCCGGGCGAGCAGCTTCTCGATCGCCGAGCTGTCGAGCTTCGGGAAGACTTCGAGCAGCGCGTCGCCGGCTTCGTCGGGAGTGCCGCCGGCCTGCAGCGCGGCGATCGCCGGGGCGAGCAGCGCCTGCATCGCCGCCTCGATGTCGGCGGCAGGCAGCGCCCTGAGCGCCGCGTCGAGCACGGCCTGTCCAGGATCGGGCGCGTCGCCTTCGGCGAAATCGGAAGAAACCGCGCTCGATCCGCTGCGTTCGGCTTTGCCGGTCTGGCTGGCGTCGGTCTCGGTCCACTCTCCGCCGTAGGTCTCGGTGAGGTAGGCGAGCGTCGGCCGGAAGCCCATGTCGAAAATCAGCTTGTCGCGCTTGGCGCGGGCTTCGAGGTCTTCGTCCTGCTTGATCTCGCGCACCAGGCGCGGCGGGTTCGCCCCCGGCACGTTGAGTGCGACATCCCAGGCGATCAGCGTCTGGTTGAGCGTCTCCGAAAGGATGTCCGAATCGAACTGCACCAGCTCCAGGCGCAACTCGTTGCGCAGGATCGCCGCACTGGCCAGCTCGCCGCCGACGCCGCCGGTTCCCCTGCCGCCCCCGTCGCCGAGGATCGCCCCGGCGATCTGCTCGTCCATGTAGCGCACCAGGGACTCGTGCGTCGCCTGGCCGCCGCGCGTCGCCTCGAGAAGCTGGATCGAGCAGCCCCGAGGGACCGCGACGCCGGCGTCGTGGGCGATCCGCGCCAGCGCCTCCTCGAGCTCGTCGATGTTCTGCGCGCCGGGTTCGTATTCGCCGACCGCGGTCGGCGCGCCGAATTTGTCGAGGAACTGCAGCCAGAACGAGGTCGACTGGCGCTTGAAGAAGACCGGCCACCAGATTTTCTGGCCGATCCCGAGCCCGTACGGGTTGCCGTCCTTCGAGCCAGTCGAATGCACGATGAACTTGCGCTCGGGCACCGGCTCGCCACGGGTCGTCTGCTCGCGCGTGAGCAGACGCAGCGACCCGTCTTCGGCGAACTTGAAGAGTCTTGCGTCGAGCGGGGTTGCCCTCGCCGGCCGCCGGCGGCGCTGACGCGCCCGATCGCTCGCCTCGCCATCACGAACCGGGCGGCACCCCGGCCGCCGGAGCCGCTTCGCTTGCCACCGCTGCCGTCGCGCCGGGCCTGGGCAGCGGCATCGACGGCGACGGCGGTGTACACGGCAGTGCCTTTCGGATCCGTCGGCTGATCGCGTCGAAGGAAGCGACCCGCAGCACGACGACGGTCAGGATCGTCGATAGCCGTTCCGACTGGAAGAGCGCGCTAGCCTCGCTGATCAGCATGCCGAGACCGCCGGCGCCGGCGATACCGAGGATCGTCGAATCGCGGATGTTGAACTCCCAGATATGGAGGTGGCTGGAGACGCATTGTGGCCGCGCCGACGGCCAGACGGCGCTGAAGAAGACCTGCAGCCGGCCGGCGCAGACGCTGCGGACGGCATCGATCGCCGCCATGTCCAGGTCTCGATCGATTCGGCGAAGAGCTTGCCGCAGCCGCCCGACGAATGACGCGCGATGGCGAGGTCCAGATGATCGTCGAATCCTCGGCCCGGATCAGCCCCTGTTCGATCATCGTATTGCGGTTGTAGTCGACGCCGGTGGCGGGTCTCGTGCCGCGCAGCGGCAGGCAGATGGCGTTGGCAAGGGAGTGGAAACTGCGCTGGCTGCCGCTTTAGCGGCCAGCGGAGCTTGGGGGCATTGGCGGTGCTCGGTGGCGGGTTTGCGGGCGCCTTCCTGCGCGACCGGTTGCCCAGCGGCCGGTCCGGCGTGTGCCCAATTGCGCGCGGGTGTAGGTCGAGGTCGACCGCGTGTGGCAGCTGCACTGTCGCCGGTGAGCGGTGCGCGCGGCTTTCATCCGCTCGCGCGACCGCTGCGGGGGCTTTCACCGGCGGGCGTGGCCGTTTCGCGGCGTCACGGGCCGATCAGAGGGCGGCGAGCACGACGCGCCCGAGAAGTGCGGCGGCGACCGCCAGGCAGAGGGCCGCGAAGCTCTGCTGCAGCCGCCGGCTGGCGACGCGCCGGGCGAGCAGGCGGCCGGCCAGCAGACCGGCCATCGCTCCGCCGGCGAAAGGCAGCGCGATCGGCCAGGCGATGCTGCCGCCGACCGCGGCCGAAGCAATGCCGCCGATCGACACCAACGTCATCACGCCGAGCGAGGTAGCGATGACGCTGTCGACCGGCAGATCGGAGAAGCGGGTCAGCGCCGGAACGATGACGAAGCCGCCGCCGACTCCGAGCAGGCCGCTGAGCACGCCGCTGAGCAGGCCGGTGCCGCCGAGTGCCCGCGCGCAACGCAGGTTCCAGTCGAAGCCGCCGACGTCCGGGTTCAGCCGGCACGGTTTGGGCTGTTCAATGGGCTTCGGGCTCGCTGGCGGACGCCGGGCCTGGCGCAGCGTTCGCCACCCCGTCCACGCCAGCAGCAGTGAAAACGCCACGGTCAGCGGGTGATTGGGAATGAGGTGCGCGAGATAGACTCCCGCCGGTGCGGCGGCCATTCCGCAGGCGCCGATCAGGCCGGCGGCCCGGTAGCGGAGGATTCCCCGGCGCAGCCCGAGCAGCGCGCCGAGCGCGGCGGCGAGTGCGACGGCGAGCAGGCTGATCGGCCCGGCCTGCTGGATCGGCAGACCGAGCCCGAAAACCAGCAGCGGCACGCCGAGGATCCCGCCGCCGGCGCCGGTCAGGGCGAGAACCAGACCGACGGCAGCGCCGAGTAGCGGGGCGATGATGGCCGGATCGATGGGCATCGCCGTTTCAGATCGCGTTCAGCGGGATCTTCAGGTAGCGCGTGCCGTTCGCTTCGGGCTCGGGCAGTCGGCCGCCGCGCATGTTCACCTGGACGGCGGGCAGCAGGAGCACCGGCACCGCCAGAGTGGCGTCGCGGCGACGGCGCAGGTCGACGAACTCCTCCTCGCCGACCCCGTCGTGCACGTGGATGTTGCCGCTGCGCTGTTCGCCGACGCTGCTGAAGAAGGTGGGTGGCCGCTCGTCCGGCGGGTAGTCGTGGCAGAGACAGATTCGCGTTTCGGCCGGCAGCGCGAGCAGGCGGCGCAGCGAGCGATAGAGCGTGTGTGCGTCGCCGCCCGGGAAGTCGCAGCGTGCCGTCCCGGTATCGGGCATGAACAGCGTGTCGCCGACGATCACCGCCCGTTCTGCGCCGTCGCTGATCAGGTAGCTGACGCAGGCCGGTGTGTGGCCCGGGGTGTGCCACACGTCGATGCTCAGGTGGCCGACGCCGATCGTCTCGCCGTCAGCGAAGAGACGGTCGAACTGGCTGCCGTCGGTGGCGAAGCCCGGTCCCACGTTGAACAGCTTGGCGAAGAAGCCCTGGACGACGCTCAGCCGATTGCCGATCCCGGTCCGTCCGCCGAGCCTTTCCTGGAGGTACGCCGCAGCCGAGAGGTGATCGGCGTGGACGTGCGTCTCGAGGATCCACTCGACCCGGGCGCCCGTTTCGATCACCCGGCGGACGAGCTGGTCGGCGTTGCCGGTCGCTGTCCTTCCCGAGCGCGGGTCGTAATCGAGAACGCTGTCGACGATCACGCAGTGCCGGCGATCGGCGTCGAAGACGAGGTAACTGATGCTGCTGGTCGCTGGATCGAAAGAGGCTTCAATGTGCATGGCGTTGCTCCTCAGGGGACGTCTTATCGCCGGAATCGCACCCGGCGTGGTCGGCTGGCGGGGCGGTGCCGCTGCGCGCCGCCGGCAATCCGTCGATCAGTCAAAAACAATATATTGACAAACATAATACCGGTTCATAGAATGTTGTCAAGCCGAAGCTGCTGATTCAGGGGACTGATGGACACGACGACTCTCGACATCGACGCGATGCGCGCGGCGGCCGGTCAGGCGACGGCCGTGCTCAGCGTTCTGGCCAACGCCAACCGCCTGTTGTTGATGTGCCAGCTCGGGCAAGGCGAGAAGTCGGTCGGCGAGCTCGAGGAACTGCTCGATCTCCATCAGCCGACCTTGTCGCAGCAACTCGGCGTGCTGCGCGCCGAAGGGCTGGTCAATACCCGGCGTGACGGCAAGAAGATCTACTACTCGGTGGCCGACGAGCGGGTGCTCGCCCTGCTCGCCACGCTTTATCAACTCTACTGCCCGAGAGCGGGGGATTCGACACGATGATGACCATCGACTGGCTGCACTTCACTCCCGCGAGCGCGCTGGCCGGCGGCGCTCTGATCGGTCTCGCCGCGGCGCTGCTGATCCTGCTCGAGGGGCGCATCGCGGGGATCAGCGGGATCATCGGCGGCCTGCTCCATTCGCCCTCGAGAGGCGATTCCGCGTGGCGTCTGGCCTTCGCGCTCGGTCTCGTCGCGGCGCCGCTGCTCTACCGGGTCCTTGCCGCGCTGCCCGAGAGCCGGATCGACGCCGGCTGGGGTACGCTCGTCGTCGCTGGCGCGCTGGTCGGTTTCGGCAGCCGGCTCGGTTCGGGGTGCACGAGCGGCCACGGGGTCTGCGGGCTGTCCCGACTGTCGCCGCGCTCGCTGGTCGCGACGCTGGTGTTCATGAGTGCCGGCTTCGCGACCGTCTTCGTCTGCCGCCATCTTTTCGTCTAGGAGCGCTGCATGAGCGTCCTGATCTCGTTCGTCGTCGGTCTGGTCTTCGGCATCGGTCTGATCGTCTCGGGGATGAGCAACCCGGCCAAGGTGCTCGGTTTTCTCGATCTCGCCGGGCCCTGGGATCCCTCGCTGGCTCTGGTCATGGGCGGGGCGATCGCCGTCGGCTTCCCCGCCTTCCGCCTCGCCGCGCGCCGCAAGGCCTCGCTGCTCGGCGGGCCGATGCAACTGCCGACGGCGCGGCAGATCGACCGCCGGCTGCTCGCCGGCAGCGCGCTGTTCGGCGTCGGCTGGGGACTTGCGGGAATCTGCCCGGGTCCGGCGTTGGTCCTGCTCGGCAGCGGAGCGGCCGGCGGGCTGGTTTTCGTACTCGCGATGCTTGCCGGAATGGCGCTGTTCGCCGTTTTCGAGCGCCTGCGCAGGGCGCGTCAGCTCACCCCGGACGCCTGAGCGCCATCCATCTTTCTTTTTGAGGAGAAGCCCATGTATTCAGTTCATGTCGATGACTCGCCGGTGATCACCGTCGCCGGCGCCAGGCATCAGGTCAGCTACGCCGTCGATGGCTCGCTGATGAACCCGCTCGAGGTGTTCTACGCGACGCTGGCGAGCTGCGCGGCGGTCTTCGCCAAGAAGGCGTGCAAGGAAATGGGACTGCCCGCTGCCGGAATCCGCATCGGCTGCAAGCCCTATGCCGGTCACGGCGGTCCGCTGACGCTTTCGCGCTACCGGACCGAGGTCAGCTTTCCTGCAGCGTTCACCGCCGAGCAGAAGGCGCGGGTTATCGAGGCGATCAGCCACTGCGCCGTGAAGAAGATCGTCGAAGTCGGTGCCGAGATCGCCTTTCCGGTCGTCGAGACCGCGGCCGCAGCCTGACCCCAGCGGAGGATTGCGGCCATGAAATCGTCGATCGCCATCGCCCTGCTCGTCTCGACGCTGCCCGTCTGCGCCCAGGATCTCGAGGTTCTCGCCGCCGAAACCCGCGAGACCGTCCTGCCGGTCGTTCCCGAGGTCGTCGCCGCGATGCAGGATGCGATGGCCAGGGAGGGCGTTGCCGGCGCGATTCCGGTGTGCAGGGATCTCGCTCCGAAGCTGGTCGGGAAGAAGCGCGAGGAGACCGGCTGGGTCATCCGGCGGGTCAGCCTGAAGACGCGCAACCCCGAGCGCGCGACTCCGGACGCCTGGGAAATCGTACAGCTCGCCGACTTCGATCGCCGGGCAGCGAGCGGAGAAAGGCCCGAGACGCTCGAGAAGAGCGAGATCGTCAGCGTCGATGGCCGACCGGTGCTGCGCTACATGAAGGCGCTTCCGGTCAGCGACGTGTGCCTCAACTGCCACGGGCCAGCCGAAGGGCTCGATCCCGAGCTGCGCAGGAAGCTTTCCGAGACCTACCCCGACGACCGGGCGATCGGCTACGTCAAGGGCCAGATTCGCGGCGCGCTGACCGTCAAGCGCCCGCTCTGAGTAAGCCCCCGCAGTCGGAGACCGGTTCCCGGACGCGCGGCGCTGCCCGTGTGCCTGCGGGCTGACGGGTGGCTGCCCGCGCCTTCAGGCCGCTTGCGTGCGCCGGATGCCGACGCAGACGGCGCCACTGTCGTGGAGCACGAGGTCGTCGAAGACCAGGTGCCCGCTGGCGCCGAGATCCTCGAGTGCCGGGACGCGCGCGGCGATCTCGTTGAGCTTGCCGCTCGCCGTCGTCAGATGTGAACTCATCGCCGAGTCGGTTCCGCTGTCGAGCGCCTTGAAGATGTCGTCGAGCACCGAGCCGAAGATGAAGGCGAAGATCGCCAGCGTCGCGGCGCTCGCGTAGGCCAGGCCGAGCAGCTTCCAGAAGGTCAGGTTGGTGATCTCGTGACTCTTCTCGTCGACACCCGATGAGCTGACGAACGAGCAGTGGTCGGCCGAGACGCCGACCGCGATGTGGCCGTCGACCTTCGCCGCGAAGTTCAGGCCGACGAAAGTCCAGTCGAGGCTGTTGGTCAGGCTGTGCACGACGAAGCGGCGGCCTGAGGGTCGGAGCGTGAATTCGGCGAGCGTCGTCGTGTGGCCCTTGACCGGGGCGAGCGCGACCGGCGCGGGAATCGACAGCGTCTTCGTCCGGCCATCGTAGGCGACGCGCGAGACGCCGATCCTGGCAAAGGCTTCGGCCATCATCGGCTGCAGGATCCGGCCCATGACCAGACGATCGCCGAGCCAGAGCGCGGCCGGCAGACCTTCGGGCAGGATCGGAGCGGCGAAACGCAGCCGGTCGTCGGTCGACGGGCCGTTGTCGTCGAGCGACGCGCAGACGAGCAGCGTGTTCCGCGCCGGGTTCCGCTCGTCGAGGACGAAGCTGAAGTCGACGAGCCGGGGGACGAACGGGTCGGCATCGGCGGCCACGCGGAAGCCGCCGATGCGGAATTCGCGGCCGTTCCAGCGCCACAGTTCCTGCTGGATCAGGTCCTGCAGGGTATCCAGGGGCACCTTCGACTCCCACGGCTGGGTGAGCACCACGCTGTAGATGGCCTTCCGGTCCTTGAACCTGACGTAGATGTCGTGCTCGACGTAGCCGCCGCTGCTACCCGGACCGGTATCCTCGACGCGCACTTCGTCGCTGGCCAGCGAAGTCGTGATGCGCAGCGTCGCGCCCTTCTCGAGCGTGTGCATGCGCGTCGCGTGCGGGCTCGAGCCCGGGCGGATCGCGCCGTGCAGGATCGGCACCTCGAGGTCGCAGAGATTGAGTCCGCTACGCCTGGCGTGGATCGTCGGTGGGCCGAGTTCGAGGGTGATCTCGATGTCGCCGGCGTAGGTCACGCGGATCTGCTTCGGGATCTCGGGTAGGCGCGGTCCCCGGTAGCTTCCCTGGAAGGCGATCCTGAGTCCGTTGTTCACCTGCTCCTCGGTGATCGCCATCACGTAGTCCCAGCCGTTGAGTTCGCTGTCGAGGTAGCGGACTGGTGCGCTGGCCAGCGGGGCCGCGTGCATCGGCGAAGGCGCTGTGCTGGTCGTGTCCTGCGTGGGCATTTCGGTTCTCCTGTTGGTCTTTTCTGTGGTCGATCGGCGGATGCGCCGCAGCAGCGCGGACGTCGATCATGCCGTCGCGCCGTCGGTCGCCAGCTCCTGGAGCAGCGTCCTGGCCAACTCGCTCGGCGAACCCTCGCCGCCGAAGAAGATGAAGCGAATGGCCACGAGAATCAGACCGACGGCAATCAGGGTCCAGGACACCGGTCCGGACCAGGACATGCTGATCGCCAGCACACTGAACAGCGAGACTCCCGCGGCGAGGACCTCGGTCACCGCGGCCCCGTAGCGGTGGTTCCGGAAATCGGCGACGGCGTCGTTGATCGACAGCGCCGCCGAGAGCAAGGCCAGTGCCCCGGCCAGGATTCCGGCGAATAGCCGGACTCCGCGCAAGAGACGCGTCGCCCCTTCGAGGAGCTTCTCGAGCAGCTTCTGACCTGCCCAGCGGATCGTCTTGGCGCTGGTGATCAGGACGCTGGTCAGCTTCTCCTTGAGCAGCCTGGCGAGGTCGAGGCCAGCGCGCAGCGCCGACGAGAAGCCGCTGGCCAGTTGCTCGAGGTGGTCGGTCGGTGGCGCGTCGCGGTCCTCGTCGGCGAGGTCGCCTTCGATCTCCTCGAGCAGCACCCCGGCCAGCGCACGCGAGGTCGCGAAGCTCAACCCGCTTCTCAGAGTCGCGGAATGCGCGGGCCAGGCGCGGCAGAACTCGTCGATCGCGGCTTCGAGGCTCTTCGACCCGCAAGCGGCGGAGTGCGCGAGCTGCGCGGTCAATGCGCTGGCTACCGCCGGACGGCCACCGGCGGCGGCGAGCGCTCTCCGCAACTCGTCTGCACCGGCCTCGCTGTCGACGACGCCGAGCACGCGGGCGAGCGCGTCGGCAAACCGGTCGCGCCGCTCGGCGAGAAAACTCTTCCACTCGCGCTGGGCGAGCCGCTGCAGAAGCGATGCGACGGTCGCCGGCAGGGTCTCCCGGGCGGTCTTGCGGCTGAGATCGAGGACGGTCAGCTTGGCGATGTCTTCATGGATCCGGCCGAGCAGCCGGGCTCTCGGCGCCTCGTCGAGAGCCCCGCCGAGCCCGCGGATTTCGTCGGCCAGCCGGTCGGCGTAGGCGTCGCTGGTCAGGTGTTCGCGATAGGGGCCGAGCCAGTTCGCCGCGTCGTCCATGTACAACGAGATCCGCGGGTGGACGAGGCAGAAGGCGAGCGCGTAGAGCTTGGCGCTCTGATCCTCGAAGGTCTCGGAGAGTCGCATCTCGCGCAGCTTCCTGTCGATCCTGCCCGCTTCGAGCCGGTCGAAGGGGGCCCTGGGCCTCGGGACGCTGCCGGCGATCGCCCTGGCCAGTTCGAGCCGGGCGTACTTCGCGTACCATGCGCCCTGCGCCGCGGTGATCTGCCGGACTTCCCTGGGCAGGGCCGGCAAGTCCTTGTCGAGCAGATTCTTGCGGTACTGCGGGTTCATGTAATGCAGCAGGCAGTCGCGGAACAGCGACTCGGCCTGGACCTGGACGCGGTCGGGAGGATCGAGGGTCGGGTCGCAGGCGCGCAGCGCGTCGAGTTCGCCGATCGACAGCGGAGTGGCCGAGAGCATCAACCCCGGCGGGAGCATCTGCATGCTGGTCAGTTCAAGGCCGCCGGGGATCGTCAGCTTGCCGATGATCGACGCCGACCAGCGGCGGACCGCCTCCGACACCCGCGGCACGTCGACGTTCATCCCGCGCGGTCGCAGGGCGAGTTCGCTCTCCGCCGCATCGACGAGCGCCTGGCCGCCACTCCTGTGCAGCAGCTCGGGCGAGATCCAGAGAACCGCGGTCTGGCCGTTGGGCAGGACGTGCGGGTCGATGGTCAGATCGTCGAACTGGCCGGGCGGTCGCGAATCGCCGAACAGCACGAGCAGCGACGAGTACTCGGGAGAGTACTTCGCGTACGCCGAAGAAACGGCGAATACGGGCAAGGCCGGCGCGGCGCCGTGTCCGAGGTCGCTGGCGAACGAGAAGAGTGCGAACGGGTTGCTCGCGACGTGCCTGCGGATCCAGTTGCGCAGGCAGGTCTGGATCAGCGCCTTTTCGAGGCTGCCGAGCTCCGTGCACGTGAAGCCGACCGCCAGGTCGGGGTCGTCGAGTCTCGGGACGACCGCGTAGTGGTCGCCGCGGTCGACGGTCTGCAGCGAGGTGGTGATCTCCAGGCTGCCCTCGCCGACGCGAAAGCTCTGCGTTTCGGTCCGCAGGACGCCTCCGAGCCTGAACACCAGCGAGAGCAGATCCATTCCGGTCTCGAGCAGCGAGACGCCGAGTCCGCTGGCCGTTCCTTCGAACGACGCCGGTCCGAAGATCGACTCGCACGACTCGCGAACGTCCAGCCGGAAATCCGGGTTGGCCAGGCGCTGCTGGGCGATCGCCAGGCAGGCTTGCCAGCCGTGCAGCGAGACGGCATGCGGATCGCCGCTCATCGCCGTGTCCTCTCCGGCGCAATCGGCGATGGCCACGTCGCTGGCGGTGTCGACCACCACCGCGCAGCCACCGCACGAGCCCGTCGGGCCTTCGTCTTCATCCTGATCCTCCGCCGCGTACACACCCGCGTGGAACAGTATAGACTGCGTTTGACGGCCTCGCGGCCGCGATTGACGCTCTTCCCCATGGGAACACCCGATGAACGAACCGACTGTTGACTGGCCCGAAGACGCCGGCACGCTGCTCGCCCGTGCGCGGCGGGCGAGCGCCGATCAGGGAGAATTGATGCGCCTGATGCTCGCCGGCACGCGTGGCCTCGACAGTTGGCTGATCGAACACCGGATAATTCCGGCGCTGCGCCACCGCGGGCTGCCGACGCTCCGCTTCACGCTGCGCGCCGAAGGCGGCCAGCAAAGTTTGGCGAAGCTGCTGCCGCTGCCCGGTGGCAGTGCCTTTGCCTGCGCCACCGACGGATCTTGGTCGGCTTTCGAGGCCGGCGAGGCGCGGCACGAAATCGGGCACATCGGCCATCGCTACGCTCCGGGCGATCGCTGGCTCGATTCGTTCGCGGCGGTCCTCGAACAGGCGGACGGCATCGAACGCCTGCTCGGGCCATCCGAGGTCGCCCAGGTCTGGAGGGAAGCGACTGGAGCACAGCCGGTCGGCTATGCAAAGGGGGCCATCGACTACCTCGAGGCAATCGGTTCGGGGGTGCTCGACAAGGCGTTCGGGATGAAGGGACGGCTTGGACTCTGATCTGGCAGTCCGGAGTGCTCGCCGGTCGTTGGTCGGCGTTCTGCGCGCGGCCGCACGCGGCACGCGGGCGTAGGCGCGAGGGAGGAGGGTCATGGATCGACAGGCGACGCTTCGGATGGAACTGCAGCGCGTACTCGGTGGCCAGCGCTACCTGGTACTGGCGACCGAGAGCGGCGGACAGCCTTACGCCAACCTGATGGCCTTCGCGGTCAGTGACGATCTCTGCTTCCTGACCCTGCTCACCGATCGGCGTACGCGCAAGTTCGCGAGTCTGACGGCCAACCGGCGCGTCGCGCTATTCCTCGACGATCGGGAAAACGTGGGCACCGACACCCGCGACGCGCTGGCGGTGACGGCGATCGGTGAAGCCGAGGAAGTCGCCGGGAGCGAGGCTGCTCGGCTGCGCGCTGCATTCGCTGCGCGTCACCCGACGCTGGCCGACTTCGCGCAGGCGCCCGATTGTGCGGTCCTGCGCGTACGCGTCGGTGTCTATCGCGTGGTCAGCCACTTCGAAGAGGTGCGCGAGTGGTACCCCGGAGCCGCCGGGCAATGATCGGCCAATCGCCGCGAGGGCAGGTCGCCGGCGGCCAGGGCGCTCAGCGCGGGCAGAATTGCCGATGAGCCCGGCGTCGGCGCCGCTGCTGCTGATCTTCGACTGCGACGGCGTGCTCGTCGACAGCGAGCCGATCGCCAGCCGGACGCTCGCCGCGATGCTGACCGAGACCGGCTTTCCGCTGACCGCCGAAGAGGCGATCGAGCGCTACACGGGAATCAGTCTGCGCGCGGTACTTGCGCTGATCGAGAGCGAATGGGGCCGCCCGCTGCCGCCAGATTTCGCGGCGCGTCTGCGCGAGCGCGACCGGGCGGCTTTCGACGCGGAGCTGCAGGCGATGCCCGGGGTCATCGAACTGCTCGGCTCCCTGTCGTGGCCGGTGTGCGTCGCGTCGTCCGGAACGCCCGACAAGATCCGTGCCAACCTGGCGGTCACCGGTCTGCTGCCCTTTTTCGAGCCGCATCTGTTCAGCGCCGAGATGGTCGAGCGCGGCAAGCCGGCGCCCGACCTGTTCCTTTACGCCGCTCGCGAGATGGGCGTTTCACCCGAGCGTTGCGTGGTCGTCGAGGACAGCGTCGCTGGAGTCCGGGCGGCGCGTGCCGCAGCGATGGAGGTTTTCGGCTTCTGTGGAGGCGGGCACGTCCGGCCCGGTTTCGCCGGCACGCTGCTCACCGCCGGGGCCACACGGGTGTTTACCCGGATGGGCGAGCTGCGCGGCCCGATCGAGGAACTCGCGCGGCGCTGACCGGCGCAGGAGGAGTCACACCACCTCTGCCCACGCAATCCCAACCCCCGGCACCAGCAGCGCTGCTGTCGCTTCCGAGGTCGTGGGCTTGCGCAGCAAGCGGTACTGCCCCTCGATGGGTTCGCGATAGACCGTCAATTCGCCTGCCGTGACATCAAAAAGGGAGACCTCGGGAACTCCGTCGCGCGCGTAGAGCGCAAGTTTGACATCGCGGTCGTATTCGAGTGTGGCGTGGGAACCCTCGACGATCAGCAGGACGTCAGTGGCTGTAGGGTGTCGGTCGGCATGGTTGGCCCGTTTGAGGAGGGTGATGTCCGGCTGCGGTTCGCTAGGTTCGTCGAGGACGATGGGGTTCTGCACCCGCACCATGGGGCTGGCGAAAGGATCGCTGCCAAGGCACTCGGCGAGACGGTCGACAAGAAATGCATGCCTGCTGCCTATCGGTGCCATTTCCACCAGTTCTCCACCGATCAACTCGACTCGGTCGGTCTCATCCAGCAAACCGGACTGGGCCATGCGATGAAACTCCTCCACTGACCAGCAGTGATGACGGTTGGCAGCACGTCCGAGGCTTTCCGATAAGGTGGGCATGGCAGGCTCACAGGCTCGATGACACGCCAGATCATGGTCTGGCGATTCTCCCGGAGGCAATCCCGTTTCGAGACAGGCATCGCGTCGGTCGTCGGCATGGGCGAACAGCGGCAAGAGATTCAATGCCACATCCGGTGGCGTCGCTGCCCAGGGGAGTCACCGGCATTGCGAGTTCCGTGGCCAGGACACGTGGCGCCGAGTTCAGCACCCCCGCGCTGTTCGACCGCGCGCTGCAGCGGCCGCTGCTTGATCAGCGTCGACCGCCCCTGCGATCACCGCTGCGCAGGGATCCGCCACCTCGGGTTCCAGCCCGTCGGCCCGGCATTTCGCCTCGACCACTTCGCTGGCGTGGTCGGGGTGGATCGGCATCACACCCCGCCTTCCGCCGCGACGCCGGCCAGCGCCAAGCGGACCGAGAGCATGACGATCAGCGCTTCGGTCAGACGCATGAAGTCGACACTGCCCGCGAGGTGATCAAGGCCGAGAAGGGAATCAAGGCCGCCTTCAAAGCCATCAGGCGGCAACTGCTCACCTCGATGATTGAGGATCCGCGCCCGCTCAGCCAGGCGCTCGACATGCTCTGGATCGCGACGGCCATCGAACGCGTTGGCAATCATGCCAGGAACATCGCCGAAAACGTCATCTACGCGGTCACCGGTGTTGACCTCGGGCATTCGCCTGCCAAGAGAGTGAATGGCTCTTGAGTCGAGCTGTTGCTGCCGGGGTGGGTCAGTCGCAGCCGCCTGACGCTCCGCATTCCCCAACCGTCACCATGCTGTCACAGACGCCCGATACACTTGCCGCGCTCTCAACGAAAGAACGATCCGTACGGAGATCCAGCATGACTCACCCTCGCCGCACCCTGCTCAAATTGACGACTCTGGCCGCCGCCGTTTCGCTCAGCCTTTCCGCCCTGGCCACCGACATCACCGGCGCCGGCGCCACCTTCCCCTACGCTGTTTACACCAAGTGGGCCGAAGTCTATCAGACCGCTACCAGGAACCGGGTGAACTATCAGGGCATCGGCTCTTCCGGTGGTGTGAAGCAGATCAAGGCCCGAACCGTGGACTTCGGCGGTACCGACGCCCCGCTGAGCGGGACGGACCTCGACGCTGCCGGCCTGGCGCAGTTTCCGACCGTGATGGGCGCAGTGACCATCGTGATCAACGTGCCCGGGATCGAGTCCGGCAAACTGAAACTCGATGGCCCGACGCTCGCCGAGATCTTCCGCGGTGCCGTCAGGAAGTGGAACGACCCCGCGATCGTCAGCCTGAACCCTGGCCTCAACCTGCCTGACATGGCCATTACCGTAGGCTTTCGTTCCGACGGTTCCGGGACCACCTTTGTCTTCTCGAATTACCTGGCTCGGCAGTCGGCGTCGTTCAAGAGCGAAGTCGGTGCCGGCAACACCGTGAACTGGCCTGCCAACGGCGTCGGCGGTAAGGGCAATCCAGGCGTTGCCGCCAACGTGCAGAAAATTGCTGGCGCCATTGGCTATGTCGACCTCGCCGATGCCATGAAGAACAAGATGCGCTTCGTGGCGCTGAAGAACAAGGCCGGGCACTACATCGTGCCTACCCAGGATGCCGTTGAGGCCGCCGCTGCCGGGGCCAACTTCAAGGTCAAGGGGATGGCGCCCGACCTGCTCGACCAGGCCCACAAGGATGCCTGGCCGATCACCAGTGCCACCTATGTCCTGGCCTACGAGAAGGGCGCCGATCCCGCCAAGCAGAAGGCCGTCGTCGACTTCTTCACCTGGGCTTTGAACAACGGCCAGAAGATGGCCGAGGAACTCGGATTCGTGCCACTGCCTGCCAGTGTGGTGAGGATGGTTGAAGCCGAGATGAAGACCATCAAGTAAGGCCTTCCCGGTCCATTCCCGGGGAATCCGGGCGACTGCCGGGGAACGCGTTGACCAGTCAGGAATGATAGACATGAGCGCCGTGATGACCAGCAATCCAGTTGTGGTCGATGACCAGGGCAGTCAGGCTCGCCAGGCGAACCAGGTCAGGAAGTTCAAGCTCCAGGACATGATCTTCCATCGGGTGACCCTGCTGTTCGCCCTGCTGGTTCTGGCCGCGCTGGCCGGGATCCTGGTCGCCCTGACCTTCGAAGCGATGCCTGCGTTCAGGGAATTTGGGGTGTCTTTTCTCTGGAGCCGTGTCTGGAATGTGCCCGATGAACGGTTCGGCGCACTCAGCGCCATTTACGGCACCGTCGTCACCTCGGTCATCGCCCTCAGCATCGCCGTACCGGTCAGCTTCGGCATCGCCCTGTTCCTTACCGAAACCTGCCCGGCCTGGCTGCGCCGCCCGCTCGGTACGGCCATTGAATTGCTGGCCGGTGTGCCTTCGATCATCTATGGCATCTGGGGTTTGTTCGTCTTTGCGCCGCTGTTCGCCCGCTACGTGCAGCCCTATCTACAAGCGGTTTTCGGCCCGGTCCCGGTGATCGGGGGCTGGTTTGCCGGTCCGCCGATTGGCATCGGCATTCTCACCGCCGGGATCGTGCTCTCGCTGATGGTGATCCCCTTCGTCGCCTCGGTGATGCGTGATGTCTTCGAAACCGTGCCGCCGCAACTCAAGGAATCCGCTTACGGCATCGGTTGCACCACCTGGGAAGTCGTCACCGGCGTGGTCCTGCCCTACACCCGCGTCGGCGTGGTTGGCGGCATCATGCTCGGGCTTGGCCGCGCCCTTGGAGAAACCATGGCCGTCACCTTCGTCGTCGGCAACTCCAACCGCATCGTCGGCAGCCTGTTCGCACCGGGTACCTCGATTGCCTCCACGCTGGCCAACGAATTTGGCGAGGCCGATCCCGGTTTGCACATTTCGGCGCTGTTCGCCCTCGGTCTGGTGCTGTTCATCATCACCTTCATCGTCCTCGCGATCTCCCGCTGGCTGATCCAGCGCGGCATCGCCAAGCAAGGCAAATGAGACGACTCCCGGGAGCCATGCCATGAGTCTCTATTCCCGTCGCGTCATGACCAATCGTATCGGGGTCGGTCTGTCGATGGCGGCGATGGCCTTCGGCCTGCTCGCCCTGCTGTGGATTCTGTGGACCCTGTTGTACAACGGCTTCGCCGCCTTGAGTTGGGATTTGTTCACCCGGGACACGCCGGCACCGGGTAGTGAAGGGGGAGGTCTGCGCAACGCCATTGTCGGCAGTCTCCTGATCGTCGGCTTCACGGCACTGGTGTCCACACCGGTCGGCATCCTCGCCGGCATCTATCTGGCCGAATTCGGCGGCCGATCCCGATTCGCTGCCGCCGCCCGTTTCGTGACCGACGTCATGTTGTCGGCGCCTTCCATCGTCATCGGCCTGTTCGTTTATGCATTGGCGGTAGAGACTGTCGGTGGCTTCTCTGGTTGGGCGGGATCTCTGGCCTTGTCGCTGATCGCCATCCCCGTGGTGGTGCGGACGACCGAGAACATGCTGGTTCTGGTGCCCGGCAGCCTGCGCGAGGCGGCGTTTGCGGTGGGCGCTCCGCACTGGCAGGTGTCCTTGAAAGTCACCCTGCGCGCGGTCAAGGCTGGTGTCCTGACCGGCATCCTGCTGGCCATCGCGCGGGTCGCCGGAGAAACCGCGCCGCTGCTTTTTACCGCACTGAGCAACCAGTTCTACAGTACCGAGATGTCGATGCCGATGGGCAACCTGCCTGTGGTGATCTTCCAGTTCGCCATGAGCCCCTACGACAACTGGGTCAATCTGGCCTGGGGCGGTGCCCTGCTGATTGCCCTGCTGGTGCTCGCGATCAACGTCATCGCACGAGTCCTGTTCCGCAAGAAATCCTCAGACTGAAGCCGGAGTTGCTTATGCCCCCGCCGCAAGAAAACGTCGAACCCGAAGCCATCCTGGCTGTCCGTGACCTCAGCTTCTACTATGGCGAATTCCGTGGCTTGAACAAGGTGTCCCTGGATATCGCCAAGAGCAAAGTCACGGCATTCATTGGCCCCTCCGGTTGTGGCAAGTCCACACTGCTGCGCACCTTCAACCGCATGTACGACCTTTATCCGGGTCAGCGCGCCGACGGGCAGATCAACTTCCACGGCAGCAACCTGCTGGACCATCGGCAGGATGTGAACCTGGTCCGCGCCAAGATCGGCATGGTCTTTCAGAAGCCAACGCCGTTTCCGATGACCATCTACGAAAACATCGCCTTTGGTGTCAGGCTTTACGAACGGTTGTCGAAATCCGACATGGACGCACGCGTCGAGTGGGCGCTGCGCAAGGCGGCGCTGTGGGAAGAAACGGGCAACAAGCTGCAGCAGAGTGGCCTCTCCCTGTCCGGTGGTCAGCAGCAGCGTCTGTGCATCGCCCGCACCATCGCGGTGAAGCCGGAAGTCGTCCTGCTGGACGAACCCACCTCGGCGCTTGATCCGCTTTCGACGGCGAAGATCGAGGAGTTGATCAACGAACTGAAGTCGGAGTACAGCATCGCCATCGTGACCCACAACATGCAGCAGGCGGCGCGCATATCGGACTATACGGCATTCATTTACCTCGGTGAATTGGTCGAGTTTGGCAGCACCAGCGAACTGTTTGTCAAGCCGAAAAACCAGCAGACCGAGGACTACATCACCGGGCGTTTCGGTTGATGCCGCTTCCTGTCGCTGATGGCAGTCGTCGTCTTCAGCCGTTTATCCTTTGACAGAGTTTGAGGGCAGCCGAATGAGTGATCACCTCAGCAAGCAGTTCGACCTCGATCTTGAACACATCCGCACGCGCATCCTGCAGATGGGCGATCTGGTTGAAGGCCAGTTGCTGACCGCGATCGAGACCTTCCACACCGGGAACATCAGGGAAATGCAGCGGGTCATCGACACTGACCGCGAGGTCAACACCGAAGAGGTCGGCATCGACGAAGACTGCACCCTGCTGATTGCCCGCCGGCAACCGACCGCGCGCGATCTGCGCCTGGTGACGGCCATTCTGCGCATCGTCACCGACCTCGAGCGCATTGGCGACAAGGCCGCGAAGATCGCCAGGATGTCGCAGGAGGTGCATCAGTCTTGCGGCCAGCGCATCCCGCGGCTGCCCGACTTGCACCGCTATGGCCAACTGGCCGGTGAAATGCTGCGTAGAGCGCTCGATTCTCTGGCGCGCATGAACGGCGAGCAAGCCCGCCAGGTGATCACCGCGGACCAGGAACTCAATGCCGCTTTCAACGCCATCCTCCGGCAACTGATCACCTGCATGATGGAAGACTCGCGCACGATCAGCGAGGTGCTCGACATCGTCTGGATCGTCAAGGCCATCGAACGCGTTGGTGATCATGCGACGAATATTGCCGAAGACGTGATCTATATCGTCAGCGGCAAGGATGTCAGACACACGGCGGCCAAGACGACAGCGGACGCAGGATCAGCCGGCCAGACTCCAGCCTGCCGCTGATTCTCGTCGTCGAGGGCGACACGGGTATTGAAGAACTGCCGCGTCTTGCGCTCGTCTGCTGCGGTTACCGGCCGCTTTGCGCCGGCGACGCTGAACAGGCCGAGGTCCGCGCGATTCGTGACCGACCGTGGTTTAGATCGGCAAGCGCAGCGGCTGGACAGGTCACCGGATCTGCCATTCGCCGAGCCGGCAACTCAGGGAAGGAGCGATGCTCGATCAGTCCTGCCGGCGTTTCGGGGCCGGATTGCGGCATATGGTCGATGGCCCGTCGAAGCCCCGCGGGGACCTGGGAAAAGGAGCGGGTTCCCGGTACGATGCCCACCCCGGCGTCCACCGCCTGCGGACCAACGAAATCACCTGGGACGAAGAATGCCTCTTGCGCACCTGCACCCTGCTCACTGACCTGTAGGGTACGTCTCAGGCTGGCTGCTGAGTGTTTCCAGATGCTGCTCGAGCGTTGTGATGCCGGCTACAATTCGGTGCATGCGCTGAGTCCTTTCTCCCCGGGCGCTTGCTACGACAGCAGAGGTTCTCCAGCCCTCCCGTCTCCCGAACTGTCCCGGCCTTCTTCAGGACGCAATCCTTCTCGATTCGTCTCGGTAAGCCGGATTGGCGGCCGTCTCAGTCCTCAGAGAGGAAGACGCAACCCGCCGGTGGCGGCTAGGTCGGCCAGCTTGCCACCTCGTCCAGCCATTGGGTCGGCCGTTCGATCAGTACTGGCGCCTCGCCGGCGAGAATGCGGCCATTCTCGCAATCCAGTGTGATGACTTCACCCTCTGCGAGCCCGCGGTCCCCGAAATTGATGGAGCGGGTGACAGTGTCAATGCGCAGCGTCGTGCAGCCGACGAGACAAGCCTTGCCCAGCTGCCGTGCAACCGCCGCTGCGCGTCGTCCGACCGCCGCGCGCGGTCAGTATGCCGTGCGCCGTGGCGATGCCGACGAGATCGTCGGTGCTCGTGTCTTCCCGGACGAGAATCGCCTGTCACCCCGCGGTTGCGTAGGTCTGGGCGGTACTGGCGTCGAGCGTGATGCTGCCACTGGCGACCCCAATACTCGCCGGCAGCGCGCTGGCGAGAAGTGTGCTGGCCGCGTCGATCGCCACGTGCCTCTGTTCGACAAGCGTGAAGTCGATGCCGGCAAGGCGTCGGCGGGCGGTCGCTGTGGTCGGCTTGCCCGCCCGCACCTGTTCGACGGCAATGCGCAAAGCGGCCCACGGTGTGCGCTTGGCGTCGCGCGTTTGCAACAGCCACAAGACGCCGTCCTGGACCGTGAATTCGAATTCCTGAGCGTCCCCGAACTCGTCTTCCAGAACCCCGCGCAGTGACTGCAGCCGGGCTGCCACCGACGGCAGTGCCGCGCGCAGGCCTGGCGCACCACTGGCGCTGTGGCGCCCGGACACGGCGTCCTCGCCTTGGCTGTTGAGGCGGAAATCGAGATACATACGGTTCTCGCCACTGGCCGGATTATGTGTGAAAGCAACTCCGGAACCGGAGCGTCCACCGCAGTTGGCGAAGACCATCCGCTGTACGGTAACCGCGGTGCCCACATCTTCCGCGATTCCGTGCATCCGGCGGTACTCTCTGGCGCGCGGAGTCGACCACGACTGCAGAACGAACTGCATGAAGACGAACGCCATGTCGACATCGAGCAGGTCGTCGAGGCGGGCGCCCAAGGTCCGAGGGGCCTTGGCGGCAAACGACAAGGCCTCGAAAACCAGTTGCTCGCCGCCCGCCAATAGCCAGGCCATGTGGCCGACGTTCTCGTCCGCCGCCCATTTGAGGAGGGCCATGCTTTCTCGCTTGGGCAACAGCAGGCGCAACCGCGTTCGTGCCCGGTTCCAGTCGATGAGGAAGACCAGGCGCGAACCAAGGAACGCTAGGTAGTCGGTCAGTGCGGTATCACTGCCCCCCCGTGAACCAGCCTACACAGATGGTAGACCCCTTCCTCCATCTCGCGATCGGTGCGCGAGAGAGTATCTTGCCAGCGCACCGCTTGGCTCTTGAGGAGGCTCTGGAAGAACAGCAGGCGCTGGATGTGCACATCGGTATACGTCACCGTGACACTCGTTCCGCGCACGTGCACCACCAGCACGTGCGTATCGGTAGTGCCGATATCGTTCTGCAGAACGACGCGTTCGCCGACCCTCGTGGCAGTCGTGCCCAGGCCCGGATGTTCGAACTTGAGCATCCGTGTGCGATTGACTCCCCGCATGAAAGCGGCGACCAAGGCGGCGAACCCGGGGTTGATCCCGTAGGCGGCTGCGCCATCAATGTTCTCCGAAGCCTTGCCGATCTGTAGTGCATTCAATGCCCGATGCATGTCCATGGCCATCAGGTGTGCACTGTCGCCTCGCTCTCGACTTCCCGAGGTGAGTCGCGCGATCTGCGCGGCCGTGATCGTGTCGTCGTCACATCACGGCTCGGCGTGCAGTGCGGCCAGCCTGTCGGAGAAGCTTTCCGCGTCTTCAACGCTGCTACTGCGCCAGGGGGCGAGCATGGCGGTCAGTTCGCCAGACAGGCGTTCGCATAGCGTCGATACCTCCGGCATCGAATGGCGACCGGGCTCGAGTCTCGTGCTGCGCGTGGGTAGAGCGTCGAGACTGTCTTCGTCTACGCCGGCTGCGGTCCGTTCGGCAATCAGTTCCGGGGTGGTGCGTTGCGGATCGTCAGCAGGCGTTTGGGCCATTTGCAGCCGTGTGAAATGGAAGTTGGCGCGGTCGATTGCGGCGAGTGCCTGGTTGGCCAGGGTCGGCAAGAGTAACCTCGGTTCGCCAAGTGCGTCGCTGATCCGTGTTTTGTCTGCCATGTGTCGTCTTTGTCGAAGCCCGATCGAGATCATGCGGCGGCAATGTGACGGCCATATGTCCATACCGGGCGCCACCTGGCTCAGAGGTCGTGATGAAATCTGCCGCAGGGTCCCTTCCAGCGAACGCGCGGCGAGCAGCGGCGACGGACGCCGAGAGACGGTGGCCGCCTTTCTCGTCACGGCGATCGCTGCGACAGGCCAGAGACGACCTCGGCGAGCCATTCCGCAGCATTCGGCCAGACCGGATGTCGCGAACCGGTCCGTGGGCACTGTCGCCCAAACCGATTGGAAGCGGTTCGCTTGCCGCGCCGCTGACCGGCGTGTGTCGCGATGGTCCCAGTGATGTCTGGATCGCCCTGCCGACGCCGGCCTCGCGCAGAGGGTGACGAGCGCGACGTTGACGGCGATGAGCAGACAGCGGACAGGAAGTCAGGCGGACAGTCAGAACGCCGGCCAGACCGTCGGCGTCGATCGGCAGGGCGATGACCTGGAACGTGAGCAGGCGGCCGACGCCGGGGATGGGGAGGGTGGCGGCGGTGACGGCGGCGACGGCAAGCCCCCGAGGCAGGCAGCCTGCACCGGGCCGCTCGGCCGGACCAGACGATAGCGGGCCTGGAGACCAGCGATTCGAGGGACCTACGTTTCGCGCACGCAGGCGCGCATGTCCTCGCTCCTCGAGCAGTTGCCGCGTCCCTTGATCCAGCGGCGCTGCTCGGCCTCGAGCACCGGCGGGCGTTGGTTGGCGGCCTCGCGTTTTGCCGCGGCATGGACCCCGGTCAGCTTGCGGTCGGGCGCAGACAGCCCGGCGTCGCCGCCGCGCGGCGATACGAAAGGGAGTTCTGCGGAGTCTTGCCGCTCCTGCACCCCTTGATCCGCTATTGCGGGTATGACGAGCCTGACTTGTAGCGCCTGGCGTCGATACCCAGCCGGCGCATTTTCGAACGCAGGGTATGCGGGTTCAGGTTGAGAAGGCGGGCCGCGCCGAACGGGCCTTCGACGCGTCCCCAGCTTCGCACGAGTGCTGCCTCGATGTGCTTGCGGCTGGCCTCTTCGAACGATAGATCCTCGTGATGCCCGGTGGTCCTGGCTGATTCGGGTACGTGAACGGCGGCAGCGGCCGGCGCGGAGTTCGGCCGCTGCGGCGGTACGCCCAGGGCCCTGGCAACTTCGAGGCGCTGACCGTTGCCGAGAATCGCGGCACGTTCGATCACCGAGGCCAGTTCCCGCACGTTGCCGGGCCAGGGGTAGGAAGAGAGCAGGGCAAGGTCGCCGGCATCCGGCATGCGCGGCGGCAAGCCGAGGCGTTCGGCGGCGCGCAGGGAAAAATGCGCGGCCATCGCGGGGATGTCCTGAAGGCGTTCCCGCAAAGGGGGTAGCAGGATCGGGAAGACCGCGATGCGAAACCAAAGGTCTTCACGGAACGCGCCGTCGTGAACAGCCTGGCGGAGGTTCCGATTGGTTGCAGCGATCACGCGGACGTCGACATTCTGGGTCTGCTCTCCTCCTACGCGGACGAAACTCCCATCCTGGAGGACGCGTAGCAGCCTGACCTGTGCTGCCGGCGTCAGCTCGCCGACCTCATCGAGAAACAGGGTCCCGCCATCCGCGCGTTCGAACCAGCCCTTCCGCGTCGCCGACGCGCCGGTGAAGCTGCCGCGCTGATGTCCGAATAGTTCCGAATCGATCAGTTCGGGCGGTATCGCGCCGCAGTTGACGCGCAGGAAGGGTCCGTTTACCCGCTGGGAATGCCTATGCACCGCACGTGCTGCGACTTCCTTCCCCGTGCCGGTCTCGCCGAGCAGAAGGACCGGCGCGCTCGACCGCGCAACTTGGCGGACGGCCTCCATCACTTCGCGCAGGCCCGTCTCCGCGCCGACGATCGTGTCGCCTTGACCGGCGCGCTTGAAGCGCAGCGAGCGGCGTTCCTCGAGCAAACGCATGATCAGCTGCCGGCCGGCCGGACCAAGGTTCCGGCAGAGTTCGCCAAGGAACTCCTCGATGCCCGAATCGTCTCGGCCGCATTGCTCGGCTATCGCTTCCAGTGCAGACAAATCGCAGAACCGTGAAATATCACTGTTTTCCATTCTCTGGGTCACGTAATCCGTTCAATGAAACGATTCTAGACGGCGCTGGCAAAAGACTCCAGTCCTCCGCGTCCAAGTCGATGAAATCGCTGGAATGGCCCTCGCTGGCATGGATCATGCTTGAGACGCGATGACCTTGTTGATGAGAACGTGACATGTCCACTTCCTGCTCCAGCCACGCCTTGCCGTTCCTGGCGTTGCGTCGAACCCGGTTGTGGCTCCTGCTGGTCGGGGGCATCACCACGGGTCTCGTCGGCCTGCATTTCTTTCCGCTGTCGAGCGCAAGCGAGCCGACGATGCTCGGCATTTCGCCGATCGCCGTGCTGGCGATCTTTCTCGCGGCATTAGCCTGCGAATTCATGGACTCCAGTCTCGGCATGGGGTACGGCACGACGCTGACGCCGCTGCTCCTGCTGGTTCACTTCGGGCCGCTGCAGATCGTGCCGGCGGTCCTGTTGAGCGAGCTGGTGACCGGGGTGGCTGCCGGGGTGCTGCATCAGCGGGACGGGAACGTCGACTTCCTGAAGAACGTTCACGCCCGACGGACCGTCCTGTTGCTCGGCAGCCTGTCGACGGTCGGCGCATTGCTGGCCGCCTGGGTTGCCGTAAGTATTCCCAGGTTCTGGCTCAACCTGGCGATTACGACGATCATCATTGCCATGGGCGTGATCATTCTGCTGACGCGCAAGCGCAGGATTCCCTACCGGCCCGTCGGGATCGCCGTCGTCGGCGCCGTTGCGGCGTTCAACAAGGGGCTGTCTGGAGGCGGCTATGGGCCACTGGTCACCAGCGGGCAGATGGTCGCTGGCCTGCCCGCCAAGCACGCCGTGGCGATCACGTCAGTGGCCGAGTCGGTAGCCTGCCTGGTCGGTTTGCTGGGCTACCGGGCCATGGGCATGGGCATCGCCTGGGAGCTGGCGATCCCGATGGCGCTGGGAGCGCTGCTTTCGGTACCCATGGCTACGCTGGCGGTAAGCCGCAGCTCGGAAGCCTCCCTGCGCGGGGTCGTCGGCGTCGTCACGCTGGTCCTCGGCGCGGTAGCGGTGGTCGAGCTCTTCTGACGCTCGGTCAAGTCGTCGATGTGGCCAAGGCGAGCAGCCGCCGGTCGCCGACCGCGACGAACTCCGGGTTCAGCGTGGGGCCATCGAGACCGTAGCGTAGCGACGCCCCGTTCAGGTCTGTGACCGCGCCGCCGGCCATCTCCAGCACACATTGAGCCGCAGCCGTGTCCCACTGGCTCGTCGGCCCGAAACGCGGATAGATGTCGGCCCGTCCTTCGGCTATCCGGCAGAACTTGAGCGAGCTGCCGGCGGCGACGAAGCCGTATGTCCGCGGCAGCTTCCCAAGCCAGCTGGTCAGTGCCTCGCCGCCATGCGAGCGGCTGCCGATGACGCGCAGCGGCATGGGTTCGTCGCAGCGCGCCACCCTGAGTCCGCGCATGCCCCCAGCGTCGCGCTTGGCTGCCCCCAGTCCCCGGGCGGCGTAGAACAACTCGCCGAGGGCAGGCGCAAGGACGACCCCAGCGACGAGCCCTTGCTGGTCTGCGAGCGCGATGTTCACGGTGAACTCATCGTTGCGCTTGAGGAACTCTTTCGTGCCATCGAGCGGGTCGACGAGGAAGAGGGCGTCCGAATCGCGTCCGGCGGCTGATACCGATTCCTCGGAAAGGATGAACACCCCCGGGAAATGGGCCTCGAGACCTTCCCGGACGACCTTGTCGGCGCGCAGGTCTGCCTCGGTCAGTGGCGATGCGTCGTCCTTCTGCCACGAGGCGAAGTTCCGTGCATAGACGTCCAGAATCTCCAGGCCGGCTGCTTCGGCCAGCGCGCACAGTACGCCGAGTTCTCGTTCCGTCATCTTCAGCCTATCGTCTTGAGAATGCGTTCGGCCCAATCCCCGGGGCCGCCCTCGCAGGTGCGGACATGGATCTCGGGCGCCTCGGGGGGCTCGTAGGGACTGTCGATGCCGGTGAAGTTCTTCAGTTCGCCCCGGCGCGCCTTGGCGTACAGTCCCTTGACGTCGCGGCGTTCGCATTCCTCGATCGGGGTATCCACGAAGACCTCGACGAACTCGCTCTCGGCGAAGAGATCGCGCGCCATTGCGCGTTCGCTGCGAAAGGGGGAGATGAAACTCACCAGGACGATCAGACCGGCATCGATCATCAGCCTGGCGACTTCAGCGACGCGCCGGATGTTTTCCACCCGGTCCGCCTCGGTGAAACCCAGATCCCGGTTCAGGCCGTGGCGCACGTTGTCGCCATCGAGCAGGTAGGTGTGTCTCCCTTCTGCAAGCAGGAGCTTCTCGAGTTGATTGGCGATCGTCGACTTGCCCGATCCGGAAAGGCCAGTGAACCAGATACAGCGTGGCGTCTGGTTCTTCTGAGCCGCGCGGGTGGCCTTGTTCAACTCCAGTGCCTGCCAATGGATGTTGCTGGCGCGGCGCAGCGCGAATTCGATCATCCCGGCGCCAACGGTCTGGTAGGTGAGTTTGTCGATCAGGATGAAGCCGCCCAGGGTGCGGCTGACGCGGTAAGGCTCGAAGACCAGCGGTGCGGCGGTCGACAGATTGACTCTGGCGATCTCGTTCAGGGCCAGCGTCCTGGCCGCGAGGCGGGCGCCGCTGTTCACATCCTCGCGGAACTTGATCGCGGTGACTTTCGCCGTGACCTCGCGGCAGCCGAGCTTCATCAGGTAGTGCCGTCCCGGTGTCATCGGGGACGCGGCCATCCACAGCAGGCTTGCCTCGAACTGGTCGGCCACTTCTGGCGGAGCTTCGGCTGCCGCCAGGACGTCCCCCCGGCTCGTGTCTATTTCATCAGCCAAGGTCAGGGTGATGGCGTCGCCGGCGCGAGCCACCTCCACCTCGGCAAAACCGGAGAGGACGGCTTTGACGCGCGTCTGTACTCCGGAGGGCAGAACGCGCACCGCGTCGCCGGGCCGAACGCTCCCTGTAGCGACACGCCCGCAGAAGCCGCGGAAGTCGAGGCTGGGACGGCTCACCCACTGGACGGGCATCCGGAAGCGACCTTCTTCGCGGACTTCGCGCAGGTCCACCGCGTCGAGGTAGTCCATCAGACTGGGTCCTGCGTACCACGGCATTCTGGCACTGGTCCGCAGCACGTTGTCGCCGTCGAGTCCCGACAGCGGGATCGCCTGGATGCTCGTGAACCCTAGACCGGCGGCGAAAGCGCGGTACTCGTCGGCAATGGCGTCGAATGCCGGCTCGTCGAAGCCGACGAGATCCATCTTCGTCACCGCCAGAAGCACATGCGGGATGCCCATCATGGCGGCGATGCGACTGTGACGGCGCGTCTGGGTCAACACCCCCTTGCGGGCGTCCACGAGGATCACTGCCAGGTCGGCGGTCGAGGCGCCGGTGGCCATGTTGCGCGTGTACTGCTCATGGCCCGGCGTGTCGGCAACGATGTAGCGGCGTCGGTCGGTGGCGAAGAAACGGTAAGCGACGTCGATCGTGATGCCCTGTTCGCGCTCGGCCTGGAGACCGTCGACCAGCAGGGCGAGTTCGACTCTCTCGCCCTGCGTGCCGTACTGACGGGACTCGGTCCGCAGCGACTGCAGCTGGTCGTCGAAAATCGCCTTGCTCTCGAAAAGCAGGCGGCCGATCAGAGTGCTCTTGCCGTCGTCGATGCTGCCGCAGGTGATGAAGCGCACGGTTTCCTTGTTGCGCTGGTCGTGCACGAAGGCGGCTACGTCCTGTGCATGCAGCACGTGCATCAGAAGTAGCCCTCCTGCTTCTTCCTTTCCATCGAGTTGGGCTCGTCCGTATCGATCAGGCGGCCCTGTCGCTCGGAGCAGCGCGCGTTGAAAGTCTCGGCGATCACTGCCTCGAGGGTATCGGCATCGCTTTCGATCGCCGCGGTCAGCGGCCAGCAGCCGAGTGTCCGGAAGCGCACCTTGCGGATCTCGACCTGCTCGCCGGGCTGGAAAGGAAAGCGGTCGTCATCCACGACGATCCATTGTCCGCCACGGTTGACGACCGGCCGCTTCGCTGCCAGGTAGAGCGGGACGATAGGGATCCTCTCAACATAAATGTACTGCCAGACGTCGAGTTCGGTCCAGTTGGAGAGGGGGAACACGCGGATGCTCTCGTTCTCGTGGATGCGGCAGTTGTACAGGCTCCACAACTCGGGGCGCTGGGCCTTCGGATCCCAGCGATGGCCGGGCGCGCGGAAGGAGAAGATGCGCTCCTTGGCGCGCGATCTCTCCTCGTCGCGACGCGCACCGCCAAAAACGACGTCGAAACGGTGGGCATCCAGGACCTGTCTGAGGGCCTGGGTTTTCATCACCTCGGTGTGGTAGTTGCTTCCGTGGGTAAATGGGCCGATCCCCGCGGCCAGGCCCTCCGGGTTCGTGTAGCTGATCAGTCGCATGCCGCTCTCGGCGACCATCCGGTCGCGGTGGGCGTACATTGCCCGGAACTTCCATCCAGTGTCGATGTGCAGTAGCGGGAACGGCGGCGACCCCGGGTAGAACGCCTTCCTCGCCAGATGGAGCATCACTGCGGAATCCTTGCCGATCGAGTACATCATCACCGGGTTGGACGACGTCGCGATCGCCTCGCGGATGATCTCGATCGCTTCCGATTCAAGGGGGTTGGCTGCGATGGCACGCTGCATGGTCGAATTTCCGGATATCCTGGCCTGGTGGCATTCGCGGCAGTTCGCGTTCGGCCCGATACACGGTCTGCACGTCATGCCGATGGGTGTCCGAAGCGCACGACTCGGCGCTTTGGCGTGCAGGACCGCCGATCGGTTTCCGGACCAGGTCCGCAAACTGTTGTAGATCGGGGGGCTGGTGAGCGACCGTTGCGCTTCAGCAGGATGAGCTTGTCGAAGCGTTGGCCGGGTATCTGCCTGGCGTAAGCCAGCACTTGCTGCCAATGAGCTTCCCTGGGTCTTTCGTCTGCCAAAGGGCGGGGCTCATGGTATCAGATTCTCCTGATGTCGCTCACCAATCCAGTCTCCTGCAACTGCATGGGGAGCGGTAGCCGAGGGTCGAATGCAGTCGCTCCCGGGTGTGATCCCGTATTGACCGCTCCTGCCCGCGGGCGAGATAATCCTCCGGCTAGCGTTGGCAATCTCCTCTTCCGGGCAGGCCTTGCGCCTCGTCCCGGACCGCACCTTCCGGAGATGAACCATGTTGTCCTGCTGGTTTCGCGACGCGCTGCTCCGGATCTGCCGCCTCGGTGGCCGCGTCCTCGGCCTTCTCCGCGGAAGACTGGTTGTGCACCTCGTGGTGATGGTCGCCATCGCCGGCGCGCTCGGGGGGGCCGAGATCCTCGTCTCGCGAGGGCCACAGTGGTTCGACTCGGCGGCGAGCTGCCTCCGCCGCGTCGCCTCGGGGGGCCCCGACCAGGACCAGGCGCCAGATCTCGCCTCATCTCGTGCGCAGATGCCGTCGCAGGCCCCGGCAGCGCCCGTCGCCGGAGCGAACGCGCACGGGCAGGGATCCTGGCTCACGCTGTGGAACGTCCTGTCCATCTGGGCGTTCGGCTTCGTCGTCTGGTCGGTCGGGCAGGCGCGGCGCAGGCTCACCGTCGCCGCGTTCGACGACTTCTCGGGAAAGCAAGCGGGACTCGACGTGCCGGGCTTCGGCGTGCTCGTCGCGGCCGAGCTCTCCCGGCTCAGCGACCTGTTCACCGAGTTCGAGGCTGATCGCGCGATTCGCACGATCCCGGAGAAGATGACGCCGCTCAACGCCACGTTCCAGACCGACGCGCCTGGTCGGTTCCTGCAGCAGGCAATCAGCTCGGAAACGTCGTTCGCGCTCGGACCGCTGAGAATCCCCGTCGGCACGATCCTCGGCCTGGTCGGGCGCCTCGCCCAGGGGCCGGTACTCAGCGCGCAGATCCACCGCGACGGCGACCGGCGGATCGTGACGGCGCGCCTCGGCGGCAGTCGCGGCGAGCGCACGTTCCGGATCGTCGACGAGGCGTTGCACGGCGAGGGCGAGCAGACCGTCTGGCGTTCGGCGCGGGACCTGGCGCGGGAGATGGCCTGCCGGGTCTTCGCCGACGTGGCGATGGGTGGCACGGTGACCTGGCGAGCGCTGGACGGGTTCGCGGCCGGCGTCGGCGCGTATCGCGAAAGTGCCTATTCCACACAAACTGGACACCCATTCCAGAGCAAACTGGACAGTCATTCCACGTCAAACTGGACAGTCGGCGCGTAGCGACGCGGGGTGGATTGGTTTGTACTCTGAGCGTCCTGCTCCGGTCAAGTTTTTGCCTTGCGGACCGTCGGCGGGCCGTTACGGCGTAACGCGTTTCAGTGCCAATCGCAGGTGCCCGTCGTAGTACTGGGTTTGCCCGTCGGGCACGCCTCGCGCACGATCGATCGCGGCGCTTTCCGCGTCACGAAGAAGGCACTCCAACAGCTCACGTTGCGTTACCGCGTAACAAGCAGCCAAGCGCTCCAGGGCGCGCTTGGCGTGCGCGCTGAGCACGAGATTGAGCCGCTGCGCCTGCCCGTTTTCGTCGTTCAAGTGCCGCTGTCGATACGCTGACTGCCGTTGTGCATTGCTCTTGGCCATCGTGAAGCTCCTGTTAAGCGTTACGCAGTAACGCGATGAGAGTGAGACTTGTCGTACAAGTTGCCTGCCGGTCGAAGCGCGGACGGTTGAGTACGTGTTGCGGAGCCCGTGCCAAGGCGCAGAGTTATCCACGGCCGCCCGCCAGAGGGGGCCCTCAATAGGCAGTGCAACCTTCTTTCTGTAAATACTCCGAGGTGATGCCATCAAGATGTTGAGATCAGGCATGCAAGTTGAGATAGACCTTGCCGGTCATCCACTCCTC
>NZ_JAMTDX010000025.1 GCF_023806625.1 Accumulibacter sp.
AGGGCTCAAGGATCCTGGCCAGCGAGATGGGAACGGCGCAGGTCCTGCACATCATCCAGCGTGGCAAGGTGCGCGTCAGGGCCAGCGGCGAGACGGGCGGCAGCGAGCATTCGACGGTCACGCTCGGTCCGGGCCAGATGTTCGCGATCGGCGCGCTGATGGCTCAGCGTCCGGCGGCACGCACCTACGTCGCTCGCGAGGACGTTTTCTGCTACGAGCTGCCGGCGAACGACTTCTTTGCCCTGACGCGCCAGAGCACGGTCTTCAACCTGTTCTGCACCCAGCACATCGCCGAGTTGCTCAAACAGTCGCAGCAGCAGCTGCAGTTGCAGCTCGCCCAGCGCGCGGCCGAACAGCGGACGATGAACTCGCCGCTGGCCGCGATCGTCAAGCGCGAGCCGGTGTCGGTGCAAGCCGGAACGACCATACGGCAGGTTGTCGAACTGATGGCCGAGCGCCATCTCGGGTCGATGGTCGTCGTCGACGCCGACGGGCAGCCGGTCGGGATCTTCACGCTTTCCGACGTCCTCAAGCGCATCGTCCTGCCCGGGATCTCGCTCGATCAGCCGATCGCGGCGGTGATGACCGCCGCTCCGCAGACGCTTTCGCTCGCTGCCAACGCGCACGACGCCGCACTGGCGATGGCCAGGCACGGCATCCGTCACGTGCTCGCCGTCGATGACGGCGGGCGCCTGTGCGGCGTGGTTTCCGAGCGCGACCTGTTCCGGCTGCAGGGGGCCGGGTTGCGTCAGATTCGCCACGCGATCGACGCAGCCGAGACCGTCGAAGTTCTCCGGCACGCCCGGGAAGACGTCCGCCAGCTGTCGCTGACCATGCTCGCCGAGGGCGTCGGGGCCCAGGAAATCACGCAGTTCATCTCGACGCTCAACGATACGGTGACGCGCCGGGTCATCGAGCTGAATCTCGATCGACACGACCTCTACGGCATCGACTGGGCCTGGCTTTCGTTCGGCTCCGAGGGACGTGACGAACAGACGTTCGTCACCGACCAGGACAACGGGATCGTCTATCTGTGCACGGACATCATGGACCGTGAGTTGACCCAGCTGCGCTTTCTCGAATTTGCGCGCGACGTCAATGCCGACCTCGACCGCTGCGGATTCCCGCTGTGCAAGGGCAACATCATGGCCAGCAACCCGGATCTGTGTCTGACGCTCGAGGAGTGGGAAGAAAAGTTCATGCAGTGGGTGCGCACGCCGGAACCACAGGCGTTGCTCAACGCGACGATCTTTTTCGATTTCCGGCCACTGCATGGCCGTTTCAACCTCGCCCACCGGCTGCGCCTCGCACTCTTCCGGCAGACGCGGAACAGTCCGCTGTTCCTGCGCATGCTCGCGCAGAACGCCATCGGCGTGTCGCCGCCACTGGGCCGGATCCGCGACTTCGTGACCGGTGCCGACCCCGATCACCCGGGCACGATCGACCTCAAGAAGTTCGGGGTGAGGCTGTTCACCGATGCGGCGCGAGTCTTTGCGCTGGCCAACGAGGTCGAAGCGACCAATACCGTCCAGCGGCTGAAGCGTGCCGGGGCGCTGATGAACATCAGTCGCGAGGACATGGCGGCGACTCTCGAAGGATTCAACTTCATCCAGCTGTTGCGCCTCCGTCATCAACATTTCGAGCAGGAGCACGGCCGGGCTGGTGACAACTTCGTTCGGCCAGACGAGCTCAACGAAATCGAACGGCGAATCCTCAAGGAGGCTTTTCGCCAGGCGCGCAAGCTCCAGGCGCGACTCAGGCTCGACTACCAGCTCTGAACGATGACCTGGTTCTCGCGACTCTTCCCCGGCCATTCGGCGCAGCTGCAGGCGCTGACCTCGGGGCAGCAGCAGGCGGTAGCCGCCTGGCAGCAGCTGCCGGCCGCCGACCTTCGTCGTTCGCACTATCGCTGTCGTTACGTGCTCGTCGACGTCGAGGCGTCTCTCGGCAGCGCGCCTGCCGAAGCTCCGGCGGCGGTCGCTGCGGTCGCCGTCGTCGACGGTCGCATAGACTTTCGCGATGCCTTCGAGGTCACCCTGGTCGATCCCGAGAGGCGTGCGCCTGCAGCGGGTGGGCAGACGGAGCGTCGCGCAGGTGAGGAGTCGGGCGGGATTGGGGCTAGCGATGCGCTGGTTGCCCTGATCAGGTTCATCGGCAAGGCCCCGCTGGTCTCGTACAACGTGCCGCTGGTCGCGCCGGCGGTCGAAGGCATTCTCGCCAGGTCGCTCGGCGTCGATCTCGGACTGCCGTGGATCGATCTCGCCTGGCTGATGCCCGACCTCTTTCGCGATGTAGAGCCGGCGGGCGGCCTCGATGCCTGGCTGGCGCATTTCGGGATCGACGTGATCCGGCGACACGATGCGCTCTCGGACGCCTTCGCGATGGCCCAACTGCTCCAGGTGGCGCTGGCTCGCGCGGCGCGCAAAGGCTTCGAGACGCCAGCCAGTCTGCTCGATCTCGAAAGGGCGAGGCGCCACATGCACCAGAGCGCCTGATCAGGCCACTGGCCATGTCCGACTACACGGTTTCCTTGCGTCGCTATTACGCGTCCTACACCGTCGGTTTCTTTCTGCTGGTGCTGCTGCTGGCCGTGCTCGAACGGCACGGCATGCCGCCGCGCTGGATCGGCTATTCGTTCCTGATGCTGACCATCTTCCTCTACGCGACGATCGGCATCCTCGCGCGGACAGCCAGCGTCACCGAGTACTACGTCGCCGGACGCAAGGTTCCGGCCGTGTTCAACGGCATGGCCACCGGTGCCGACTGGATGAGCTCGGCGTCGTTCATGGGTCTCGCCGGTGCCCTCTATCTTTCCGGGTACCAGGGCCTGGCGTATGTGATGGGGTGGACGGGTGGCTACGTGCTCGTCGCGCTGCTCCTGGCACCGTATCTGCGTCGCTTCGGCGAGTATACGATTCCCGACTTTCTCGCCGCCCGCTACGGCGGAAACCGGGCGCGGATCGTCGGTCTGTTCGCCACGGTTCTGGCTTCCTTCGTCTATGTCGTCGCGCAGATTTACGCAGTTGGCCTGATCACCAGCCGCTTCGTCGGCCTGCAGTTCGAGGCCAGTGTTTTCGTCGGTCTTGCCGGCATACTCGTCTGTTCGTTCCTCGGCGGCATGCGCGCAGTGACCTGGACGCAGGTTGCCCAGTACGCGATCCTGATCGTCGCCTATCTGGTTCCGGTGACCATCCTTTCGTATCAGGTGACTGGCGTTCCGCTGCCCCAGCTGACCTACGGGCAGGTCCTGCAGCGGGTCGACGCGCTCGAACAGCGCATCTTTGCCGACCCGGCCGAGATCGAGGCGCGGCGGTTGTTCCGCGAGCGCGCGGAAAGCTATCACGAGCGCATCGCCGCGCTTCCCGAATCGCTCGACGACGAGATGCATCGGCTGAGCGAGCGGATCGACGAAATGAAGAACGGCAATGCCCAGATGCGTGACGTGATGGCCCTCGAACGCGAGCGGCGCGATCTGCCCCGGACGACCGCCGAGGCGCAGGGCTACTGGCAGCGTCTGATGCGCCAGGCGGCCCAGCGCGGCGAAGAACCAGCGCATCATCTGACCGCCTACCCCGGGGCGGGCGATGCGGTCAACGAGACCGCGCGCGACAATTTCCTGAGCCTGGTTTTCTGCCTGATGGTCGGCACCGCAGCTCTGCCGCACGTGCTGATTCGCTACTACACGACACCGAGCGTTGGCGAGGCGCGCAGCTCGGTATTCTGGTCCCTGCTGTTCATCCTCGTCCTCTATCTGACCGCTCCGGCCTATGCGGCCTTCGCCAAGTACGAAATCTATTCGAGCGTCGTCGGTTCGTCGATCGCCCAGTTGCCGACGTGGATCAGTTCGTGGGGAAAGGCGGGGATGGTGTCGATCGAGGACATCAACGGCGACGGTCTCCTGCAACTCGCCGAACTGGCGCTCAACCCGGACGTGATCCTTCTTGCCACGCCGGAGATCGCCGGGCTTCCCTACGTCATCTCGGGCCTGGTCGCTGCAGGGGCACTCGCCGCGGCGCTGTCGACCGCCGATGGGCTCCTGCTGACCATCGCCAGCGCACTGTCGCACGATCTCTACTACAAGGTGCTGCGTCCTGGGGCGACGACCCAGTGGCGTCTCGTAGTTTCCAAGTCGCTGCTCCTGGCCGTCGCCGTGCTCGCCGCCAGCGCTGCTGCCGTCAAGCCGGGGACGATCCTGTTGATGGTCGCCTGGGCTTTCTCGCTGGCTGGTGCGGCGTTGTTTCCGGCACTGATCCTCGGCGTCTTCTGGAAGAGAGCGACCCCGTCGGGAGCAGTCTGGGGGATGGTGGCCGGTCTGCTGGTCACCGTCTACTACATGCTTCGGCTGCATGTCGAGTCGATCCCCTGGCTTGGCCTAGAGGGGATCGGGATGAAGCCCTGGTTGGGAATCCAGTCGACGTCGGCCGGAATCTGGGGGGTTGCCGTCGGCTTCGTGACGATCATCCTGGTCAGCCTGCTCGGCAAGCCCCCGAGTCAGGCCACGCAGGAGTTCGTCGAGAGCGTCCGTTATCCATAGCGGGTCTCCGGGACGACACGAAGCCCCTGAACTGGTGGCCAGCGGTCGGTCCGGTGCACGCCCTGCGCGACCCACCGCAGGTCAGGGGTCGGTGCGCAGGCGACCGGGATCGCCCGCGGAGGTGTCGATGAAGCTGAGTGTCAGGCAACGCGAGTACTGGAAGCGCAACCTCAGGGTGACGGCACTGCTGCTGACGCTCTGGTTCGTGGTCACCTTCGTGGTCAGCTACTTCGCCCGCGAGCTTTCGGCGGTCACTCTGTTCGGCCTCCCGTTGGGCTTCTACATGGGCGCGCAGGGGGCGCCGCTGGTCTATCTGGCGATCATCTGGTGCTACGCGCGCTACATGAACCGGCTCGACGACGAATACGGCGTTGGCGACGGCCACGGGGAAAGCTGAGCGCAATGTGGACCTCTACCGCCTGCTCGCGGCAAGGCGGTGCCGCCGTGTCCCGTGTTCTGACGGGCAGAAGGACGCCTCGTGCTAGAATCTCGCCATTTACAGGGCTGGTGAGGCACAAGATGTTTTCCGCGAAAGACAATCTGGCGAAAGTGGATCCGAAGGTCTGGCAGGCCATCGACAACGAGAATCGGCGCCAGGAGGAGCACATCGAGCTGATTGCTTCGGAGAACTACGTCAGCCACGCAGTGATGGCTGCCCAGGGTTCGCAGTTGACCAACAAGTATGCCGAAGGCTATCCCGGAAAGCGTTACTACGGGGGCTGCGAGCACGTCGATGTCGTCGAGCAGTTGGCCATCGACCGTCTGAAGAAGCTGTTCGGGGCCGAAGCGGCCAACGTCCAGCCGAACTCGGGGTCACAGGCCAATCAGGCGGTGCTCATGGCTTTTGCCAAGCCGGGCGACACGATCATGGGCATGAGTCTTGCCGAAGGGGGCCACCTGACGCACGGCATGCCGCTGAACATGTCGGGCAAGTGGTTCAACGTCGTCGCCTACGGCCTCGACGCTCATGAGGCGATCGATTACGAGGCGATGGAAGCGCTGGCGCGTCGGCACCGACCGCGCATCCTGATTGCCGGCGCTTCGGCCTACGCCCTGCGTATCGACTTTGAACGCTTCGCGCAGGTGGCCAGGGAGGTCGGAGCGATCTTCATGGTCGATATGGCCCACTACGCCGGGCTGATCGCCGCGGGATGCTACCCGAACCCGGTGCCGCATGCTGACGTAGTGACGTCGACGACGCACAAGACGTTGCGCGGTCCGCGCGGCGGGGTGATCCTGATGAAGGCCGAACACGAGAAGGCGATCAACTCGGCAGTTTTCCCCGGCCTGCAGGGGGGCCCGCTGATGCACGTGATCGCGGCCAAGGCGGTGTCCTTCAAGGAGGCGCAGAGTCCGGCCTTCCGGCACTATCAGGAACAGGTCCTCGCCAACGCGCGGGTCATGTCGCGGGTGCTCTCCGAGGGCAGGGGACTGCGCATCGTTTCCGGCCGGACCGAGTCGCACGTCTTTCTCGTCGACCTGCGCGCCAAGAGCATCACCGGCAAGGAAGCCGAGGCGGCGCTCGGTGCGGCGCATATCACGGTCAACAAGAACGCGATTCCCAAGGACCCGCAGAAGCCTTTCGTGACTTCGGGGATCCGCATCGGCTCGCCGGCGATGACCACTCGCGGGTTTACCGAGATCGAGTCCGAGCAGGTCGGCCATCTGATCGCCGATGTTCTCGACGCACCGGGCGACGAGAAAGTTCTGCAGCGCGTGCGTGGCGAAGTCTCCGCGCTGTGCAGGAAGTTTCCCGTCTATGGTCCGGCAGCGTGAGGTGTCCGTTCTGCGGTGCCGACGAGACGGCGGTCGCCGATACTCGCGTCAATGACGAAGGCGACATCGTCCGCCGCCGCCGCCGCTGCCTGAAGTGCGACAAGCGCTTCACGACCTTCGAGCGTGCCGAACTACGCATGCCGCAGGTGGTCAAGAAGAACGGTTCGCGAGTCGATTTCGACCGCGACAAGCTTGCCGCGAGCCTGTGTCTTGCGCTGCGCAAGCGGCCGGTGAGTGGCGAGGCCGTCGAAGCCGCCGTATCGCGGATCGAGGAAAGGCTACTCGCTCTCGGTGAACGGGAGGTCGCTTCGGCAAGGGTTGGCGAGATGGTCATGCGCGAACTGAAAAAGCTCGACAAAGTGGCTTACGTCCGCTTCGCATCGGTCTATCGCAATTTCGAGGACGTCGACGAGTTCTCGAAGGTGATCCGCGAGGTGTCTCATCCGGCGCAGTCGGGCCGCTGATGACGGGGACGTTCAGCGCGGTCGATCACCGGTTCATGGCGCATGCGCTGCATCTGGCCGAGCGCGGCCTGTACAGCACGCGTCCCAATCCGCGGGTCGGCTGCGTGATCGTCAACGATGGCGAAATCGTCGGCGAGGGCTGGCATCAGCGTGCCGGCGCCGAGCATGCCGAGATCAATGCGCTGCGTGCAGCGGGGCAGAGATCGAGGCACGCAACCGCCTATGTGACTCTCGAGCCGTGCAGTCACCACGGTCGGACTCCGCCTTGCGCGGAGGCGCTGCTCGGCGCAGGGATCACCAGAGTCGTCGCGGCGATGGAGGATCCGAACCCGCTGGTCGCGGGCAGCGGGCTGGCGATGCTGAGCGAGGCCGGGGTGACGGCCGAATGCGGCCTGTTGGGCGTCGAGGCGGAGGAACTCAATGTCGGCTTCGTCGCGCGGATGACTCGCGCGAGGCCGTGGCTGCGCGTGAAGCTCGCCGCCAGCCTGGACGGCAAGACGGCGCTGGACGATGGGACCAGCCAGTGGCTGACCGGACCGGCGGCGCGGCGCGACGCGCACCGCTGGCGGGCGCGGGCCTGCGCGATCCTCACCGGCATCGGAACGGTTCGCGATGATGATCCGCAGCTCAATGTGCGTGGCCTTGAAGAGGAACTGGTCGGAGGGTTGCTCCAGCCGCTCAAGGTCGTCGTCGACAGCCGCCTGGCTACGCCGATCGACGCCCGACTGTTCGGCGACGGCCAGGTGCTGATTGCCAGCGCCATCGACGACCCTGAACGACGCGCGGCGCTCGCCCGGCGAGGGGCCGAAGTCATCGTGCTCCCGGGGCCCGACGGCCGCGTCCACCTGCCCTCGTTGCTCGGCGAACTCGCACGGCGGGCGGTCAACGAAGTACACGTCGAAGCGGGTTTGCGGCTGAGCGGCGCGCTGCTCGAAGCAGGCCTGGTCGACGAACTGCTTCTTTACCTGGCACCCTGTCTGCTCGGCGATGCTGCGCGCGGGATGTTCGATTTGCCGCCGCTCGATTCACTGGCCAACCGCCGGGCGCTGGCGATTCGTGACCTGCGCTTGCTCGGCCCGGACCTCCGGCTGCTGGCTCGCTTCAGTCAGCCGGACCGGTCACGCAGACCGGGCAGCGCGGATCCCGTGCGAATCTGACGCTGCGCCACTCCATGGCCAGCCCGTCGAGTAGCCAGAGGCGTCCCTCGGAGACCTCGCCACAGCCGACGAGCAGCTTGATCGCTTCGGCCGCCTGCATTGAACCGATGATTCCGGTGAGCGGAGCGAAGACGCCCATCACCGCGCAACGAATCTCCTCGACGTCTTCGCCTTCCGGAAACAGGCAGTGATAGCACGGCGCGTCGGCGCGCCGGCTGTCGAAGACCGCGAGCTGGCCGGCGAAGCCGATCGCCGCTCCTGAAACCAGCGGCTTGCGTCGCTCGACGCAAGCGCGATTGACGGCATGCCGCGTAGCGAAGTTGTCGGAACAGTCGAGGACGACGTCGGCGTCGGCGACCAGCTCGGCGAGCTCGTCGCCGGCCACACGGCTGGCGACCTCGCGGACGCGGACCTCAGGATTGACGCCATTGAGCGCGATTCGGGCCGACTGAGCCTTGGGCTGGCCGACGCGCTGGTCGGTATGGAGTATCTGGCGCTGCAGGTTGGTGAGGTCGACCGTATCGCCGTCGGCGACCGTGAGCCGTCCGACTCCCGCAGAAGCGAGATAGAGCGCGGCGGGCGACCCGAGCCCGCCAGCGCCGATGACCAGCGCCCTGCCGTCGACGAGGCGCTGCTGGCCCACGATGCCGATTTCCTCGAGCAGGATGTGCCGACTGTAGCGCAGCAACTGTCCGTCGTTCATCGGACGCGCGCTACTTGTACTCTCGCCACTCCGGCGGCGTGTCGTCGTGGTCGCCGTGTGGGTGCCGCTCCCAGGCGTGCGTGTAGGCCTCCGATTGCGAGCGCTTGAGTGGCCGCCGCGGAGCACCCAGGTTGTGCAGCTCGGTCTCCTCGACGTAGTAGATCAGCGCGCGCACCATCTTGCTGAGCAGAGTGTTGTCCAGATGATAACCCTGGTCCTCGAGCCGGTCCTCGATTTCCTCGAGGCAATGATCGTGAAGGTCGTAGGCAACGCCGATCGTTCTAGGCTGCTCGCGGGGTGCGACTTCGAGATGGTCGACGCTTGACAGAAAGGCGCAGGCCTGCGGCGACTGTCCCGGTGGAAACTTCGCGAAGAGAATGCTCCGCTGCTTCCGGATCGGTGTCTGAACGCTGGCTGCCGGCCTCTTCACTTTTTCGCCGCGAGCCGCAGCTACCGGGCGCTCTTCATGATCTGCATCCCCTTCAGCAGATTCAGCGCCTGCGTGAATTGGTAGTCCTTCTTCGACGCCAGTTCGCGCGTCGGCACTTCCCCTGGCTCATCGCCTTCATCCTTGGGCGTGCCGTTCTTGGGTTTGGCAGGCGGGCGGGAGAGAGGTTTCGGCGTTGCTTCCTTTCCGGTCGGGGCGACCGCCTCCTTGTTGTTGTCCAGATGATGCTCGAGATTTGCTTCGCGCAGGTGTTCAGTCGAGCTGCCATCGGCGTTCTCTTCGACGACGATGTCCGGCACGATCCCCTTCGCCTGAATCGAGCGCCCGGAAGGCGTGAAGTAGCGGGCAGTGGTCAGCTTGATCGCCGTATTGCCCGGCAACGGCAGGACCGTCTGCACCGAACCCTTGCCAAAGGTCGTCGTGCCGAGGACGACGGCACGCTTGTGATCCTGCAGCGCTCCGGCAACGATTTCCGAAGCCGACGCGGAACCCCCATTGACCAGGACGACCAGCGGTACGCTGCGCGCGTCCGGCGGCAGATGCTGGAGGTAGTCGTCCTTGCTGCCGCGCAGGTAGTCGCTCGGGTTGGCAAAGAAACGGTGCTTGGCGTCGGCGGTCCTGCCGTCGGTCGAGGTCACCAGTGTGCCTGGCGGCAGGAATGCGGCCGATACCCCGACCGCACTGTTGAGCAGGCCCCCAGGGTCGTTGCGCAAATCGAGGACGAGCCCCTTGAGCGGCCCCGCCTTGTACAGGTCGTTGAGATGCTTGACGACCGCCGATCCGGTGTTTTCCTGGAAGGAGGTGATGCGCAGATAGCCGTAGCCGTCCTCGACGAGCTTCGACTTGACGCTCTGGACCTTGATGACTTCGCGGACCAGAGTTATCTCGATCGGCCTGGCTTCGCCCTTGCGAATGATCGACAGCCGGATCTGCGACTTGGGCTTGCCGCGCATGCGCTTCACCGCTTCGGAGAGCGTCAGGCCCTTGACCAGCGTGTCGTCGATCTTGAAGATCAGGTCGCCCGGCTTGATCCCGGCCCGGTAGGCGGGTGTGTCCTCGATCGGCGAGACGACCTTGACCAGCCCGTCTTCCATGCCGACCTCGATGCCGATCCCGCCGAACTCGCCCTGCGTGCCGACCTGGAGGTCCTTGAAGGCGTCGGCGTCGAGATAGCTCGAGTGCGGATCGAGGTTGGAGAGCATGCCGCTGATCGCGTGCGTGATCAGCTTCTTGTCCTCGACCGGCTCGACGTAGCCGCTCTTGATGGCGTTGAAGACCTCGGCGAAGGTGCGCAGTTCTTCGACCGGCAGGCTGGCTCGTGTCTCCTTGTCGGCGATCGCCGAGAACTGCAGGCTGACCAGTATGCCACCGAGCATTCCTGCGCCGACCAGACCAGCCTGTCTCAAGATACCCATCTGTCTTGCTCCCGTACGCACCTCATTTCGCGCCGACCCAGGCCATCGGATCAAGCGGTTTTCCCTGGTGACGAAGCTCGAAGTATAAACCGGATTCCGGATTGCCACCGCTGTTGCCGACGGTGGCGATGGCTTCTCCGGTGCGTACGGTGTCGCCAACCTGTTTGAGCAGCGCGTCGTTGTTGGCATAGATCGAAAGGTAGCTGCTCCCGTGGTCGACGATCAGCAGATTGCCGAAGCCGCGCATCCATTCGGCAAAAACGACCCGGCCCCCGGCAATGCTGCGTACCTCACTGCCGGCGCTGGCGAGGATGAAGAGCCCCTTCCAGGTACCGCCTTCCTGGCGCTGGGAGCCAAAGCGGTTGCTGATCGAGCCCCGGGCCGGCAGCCGTAACTGACCTCTGAGCTTCGCGAGACTGGCTGAAGCGCCGGCTGGCGCGTGGTCGGCTGGCGGCTCGTCAGTTTCCGAAGGCGCTGTCGGCCGGCTCTCGCGTTCCGGTCGCGCTGGTTCCAAGCCCTTGGTTTCCGCCGCCGCTCCGGAGGCCGCGGAGTCGCGCCGGGGTGCGTCGCGGCGTGGCTCACGGCTCACGGCGCTTGTGCTGGCGATCAGTTTCGACAGGCGGCTGACGAGTTCGGCGAGTCGTCGCTCGTCCTTCTGGAGGCTGCCGATCTCCCTCCGCTGGGCGGAGATTTGGTCGGAGATCCTGGCGAGGACTGCCTGGCGCTCTTCGCGCTGGACCAGCAGGCGGGCATGGTCGGCCTTCTGGCGGGCCTCGATCGCCGTCAGCTCTTCGCCTTGCCGGTGCGTTTCCCGGACTAGCGCCTGCTTGCTCTTCAGCGCCGAATCGATGTCGTCGAGGATCCGGCTCCGTGACCGGCCGATCGCCTCGAGGTAGTAGAGGTCGCGGGCCAGCTGATTCGGGTCTTCGCCGTTGAGGAACAGACGCAACGGATCGGGGTTGCCGCGCAGGTACTGGCGGTAAAGGAGCCTCTCGAGGAGAGCCTGCTGCGCGCCGAGTTTCTCCTCGAGGTCGCGCGCTTGTCTGCCGAGTTCGCGGATCGCGGATTGGCGCTGGACGATCTGCACGTTCAGTTCGTGCAGTTCGCGTTGGGTCGTCGAGATGCTCTGCTCGACCTCCTGCAACTGATCCGCGGCCGTGCGCCGCGAGCCTTCGGTTGCGGCCATCTCCCGACGCAGCGTGGCGATCTGCGCGCGCAGCGAATTGAGGTCGCTCTGCCGCGCGGCGACCTGGCTCGACGATGCGCTGTCGTGGTTCTTCGCGGGTGCTCCGACACTCGCTGGCCAGCCTGGTGCAGCGACGCCGATCGCCAGGAGCAGGGCGAGCATCGCGCGCGGGAGGCCGGCCGTCCTCTCGCCCCGACCTGCTGACGGTTCGGGATCGCTCCGCAGCCTCGACCACTTCGCCGGCGCGTGCGCCGATGGCCGGCTTCCCTTGGCGCAGCGTTCGCCCGAACCGCGCCCCGCGAACTCGAGTGCAGCGAAAGGGCGCCGGTTCTGCGAGATAGCCTCCGGGGGCTGTTCGGTGAATCTGATCAATACCTTGCTCGGACCCCGAGGGATCCGCACCGGCGGGTCGCCAGCCAACGGTCGACAGCCTGGCGGATGATCGACGCTTGACCCCAAGTTTTACTCTATAATCGCGGATTATATGCCAAACGCGGAAGCTGGCGCAGCGTGCCGATCCGGACCAGCATCATCGACAGACAGGAGCACATCGAACAGGCCGCGCGGGCGCTGAAGTCGATATCCCATCCGCTGCGTCTCAAGATCCTCTGCGTGATTGGCGATCAGGATGCGTGTGTGCAGGAGATCGTCGAAGCGGTTGGTACCTCGCAGAGCAACATCTCCCAGCACCTGGCGATTCTTCGCGAAAAGGGAGTGCTCATCGCGCGCAAGGAGGCCAACCGCGTCTACTATCGTGTCGGCGACGCACGGACACTGCAGCTGATCAGCATGATGCGCGAAGTGTTCTGCGGCGACTAGGGTTGTTGCGGCTGGCGGCGACTGCGCCGGGCCGGGCTGCTTGTGGCCCGATCGATCATCTTTGGAGCCGGGATTTGGAATTCATTCAGCAGAACATCCTCCTCGTGGCCGTCGCCGTGGTCAGCGGCAGCCTGTTCCTCGTTCTGTCGTTCCGGAGACCGGGCGGCGCGCGCGCCGTCAGTCCCACTGAAGCGACGATGCTGATCAATCGTGAGAACGCCCAGCTGATCGACATTCGCGAGCCCAACGAGTACGTCGCCGGACACCTCTGCGACTCACGGAACATCCCCGCGGGCTCGATCGAGGAACGTGCCGGTGAACTCGAGACATTTCGGGACAGGCCGCTGATCCTCGTCTGCCAGTCGGGTGCGCGTTCGTCGGCCGCCTGCGCGAAGCTCGTCAAGCTGGGCTTTTCCCGCGTCCATACGCTCGACGGAGGCGTCGCCGCGTGGTCAGAAGCGGGTCTTCCGCTCAGGAAGGGTGCGCGCAGGTGAGCTTCGCACCACGTGTCCTGATGTATACGACGGCGGTTTGCCCGTTCTGCATCCGGGCCGAAAAGCTGCTGCGCGCGCGCGGGGTCGCCGAGATCGAGAAGATTCGCGTGGACCTCGAACCGGAACGGCGCATCGAGATGGTCGAGCGAACCGGCCGGCGAACCGTTCCTCAGATTTACATCGGCGACACCCATGTCGGCGGAGCCGACGACCTGGTCGCCCTCGATCGTTCAGGCAAGCTTTGCACGCTGCTCACGCCGGAAGGCGCCTGAGAGCTTGTGAAGAGGTCGTCACGAGCAGGCCGACATGTCCGGCGCGAGCGAAGCGAATGACCAGGGATATCAGATCCATAGGCGAGGAGTGAGCGAGTGAGCAACAGCGCAGATTGGCCGCGCAGTCGATTCATTCACAACCTCTGAGCCGTCGTAGCGCAACCCCAGCGTATTTCTTTCCCATCCCTGACTACCAGGAAAAGCTCATGAGCGAACAAGAAAACCCCATCTTTGCCATCGAAAAGCTGTATATCAAGGATCTCTCGGTGGAGGTGCCCAACGCGCCGCAGATCTTCCTCGAACGCGAGGCTCCGAAGGTCGGGATCCAGTTGCAGACGGGTACGCAGAGCCTTGGCGAGGGCCTGTTCGAGGTGACATTGACGACTACCGTCACGTCGAAGATCGAAGAGAAGACGGTGTTTCTCGTCGAGGTGGGGCAGGCGGGAATCTTCCGGGTCCAGAATGTCCCGGACGAGAACCTCGATCCCTTGCTCTCGATCGCCTGTCCGAACATCCTTTTCCCCTATGCCAGGGAAGTGATCTCCGACGCAGTGACGCGCGCGGGCTTTCCGCCGATGATCGTTCAGCCGGTGAACTTCGAGGCGCTGTACATGTCTCGCCTGCAGCAGCAGCAGGCGGCGCAGGATGCCGCTGCCGCCCAGGCAGCTGCCCACTAGCCGGTGATGGCTCAGCGGACGGTATTGCTGCTCGCTCTGGCGCTGGCCCATCCCGTGCTGGCCATCGAGTATCGCACGGTGGAAGTGCCCGCCGTGCTTTACGACGCGCCTTCCCAGAAGGGCAGCAAGCTGTTCGTCGTCCGGCGCGGCACACCCGTCGAGCTGGTCGTCAATCTCGAGGGCTGGTCGAAGGTGCGGGATGCCGACGGCGGGCTGGCGTGGATCGAGGCGCGGCATCTCGACAAGCGGCGGTCGGTGATCGTCACCAGCGCCCGGGCCCAGGTCCGGCAGAGCCCCGAAGCGACTTCGGCTCTGGCTTTCGAGGCAGAAAAGAACGTGTCATTGGATTACCTCGAAACGGTGCCCGGTGGCTGGGTGAAGGTGCGTCATCGCGATGGACAGTCCGGCTTTGTTCGTGCCACCGAGGTTTGGGGTTTTTAGACGGACATGAAACTGGCGGTGATTGGTGCCGGGGCATGGGGCACAGGGCTGTCGATTGCGTTGAGTGGCCGCCACCGGGTCACGCTCTGGGCGAGGAGGCCCGAGGTTCGCCAAGCCTTGCGAGTAGACCGCGAGAACCGGCGTCTTCTGCCGGGACATCGCTTTCCGGATGCGCTGATGATCGGCGAAGAACTGGAGGGCGCAGTCGTCGACGCGGACCTGCTGATCGTTGCGACGCCTCTCTCGGGCTTGCGTCCGACCGTTCGCCGGTTGCGCGATGATGGGCTGCTCAGGCCGCTGATCTGGCTGTGCAAGGGTCTCGAGGCGGAGACCGGCAAACTGCCCCACCAGGTCGTTGCCGAGGAGATCGGGCAGGATACGCCGTACGGAGCCCTCTCCGGCCCAAGCTTTGCGGAAGAGGTGGCCAGCGGCCTGCCGGCAGCGGTCGCTCTGGCCGCCAGCGATCCGGGTTTCGGGCATCGGACGGCACTTGCCTTGCACAGTTCGAGGCTGCGGATCTACGCCAACGACGATCTGGTGGGTGTCGAGGTTGGCGGAGGCGTCAAGAACATCATGGCCATCGCCACCGGTATCTGCGACGGTCTGGGATTGGGCCTGAACGCGCGTGCGGCGTTGATCACCCGCGGGCTGGCCGAGATCACGCGCTTCGGTGTTGCGCTCGGAGCCCACTCCCAGACGTTCATGGGGCTGGCAGGAATCGGCGACCTGATTCTGACCTGCACCGGTGACCTCTCGCGAAACCGCCGCGTCGGTCTGGCTCTGGGCGCTGGCCGGACGCTGCCGCAGATTCTCGATGAGCTCGGACACGTTGCTGAAGGGGTCGGCACGACTCGAGAGGTGGCGCGCCTCTCGCTGGCCATCGGGGTGGACATGCCGATCACCCAGGCGGTCGATGCCATCCTCAGTCATGGCGAGCCGTCGGCTCTGGCGGTCGAGAAACTGCTCAGCCGCGATCCGAAGGTCGAGGCAAGCTAGTGTGCCGTCCGCAAATGCCTTGATGGGTCGGGGGCGAGGCACGCACGATAGGGACGTGGCGAAGGCAGGTGGGTGGGGGGAACGGATTCTGCGCGAAATCGCCGTCAGGCAGGACGCGAAGCGCATCGAGGTGGTACCCCTGGCGCGGATTCGCAGCGCCGCATGGCGGCGACTGAGAGCAACCCAACCGCCACCAGTGGTGGCAATTGTCCGGCATGAAAACAAAGACCTACAGAACGTCTTCTTGAGCGGGCCCGCCCAGCGCCGGGGCGACGCTTGCCTTCTCGCGCGTCCTGGGGCGAGCCCGGCAGAGTGGCCGATGGGCAAGTCCCGGCCCGCGTGACGAGTCTCACTCTGCCCTGAAGCCGGCTATTTCTTCTCCATTTCTCGTGCTGCGCGGATCATGTCGGCGTCGAGCACCGCCGTATCGGTTCCGTAACAGCGGATCATCTCGATTTCCTCGACGTCGGGCTCGGCAACCGCCGCCACATTGGCCGTGACGCTTTGCCATTTCCAGCGCGCGAGCATCAGCTCCTGGTCGCTCAAGCCGGTGATCATCTCCGGTGGCACATCCGCTCCCAGTTCGATCAGCACCTTGACGACATCGGTGCGCTTGCCCCGGATGGCCATCGACAGGGGAGACGTGGGCTGGGAGTTGTCCGGGCGGTTGACCGAAGCGCCGCGGCGGACGAGTTCGCGGACGATGTCGGTGAAGCCCATGAAGCAGGCGACGCCCAGCGGCAGGCCAGGGTCGCCCTGTCCATCGTGGAATTCGACGGGAGCGCCAGCGTCGAGGACGGCCTGAACGTCCTGCAGGCAGCCGCTGCGAATCGCTCTAAGCAGGTCTTGGGCAGAGTTCAAGGCTCGTCTCCGAATCGGAATAGCGTAGGTGGAGGCGAAGTATCATGCCTATCCGGGTCACGGTCAATTCGCGTACCGTGCAATCGCCTTCGGTCGCCAGCGGCAAGTCGCGGGGCGTGCCGGAACTCTCACGTCGTGCGGACCAGTGTGCTGTTGCCGTTCCCGATCAGCCGGCCTGTCGGGAGAGGGGCCTGCCGCCGTGGTGGATCCGGAAAACCGGACGCAATTGCCGACCCGAAGAGCCACCGCAGCCGTGGTCTCGTGCCGTCGCCGGCGGGTACCGTGCCTTGAGGCGTGCCTCCGTGCGCTCCCCACGGAACCTGCGAGAGTGGCCGACTGGTCCGCCGTTGCCTGTCGATCGGTGCCGAACGACGAGTTCTTCCGGATGCGGGTTTGCACGACCCTCACCTGCGTGAGGACGACGATATCCTGGTCAGCACTCAGTTCAACGGTTGGTCGCTGACCACCACGCCGTCGCTGTCGACATAGATCCATTCGCCGGGCCTGAAAGTGACACCCCCGAAAGTGACCGGGAGATCGCGATCACCAACGCCCCTCTTGATGCTCTTCAGCGGATGCGTTGCAAGGGCGCACAGGCCGAGGTCGACGCGGCCTGTCTCCTGGGAATCGCGGATGCATCCATAGACCACGATGCCCTCCCAGCCGTTCCTGTGCGCGAGCAGAGCGAGTTGATCGCCGACCAGAGCGCAGCGTCGGGACCCGCCCCCGTCGATGACCAGAACCTTGCTCGTTCCGTCCTCGCCAAGGGCCTGGCGAACCAGCGTGTTGTCTTCGAAGAGCTTGAGCGTGACGATGCGCCCGGCGAAACATGGACGCCCTCCGTAGCTCTGGAACATCGGGTCAACAACACGTACGCGCCCCTCCAGTATGCCGGGTTCGCTGTTGTCGAGCAGGTCGGTTGTCTTGAATCTCATCGTGATGGCCTCCGTTGGCAGTAGCTGGGAGTCATGCCCTCTGGACGGAAGCCTGCCATATTCCGGTGGGGAGGTACCGGGCAAGGTCCTGGTCGGGCACGCACGCCGTGCGCCGAAAGGCGACCTGTTCGGGTTTGGTGACTGGCGAGCCCGTTTCAGCGGACCGGCCGAGAGGCGAAACGTGGCAAGGTCGTTCGGGTAACACGAGGCCCCCAGTCAGGGCGTTCTCCGAGCTCGTAGACGATCTGCCTGGCCAACAGGCGGGGCGCGGCGACTCACTGCCGCCCCTGGCAGGTTCGCCGCGGCCGGCAGGAAGCAGCGGCAGAGGGCGATCGGTGTGCCCTTCGATCGCCCACGGCCATTGCCTGCAGAAAAGCCTTTGGCTGACCCGAGCCGTGCCTTCCGGTCGGCCCACCGCGATGCCGTCGCCGCGCTTCAGACCACGGTCTCCGGCTCTTCCTCGAAGAGCAGCCGGACCTTGTTCTCCTCGTCGAGGTCGACGGTGACGTGACCGCCGTTGGCCAGCCGGCCAAAGAGCAGCTCGTCGGCCAGTGAGGCGCGTATCGTATCTTGAATGAGGCGGGCCATTGGACGTGCACCCATCAGCGGGTCGAAGCCCTTGAGCGCGAGATGTTCCTTGAGTCGGGCGGTGAAGATGGCCTCGACCTTCTTCTCGTTGAGCTGGACTTCGAGTTGCATCAGGAACTTGTCGACTACCCGGAGGATGACCTCGTGGTCGAGCGGCCTGAACGAGATCGTCGCATCGAGGCGGTTGCGGAACTCGGGCGAGAAGAGCCGGCGAATCTCGACCATCTCGTCGCCGGGCTGGCGCGACGGCGTGAAGCCCATCGTCGCCTTCTGGATGGCCTCCTGTCCTGCATTCGTCGTCATGATGATCAGCACATTGCGGAAGTCCGCCTTGCGTCCGTTGTTGTCGGTCAACGTTCCATGATCCATGACCTGCAGGAGGATATTGTAGATGTCCGGATGGGCCTTCTCGATCTCGTCGAGCAGAAGGACGCTGTACGGCTTCTTGGTGATCGCTTCGGTGAGCAGTCCGCCCTGGTCGAAGCCCACGTAGCCGGGCGGTGCGCCGATCAGCCGCGACACGGCGTGACGCTCCATGTACTCCGACATGTCGAACCGCACCAGTTCGTTGCCCAGGCAGTAGGCGAGCTGTCGGGCCACTTCGGTCTTGCCGACTCCGGTCGGTCCCGAGAAGAGGAAGCTGCCGATCGGTTTGGCCGGGTTGCCCAATCCGGAGCGCGCCATCCTGATCGCGCGGGTCAGGGCTTCGATGGCCGCATCCTGACCGAAGACGACCGCCTTGAGATCTCGGTCGAGATTCTTCAGGGCCGTCCGGTCGTCCGACGAGACGTGAGTCGACGGGATGCGTGCGATCTTGGCGACAATCTCCTCGATGTCGATCTTGCCGATGAGCTTCTTCTGCTTCGACTTCGGCAGGATCCGCTGCGCGGCGCCTGCTTCGTCGATCACGTCGATGGCCTTGTCGGGAAGGTGCCGGTCGGTGATGAAGCGGACTGACAGCTCTACGGCCGAGGTCAGCGCGGCGCCCGAGTACTTGATTCCGTGATGCGCCTCGAAGCGCGACTTGAGGCCCTTGAGGATCTCGACGGCCTCGGCGCTCGACGGCTCACTGACGTCGATCTTCTGGAAACGCCGCGACAGGGCGTGATCCTTCTCGAAGATTCCGCGATATTCGTTGTAGGTCGTCGCGCCGATGCACTTGAGCTGCCCGGTCGAGAGCGCCGGCTTGAGCAGATTGGACGCGTCGAGCGTACCCCCGGACGCCGAGCCCGCACCGATCAGCGTATGAATCTCGTCGATGAACAGAATGGCCTGAGGGTTGTCGCTGAGTTGCTTGAGTACGCCCTTGAGGCGTTGCTCGAAGTCCCCGCGATACTTGGTTCCGGCGAGCAGAGAGCCCATGTCGAGGCAGTAGATGTTGGCCTTGGCGAGTATCTCGGGAATGTCGCATTCGACGATCCTTCTCGCCAGTCCCTCGGCGATCGCCGTCTTTCCGACGCCCGCCTCACCGACCAGCAGCGGATTGTTCTTGCGTCGCCTGCAGAGCGTCTGGATGACCCGTTCGAGTTCGCGTTCGCGACCGATCAGCGGGTCGATCTTGCCCTGCAGGGCGAGCGCGTTGAGGTTGATCGTGTAGCTTTCGAGCGGACCTGCCGCTGCCTGCTGTTCGGCGTCGTGTTCTGGCTCGGGCTCGCTACGTGGCGCGTTCTGGGGAACCTTGCTGATCCCGTGCGATATGAAATTGACCACGTCGAGGCGTGTCACGCCCTGCTTCTGCAGATAGTACACGGCGTGCGAATCCTTCTCGCCAAAGATGGCTACGAGGACATTGGCTCCATTGACTTCCTTTCTGCCCGACGACTGAACGTGCAGGATAGCCCGCTGGATGACCCGCTGAAAACCAAGCGTCGGCTGGGTGTCGATCTCGTCATCGCCGGCGACGGAGGGGGTGTGCTCGGCGATGAAGCGCAGGAGATCCTTGCGCAACTGTTCGAGATTGGCGCCGCAGGCGCGCAGGGCTTCGGCTGCCGAGGGATTGTCGAGCAGCGCCAGGAGCAGATGCTCGACGGTAATGAATTCGTGCCGTTTCTGGCGTGCCTCGACAAAAGCCATGTGCAAGCTGACTTCGAGTTCCTGCGCGATCATTTCAGTTTTCCTCCATGACGCAGGCCAGCGGGTGCTGGTTGCTGCGGGCGAAGCTGGTCACCTGTTCCACCTTGGTGGCCGCGACGTCACGAGTGTACACGCCGCACACCCCGCGCCCCTCGGTATGAACCTTGAGCATGATTCGGGTCGCGTGTTCCCGATCCATCCCGAAGAAGCGCTGCAGGACGATGATCACGAAGTCCATCGGTGTGAAATCGTCGTTGAGCAACAGAACCTTGTAGAGCGGAGGTGGGGCTGCCTTCGAACGTTTCGCTTCGAGCAGGGAACTGTCTTGGTGCTTCGTTGCCATGGATCAATTCTAAACAGTCTAAGCGGATGCGCAAGCCCACTTGCGGCCCGGAGACGGCGGTCTTCAGGCGCAGGCGGCTGGTCGCTCGGCCCCGATCGACGAAAATGCTTGACGCCCCAGCCCCACATAGCGTAAAAAGCCGGCATGCGCTGGGTCCATGCCGTTGGGGGGCGGTTCCGCAGGTGCGGAATCTCGTCTCGGATATTGTTGAACTGGCTGCATGAATGATGTCGGGCGATGCCCGGTTCGGGTCTTTTTATCAAGGAAGTGGTAATATGGCAACTGGTACGGTCAAGTGGTTCAACGACGCCAAGGGTTTCGGCTTCATTACTCCGGACGATGGCAGCGAGGATCTTTTCGCTCATTTTTCGGCGATCAGCATGGGCGGCTTCAAGACCCTGAAGGAGGGGGAAAAGGTCTCCTTCGACGTGACGCAAGGCCCGAAGGGCAAGCAGGCTTCGAACATTTCGCGCACCTGACACCCTCGGGTGTGCCCCAGGGACCCGCCGTTGGCGGGTTTTTTTTTGGCGGCCGGCGCGCAGGTTGGCAAGCGGTTTGGCCGATTGCCGTCGGGTGCGCAAGCGCCGCAGACTCGCTGCATGTCCGTGCAGTCTGCGACGCGCGGTATCGGTGGGGTCGTCACCTCGCGTGTCGCTACCGGAAGCGAGCGCCGCGTGCTCGCCCGCCCCGGGCAGCGCGGTGTTTCCGCGACAATTCCTTCGTTGGCCTTCAGGCCGCTTTCCAGTGCCCCGATTTCCCGCCGGCCTTTTCGATGAGCCGGATTTCTCCGATCGTCATGCCCCGATCGGCCGCCTTGCACATGTCGTAGATGGTCAGCAGGCCCACGCTCGCTGCGCAGAGCGCCTCCATTTCAACTCCGCTGCGTCCGACACATTCGGCCGAGGTCAGACAACGCACCCGGTTCAGACCCGGGTCGATCTCGAAATCGATGGAGATCCTGGTCAGCGGCAAGTCGTGGCAGAGGGGGATCAGGTCGGCCGTGCGTTTCGCGGCCTGGATCGCGGCGATCCTCGCGACGCCGAGAACGTCGCCCTTGCCCGATGTGCCCTCGACGATCCGGGCGAGGGTTTCCGGCTGCATCGCTATCCAGCCGGCGGCCCGAGCGATCCGGTGCGTCTCCGCCTTGGTGCTCACGTCGACCATCTGCGCTCGACCATTTGAGTCGAAGTGGGTGAGGGGAGTGGAGGACATCGAGACTTCCCGGATGGGCGCCCTGAGAAGTTGTGAACAAATCGTCGCGAGCGGGCCGAGATGCCCGGGGACGCGGAGGATCCCCTCATTTTCCTCGTGGAGCGAGTGACGAGACAGATCAGGCCGATAGGCGAGGGCGGAATGCGGTTTCGCGCAGCATGCTGCGCACCGCCGGCCGTGGGGGGCGGTGAGTGAGCAACACCGCAGATTGGCCACGCAGTCGACTCATTCAGAACCTCTGAATGCAGGCTGGATGCCGATACAATCTCCATTCATTCGCTTACGGCCGGTAACGCTTGGTCACAGTCGGCGCGAGCGACGCTGCGTATCATATCATCCCTGTAGCTTGCCACCTGGTCTGCTGCGCGGCGTCGCCTTGGGGCGGTCAGCGCGTCTTGTTGCCGCTGCCGCCGCGCTGGGCGTCGACGACCGTTCGCGCCGGCCTGTCGGCTTGCTCGACGTCGTCTGGTGACAACGATGGAGTGGCTGGGCGTTATTCCGGAGGGCCCTTGATCAGAAGAAGTTGTGCCGTCGTGACGCTGCTCGTCGCGGCTCTCGTGTCCATTTGTCCGTGTGTTGCGGCTGACGAGTTACCCGAACTCGGCGACGTCGCGCGTTCCGACCTCTCGCCGCAGATCGAACGCAAGATTGGTGAGCGGATCTTCAACGAGATCCGTCTGCGCGAGCCGAGCTACGTTGACGACCCTGATTCGCTGGACTATCTCAATCGGCTCGGCAGTCGGCTCGTGGCGGCGAGCGCGAGTCCAACGGCCGAGTGCACCTTCTTCCTGATCCGCGACCCGACGATCAACGCCTTCGCGATGTTCGGCGGGTTCATTGGCGTGAACACCGGGACGATCCTGGTCGCTCAGGCCGAGTCCGAGCTTGCCGGTGTGCTGGCCCACGAGATCGCGCACGTCATCCAGAATCACCTCGCCCGGCAGGTCGCACGCGAGAAGCAGAGTTCGATCGCCACGATGATCGCCATGGCCGTCGGTGTTCTGGCAGCGCGCGCCAATTCCCAGGTGGCCAGCGCCGCGATCGCTTCTGCGCAGGCGGGTTCGGTTCAGGCGCAGTTGGCCTACAGCAGGGACTTCGAACGCGAGGCGGATCGGGTTGGTTACCAGGCGTTGACCCAAGCCGGCTACGATGGCCACGGGATGGCCGACTTCTTTGCTCGGATGCAGCAGGCCGGCAGGCTCTACGACAACAACGCACCGGTGTACATGCGCTCGCACCCGCTGACCATCGAACGCCTGTCCGACCTGCAGAACCGGGCAGAGACTGGCCCCTACCGCCAGGTGGCCGACAGCGTCGATTTCCAGCTCGTCCGCGCCCGCCTGCGCGCACAGGGGAGCCCGGCGCAGGAGTCGGTCAGCGAGTTCGCACGGCAACTCCGTGAGCGGAAGTACTTGTCGGAAGCGGCGACGCGCTATGGCCTTGCATACTCACTGCTCCGGGCCAACAATGTGCCGGCAGCGCAGCGCGAGTTCGACGCGCTTGGCGCGCTCAGGATCTCGTCGCCGATGATTCCGTCGCTGGCTGCGGCGATCCGGATGCAGGCCGCCGATCCACAAGGTGCCGCAGTGATCTATCGTGCCGGGCTTCAGCGTTACCCGGATTCCAGAGCGCTCGCTTATGGCTATGCGGAAGCGCTCCTCGCAGCGAGGCAGTACGATCAGGCACTGAAGCTGCTGGAGACGCAGCTTCAGGCGTACTCCTCCGACTATAAGCTCTACGGGTATCAGGCGAAGACCTTTGCGGCGACCGGCAAGCGTCTGTCGCAGCATCGTGCCCAGGCCGAGTACTACTTCCTGCAGGGTCAACTCGCTCCGGCGATCGAGCAACTGCAATTCGCCCAGCAGTCGACCGACGGCAACTTCTTCGAGCAGTCGGCAGTGGACGCCCGACTACGTGAATTCCGCAGGCTGCAGGCCGAAGAAGCGAAGCAGAAGCGGAATGGCGTTTAGAATTACGCCCTTCGTTTCTTCTGGATCAGACGATGCATTTCGACCGAGAACTCGACGTCAGGGGGCTCAACTGCCCGCTGCCGATTCTGCGCACCAAGAAGGCGTTGTCCGAAATGGCCCCTGGAGAGGTGTTGCACGTCCTGGCGACCGACCCCGGCTCGGTCCGGGATTTCAAGGCTTTCGCTCGGCAGACCGGGAACGAGTTGCTCTCCAGCGCCGAAACGAACAGGGTCTTCGAATACTTCCTGAAGCGCCGCCCGGCGTAGTCCTTGTCGCCGGGCGGCGCTCCTGCCGGCGAGTGAGTCCGACCGTCCAGCTGATCTGACCGATGGCTGGTGCACGGAATTCTTGGCCGCCCCGCAACGTGCCGTGCTGGCCGGCGAGGTGTTGTCCGCCGACGATTACCTGTTGCTCCCCAAAGACGACGGCACGTGCCCGCTACGACTCGATCCTGGCGACTCTGGCGAGGGAGCCGGAGCTCTTCGACGCAATCTTACTGAACGCTCGCGGCGAGGTCTGCGAGGGCGCGCGAAGCAACGTCTTTGTCGAGCGAGACGGAACTCTCCTGACTCCACCGGTTGACTGCGGTCTGCTGCCCGGAGTCCTGCGCCGCAGCCTGCTCGACTCGGGAGCGGCCGTGGAGCGAGTGCTCCGGGCCGAAGATTTGCAGCGGTCGACCGGAGTCTTTCTCGGCAACGCCGTGCGTGGGCTGATTCCGGTGATCGTCGACCGCTGAGCCATGTCAGAGCGGTCGTGGCCAGCCGGCCGGGACCTGCGCTCGAGCCGGTGGGGTGCGCGTGGCCGGGAGGCGAGCAAGTGCCACGGCGACCCGCTGACCGTCCGGTGCCGGCGTCCACCCGGCGTTTCGTGACGCTCGTTGGTTCGTCCGGGGGTCGTTTCACTGGCGGTTCAGCAGCATCGCATCACCATAGCTGAAGAATCGATAGCGCTGGCCGATGGCGTGGCGATACGCGAGACGAATTTCACTGACACCGGCGAAAGCCGAGACGAGCATCAGCAGTGTCGACTTCGGTAGATGAAAGTTGGTGATCAGGCGGTCGACGATGCGGAACTTGAATCCCGGAGTGATGAACAGATCGGTTTCCCAGGTACCCGGGCGGAGTTCGCCAGCAATGGCCGCTGCCTCGAGCGCGCGCAAGGTCGTCGTGCCGACCGCAATGACCTGACCGCCACGCGCCTGCGTACGCTGCACGGCGGTCACCGTTGCCGGGGGAAGCACGAAGCGCTCGCTGTGCATGCGGTGTCCGGCGATATCGTGCACGCGCACGGGCTGAAAGGTTCCCGCGCCGACGTGCAGCGTGAGCCAGGCGATATCCACTCCACCAGTCGCGAGTCTGGCGAGCAGAGCCTCGTCGAAGTGCAGACCGGCGGTCGGGGCAGCGACGGCGCCGGGGTGCCGTGCGTAAACGGTCTGGTAGCGAGCTTCGTCGACTCGCGTTGCCGGGTGGCTGATGTATGGAGGCAGTGGCAGGCGGCCATGCTCCTCGATCAGTGACCAGAGGTCACCTTCTCCAGTCAGCTCGAGCTCGAAGAAAGCGGCCTGTGCGCCGCAACGGCCGCGGACCGTGACGGTGATCGCGTCCTCGAGAACGAGCCGGCTGCCCGGCCTGGGCGCCTTGCTGCTACGGACCAGCGCGACTGCGCGATGCGCATCGACGACACGTTCGACGAGGACTTCGACCCGTCCCCCGCTTTCCTTCCGGCCGAAGAGCCGGGCGTGAATGACCCGAGTGTCGTTGAGCACAAGCAGGTCGCCGGCTCGCACGAACCGGGGGAGGTCGCCGAAGAGGTGGTCGCTGATCTTCTCGCCGTTCATCCGCAGAAGCCGGCTCGCGCTGCGCTCGCCGGTCGGATGCTGGGCGATCAGGTCCTGTGGCAGATCGAAGTCGAAATCGTCGAGGGTGAGCATCGGCCAATCATCGCGCGAAAGCTTCCCCTGACCGGACCGCATGGCTGGCGCTCCTGCGCAAGCCTTGTTGCCCGTCCGGCAATCGGTAATAATCGCGTTGTCCTCGGGCAACGCACTGCAGGCCCGGGCCGAGATGGCGAAATCGGTAGACGCAGCGGACTCAAAATCCGCCGCCGCAAGGCATGGGGGTTCGATTCCCCCTCTCGGCACTCACAAGAGACCAACGGCTCGCTGCTTAGAGCCCAGCCTTCTCCCCTGCGCATCGCGAACCCGTGGGGCAAATCGGGGACAGCGTCCCGGGCACCGGCGGGCGGGGACAACGCCACGATTATACACTGGCGATGCTCGTTTCGTGCCGCGCCTCGCTCGATGCGCAAGCGCTCGGAAATGCGGTCTGCTGAAGCCGGTCAGCCTCTGCGGCCAGGGTTGTGCCTGCTGCGGCGGCGCGGCTGGGTCGCATCGCCCAGCGAACCAGTCGATCGGGCCCGATCCCCCGGGCAGGGACTTCAAGGCTGCGGGAGGGTCTGCTGGAGATTGAACCAGGCCAGCTTCTCGTGCAGGCGGACGACGGTCCCGACGATGATCAGCGCGGGCGAGGTGACTCCCGCAGCTTCAACCTTCGCCGGCAGAGTCGCCAGATCGGCAGCCAGTACTCTCTGCCGCCGGGTCGTTCCGTTCTGGATGACCGCAGCCGGATGGTCGCCAGGAAGACCATGGGCAATCATCTGGCGGCAGATTTCGGCGACGCCGCCAACTCCCATGTAGAAGACGACGGTCAGACGTGGCCGGGCCAGCGCGGGCCAGTCGAGGTTGACCGTTCCATCCTTGAGGTGCCCGGTCGCGAAAGCGACGGCCTGCGCGTGTTCGCGGTGGGTCAGCGGGATGCCGGAATAGGCGGCGCAACCCGCGGCCGCGGTCACACCCGGAACAACCTCGAAGGGGATTCCCGAATCGACCAGCGCTTCGATCTCCTCTCCGCCACGGCCGAAGATGAAAGGATCGCCACCCTTGAGGCGGACTACCATCCGGCCCGCTCGTGCCAACTGAACGAGCAGGCGGTTCAACTGGTTCTGGGGGAGGGTGTGGTTCGAACTCTCCTTGCCTGCGTAGATCCGTTCGGCGTCGGCGCGCGCCAGGTCGAGCACTCCCTCGGCAATCAGGTGGTCGTAGACGATCGCATCGGCCTCGCCGATCAGGCGGGCGGCCCGAAGCGTCAACAGATCGGGGTCGCCCGGGCCGCTGCCGACGAGGTAAACGGTTCCGACCGGGGACGAAGGAGGCGCGTGCTTCATTGAATTTTCCGGATCCTGACTGAGCCGCAAGGATAAGCGCCCAGGCGTCCATCTTTCAACCCATCGCGCGATCGCGTAGCGTCATTGGCTTCTCCCCGAAGCCGCCTGATCCGGATGCCGGGGCGAGGAACGATGCTCCCGGGTCCGTCAGGTACCGGGATGAGCATGATCGACGCGCCTCTCCGGCAATTTCCCTTGCCTGACCTGCCAGCCATGGGATGGTCGCCGCTCCGGACCTTTCTTCCGGCCTTGCCACCGCGGAGGACAGCGGGCGAGGTGTGGATGCCGCCCCGGACAGGTGCCGGCGGCCGTGCTGGCCGGCTGACTCACGGCGATCGTGGCAGACGTCGTCGGGATGTCTCCTTGCGGCCCCGCTGGGCGTTCGACCGGCATCGCACTCGTTCCCCGTTGCCGTTGCGATACAATGACCCGTATCGCGCATTCTCGTGGCCACGCTCCGCCAGTCGCAGCAGAAGGTCGTCCGCCTGTCGCCTTGCCGGGGGCGCAAGTCCTCATGCCCACACTGCTGATCCTCCTCGCCCTTCTTTCTGCCTCGGCGACAAGTTACGCCGACTCCGCGACGGATGTCGGCGCGCCGGACTTCTCGCGGCAGCGCGAACTCGTTCATCTCGTGCGCCAGGATTGCGGGTCGTGTCACGGCATGACGTTACAGGGGGGGCTCGGTCCCTCGCTGAAACCCGAAGCGCTGAGGGACAAGCCCGTGGAGGCTCTGGTCGCGACGATCTACCAGGGACGACCAGGAACAGCGATGCCTCCTTGGCGTCGTTTCCTCAGCGAGGCCGAAGCCCGCTGGATCGTCGAGCAACTGCTTGCCGGATTTCCCACCGAGACGCTGAACTGAGCGGGGGTGAGCAATCGGGGCGAGCCCGCCGGGATGCCTGTCGCGCAGGAAGCGGGGGTGCCTTCCCTTCCTGGAGCGAATGACGACACATCGCAGACAGATGGGCGAGAAGTGAGCGAGCAGGCAGCACCGCAGGTCGGTCGCGCAGATTGATTGACGACCTGTGAGTCTGCAGCCGCTAGCAGCCTGTCGGACTTGAGGTTTGGAAGACCGCCAGATTTCATAATGCGGAATGAAAAGGCCGGGATTTTTCGACTTTCCGGCCTTTTCGACGGCCTTCCCCTCGCCTTTCCCTATTGCAGGCGCAATTTGGCCATGCGCTTCAAGTTCCACGACAGGCAGATCAGCGTCCACTCGCCCGTGACCTTTTTCAAACCGCGCAGGGAGAACTGGCGAAAGCCCATGACCGACTTGATGATGCCGAAGACCGGCTCGACCGTCTGCTTGCGCAGGGCATAGAGGGCTCGTCCCGCTTTGGTCTTCAAGCGATGCGACAGGGCCTGCACGGGCGTTGCATTCTCCGGCAGCGGCGCCGGTTCGCTGTGCCGCTGCCGCCAGTCCGGATGGTGCTCGTCGCGCGCCACCGCGATCACCGGATCGATGCCGGCCGCCTCGCACGCCATGATGTTCTTCTCGCTGCAGAAGCCACTGTCGGCGATCAGACTTTCCGCGGCGCCCAGAACCTCGGCTTGTGCCTTGAGCGTCGCCAGCATCGGCTCGACCTGCTCTTTGTCATTGGTGGCTTGCGTCACGCCGACCGCCACCACCAGCATCGTCGCCGCATCAACCCCGGCCTGGGCGTTGTATGCCTGTTCGAAGCCGCCACCGGCCACCGGCATGATGCGTGATTCTTCGTCGGTCAGGTTGATCTGGTCACCGTCTCGCGCTCCAGGCTCGGGAGCCTTGGGTGGCTTGCCGCCCAGCTTCTTGCCACTCGCTTCTTCCTTCGCCGTGCGCCGCGCCATCTTCTCGTCGTACTCGGCTTTCTCCCGCTGGTAGCGCTCCTCGGCCCGGGCAGCAATCTTCTCCTTGGCCGCCGCCATCGCCGCCAGCCGGTCTTCGCGCCGCTTGATTTCTTCGGGCAGGCTGATGCCGTCCGGAACGTCGGCCTGATCGGCCTGTTCCGCCAACGCGAGCAGTTCCCGCACCTCAGCCTTGAGCTGGGCTTCCAGCTTCACGATGTGGCCGTACGAGAGCGCACTGTGCCGCGAGGCGTTGGCTTCGATCTTCGTGCCGTCCAGGCAGACGTTACCCAGCTTGAGCAGTTTCATTTCCTTGGCCATCTCCAGGACCTGCAGAAACAGATCGCTCAGTTCGTCAAGAAAACGCCGGCGGAACGTCGCCAGGCTGTCGTGATCGGGATGGCTGCCAGCAGCAATGTAGCGGAAGGCCACCGAATCATAGGTCGCCCGTTCCAGCTTGCGGCTGGAGAAAACACCCGTGGCGTAGCCATAGACCAGAATCGCCAGCAGGGTCGACGGATGGTACGCCTTCGATCCTCGTCCAGCGTACTGGCGTGTCAGCTTCGACAGGTCCAGCTGGTCAACCACCTCCACGATGAACCGCGCCAAGTGATCCTCGTTCAGCCAATCGTCAACCGACGGCGGCAGCAGGTAGTCGGTCTTGTGATCGCTGACGATGAAGTGGAACATGCCGGACCTCGGATGCTTGAACAGGCATGACCTTAACATATCATGCGACGAGCAGGCCGAAAGTCCGACAGCCTGCTAGGAAGTGCGCGTTAGCGCTGCACCGTTTGGCGGGTCGAGAACCATGGCGTGATTGACCTCGACCGAAACGTGGGCCAGTTGCGCATGCGACGAAAGAAGCTGCCGGATGCGCGCCGGCGTCACAGCGGGGTCGCCGGTGACGAGACTCACGATCACTGCGAACTTGTCGCGCCCGACCCGCCAGACGTGGAGATCGACGATATCGGGCGGTGCCGCCCACGCGCCAGCATTGGCGATCGTCGCGCGGATTTGCTCGACCACGGGGTGGTCCATTTCGCGGTCGAGGAGCACGCGTCCCGTGTCGCGGATCAGGCCGAGCGCCCAGCGGGCGACGAGCACCGCGCCGACGATACCCATCAGCGGGTCGAGCCAGTCCCAGCCAAAGGCCATCCCGCCGACCAGCGCGATGATCGCCAGGACTGAAGTTGCCGCATCGGCCAGGACGTGGAGATAGGCGGAACGCAGGTTCAGGTCGTGGTGGTGATGCTCGTGGTGGTGATGGTCGTGGTGGTCGGCTTGCTGCGAGTGCTCCGCGTGATCGACGGTCTCGCCAGCCGCGTGCGAAGGATGATCACCATGATCGGCATGGTGGTCGTGCGCGCTACCGAGGATCAGCGCGCAGACGATGTTGACCGCCAGTCCGATCACCGCCACGACGATCGCTTCGGCGAACTGGATTGGCTGGGGACGGAAGATCCGTTCGACCGACCCGACGACCATCATCAGCGCGACGCCGAGGAGGAAGATCGCACTCGCGAAGCCGGCGAGAATCTCGATCTTCCAGGTGCCGAAGGCGAAGCGTCCGTCGCCCGCGTAACGTCGGGCGGCTGCATAGGCGAGTGCCGATAGTCCTATGGCCACGGCGTGCGAACTCATGTGCCAGCCATCCGCGAGAAGCGCCATCGAGTTGAACCACCACCCGGCAGCGATCTCGACGACCATCATCAGCGCAGTGATCAGCATGACCAGCCGTGTCCCCTTCTCGGCGGCAAGATTGCCGCCATCGAAGGCGTGAGCGTGAGTCCAGGAGGATGGGTCGGTGTGGTGCATCGCTGAGTTCGCCGGCAAGCGCCTAGAGGTATTTGCAGAGCTCGCGGAATTCGCGGATCGTCTCGCCGGGGCTGCGCGAGCCGTCGCGCACCGCTTCATCCAGGCAGTGGTCGATGTGGTCCTGGACGAGGGCCTTCTTCGCGTTGGCCACGGCGCGCTCGACGGCCTGGAGCTGCTGCGCGACTTCGAGGCATCCGCGGCCCTCGGCGAGCATGCCCACGATGCCACGCAGGTGGCCTTCGGCCCGTTTGAGGCGCTTGATGATCTCGGGGTGGGATGCATGAACCGTCATCATCGTATCCTATCCACCTGGAGAGGATACGTCAACCATCGTTGATGTGCAGCATCGCTGCCCGGTTGCGCCGGATCGTCAGGCCGGCTCGGCAAGGGCTCTCGTGAAAACGGGCCTGCAGTGCTGACTGACCGTGCGTCCGGCAGCGAGGGTGCAGGGCGATCGCATGAATGCCATTGTCGTAGACCCTCGAAGATAATCGTTTACGC
>NZ_JAMTDX010000026.1 GCF_023806625.1 Accumulibacter sp.
GCATCCAGTCGGCCAGCGCCTGCGGGATGTTCTCGTTGGTCATGATGAACGAGAAGAGCACGGCGTTGGTGATGATGTAGAGCAGCATCGCCGACATGTTCGCCGAATTGAGCAGGACCCGCGGCACGTCCTTCAGCGTCAGATCCCTGTAGACGAACACCGAGACGAAGAAGGCATAGACGGCGCTCATCGCCGCGGCTTCGGTCGGCGTGAACAGGCCGCTGTAGATCCCGCCCATGACCACGACGATCAGGAAGAGCCCCCAGACCGACTCGCGGAACGACTTCCAGCGCGCGCTGAAGCTGGCCTTGGGCATGCGCGGATAGTCGAACTTCTTCGCCCGATACCAGGTGACCCCGCCAAGGGTGGCGGCCAGGATGATTCCCGGAATCACGCCAGCCATGAACAGGGCGCCGACCGAAGTATTCGTGGCCACCGAGTACATGACCATGACGATCGACGGCGGGATCAGGATGCCCAGCGCTCCCGAGGTGGTGATCACCCCCGCTCCGAAGCGATTCGGGAAACCGGCCTTGACCATCGCCGGCATGAGGATCGAGCCGATCGCCACGACGGTCGCCGGCGACGAACCCGAAACGGCCGCGAACAAGGCGCAAGCCAGGACGCCAGCCAGGCCGAGGCCGCCGTACCAGTGCCCGACCACGTCGGTGGCGAACTTGATCATGCGCCTCGCGACGCCGCCGTGGGTCAGGAAGTTTCCGGCCAGGATGAAGAACGGGATGGCCATGATCTCGAACTTTTCGATGCCCGTAAACAGCTTCAGGGCGACCGATTCGAGCGGCACCTGGGTGAACATGAACAGAAAGCTGAGCACCGTCAGGCCGAGAGAGATCGAGATCGGCATGCCGGTGAGCATCAGGACCAGCAGGATCAGGAAGATGATCGTCGCATTCATTTCTGGCTACCTCCCTGGCCGGAGCGGTCCTGGTGGTGACGCTGCTCGTACGTCCGGTCGTGGGCGTGCAGGTTGTCCTCGAGGCGGTACGTTTCGGCCACGTCAGGATTCTCTTCGATGCCGTCGACGTGACCGTGATCGTGGTGCGGCAGCTGGCCGGTGCGGATGAAGCTCACCGTGACCTGCAGGAAGCGGAAGCACATCAGCGCCGAGCCGAGCGGAATCGCGCTGTACACGATCCAGGTCGGCCATTCGAGGTCCGGCGTCGTCGGACCCTCCGGAACGTCGCCGGGATCCCAGCCGAGGAAGTGGTAGACGGCGTAATGGCAGCCGTTCTCCCAGACGAAATGGGCACCGAGCGTGGCGACGATTCCGGTGAACAGCGCGCCGGCGAGCAGTCCGAAAATCACGAACTTGCCTCGTGTGCGCTCGTCGAGCCGGTTGATCATCACGTCGACGCCGACGTGGATACCCGTGCGCACACCGTAGGCTGCGCCGAACTTGGCCATCCAGACGAACATGATGATGCACAGCTCCTGCGCCCAACCGAGGTTGAGCGACAGCAGCCAGTCCTGCACGCCCGGAACGATGTCGACTCCGGACGCGTAGCGGTGCACGACCGAGACAAAGATGATCGTCGTCGCTGCACCCATGAGGAAGGTGATCAGCCATTCCTCGAGATGATCGAGTATTCGCATTCAGGAAACTCCCCCTGCCGGTCTTGGAAAAGGCCCGCCGGGCCAGGTGTCCCGGCGGCCTGGTCGCGGTTGCCTGATGCCCTGCTCAGAGCTTGTTCGGGTCGAAGCCCGTCTCCTTGTACACCGACTGCAGGAGGTCCTTGCCGATCCGCGATTCCATCTTCTGATGCACTGGAGCCAGCGCCTTCTTGAAGGCGAGTTTCTCGTCAGGCGTCAGCACATAGACCTGCGTCTTGCCACTCTTCTTCACCGCTTCGAGGTCCTTGTCGTTCTGCTCCTTGGCGATTTTGTTCGCGTAGTTGGTCGCGTCCTTCATCGCCGCCTCGAGCTGGCCGCGAACGTCGGCCGGGAGACCTTCCCAGAACTTCTTGTTGGCGATGACCGCGTAGCCGAGGTAGCCGTGCTCGGTCAATGCGAGGTGCTTCTGGACCTCGTACATCTTCTGCGTGTAGAGGTTGGAGATCGGATTCTCGGTACCGTCGACGACCCCCGTCTGCAGCGCCTGATAGACTTCCGAGAAGGCCATCACCTGCGGCAGTGCGCTGAGCGCGCGGATCTCCTCCTCGAGGACCTTCGACGACTGGATGCGCATCTTCTTGCCGCGCAGATCCCCCGGCACCTTGATCGGCGTATTCGCCGAAAACGACTTGAAGCCGTTGTCCCAGAAGGCGAGTCCGACGACACCCTTGGGCTCGAGTTTCTTGAGCATCGACTGGCCGACCGGGCCCTGGGTGACCTTGTGCAACTCCTCGTAGTTGTCGAAGATGTATGGCAGGTCGAAGAGCTCGAACTCCTTGACGCCGAGCGGGCCGAACTTGGCCAGCGACGGGGCGAGCATCTGTACGGCACCGAGCTGCAGTGCCTCCATTTCTTCCTTGTCCTTGTAGAGCGTCGAATTGGCGTACACCTCGACCTTGACCTTGCCCTTGGTCAGCTCACCTGCCCTCTTGGCAAAGTACTCGGCAGCCAGCCCTTTCGGCGTGTCATGCGCCACGACGTGACTGAACTTGATGACGATCGGCTGTTGTGCGAGCGCCGCCAGCGGCGCAGCGACGAGCGCGCAGGCGCTCAGCCCAAGGAACAGCTTGGCAAGCTTCATGTGGTCTCCTCCGTGGATTGATGTCGAAGCGGGACGCTTCCCGTCTTGCGGCGGGAACTATCACAAAAGCCACGTTCGGTGGGTATTGTGGAAATCCGCAATGCCGCGGACCAGACCATCGCCACGCGCCGATCGGCGGGCGTTTCCTCCATACTCGCGAAGTTGGGTAAGATGGAAAATGATGAACGAGGCGTCACTCGGCTATCCGTACGACCCGCGACGACCGGCTTCTCTGAAGTGGTCGACCTGGTACTTCACGGTCCTCAAGCTGGCCGTGGGTCTGCTGCTCGTCCTGCTCATCGCGCTGCTCTGGCTGCTCCAGCGCAGCGAAATTGAAGAGCAGCGTTCGACGCTGATCGCCGACGTGCTGTGGCTCGAACAGAGCCTGCGCTTTCATCTCGAAGGGAACTCCGACCAGTTGCAGCAGCTCGCGCTCGACCTCACGCGCGAACGCAGGCCAGCCGAGACCTTCGACCTGCGCGCCCGGCACATCCTCAGGAACAGTCCGGAACTGCGCCAGGTCCTCTGGCTCGATGCGTCGGGTCGGGCGCTCCACGGCATGCCCACGCAGACCCTGCCGCGCACGGGCAACGTAGCGACCGGTGAGAACCCGGTCGCTCGCTCGATCGAACTCACCCGCCTCGGCAAACCGATCTACAGCGATGCCTTCCGGACCATCGAGGCGGCGCAGTTCGAGGTATACGTGCCGATCTTCGACGACGGGCAATACCTGGGAACGCTGATCGGCGTCTATTCGCTGAACGGTCTGCTCAAGCATCAGGTGCCCTGGTGGTTCGCCGAGAAGTATCAGGTCCGCGTCGTCGACGGCAACGGCAGCCTGTTGGCCAGCAAATCACGAATCGACGCCTCGCCAACCACGCTGAGTCACCCGGTGGTCCTCGAACCTCCTGGCTACGGCATCGTGCTCCAGGTCACCGCCTACCGCGGCGCCGACAATCTCCCCCAGACGCTGATCGCGACGCTGATCGTCCTGCTTTCCGCAGCGGTCTTCTGGAGCCTGTGGGCCGTGCGCGGCCTGATCCAGCGACGCCTTTCGGCCGAGCAGGCGCTGCGCTCGGAGTACGCCTTCCGCAAGGCGATGGAGGACTCGCTGATGGTCGGCATGCGCGCTCGCGATCTCGATGGACGGGTCACCTACGTCAATCCGGCGTTCCTGCACATGGTCGGCTTCGCCGCCGAAGAGCTGATCGGCAAGGAACCGCCGATGCCCTATTGGGCTCCGGAAGAGATGGACCGAACGCTGCTGCTGCACAATTCGGTCCTCGCCGGCAACGCCCCCAACGAAGGCTTCGAGATCCGCCTGATGCGCAAGGATGGAAGCCGCTTCGATGCATTGATCTACGAGGCTCCGCTGATCGACGCCGACGGCCGGCAGAAAGGCTGGATGGGTTCGATCATCGACGTCACCGCGCGCAAGCACGCCGAAGAACTCGCCCGGCAGCAGCAGGAAAAGCTTCAGGTCACCGCACGACTGGTGACCATGGGTGAAATGGCCTCCACGCTCGCCCACGAGCTCAATCAGCCGCTGGCCGCGATCACCAGTTACAACACCGGGTGCATCAACAAGCTCGAATCGGGCCGCTACGATCCCGGCCAGCTCAGGGAGGCGCTCGGCAAGCTGGCGATCCAGGCGCAGCGTGCCGGCCACATCATCCGCCGCGTGCATGACTTCGTACGCCGGCGCGAGCCGAAGCTCGTGGCCTGCGACCTCGCCGAGGTCGTCGACGACAGCATCGGCTTCATCGAAGGCACCGCCAAGAACCGCGGGGTGCGCATCGTTCGCGAGATCCAGGGGATGCGGCCGGAACTGATCGCCGACCCGGTGATGCTCGAGCAGGTCCTGCTCAACCTGATGCGCAACGGCATCGAAGCGATGAGTGAGACCCCGACGGAGCGGCGCCGACTAACAGTGAAGCTTGCCCAGGTCGACGACCAGATGGAGGTCCGGGTCGTCGATCAGGGAACCGGGATCCCGCCGGAAGTCGGCGACAAGCTGTTCACCCCGCTGTTCTCGACCAAGGCCGACGGCATGGGGATGGGGCTCAACATCTGCCGATCGATCATCGAGCTTCACCATGGCCGCCTGTGGGTCGAAGCGAACCCCGCTGGTGGGACAGTTTTCGCATTCACCTTGCCCGTGGAGCGCCGATGAGCGGACGAGCCTATCTCGTGGACGACGACGAGGCCATTCGCGACTCGCTCGGCTGGTTGCTCGAATCCCGCGGTGTCGCCTGCCTGAGCTATCGTTCAGCAGAGGATTTCCTCGACGAATGGGATCCTGCGCTGGCCGGCTGCCTGCTGCTCGACATCCGCATGGACGGGATGAGCGGCCCGGAGCTTTTCGACATCCTCCGCGAGCGCGGCAGCCGGCTGCCGGTGATCTTCCTGACCGGACACGGCGACGTGCCGATGGCCGTCTCGGCACTCAAGAAAGGCGCTTTCGACTTCGTCGAGAAGCCGTGCAACGACAACGAACTGGTCAACCGGGTCATCGAAGCGCTCCGGCTGGACGCCAATCAGCGGGCTGCGGCTTCCGGCGCCGATTCGCTCAACAGCCGGCTCGGCCGACTGACGACCCGCGAGCGCGAGGTCATGGAGCGGATTCTCGCCGGCAAGCTCAACAAGATCATCGCCGAGGACCTGCAGATCAGCATGCGCACCGTCGAAGTCCACCGCGCCAATCTCTTCGAGAAAATGGGTGTCCGGACGGCCGTCGAACTGGCGCAGCTGCTCGCCGGCAGGCGCTGAGCAACGTTCACGCGCATCGGCGGCGAGCGCTGCCGGCCGACGCGGGTTGCTCATCCTCCCACAGTGGCAGCAGACCGGCAGCAGCCGGAGGGCAGGCGAAGGCCGCGTCGACGCCGATGCCGGGAACCCAGACGAGCCGTCCGCCGCACCAGAGCAGAGGCAGACGAGCGCGCTCCCAGGGCGGAATCGCAGCTTCCTGAAGCAGCTTGCGCAGGTAGCGCGTCGGCCGCTTCGCGCTCGGCTGCAGCCGCTCACCCCCGCAGCGCACAGCCAGATGAACGGCCGCCTGATCGAGCAGACTGCGGTCGATGCCTGCGCCGGTGGTCTGCCGGAAAATGAGCCGGCCGCCTCCCCACGGCAGCTCGGCCTCGCCGTGCCAGCAGACCGGCGCTACGGGAACTGCCTGACGATGCGTCACGACGTGCAGCGCTCGTCGGTAAACGTGGATTTCGCCTTCGCTGGTCGCGACGCAGATCTCCGCATCCGCTCCGGCCGTACCCAGCTGACGCATCGCTTCGCGGAGCCAGCGCGTCTCGGGAGGACGGAGCCCCGCGGAAACGAGTTCGAAACGCAGCAGGTTGCGCGCTCGCGGCGGGCTCAAGTCGTTGAATCGGGACACCTCGATGCGGCCGTCGGGACCGGCGACCGACGCGCGATCTGCCCGGGCCAGTTCGTCGAGGAGCACCGCGGCCTCGCAGAAGTGCTCGCCGGCACGCACCAGTGCCCGGGCGGCCCCCGGAAACATCTGCTGGATCCGCGGCAAGACCTCGTGGCGCAGATGGTTTCGCCGATGCCGTCCGTCGGTGTTGCTCTCGTCGTCGATCCAGACCAGCGAACAGGCTTCGGCATAAGCCGCGATCGTCGCCCGCGGAATGCCCAGCAGCGGACGAAGCAGCCGCGGGCCTTCGCCGAGCGGACGCTCGACGGGCATCCCGGCGGCACCGCCGACACCGGCCCCGCGCAGCAGCCGAAAGAGAATCGTTTCAGCCTGATCGTCGCGCTGGTGGGCAAGCACCAGCCAGTCTGCCTGGCGGTCGGCGAAGACGACGTAGCGCTCGCGGCGAGCGGCCGCTTCGGGCCCTTCGCGACTGACGGCCGGGACCCGGACGCGCACGACCTCGAGGGGAATCGAGCATCGCTCACCGACCACCGTGCAGAAGCGGGCCCAGTCGTCGGCGTGGGGACTCAACCCGTGATGGACATGAACCGCCGAAAGCGTCAAGGCGAGTCCTGACGAGCGCAGCGCCGCGAGCGCGTGCAGCAGGACCACCGAATCCCGGCCCCCGGAGAGGCCGACGCACAGCCGCTGGCCGTCGCTCAGCCGCGGCTCGAGGCACTCGCGAAGCGTCCGCTGGATCTTTCCGACCGGGTCGCCGGCCCGATCAGGCTGGCGCCCGCTCGCTGATCGCTCCATAAGCGAGAAGGCGATCGAGGCGCGTCTTGACCAGTTCGGCTGCGGGAACCGCCACCAGACGACCCAGGGTCTCGCTGAGCGCCTGCCCGAGCTGCCGGGCCATCGCCTCGTGATCGCGGTGAGCACCACCAGGGGGCTCGCTGACCACCCGGTCGACGAGACCCAGCGCCTTGAGCCGCGGCGCCGTGATACCCATGATCTCGGCCGCGTCGCTCGCCTTCTCGGCGCTCTTCCAGAGGATCGACGCACAGCCTTCGGGCGAGATCACCGAATAGGTCGAGTACTCGAGCATCTGCACGACGTCGCCGACGCCGATGGCCAGCGCCCCACCCGACCCTCCCTCGCCGATCACCGTGACCACGATCGGCACCCCCAGCTCGGCCATCACGTACAGATTGCGGCCGATGGCTTCGGACTGGCCGCGTTCTTCGGCGTCGATCCCCGGGTAGGCACCGGGAGTGTCGATGAAGGTCAGCACGGGGAGGCCGAACTTCTCGGCCAGCCGCATCAGGCGCAGGGCCTTGCGATAGCCCTCGGGACGCGGCATCCCGAAGTTGCGGAAAATCTTCTCCTTGGTATCGCGGCCCTTCTGATGGCCGATGACCACCACCGGCTGACCCTCGAATCGGGCCAGCCCGCCGACGATCGCATGGTCATCGGCGAAAGCCCGATCGCCGTGCAGCTCCTCGAAATCGGTGAACAGCAACCGGACGTAGTCGAGCGTATAGGGTCTCTGCGGGTGGCGAGCCACCTGACAAACCTGCCAGGCCGAGAGATTCGCGTAGGTCTCGCGGATCAGCACCTGGACTTTCCTTTCGAGCAGCTCGATTTCTTCCGAGATGTCGACCGCCGAATCGCCGTGTGCGAGACGCAGGGCCTCGATCTTGCCTTCAAGGTCGGCGATCGGTTGTTCGAAGTCGAGAAAGGTGGTCTTCATGAGGGGCAGCCGCCAGGAGAAAGGGCCGAGAGCAACCGTGCAATTCTAACCTGAAAGGTTCTGTCGCTTAGACCTACGACGCCCGTCGCTCGCTGGCCCGCAGATCAATACTCGACCGGCAGCGGATCCAGGCTCCGCCACAGATACCAGGTGGCGACCGAACGCCAGGGGCGCCAGCGCTCACCGTAGCTGGCGAGGAGCCGCCGCCCGGGGCGTTCGCCACCGCAATAGTGAGCGCCCACCGCCTTCTGCAGACCGATGTCGTCGAGCGGAAAAACGTCCGGACGCATCTGGTTGAAGATCAGGAACATTTCCGCGGTCCACACGCCGATGCCACGGACTGCAGTGAGTTCGGCGATGACTTCGTCGTCACCCATCCCCGCCCAGCGGCCGACATGGATCCGCCCGTCGACGAAATGCCTCGCCAGGTCGACGACGTATTCGACCTTGCGCGCCGACAACCCGCAGTCACGCAGCACGCCACGCTCGGTGTGCACCACGGCCAGCGGCGTCATCGTCGGGACGACGGCCGACAGGCGCGCCCAGACGCTGTCGGCGGCCCTCACCGATATCTGTTGACCAACGATCGAGCGGACCAGCGTGACGAAGGGGTCTCCTCGTGAGACGAGGGCGTTGCCGGCGAAGCGCGTGATGAGAATCGCCAGCACCGGATCCGCCGCCGCGAGTTGGGCAGCGGCTTCCTGCCAGTACGGCGGTGAGGAGTTGGCTGGTCCTGGTTGACGGATCACCAGCCAGAGTCACTGTTCAGGAGACCGCCGCCGTCAGCTCGTGGGAAGGTGCAAACGCGTTGGGAGTGCCGACTCAGGCCCGCTTGCGTTCCCTTTCGCGCGCCTTTTCCCGGGCCTTGCGACGACTGGCATCGAGCTCAGGGGGGCGATAGACGAGAACCGGAATACTCGAGTGCGTCAGTACCCGATAGGTTTCGCTGCCCAGCAGCAGCGAAGAGAGGCCTCCCCGGCCGTGTTTGGACATGAAGATCAGGTCGCAGCTATTGTCTTCGGCGACGTTGATGATCGCCTCCCAGGGACTGTCGTGGACGACCGAGATCGCGTTGCACGCGACACCGGCATCCTTGCACAGCTTCTTGATGAAGCCCAGATACTCCTTGGATTTGCCTTCTGAACTCGAGACCAGCCGGTCGAGCGCCTTCGGCTCGACGAGGTCACCGTAGTTCTCGCTTTGCCCGAGTGGTCTGGCATACAGGGCGGTGATCGTCGCTCCGGCCGCCTTGGCAAAGGCGACCGCGCGTTCTGCAGTATCCCGCGACAGCTGGCTGCCGTCAGTCGGCAGCAAAATATGCTGGAACATTGTTCTCCTCCCACCGGTTGGCGCACCTCGTAGCGACTGAGCGCGCGCCTGATCATAGATCAATTCCCAACAGAAACGACGATTTCGCAAGGCGTGAATGACAGACGATCGAGCCACCCGCGCGGACTCCGCGCTGCCTCCGGCCAGGAGCGTCACCCGGGCGAAACTGGGCAATGCCCGCCGACGACGTGCCGTGCCGTCGCGCGGGTGCGCTCAGGCACTGCCGGACTGCCTGACGCTGCGCGGTCTCGCTTCCTCGGCGGCCGCCAGATGCCGAAAGGACGTCCCGCAGGGCTCTGACGCCGAACCTCGCGGGTTCCGGGAGCGATCCCCGTGGCCTATTCCTGCATGGCCAGGAGTTCCTTGTCGGCATAGCGCAGGCGAAGGGCCAGAACCTTGGCCACCGCTTCGACGATATGGAAGGCCAGCCGCTTGTGTTCTTCCCTGAGTCGTTCGAACTGCTCGCGGCGCAATACGAACAGCTCGGTGTCTTCGAGCGCCGTGGCGTCGTTGAGACGGGTCATCTGGGACAGAAAGGCCATTCCGCCAAAGAAATCGCCCTGCCCGTAGGTCAGCGTGTGATAACGGTTGACGCTGCCCGGAATCGGCAGGGTGATCCGCACCGCTCCCTTGCGGATCAGGTAGAGCTCGTTGCCCGGGTCGCCAAAGGAATAGACCTTCTCGTCCCTGGCCAGCGACCGGCGATCGAGACAGGCGACCAGATCGATCAGCGTTTCTTCCTTGTGATCCTTGAAAATCTCGAGGTCGTACACGTCGAGTGGAGGCATCTCTGCCGACTTGACGAGTTCCTCGCCGAGGATCTGGTCCTCGACCCATTCGACCGCATCGTCGAGGTGGGGAAATACCTTGACGTGCTCGGTCATCGTCGTCAGCTCCATCTGATCGAAGAACTCGGCGATGTTGCGGCCGTTGGGTAGCGCCTGAGGCAGACTGCTGAAGATCAGGTAGGCGTCGCGCTCGATCAGCGAATCACGGATCTGACTCAGCAGATGAACCGCGGTCACATCGACCGACTGCACGCGCCGGAGATCGAGAACGATATAGGTGCGCACTCCCAGTTCCGGCTCGAGGGCCTTGTACAGCTGGTCCTTGGTGCCAAAGAACAGGCTGCCCTGCAGTTCGAGAATGACCGTCTGCCCTCCGTTCTTCTCGAGCTTCTCCATGTGCTGCCGCAGGCGGACCCGTTTCGAGAAGCGGTGAGCACCGTCGATCTTGCTTCTGATCACCGTGCTGCTGAGTTGCTCGCGGATGAACAGGAACATCGCCAGCGCGATGCCCACCCCTGAAGCGGCGATCAGGCTGTAACCGACGGCCACGGCAACCACCGTGACGATGACGATGAAGTCGAGCATCGTCCACGGCGACTCGAGCAGGTGCAGACTGTGCCGGTCGATCATCCGCACACCGACGATGATCAGGATACCGGCCAGCGCACCGACCGGAATCCAGGCGATGAACGCCCCGAGAGCCAGGAAGGCGATCAGCGAGAGCAGGCCCTCGACGACTCCGGACACGCGCGTCTGCCCACCGCTCGCCAGGTTGACCAGGGTCGCACCCATCTGCCCGGCTCCCGGCATTCCCCCCGCGCAGGCCGAAGCCACATTGCCGAGTCCCTGGGCGATCAACTCGCGGTTCGAGTCGTGCCGCCCGCGCGTCAAGGCATCGAGGACGACGGCGGTCTTCAACGTGTCGATCGACAGCAGAACGGCGAGCGTTAGGGCCGTGCCGAGAAGCGCCCCGATCTGGCTGAGCTTGAGTTCGCCGATCTCCTGCCAGCGCCCGGTGATCGCTTCGAGCATGCTCGAAGCAGTGCCCCCGAGCGGGCCGATGATCAGCTTGTTGCCTTCCATGACCAGCAGCGACTCGTCGGCTGCCGCAAGCCCGAAATACGCCGCGACGCCGGCGAGCAGGCCGAGGATCGCCGCCGGAACAGCTCGGGTAACGAGCGGTGCGAGGATCATCACCGCAGCCGTGACCCCGCCGACGAGCGCGCTCTGCCAGTGCCACAGTTCAGGCGAGATCAACGCCCTCCACCAGGGCGTGCCAGCGGGTGCGCCGAGAAACTTGGGGATCTGGCTGCCGATGATGATCAGGCCGACCCCGGTCAGGTAGCCACTGACCACCGGAAACGGGATGTACCTGATCAGGCTGCCGACGCCCATGAAGCCCAGCATCAGCTGGACCAGCCCGGAAACGAGTCCGAGCGCGGTGAGCATCAGGACGATCGACGCCGGGGCCACGCCGTGCTGAACGAGCTCGATGGCAAAAGCCGAGAGGACCGCTGCCGCCGGCGCACAAGGTGCGGTGATCAGTCGGTTGGTACCACCGAGTGCCGGTGCGACGAGACCCAGCGCGGTCGCCCCGAGGATTCCGGCCAAAGCCCCGAGGCCTGCGTACTCGGCGCCGATCGCACTGTAAATCGTCACGCCGAAAGCGATCGCCGACGGCAGGGCAACGAGCATGGCGGTCATGCCGCCCCAGAAGTCGCCGACGAGCTTGTCATTCCTAAACCTAATGGCCAATTCCATTGGCGCTACTCCTCCTCGAGTTCAGTCGGACCGTGGCTGGCCACGGCGAACAGCAGTCCATACAAACTGAACCGCCTCCAGCCGAGTCTACGACGATATTGGGGTGATGCACAACGAACCGAAGTCAGCGAGTTCCGCGGCGCAAGCGACCGCCGGCGCCCCCGGAAGGACGCAAGAACGCGGCGCTACGGAGCAGTCCGTCGCGCCGCGTCGAAAAAAGGCGGCCTCCCCGGTGGACCGGGGAGGCGCCGGTCAGTGGGATTCCCGGACAACCGGTGACTGACGATCGCCCAGCTCACGGCCTGCGCGGAGCTCCCGTTCGATACCCAGGGCGAAGTCGGCAACCCGGTCGATCTCCTCGACCAGTTGGGCCAGCGCAAGCCTTTCGCGGATGTCCAGGCCTTCATCGTGGAAGATCTTCCTGATTAGCGCCGTCGATTGCTGATCGGCCCGGCCCTCGTACCAGCCGACCCGGTCTTGGCCGGAGGCCAGCGCCGACTGATCCCACCACAACGTACAGGGGCGATAGGCGCCGACGAGCGCCTCGACGGCTGCGCAGACATCTTCGGTCAGTGCCTCGATGTCGGGAACCAGTGACGGCGGCACCCGACGTCCTGGCCCCGAGAAGCCGGACTCGATCGCGAAGCGGGTGATCTGCCGCTTCATGTCCCTGAGCATGCGCCCGACGCCAGCCAGAGGGTCGGCCATGTCGGCAAACAGGGCATCGAAAATTGACTGGGCATGGGCGCGTGTTTCGAGCTTCTGCTGCAACTCGTCGAGCGTCCGCAGATGCTCGTCGATGCGCCTGGCCTGCCGCCAGCAGCCGCCATCGGCACCCGAATGGACATAAGTGTCGACCGCCTCCCTGAAGACCGCCGTCGCATCGGCGATCGCATCGAGATAGCTATCGAGATCGCGTTCGATCGGCCTGGCTGCCGCAGGCCTTTCGGCGATGTTGCTCTGAGTCTCAACAAAAACTTGCGTTTCCACAGCACTTCTCCTGCACCAAATTGAAAACCGGTCTCCGGGGCGGCGTCGAGCAAACTGCGTGCTGGCGACTACCGGCGAAAGAACCCTTGAACCCCTCGCCCCAACCCCTCAGATGACAACAACACCCTGATCGAACAGCGAGCACCGCAAGCTGCCCGTCGCCGAATCGTGGGCGCTGCCCGACAACTGCCTGACCCATCGCTTGAGGATCGTTCCGGCCCCGGCCAGCTCGTGCGAAATGTCGCTGAGATTGGCGTAAAGCTCGTCGATCCGTCTCGATCTGGCGGGATCGGCCACTCCCGCGACTGCGCAAGTGCCATCGTCTGCGCAGCCCTCGGCAGGAGGGGCCTGCACCGCCGTGGAATTCCCGACTCTGCCCGCCTCGAGCACGTCGCGGCTACGGATGGCCACTTCTGCATCGAGTTCCGCAGCCAGCGATCCGTACGCCAGTCGGGTGTAGCCCTGAAGGAGTCTCTCGGTCGCACGCTGGATGACTTCGAGCATCGAGCGGCAGGCCTCGTCGGTATCCGAAGCCAGCAGGTGCACACCTCGCGCAGTCCGGAACAGCCGCGCCGCGACCCTGTCGAGGGTCTCCAGCGTGTGGTGAACCTCGTCCGCGCCGACCCGGCCACCGAAAATGGAAACTACGGTCGCCATCCCCCGACGGTGCAGATCCTCGCGGCGCTGGTCGAGATCGACGAGCCGCATCGAGTGCGCCGACTCTCTGCCCTGCAGTATTTCGCCGACGATCTTGGCCAACAGGGAGGCGACCATCGCCTGCTCCTCGATCGTCGCCAGCAGCTCGCGCCGGACCGGCAAGAGCATCACCGGCCTTGTTCCCGAGGCGACTGGCAAAGCGGAAATGTGGAAAGTCACGGTGGCCACCTGTCGTCAGTCTATCGGTAGCGCTCGCGGCGCTGCCAGAGATCGATGGGGCCGGGAACCGAAGCAGGGTGTCGATCTGGTCCGCTTCCGGGGATCCCGCATCCCGATCTTTTCATTGCGTTCCTAGCACGTAACGTGCCAACCCTCCGGAAGCCGGATTAGGCCCTTGAAATCAGTCGCCTGCCACGGATGGCCTGGGCGCCGGCAAGCGCGCGGGGTGCAACAAGATGGCCAGAAATGCTCTCCGAGGGTCAATCCGGGACGGGCTATCCGCATGAAATCATCGGCTTATGCGGACAGCGCAAGCCCATCGACGAGTCCGTCCGGTTACACCCGGGAAAGACACGGCGAAGCAGGGCTGGGGCGTGGACCGGTCCCCTTGGGGAACGGGGCAGCGCCGTTCCTGGGACGGTGAACGCCGGAGCCCCGCTTGGCCGGGATCGGGCGGAGCCTGCGCAACGAGCCGCGAAAGCGCCGAAGCGCCGGGCCGACCCCGAGGGAACGAGGAGATGGTCACCAGGATCGCGCCGGGCAACTGCCCGGCGCTGTGCAGGCATCAGCCGCCCGGCAGTCCCTTACGGCGAACCCGCCTCCCACCCTGGAGCCACCAGTCGAGCGGCGCGTGGCACGCCGTTCGAACCGAGCGCGGAGGCCTCCCTAGCACCGCGCTGGGCGTCCGGCGAGGCGGGCAGCCTGGCTGGACGCGTCCTGGTCATCCCGGTGTCAGGTTCTCTCGTGATCCGTCAGTCGTTCCTCCACGGGAAGACCTGGCCGTGGAAAGCGTCCAGCAGCCCGCCGAGTTCGGGCAGTAACTGTTCGCTTTGTCCCCCGAGCCAGCGAACGAGGTGATCGCCGCCGCGCATAATCAGAGAGTTCGCGAACTTCAGGCGCTGCCGGAAATGCCTCGACGATCGTCGGCAGCGTCTCGGCGACCCATGCGCTGCGCGTGAATTGCGTCCGGAAGGTCGGACGGAGGTCGTCGCGAAGCGATTCGAGCCACTGACGCAAGCTGCCATCCTCGACATGCGAGAGGTCGAGTTCGTCCGGACGACCGGAGGTTTCCAATTCACGCTGCCCGCGAAACCTCTTCTCAGGTGCCGGGACGCGACGCACCGATGGCAGCCAGATGGCGCCTTTCTTGCCGTGGCGGACGACGACCCTTTCCCGCCGCAGCCGCTGGTCGGGCGTATCGTAGTAGGTGTTGATCACCCGCTGACGAGTCGGCTTGGCGTCGGTGAGCAGAGGGTGCAGGGCGAGACGACTGGCGACGCCGGGCATGAGCAAGAGGTTGAGTTCGGCTGCGGTAACGATTTGACAAGTTCCTGATAATTGCGCCCGGACTGGCCAGCGCCATCGAAGACCCTGTTCATCCCATTGCTCGGCAGACTGCGCTGAGCGGGGCGAGGACAACCGGTATCATGCAGGAATCATGCCAAGTGACTCGAACCGGGAGTCTTCCAAATATCTGATGAAAATCAGACCTGAGCCCCGGTCGGGCGGCGCCCGACAGAGCCTGCCGGGGTGCAACAAATTGACGAACCGGCTCCGCTCGCTTCCCCCAACCGGAGGAAGCTTCTGATTTACGAACAGGAACTTAAGCGGGTCTGCCGGAATCCTTGGCAGATCGGAAACGTTACACCGCCAGCGCCGGTGCACGGAAATCAATCAGCAATGCTGCGGGAAGGTGGCAAGTGCTGGAGGAACTGCCCTGGGGGGAATAGTGCCGCCACGCGGGCAGCGGGCGCGCGCGGGAGAACGCATTGGGCAGCGGCGTGCGCAGCGAGCGTTCCGGGGCAGCCGTCAGTCCGCCCCGGAACGCTGATCGCCGGCCGGGATCAGCAGAGCTTGACGACGATGTCGAGGAGCGTGCTGTTGCAGATGTTCAGGCGGGCGCCGGCATTCAGCAGCTGGTTGTAGATTTCCTTGCGCCTGAAGATGTTGTGGAAGTCATTGTCGTTGAACAGTTCAGCGAGCGCGCGGCGATGCGTCCGGGTCAGGTTGCGGCCCGCCTTGTCCGCCTTCTCCGCGTCGAGACGCCCGAGTTTGGGATCGCTTCCCAGGCGGCCATAGCCAGAAGCCAGCGCCTCCGCGCCGTCCTTGAGGTACACCGCCATCTCGAGACAGTACTTGTCCGCCTTGAGCGCGAGCACATCGGCATCCATTTCGGCGACGATCGTGTTGCAGCTGTTGATGATCTCGTCGAGGTTGATGATCGCACGGTGCAGGTCCTCGCGGTCGATCGGTGTCGAGAAGGCTTCGTTGAGCAGGGTCAGGTTGCGGACCTTCAGGCGATCGCCTTCGTGTTCCGTATCGACGACACGCTTGGCCACCTCCGAACTGCCGGAACTCATGTATTCGACGAGCAGGTTCGCGCTGACACCGACCACGGCGCTCTGCTCGGCGAGCAGAGCAAAGAAGTTGGGCACCTTGGGGAACACCCGATGCAGAATGCGGCGAGTCAAAGACGATCCTGCGGCTTGTGCGTTGGACATTGTTAGGCCTTTCCGATGAAGAGATTGACGAGAGCGAAGGTTTGAATGGCGACCAGCGCCGACCCGGGGATGGTGATCAGCCAGGTGATGGCGATGTCCTTGGCCTTCTTCCAGCGCACGGCGCGCGGCCGCTCGGACGAGCCGATCCCCATGATCGACGTGGACACCACGTGCGTCGTCGACACCGGCGCGCCGATCACCGAGGCAGTCAGGATCACCGCCGCCGAGGTCAGCTGCGAACTCAGCGCGTGAATCGGGCGAACCCGATAGATCGAGAAGCCGAGCGTCCGGACGATCCGCCAGCCCCCCGAAAGGATGCCCAGCGTGATCGCCGCCGCGCAGGCGAGCATGACCCAGAAGGGCACCTCGAACTTCGGGATGAAGCCGCCGAGCAGCAGGGCCAGGGTGAGCATGCCCATGCTCTTCTGCGCGTCGTTGGCGCCATGCGAGAAAGCCAGACCGGCGGCCGTGAAGAACTGCGAGAAGCGCAGGCCCTTGTTGGCCGATGGCGTCGCCGCGAAGAGCAGGAGGTTGAGCAGGCGGAGCATCAGGAAGCCAGCCCAGAAGCCGATCAGCGGCGACAGGACGAGCGAGGCGAGCACCTTCATGATCCCGGTCAGTTCGCCGCGCATCAGTTGGCTGAAGCCCCAGACGACGTTATCCACCCCCGCGGAGACGACCACCGCTCCGATCAGTCCGCCGACGAGGGCATGCGATGAAGACGAGGGAATCCCGAAATACCATGTGGCCAGGTTCCAGACGATCGCCCCGACCAGCCCGCAGAGCAGGATGGACAGCGACAGGGTCGCATGCACGTCGCCGAGAGTCACGAACTTGCCGATCGTGTTGGCCACCGCCGTACCACCGAGCAGCGGCCCTAGAAACTCGAAGGTGCCGACGATGATCACCGCCTGGATCGGCGTCATCGCTCGCGACGCAATGACTGTCGCGACGATGTTGGCGGCGTCATGGAAGCCGTTCGTGTAGTCGAAAAACAGGACGATGGCGACAGTCGCGATCGTCAGAATCATTAGTGTGGTCATCAGACTGCCCTGTGATTGTTGTCTAGATTTGAAGCGCGTCCTTTCCGGGAACCGGGACATCCGGCCATGCTCAGCACCTCGCTCCGGCTGGCACCGGCGCGAGGGCTCGACCGCCACCCCCGCTGGTCCCCGCTGCCTGCACCCACGGGCCTCACCCTGCCAACCGATGGCGGCCCGCCGGAAAGCGTGGAAACCACCTCTCGGCAGGCGTTTGCCCGACCATCCCGTGCTGCCCGCCGGCCCCGGGACAAGGGGACTGGAGCACGGCAGGCTCAACCGGCAGGACCACACGACCCGCTCGCCACCGACGACCCTGCGCAGGAACCGGCAGCGCTGGGCCGCCGACCCCGGCAAGACGGCTGCCAGACCCTTCCCGGCCGGCAGATCCTCGCTGGTGGCCGAGCCGTTTGCTCCCCTGCCAGCCATTGCCGGACGACCCCGGCCAGCTCCTGCCCCCCGTTTCGGCACCCACCCGCACCCCCGTAGTACGCTTCAGATTCCCGGTCGGACTGACCGGCCCGCGGCCGTTGCTCTCGACTGGGAACGGTCCTCGGAAAAACCCCGTTTCAGACCGAAAGCATTATTCGTGCCAAAACCATAAAGAATAGAAATCAAGCGGAATATCCGTGAGTTAGGAGTGGCAGACGGCGGCCGGGGGCAGCCATGACGGGTGCAACAAAATGCACACATGGAAGCCAGAGGAACCTGCTACAGGCCAATTTCCTCAGATTGGACAAAACCTTACCTTTCGTTACAGGGAGCTGTGCAGAAGTGCACAACGTTACACCCCCACAAGGTTGACCGCGCGATCGCCCGGATTGCGCTGATGGGCCGCTTTCTGCACATCGCCCGCAATCGATGGGACCTGCCGGAAACGCGCCTTGTTGCCACGGCCTGTTCAGGCCTCCGGCGGGAGCGCCCGACGCGCGAGCCGGCGGTTGAGGGCCGGGCGTGAGAGCCCGAGCAGCGTCGCGGCAACCCCCTGATTGCCCTTTGCCCGCTTCAGGGCCTCGCGGACCATCGCCTCCTCGACCTCGTCGAGCGTCGGAAAGCGTCCCGGGATGATCACCGGAACGCCTTCAGCCTCGTCCCGCGGCAGCGTGTCGACAGCCGTCTTCTGTTGCTTCTGGATCGCCTGGCGAAAGCTGTCCATGGCCAGAACCGAACCGCCGCGATGCAGCGCCATCGCGTTGAAGACCATCGCGCGGAGCTCGCGCACATTGCCCGGGAAATGATAATTGGAGAGGAGGGTGAGCAACTCGTTCGATGGTTCGGGAGCCGGTTTGTTGATTGAGGCGGCGGCCTCGTCGAGAAAATGCTGCAGCAGGAGCGGAATGTCTTCCTTGTGCTGGCGCAGCGGCGGCACCTCGATCTGGTGCACCGAGAGCCGGAAAAAGAGGTCCGAGCGGAACTGGTTCTGGCGCATCATCTGCGCGAGATTGCAGTTCGTCGCACAGACCACCCGCGCGTCACTCGATCGCGCGATGTCGGATCCCAGCGGGAAGTACATGTGCTCCTGCAGCAGGCGCAAGAGTTTGACCTGCGAGGCCATCGACAGATCGCCGATCTCGTCGAGGAACAGCGTGCCGCCAGCCGCTTGCGCGATCAGCCCGGCACGCGACTGGTCGGCACCGGTGAACGCCCCCTTCTTGTGGCCGAAGAGCGTGTCCGAGAACAGCGTGTCGTCGAGTCCCGCGACATTGACCTGCACGAACTGTCCGCCCAGACCGCTGAGCTTGTGCAGCGCATGAGCGAACATCTCCTTTCCCGCCCCGGTCTCGCCCGAAATCAGCACCGGCTCGGCGGAGCCGGCCACTGCTTCGAGATACTGGAACAGCGCGCGCATCTTGCGGCTGTTGGTGACGATCCCGGCAAACGCCTCGTTGTTCTGCAGGCAATCGGAGAGCAGATAGTGTTTCAGCACGCCCATCTGCCGACGCAGCGAATGCACCTCGAGCGCGTGCCGGACGCTGGCGATCAGCCTGCTCTCCTCGACCGGCTTGACCAGGTAGTCGAATGCGCCCTCCTTCATGGTGCGCACCGCTGTCTCCACGTCCTGGGCGGCAGTCATGACGATTACCGGCACCTCGGGGTACAGGTGGACGATGTCCGGCAACAGCTTGTTACCGGTGATGTGGGGCATGAACAGATCGAGAAGGAGGGCACTCGCCGGTTGCCGCTCGAGTGCCGGCAGCAGTTCCCGACTGTCTGAAACCATCTGCACGTTGGTCACACCGGCACTGCGCAGCACCGCCGCCGTAACGTTGAGTACCGACTGGTCATTGTCGACAAGGAAGACGGGCAGGCTGGCAAAGGATTGTTCTTTCATCACTCCTCCCTGCTGACTGGCAGATCGATGCTCACGGTCGTTCCCTGGGTCGGGCTCGACTCGAATCTCAGAGCGCCGCCGTGTCTTTCGACGATCGACGACGAAATGGACAACCCCAGCCCGGTCCCTCCTGTCTCCGCCTTGGTCGTGAAGAAAGGCTCGCCGATCTGCGCCATCGCGGCTTCACTGATCCCTTTGCCCTGGTCCCTGACCTGGACGATGATCCGGCCGGCAGCCGGATCATCGCAGGCGGAAACCTCGACACCACGGCTCCGGTCGGGGAGCGCCTCGAGGGCGTTGACGATGACGTTGATGAACACCTGTTCGAGCTGCTGCACGTTGCCTCTGACCAGCGGCAGCTGGTCCGGCAGCTTCAACGAAAAGGCGCCGGTGTGTTTGCGGATTCGGGCGTCAAGCAGGGTCACCACGGCCTGCAGGATTCTGCCGATGTCCGCCGCCTCGTCCATGTGCCCGCGATCCTGCTTGCCGAGATGCTTGAGGTTGCTGACGATCTTCTGGATGCGCTTGGCGTTTTCGCCAATCTCCTGCATGCCACGCCCGATGACCTCCCTGGCTTCCGCGAAGCCCAGCCCGGCGAGCAGGAAGTCGCCCTGCTCGAGTGCGTATTCGTCGAGGATCGGCAGCGCATCGTGCCAGATCCGCGCGAGCAGTGACGAGTTGGCCAGTATGGCGTGATTGGGATTGTTGATCTCGTGCGCGATACCCGCCGACAGAACGCCGAGCGACGCCAGACGGGCGCTGCGGATCGCCTGCCATTGCAGCTTGCGGTTCTCGGTGATGTCGGTGATCACGACCATTGCTGCGATCACCGTCTCCGCGGAACTGATCGGCACCATCCGGATCTCCCACCAGGTCGCGTCGCTCGACGTGTACTGACAGTGGTCGACGCGCCCGCTTTCGAAGACATCGCGCAACTTCTCGAGATAGGCAGGACGCACCTCCGGCGGCAGGATCAGATCGGAACGCTTGTTGCCCGGGGCACCGACCGGATAGGGCAACGGCCGGTTGGTCAGCAGGATGTCTCCCTCGGCATCGACCGTGAAGATCAGGTCCGGCGAATGGTTGAAGAGTGTTCGCAGCTTGGCCTCGGAATCGCGCAACGCGTCTTCGGCAAGCTTGTGCTCGGTTACATCCTCGAAGAATCCGACGATCCGGCTCAGCTCGTTGCCCGTCTCGCGAACGGGAAAACCGCAGACGCGCAACCAGCGCAAACCACGTTCTGCCGAAGACGCCTTCAGGACCACCGAGAATCGCCCGCCCTCGGCGCGCAGTTGAGCAATCGCTTCGACGAGCGTGCGGCGGTCGTCATCGGCAAAGACCTCGAGCATCAGCGAGGGGTTCCGGCTGTCAAGCATCACGCCCGGGCCGGCGATCTGCCGGAACGCCGGCCCGATGTACTCCAGCCGGGCCGCCTGCGCATCGATCGCCCAGAAGACCACGTCGACCGTCTCGGCGAGCTGCCGGAAGAGTTCCTCGCGCTCGTAAATGGTCTGGGTCAGCCGGATTCGGTTCTCCAGCTCGCGGCGGCTGCGCACCAGGTAAAAGGTGAGCAGCGAAGTACACAGAATGCCGCCGAGCAGAACCGACCAGTGGGCCTCGGTGAAGGCCTCGGCACTGCGGAAGGTATGAGTCGCCACACAGATCACCGTCCAGGTCCGGTCCCCCACCGGAATGCTGACCACCATCTGCGGCTCGTCATCGGTTTCGGGAACGATCGGACTAACGGAGGACATCGTCCGCGGCTCGAGACGGCTGGCATAGAAGTGCAGGAACTGCGAGTCGGGCTCGGCCGAGCTGTCGCGGATCAGAACCTCGACCCCGCGTGGCTCGAGCAGGCTGATCGCCGTGTGAATGAGTTGCTCGATGTCGTAGAGGCCGACTACGTAGCCCAGCAGCGCACCCGTCGTCCGCGCATCGGCACCCGCCCGAGCCTCGCCCGACCGGTTGGCCGCGTACACCGGCAGCGCGGCATAGACGCCGTGCCCTGCTTGTCCGTCCGGCCGGTCGAGGGTCATCCGGTGGCTGACCGCGACATTGCCGAGTTGCTTGGCCCTGGCCAGCAAGGCGGTAAGTTCGCCTGTCGCACTCAGGTCCAGGCTCTCGAGAATCATCGCGCCAGCACGGGAGGCGTGGAGCACATCTGCGCGGGGTACTGCTGGTGGTGTCTGCGGCGGCGCCTTCGACCCGGGCGGTCCGCGGCCGCCGGGAGCCGGCAGTGCCACTGCCGACGCGGGTACCCAGAGCAGACTGTCGATGTACGCTCGGCGCTTGAGAATCGAATCGGTGAACGCCAGGAACTCCTGCTCGTCGATCTCCTGCGCCGCATGGAACAGCCCCCGGATCTCGAGCAACGCGTCGAGCCCCTGATCGACGACGGCGCGCACCGACTGGATACGGTCACCAGCCGCCCAGCGGAATTCCTTGAGGTGGTTGATCCTCAGCTCTTCGCGAACGTTCCACGACGACAGGCAGGTCAGCAGGGTCCCGCCGATCGCCACGGCGTATGCGGCCGCGTACTTGCGCAGATTCTCGAACATGGGCAGCCAGAGAACGAGGGCCCCCTGCGGAAGCGCTCGGTCGCGCCGCCGATTCTCGCAGGCCAAACTTAGCAGCTTATCAGAAAGCGCCCGTGCTCAGGATACGAACCGGCCGTCCGCACTCGCCCGATCGACGCCGCTCTCGTGTAACCGAGCGCCCGCAGCGCCCGCAGGCAACCCGCAGCCCTTGCGCCCGGGACGCTGGCGAGCAGGCCGCCGGCGGTCAACCCCATGCGAAACAACGTCGCTCCGATCCTCTCCGGGGCCGGCTCCGAAGGATTCCGGTCCGGGCTGCCCCAGACCCGATGCACATCCTGCCGCGACCCGCAGGGAAGCAGTAGCGCCAGCGCCATCGCGGCGCCATCGGCGACTGGCACCGCAGCCGTGTCGATTTCGGCCGCCAGCCCAACCCGACTGACGAGCGCTGTGAGCTGTTCGGGCAGGCCAAAACCCTCGAGACGGATGCAGGCCGTCGCACCATGCTCGCGAAAGCAGCTGGCTGCCCCCTGGTTGGACTCGACCAGCAGCCGCAGCGCCTCGTCGATGTACCGCCCGGGGAGCGGGAACCGGCGATGCGCGGCAAGCAGCGTAGGGATGCCGATCGGTTTGTTGACCATCAGCACGTCTCCCTCCCGAATGCCTGCCGGGAGACGCCAAGTCTGCGCTCTGGGCCCAGGCCGGCCATCGGTCACCAGAACGACGGCGAACTCGTTTCCGGAAACCGTCCGCACGGCGGTCAACGCACATCCGGAAGCCTGCAGTTCCTTGTCCACACCCCGACAAACCGCCGCAACGTCTCCGGCGATCTTGCGTTCACATCCCGGGGGAACGACGACCAGGATCTGCGCCGCCTGTGCTTCCCCGCCCCTGGCAAAGAACTCGCTCAACACGTGCGCGGCCGCCATCCGTCCGAAGAGCCAGGGATCATCGACCGGAGCCACCAGAAAGTCGACCGTCCTGATCCTCTCGCCGGCTTGCGCCGCCGAGGCCCCCCCCGTGTCGGGAGGGAGCGAAGTGCGCAACGTCGCTCCGCCGCCTGGCCCGCCGAGGAAAGAATCCAATGAACCGTCTCGCGTGGCGGGGACTGCCCAACCGGCCGGCAAACAGCATCCGGCCAGCACGCACCGCGCCTCGCTTGTCTGAGCTTCGTCGAGATCTGCCATTGGCGAGCCCGTCGCGGACGCCCCGCTGCCCGCACTGCGCATCGCCAGACGGCCCATGAAGCGCCGGTCGATCCAGCTCTTCCAGAGCCACACCCAGTGACCCCGTGCATACATACCCCCGCGCGAAGCGACGGCCTGCTCGTCGCCGGTCCCGATCAGCGCCAGGCACCGCGGCTGCGGCCGGTAATCCTGCAGCGGCTGCCCGAAGGCAAGCCGTCGCAGGTTCGCGGCCAGCACCTCACCCTGACGCACGGCGAAAACGCCCGACTTTTCGAGCGGTGAGCTGACCAACGCGGCACAGTCTCCGGCCGCGAAGATCAGCGGATCACTGACCGTCTGGAGCGTATTGCGGACCTCGATGAAGCCACTGCCGTCCAGCGACAGCGCGCTTTCGCGGAGCCACGGAGCGCCACCGGCCTGGGTGACCCAGACGACTTCGTCGATGGCCAGAGAATCGCCGCTGCTCAGGCCGACCGACCCGGGCAAGACCCTGGTCACTACCGCTGCACGGTGCACGATCACGTTCCTCTCGGCGAGAAGACGGTCGAAGCAGCGCCTGACGCCGGCATTGTGCCGGGGCAGAATCTCCGCGCTCGCCGAAAGCAGATGGAAACGCAGGTCGTCGGGGCTCCTGCGCAACGCGCGCAGCTCGCAACGCAGGCGATGCTGCATCGCGAGAATCATTTCGACCCCGCCCGCCCCCGCACCGACGACGGCAAAGGTGGTCACCGCCGGCCGAGACCGTACGCGATCGAGCAGACGCAGCCAGCGCTCGTTGAAGCGGGCGATCGGTTTGACCGGCGTCGCGTACTCGGCCGCCCCGGGCACAGCGTCGGAGTGCGGTGTCGAGCCGATGTTGATCGACAGCATGTCGTAGGACACCGGTGGCCGATCACGGCAGAGAACCAGGCGAGACTCGCGGTCGATACCGATCACCTCGTCGACGTAGCAACGGGCACCAGCGTACCGGGCCAGGCAGCGAAGATCGATCAGCGTCTGTTCGTAGCGATAGTGCCCCGCGACGTAGCCCGGAAGCATCCCCGAGTATGGAGTATGGCTGTCAATCGAAATCAGCGTCAGGCGCACCCCAGCCAGCGGCTGGCGAGCCAGACACCGCAGCACACCGAGGTGGCTGTGTCCCCCTCCGACGAGCACGACGTCCCGAACGACCGTTGCCTTTTCGCCCGGCATCTTCAGGCTGCCTTGACTCCCTGGTCGTCGACTGGCCTGCAGCTGGCCTTTCGGGCTGGTCGTGGCGATGGCTTCACGACTGCCCTGTCGAACGGCTGCCGGGAGATTCGTCGTCGACAGCGGCGGCACTCCTTTCTGGAGCGACGCGGGGCAGGACCAGCGTGAAGGTCGCGCCTTCGCGAGGAGTACTGACCACCTCGATGGTCCCACCGAGCACACTGGTCACGAGATTGTATACGATGTACAGACCCAGGCCACTGCCTCCCTGCCCGAGGCGCGTAGTGAAGAACGGCTCGAAAATGCGGCTCAAGATGGCCTTCGGGATGCCAACGCCGTCGTCCCTGCACCGGAGAACGACTTGGCCCTCGCCCTGCGGGCGCGCCTGCAGCTCGACCTTCCCCGATTCAACACCAGCCAGACCGTGGGTCAACGCGTTGCTGATCAGGTTGGTGATGATCTGTTCGAGCGGCCCTGGATAACTGTCCATTTCGAGTCCCGGCGGGATATCCACGTCGATCCGATGTTCACTGTTGCGAAAGCTCAAGCGCAGGGTGACGAGCATTTCCTGGACGGTCTGCTGCAGGTCGAAGGTCCGTCGTCGGGCACTGCTCTGATCCGCGGCCACCTGCTTGAAATGGCCGATCAGCTCGGCGGCGCGCGCGCTGTTGCGCTCGAGCAGGTCGATCGCCTCGCGCCCACGGACAAGGAATCGGTCGAGCTGCGAACGGCTCAGCTTGCCATCCCTGACCGCAGCGGTGAAATCGCTCCACTGCTCGGCGAGCACGCTCGCGGCGACCCGGGCGTTGCCCAGCGGCGTGTTCAGCTCATGCGCGACGCCGGCAACCAGGTTGCCCAGAGCAGCGAGCTTCTCTGCCTGGACGAGCTGCGCCATCGCCTGCCGCAGCTCGCTGGTGCGCTCGACGACACGCTCCTCGAGGTGCTCACGTTGTCTCGCGAGCTCTTCCTCGACCCGCTTGCGCTCGGTGATGTCCGAGCCGACGCTGAACACCTCGACCAGCTGGCCCTGATCGTCGAGAATCGCCTTGTTGGTCCACGCCACCCAGACGCGTTCGCCACTCCTGCGCATGTTCTCGCTGATCTGGTGTTCGAAGCGCTCCGGGTTCAGGGAAAGTTCCCTGGCCGACAGCCCGCGCTGGCCGTCATCGCCGTCGAGCGGTACGATCGTCCCGAGTGCCGGTCTGCCGAGCAGATCTGCCTCCGGATAATCGAAGAACTTGAGTCCAAACTCGTTGATGAAGGCGATTCTTCCCTCTGGGTTGAGGCGCAGAATGATGCTGTTCGCGTTCTCGACCAGTTCGCGGTACTTGATCTCGCTTTCGAGAAGGGCCCGTTCCGCGCGCTTCCTTTCGGTCACGTCGTTGGCCAGGACGAGCTCGGCCGGACATCCCTGGTAGGAGATCGGATGGGCCACGATGTCGACGTCGATGATCGTCCCGTTCCTGCGTAGATGCCGCCAGAAGCCAGTGTAGTCGCTGGCTTCCTCGACGGCAACGACGTCCTCGCTGAGCAGAGGCGTTTCCTCACCCGGATTGAGGTCGGCCAGCGACATGCCCAGCAGCTCTTCGCGCGTATAGCCATAGGTCGCCACAGCTGCGTCGTTGACCGTCAGGAACGCCAGTGTTCGTCGGTCGAAGACCCACATCGGTTGCGGATTACTGTCGAAGAGCAGGCGGTAGCGCGCCTCGCTCTCGCGCAGAGCGACATCAACCTCGTCGCGCTGCTTCCTCGTGCGCAGCGCAACGATGCCGAAGGCCAGGTCACCGGCAAGTCCGTCGAGCAGCGCCAGTTCCCCGCTGTCGAAGGCATCGGGCCGAGCCGCGTAGATAGTCAGCACGCCAAAGCGCTGCCCGCCAGCCTGGATCGGCAAGACGCAGAGTGACGCGCAGCGGAATCCTGACTCCTGGCTTGCACAGGCCCCCGGGGTGCACCCTCCGGCCAGCTGCTGAGGCCCGAACGCGCCGTCGGCGTGGCTCAGCGAGTCACTCTCTTCGCCTCCGCCAGCGTCGCCGACCGAAGTCCCCTGCGTGCGACCCAGAACGTCGCCGGCCGAGGCGACTCGCCGCAGCGGGCTCCCTCTGCCGTCGGTACTGTCCACCCGGGCCATCCCGTATCCCCCGGCCTCGACGATGATTCGGCACAGCGCTCCGAGCAGTCCGGTTTCGTCGCTGGCGCGACTCAGCGCCTGGTTGCAGTCACCAATCATGCGCAGTTGCCGGTTGGCTCGGCGCAGAGCATCCTCGGCCTGCCTGCGCTCACTGATATCGATGACGATTCCCTGATAGTGGGTGACCTTCCCGTTGCGATCGCGCTCGACTGCGGTGTGATCGTCGACCCAGCGCACCGAGCCGTCCCGGCAGACCAGTCGATACTCCTGCTCGAAGTGGTCGATCCCCCGTTCGACAAAGGAATCGATGTCCGAGGCGACCCGTTCGAGATCCTCGGGATGAATCAGCGACGCGAAACGCAATCCGCTCTCGACCAGATCTTCCGGCGAGTAGCCGAGCTGTTTGACGTTGCGCGACGCGAAGACCGTCGGCCAACCAGCCTCGGCCCGCCAGCGAAAGAGCATCGCCGGGCTGTTCTCGACGACCAGATTAGCCTGGCGCAGCTCCTCCTCGGCGCGCACGCGCTCGCTGATGTCCAGAGCCACGCCGATGACCTGCAGTCTGTCGCTGGCGTCGCGCAGCGGAGTGAAATGGGTATCGAAGAAGACGTCACCGATTCGCGAGACGAACTGTTGCTCTTCGCCAGCCAGCGCGCGACGCGCGCGGGCACAGATTTCCGGACACTCGCGATAGCGATCGAACAGCGACTGGCCCACCGCCTGCGATGGCGTCAGCCCGGCGCGCGCCAGTCCCTGCCCTTCGCTGAACAGGAAGACGCCACGCTCGTCGAACCGGAAGATGACCAGAGGAGCATTGCTGATCACCGAACGGTAACGCGCTTCGCTGTCTTTGAGCGCCCGCTCGCGCTGGCGGATCGCCTGCGACATCCGGTCCAGATCGTGAGCCAGGCTGTCGAGTTCCCTGATCCGCGACAACGGCCACGGCTGCTCATAATGTCCTTCGGCCAGTGCGTGGGCCTGCTGCGCATAGCCGCCGATCCGCCGCGCGATTCCGCGAGCCAGCAGCAGCGTCGCCATCGTCGCCAGCAGCAACGTCGCCGGAACACCCGCGGCAAGCACCCAGGAGGTGGTCACCAGCGGGCGCAAGGCTTCACCGCGCGGCTCGGCGACGAGAACCATCCAGCCGAACTGGGGCACGCTGACCAGCGTGGCGATGAACTCCTCACCGTTGAGCACCATCCGGTGATCCGTCAATCGACCTTCTCGAGCTTGGCTGACGATCGGCAGATTCCCGAGGTTGAGCTGCTGGCTGCTCAGCCGGGTGTCGGGATGCGCGACGATCTGCCCGTGCCGGTCGAGAACCATGGTCAGCATCCGCGGCTCGCTGCTCAACGACCCAAGGAACTCTGATAGACGATCGATGGCCACTTCGCCGATCAGCACCTGCTCACCGATTGGAATGGCCAGGCTGACCGCGAACCGCCCGCTGACCGCCGACAGGAAGACATCCGACCAGAAGGGTTCGCCGCGCTGGCGAGCCTCCCGGAGAACCCCCCAGCGGGACAGGTCGATACCCAGCAGAACGTCGCGGTGACTGCCTTGCCCGCGCGGCAGCCCGATGGCTACGAGGGTGTCGCGTGGACTCGCGAGGTAGATCGCCGCGAAAAGATCCCCGGCACCGGCGTGCGCGCTGAGGATCGCCTCGCGGCGCTGGCTGGCCGGGGCGTCTTCGTGTTGCCTGAGGTAATCGGCTACCGCGGACAGTTCCCGGCCAGCGCTTCGCAGGTGCTCCTCGATCTGACCGGATATGGCCCGTCCCAAAGCCGCATGACTCGCTTCGACATCAGCCAGCGTGTACGGCAACAGCACGCCGAGCAACAGTCCAGCGACCACGGCCAGCGGCAGAACGCCGGCGATTGCCAGACGCCAGGCCAGCCACCAGCGGAGCGGGCGCGCCGTACTCATCGCCGATGCCAATCCCGCCGGATCAGTGGCCCGGATGGCAAGCCTGGCCAGCGGCGCCGATTGCCCCGGTCCCCCAACTCGAGCGTGGCGAGCGACTGTCCGTTCGATCTGCTGGGCAAACTCGGTCTCTCCTGGTGCTGCGTGTTGCGCGACTGTAGCCCAATTCTTCATCAGCCGGTACGCCTGAGCGCTTTGCCCATAGAATTGCCGGTTTGGATGATCGGGACGCCTGGGCATGCAATCCTTCTGGATGCTCCTCGCCAGCCTCTGCTTTGCGTGCATGGGCGTCTGCGTCAAGCTCGCTGCGCTGACCCACTCTGCCGGCGAGATCGTCTTCTACCGCAGTGTCGTCTCACTGATCCTGGTTTTCGTGCTGGTTCGCGTCCGTGGCGTCACCCTGGCAACCGCCCAGTGGCGTTGGCAGATCAGCCGGGGCATCCTTGGTTTCGCCGCGCTGTTCACCTATTTCTCGGCGATCACCCTGCTTCCACTGGCCACGGCAGTCACTCTGAACTACACGTCGGCGATATTCCTGGGCATCTATCTGGCGATTTCCGGACGACGACTGCAGGCCGGGGGCTTCGGATCGCTGGTCGTGGGCCTCGCGGGCGTCGCGCTGTTGCTCAGGCCGACCCTTGGTCCGGACCAGATTGTCGGCGTGGCGCTGGGTCTGACCTCCGGCGCGCTGGCCGGCATGGCGTATTTCAGTGTCCGCGAACTTGGCGCTCGTGGCGAGCCGGAAACGCGCACCGTCTTCTATTTCTCTCTCGTATCCTCGGCGGGCGCGGGCCCATGGCTGCTCGGATCGGAGATCCACGCGATCGACCCGCGCAGCGCCGCTCTGCTCTTCGGGGTTGCCGGCTTCGCCACTGCCGCACAGCTGGCCATGACCCGCGCCTACGCAGCCGGCAGTACCCTGCTGAGCGCTGCCCTCGCCTATTCGACGGTCATCTTCGCGAGCGCCTTCGAAAGAATCTTGTGGAGCGAAGCACATGGGGCATCGTCGTGGCTGGGGATGGCCCTGATCGTCGCTTCGGGCGTTGCCGCAACACGCTACTCGCTGGTCGAACGGACACGCGGCGAACACGGGCCTCGTGGGACACTGAGCAATGCAAGTCAGCGTGACGGAAAGCGGCGAGCCAGATATGTGTCGTAGACGTTCTCTGCTGCGTCGACGCAGAGCCGGTTGCCGGTGGCCAGAAGATCGGCATAGACGAGGGGCGTGGCGACCGTCGCGTGTCGCTCGCCGGTGCAAAGGCTGGGCCCCCAGAAGGGCCGGCGCAGTTCAAGGAGGTTCTCGTAAGCGACTGGGCCCGCCGCGGCGAGCGCCTCGCGGGTCACGAGACGCGCCGGCAAGCGGTCGCCATAGAGCGTCAGCACGCTCGGCGACAGATCGCAGCCGAGCAGCTTGGCCGCAGGCTCGCCACCCCAGCGCGCCTGCTCCGGATTGAGACGCCAGTTGCGCCATTCGGCGAAATGCGGAGCCACGTAGCGTCCGCTGAGCGTCTTGCCACGCAGGCCCAAAGCGTAGCCGTGCGCCCAGTCGTCGAGCAGGCGCTTGTCTGCGCAGAGGCAGCGACGCCCCTCCGTGCGAAGCAGCAGACCATCGCGCTGCAGGCCGGCGAGCACCGTCGACACGCTGCCCAGAGCCACGCCCGCGGCGGCGGCGATCAGACGATAAGGCGCGGCCACCAGTTCAGGCGTGCAGATCAACGCAAACAGGACCTTGAGCCGGCTCGTCGTGAACCTTCTGACCTCCTTCACGGCCAGTCGCTTCGGCTGCGGCTTCCGGCCGGTCACATAGACGAACAGCCCTCCGGTATCGAGATAGGCATTCCCGGCAGCGTCGGCGAATTGCTGCTCGTGGCCGCGCAGCAACTCGGCGAGCGGGGGTGTGACGTGCTCGGTGACCAGAAGTACCGGAGGCGCGCCGGCGTCCCTTGGATGGCGCAGTTGAGCGACCGTGGCCCCCACGGTCGCCCTTGAGAGTCTCTGCCACGCAGCCGCCGCGTACTCGTAACGACCACTCCACCGGCCGATACGCAACCAGGTAAGGCCCCGCCGATCCGGCGGTGATTCGTACACGCGATCGACTGCAACGGTCAGGCCATGGCCGCGCAGCGCCTCGGCAACGCGCGTGAGCAGACTATCCTCATGTTCCGTGTCCATCGCTTGCACTTGGAGGAAAAGATCAATACTGTTCATGATTAGCCACAATGTTCAGCAAACCTGATCACGCGCTCTGGCCGAGGTC